>JAKPXB010000037.1 GCA_029570375.1 Bacillota bacterium | reverse complement strand
ACCAACCACAACGCACACGGTTCGGCTCGCTTGGGCGTTCAATGCTGCATAAGATAATATGTTTTTCTGGCGGTGTAATTATGACAAGGAAATCAATTCTGTTTATTATCTGTCTGGCGCTGGCGATTGCCTTGCTGTTGTCTACTCTTTCCAATGCAGGTGTTTTTGCCGTCAGTCTCTCCTTATTTGAAGTGGACAATATAACGAGATGGGAATTTATTAGCCTTAAGAAACCTCACATGGGCAAAAAAATACATCTTATAAATATGAATCATCGAACGTGAGAAATGCGTATTTGGCTTACGTGAATGCTGGTATTGCGCTGTGGGGATCATCTATTTCATGTACTGAAGGCGGATCGTCATCAATGGGTACAATAAAGGCAAGTGGAGCGACATCGGATGCAACCGCAATAACAACGATTTATTGGAACGAAACAACAAAGCATATTTCGTCTTGGGTGATCACGATCTACAGCAGCAACTTCGACAACAACGTGCCGGCGGGCAAAAACAGAACGATTGCACATGAATTAGGGCATGTATACGGACTCGGGCACTTCACTAATTCGAACCAGATTATGTATCCTAATTATTCTGTTACAAAAAATGTTACAACCTATGATAAAATGGGTATGAAAGTGATGGTTCACGAACATACCCATTCAGGTTCGTATCCAACCTCACTGGAAAAGACCACGGGCCTTAACCATCGAGTAAGATGTAATACATGTAAATCGTATCGTTGGCAAACCTGCAGTCATCAGGAATATCATGCGGGAGCCAGGCATTATTACGACATATACTGTTCGTGTGGAAATGTGCAACATTTAAGTTGGGCATGTAGTGGCAACCCTTGTGTTTTTCCTCAATAAGCGTAGAGTGAGGGCTTTGAGAGGATCTTATATTTGTGCGCTTTTGCCCAATGTGCAGTATTTTTTGCTTTGCCGGATAATTTTCCTCATGTCGGCGAGCTTGACGATCTCGAAGTCCGTGTAAAAGCCGAATGACTCGTGGAGGGTACTGTCAAGAATCTTTCGCACATTTGTCTTACTTGGCTAGCGTTTTAGGTTCCCCCGGCCGGGGGAACCTAAAACGCAGCTCATCCTCAAGCCCCCTCGTACTCCAATTGAGTTTCCAGGTCTGAAGAATAACTAGGGTCTGCTGAAGGAAGTGAAAATGCCTGAAACGACGGGGTTTACAGGCAGTTTTTGGTATAATAAGTGCACGAGAATATCGCATTTCAGCTCAAAAAGGGCAAAGCATGTTTTTATGCGCTTGGTTCGCAAGCGCGTTGAGGTTCACTTTGTCAACAGCTCGTATCCTTGACGCTGCCGAATGAGAAACGGTTTGACATTCTGTTTCAGGTCACCGCAAACCAGGCGGAGATCAGTCCTGTCGTCGCGAGGTAGATAAGAAGCCCGGCGACGACGACGCCGCTGATAACGGCGGCGATACTTTTTTTGAAATCCATATTCAGAATACTCGCGGCGAGCGTCCCGGTCCACGCGCCCGTCCCGGGCAGCGGAATCGCCACAAACAGAAAAAGCGCGGCGTAGAGACCGTGTCCCGCTTTTTTCATCAGTTTTTCACCGCCGGCTTCGCCGCGTTTCAGGAAAAAACTGAAGATTTTTCCTATGTACTTCTTATCCTGTCCCCAGATCAGTATTTTGCGCGCAAAGTAGAAGATGAGCGGCACGGGCAGCATATTGCCGATGATGCCGACAATCATGGAGGGGAGAAGCGGTACGCTGTGGGCGCCCGCATAGATGACAGCGCCTCTGATCTCGATGAGCGGAAGCATCGCGATGAGAAAAATCCAGATATATTTTTTCATTGCCCCGCGTCCTCACCCGCCTGCGCCGTCGTGATCGTGCGCATGATGTCCTCCGCACTCCGGTTCGTTCTGTCCCTGTCCCTGCAGCTCGAGAAGTTTGCCCAGAGCGAATTCGGTAAAAAAGACGATCTCAGTCGGCTCCGCCGCGAACGTTTCGCCCTTAAGAGTGATTCCGTTGCTTGTTTCAGAATACGCAAGAGGTAATTGGCGCAGAAAGACTCTTCCCGTCTTCGCGTCCGTGACGATGAGCGTGACTTCCTCGGCAAAAATCCGGTTTAAAGGGGGATGCGCGGATTCCCGTTGGTTCAGAACGGAAGACAGCGCGTCCCACATCCGCGTGTAGAGCTCCGGTGATTCCGGGTTTTCGGAAGCGGCTTCCCGCAGCCACTCAGAGACCCATGTTTTAAACTGTTTTATTTTTTCGTCCATTTCTCTCCAGCCTCACAGGTTGAATCGTGCCGTGTCCCATTGTCTCATAATTTTCACAGATCGTCGCCGCGGTGTCGTGCGAATGTGAACAAAGATTTGCCGTTTGATCAGCCGTATTTGTATATGAGCGAACGAGTTATTATTTAATAAAAATCGCTTGAAGTATTATAAAAGTATCGATTATTATTTATTTATAAATCGATATGTCGGAGAGTCAGTTTTATCCGTAAATACTGATCGGATATTTGGTCGTATTGTAAGCTGTCCGGTAAAAAAGCGGTAGCCTGAATTGCCGTTATATAAGCGTTATAAGGTTTATAACAGTTGAATTCAGCTGTGTTTAAAATTTCCGGAGGTTGCCGCCCGGTGCACATTACTTGACAAGCAGATCAAAAGTATAGATTATATATTTAAGAAGCAAGTTAAAATATTATTAACCATTCAGATTCACAATCTCAGGAGGTGTCACTCAGATGAAAATGAAAAAAATGCATTTGGTTATCAACGGTATTCAGCGTGTGCTGATTGTGGATCCGGAGAAATCACTTGCCAGTGTTCTGCGCCAGCAATTATTGCTCAGCGGATGTAAGGTTGGCTGTGAAGCCGGGCAATGCGGAGCCTGTACCATTATTCTCAATGGCGAGGCTGTGCGTTCGTGTATCTACAAGATGAGCCGTGTTCCGGACTTTTCAGTCATTGAAACGATTGAAGGTATCGGAACCCCGGAGAACCTGCACCCGCTGCAAGTGGCCTGGATGGCACACGGGTGCGCGCAGTGCGGATTCTGCTCACCGGGCTTTATCCTGTCTGCAAAAGTACTATTGAAGGAGAACCCCGATCCGACGCGCGAGGAGATCCGCCACTGGTTCCAGGTTCACCGCAACCTCTGCCGCTGCACAGGGTACAAGCCTCTCGTCGATGCCGTTATCGACGCGGCCAGGGTGATGCGCGGAGAGCTCAAAAAAGAAGATCTCATGTTCAAGCCGACGGAGAATAAAATCATCGGCACAAAGTACGCGCGCCCCTCGGCCGTCGCCAAAGTGACGGGCAAATGGGATTTCGGCGCGGATTTGGCGCTTCAGATGCCGGAGAACACCGCGCGCCTCGCGCTGGTGCAGTCGAAAATCCATCACGGCCTCATCAAAGGTATCGATTTTGAAGAAGCGGAGAAGATGCCTGGCGTCTACAAAGTCATTACACACAAGGATGTCAAAGGCAAGAACAGGATCTCCGGACTGATCACATTCCCTAACAACAAGGGTGACGGATGGGACCGCCCCATTCTCTGCGACGAGAAGGTCTTCCAGTATGGCGACGCGATCGCTATTGTGGCGGCGGATACCGTTGAGCACGCGAGGGCAGCGGCGGAAAAAGTTGTCGTGGACATTGAGGAACTGCCGGCCTACCTGGATGCGATGAGCGCGATGGCGGAGGACGCTATTGAGATCCATCCCGGCACGCCGAACGTCTACTACGAGACAAACTGCATAAAAGGCGAAGAGGTCGATCCGATTATGGAATCCGCGCCATATGTTGCCGAAGTCAATACCTACTGCTCACGCCAGCCCCACCTGTTCCTGGAGCCGGACTGCGGCAATGCGTATATCGACGAAGAGGGCAGGCTGACGATCCACTCGAAGAGCATCGGCATCCACCTGCACCACGCGATGATCGTCGCCGGTATCGGCATTGAGCCCGATAAGCTCCGCCTCGTTCAGAACCCTGCCGGCGGAACATTCGGCTATAAATTCTCGCCGACTATGGAAGCGCTTCTCGGCGTTGCGTGTCTCGCCCTTGACGGTCGTCCGTGTTCACTGGTTTACAACATGCACCAGTCCATCACCTATACAGGTAAGCGGTCGCCCGGATTCATGCACGTCAAGATGGCGGCGGATGAAAATGGAAAACTGCTCGCGCTGTGGGGCGATAACTACATTGATCACGGGCCGTATTCCGAGTTCGGCGACCTGCTGACCATGCGTCTTTCACAGTTCACGGGTGCCGGTTACGAAATCAGGAATATCCGCAACAAGAGTCAGACGGTTGCCACGAACCACGCATGGGGCTCCGCGTTCCGGGCGTATGGATCCCCGCAGTCTTTCATGGGCAGTGAAGTCTGCATGGATGTTCTCGCCGCTAAGATGGGCATCGATCCATTTGAACTGCGCTTCCGCAACATCTACCGCCCCGGTGTCACGACGCCGACGGGGCAGACGCCTGATGTCTACTGCCTGGAGCAAATGTATGAGAAAGCGCGCCCGTATTATGAAGAGGCGAAAGCGCGCTGCGCAGAGCTCAACGCGAAGTCAGACGGCCGTTACAAATACGGTGTCGGCTTCTCACAGGGAATCTACGGCTGCGGTCTCGACGGCGCCGACTCATCCGCCGCGAACATCCAGCTGAACCCCGACAATACCGTGACTGTGTTTGACTCATGGGAAGACCATGGACAGGGAGCGGATATCGGAACGCTGACAATGGCGCATGAGACGCTCCGCGAAGCCGGCTTTACACCGGACCGGATTAAGCTGATGAAGAATGATATGGGCTACACTCCCGCGTCAGGTCCCGCCGGCGGAAGCCGCTCGAATGTCATGGTCGGAAACGCGATTGTCGCCGGATGCCGCATGCTGGTCAACGCGATGAAACGTGAGGACGGCACATTCCGCGACTACGACGCGATGATCGCGGAGAACATCCCCGTATTCTACGAAGGGACATGGGTCGCGTCAGCCTGCACGAACTGCGATCTCGATACAGCCCAGGGTGATCCTTTCAGCGTCTACATGTATGAACTCTTTATCCCCGAGGTGGAGGTTGATACTGAGACGGGCAAAGTCCGGGTCATTCGTTTCACCACCATTCCCGATGTCGGGACCATCATCAACCGCATTGTCGTCGACGGTCAGATCTGCGGCGGTGTCGCTCAGGGTATCGGACTCGCGCTCTCAGAGGACTTCGATGACTACAAGAAACACCTGACGCTTCTCGGCTGCGGTATCCCGTATATCGAGGATATCCCCGATGAGCTTGTTGTCGACTATGTTGAGACGCCCAGACCTCTTGGCCCGTACGGCGCGGCCGGTTGCGGGGAAGCACCGCTTTCCGCTCCTCATCCCGCTGTCCTGAGCGCTATTTTCAACGCGACAGGCGCACGCGTTCTGAAGATTCCGGCGAGACCGGAAGTCGTTCTGGAAGCGCTCGCGCAAGTTGAATAACTGACCTCCTGGCCGGAACGGAACTGTTCCGGACACCGACAGGGAAACATGTGTACTGCAAGGCGGGATCGGCGGATCTGATCCCGCCTTGCCTTGCCAATGGTTCGCCGTCTGCGCGCATGATAAAATGACGGCGACAGGGGAGAACTTATATGAACATTCTCGATAAAAACAAGCTGCTCGAATTGGAAGCGCTCTGTATTCAGGAACAGCCTCCTGCCGCTATGGCGGCCTGTCCGCTGCATGTCGAGTGTAAAACGATATGTGATGCCGTCGCGCAGGGGAAATACGACATCGCGCGGTCAGTATTCACAAAATCCGTTCCTTTGCCCCATATTCTCTCAGAGTTCTGCGATATGCCCTGTGCGACAGCCTGCATCCGCAAAGAATTTGGCGGAGCTGTTGATTTGCGAGGGATTGAGCGGGCGGCGATGCTTTTTGGCAAACAGATTCCGAGACGCCGTCTCCCCATGCGTAAAAGCGGCAGAGCGGCTGTTGTAGGAGCAGGTCCCTTCGGGATGGCGGCGGCGTTGGAGCTCGCGAAAAAGGGATTCTCCGTTACCGTGTTTGAAAAGAGTGAACAGGCGGGCGGCTGCCTGCTTCAATCGCATGGTTCCTCAGAAGTGATCGAGGCGGATCTGAAACTTTTTGAAGCAGAAGACATCACGTTTCTCTTTGGTGAGACAATTGAAGGGTTGGAGGCGCTTCTGGATCGAAGAGACTTAAAGCCGTCTGAGTCGAGTCGTTTTGGCGCCTGTCTCGAAGGAGGGACGCCTGTTCCTCTGGCGGACAGTTTCGATGCCATCCTGCTGGCTGTCGGGACGGCCGTAGCCGGTGCTGATCCGGTCACCATGATCACTCCCGTTGACGGCGTCTTCTCCGGCGGCGGTTTTCACTCTGTGGCTGAGGCGCTCGCGGCCGCGAAGCGCGCGTCGAATACTGTCAACCGATACGTGAAAAAGGTTTCGATGACAGCCGAGCGCGGCGATGAGATGAAGCGGACGACCGGCCTTTACGTCGAAACAAAAGATCTCACGCCTGTTTTTCCGGCAGGTACCGGGATAACAGACCGCGAAAGCGCCGAGAGGGAAGCGTCCCGCTGTATCCGGTGCGAATGCATGGAATGCGCCAAAGCCTGCGCCTTTATCGCGCATTACAAGCGCTACCCGAAACTCTATCTGCGGGAAATCTACAATAATCTCTCCATCGCAATGGGGAATCGGACCTCCAATACGCTGATTAATTCCTGTGCTCTCTGCAATCAGTGCGGCGCTGTCTGTCCATCCGGGCTCAACCTGGGGGAAGCGATTCAATCGGCCCGTGAGATTATGGTCAGGACCGACAAAATGCCGAAGTCGGCTTTCGAGTTCGCTGTCGATGATATGCTGCAGGCGAACGGATCGTCGTCTTTCTTTGCCAGGCATCAGCCCGGCACGAGCGAAAGCAGGTATCTTTTTTTCCCCGGCTGTCAGCTGGGCGCTTCAACGCCCGATGTTGTCGAAAAGGCTTACGCTTTCCTGTGTGATTCGCTGGAAGGAGGCGTCGCCTTTATGCAGGGATGCTGCGGCATTATGGCAAAATGGGCGGGGCAGGCGGACCTTTTCGAAGAGACCGCGGCTATGCTGAAAGCGCAATGGGAACTGTTGGGGTCTCCCGTAGTGATCACCGCATGCCCGACGTGCCGCCGGACACTTTCAGCGTGGATCGGCGATGTGCGCGATATCTGGACGGTTCTTCTCGAGATCGGTCTCCCGGATGTGAAAAAGAAAATGCCCCTGACCATCCATGACGCGTGTGGCGCGCGGGAGCAGAAAGAGACGCGCCGGGCTGTGCGGGAACTGCTTGCAAAGCTTGGCTGTCGTGTGACTGAGCCGCCATTCGCCGGAGACCGGACACCCTGCTGCGGATACGGCGGACTTGTCCAGTTCGCTCATTCTCCTATCGCGGACGAGCTCACGCAGTTCTGTCTTCGCACGGTCGATGAGACGAGACTGACATACTGTATGGGATGCCGCGACCGATTCAGCAAAGCCGGGGCGCGCGCCGTCCACCTGCTTGAGCTGATTTTCGGATCGAATACGGGAGACGCGGGCGCCCCCGGATATTCGCTGCGCCAGGATAACCGGACGCTGCTGAAACGATCGATGCTCCGGGACTTGTGGAAGGAAGAGCAAGAGGAGGAAGACAGGTTGATACTGACATATGACGAAGACCTCGGTGAATTGCTCGAGAAGCGGTTGATTCTCGAAGATGATGTGCGCGGGGTGATTGAAGAGGCGGAGGCGCAGAGGCGCTATATTGAAGAGGTGAAGTCGGGGCTGCGCATCGCCCATAAGCAGATCGGGAATGTCACCTACTGGGTTTACTACGAGCCGGACGGCGAGGCATGGCGTGTCAAACGAGCGTACAGCCACCGGATGGAAATCCGATAGGTTTGCGGAAGGGGAGAACATGTCTGAAACAAGCTATCATGAGGTTTTTGATCTATCGGAAGGTGAGCTCTTCTGCGGCTGTTGTCACATTCCGCTCGAAAACGGACCGGTTACGCTGCGGTACATGGGGAGTGATTTTCCGATTCTAATGCCGAAATGCCCGAAATGCGGGCAGTGTCTTATCCCTGAGGAACTCGCAATCGGGAAGATACTGGATGTTGAACGCGCGCTTGAAGACAAGTAGAGGCGCCCGCCATGGGTGACAACAGAGAAAAAGATTTCTACGCGAGTCAGGAATGGCTTTCCTTCAGTCCAGGCCATCCGGGTGGAAAGGATTCGACCCTGAGGCTTTTGAACAAGGGGAATCTCAAGCGCGGCGACCGCGTACTTGATCTCTGTTGCGGAACGGGTGACAGTGTAAGAATCTGCCAGGAGCGGGAAATGATGGCCACAGGTGTGGATCGCCCGGATGTCATCCGGCACACGCGTGTCCATGACCCAGAGAATCAGTACAGGGAATGGGAGGTGGCGCCTGATGGCGGAGGAGGTGCGCTCCCTTTCGACAGCCTTGCCTTTGACGCTGTCCTCTGCGAGTGCAGTCTCTCGCTCCTGGAAGACCAGCAGAGCGTTCTGAGAGAAATACGCCGTGTGCTGAAGCCGGGCGGCCGGCTGCTTCTGTCGGATGTCCACTGTGGTGCGCTTCCTCTTGTACTGGAAGGGTTTGAGTGCCTCTGGTGGGAGGACGCGGCCGATACGCTCCGATCATTTGCCGCCTCCTGGCTGTGGGAAACGGGGAGCCCTTTCCCCGCCGGCTGCGGGGGGGATGGTTATTTTCTCAGCGTATACCGGCTGCTTCCGGAGTGAGAAGATCGTTCAGGCGCCGCGTGGTCAGGCGGGAAGCTGAAGCGGGGTGCGCAGGGGATTGGCGAGACCGTTCGGCTTTATCGGGCGAGCCCGTTAAAGGTTATGACAATATGACATAAGGAGGACCGCATGGATCTTGATATGCTTTTGTTGGAGATGAGCCGGCAGGGCTTCATGTGTGCGCAGATTATGATGAAACTCGCGCTCGATATAGACGGGAAAGAGAATCCGGATCTCATCCGTGCAATGTCTGGTCTTAACTTTGGGATGGGTAAGACGGGTTCCGCTTGCGGCGCGCTGACAGGCGGCGCTGCGGCACTCGGCTATTTCACGGGACAGGGGGAGCCGGAAGAACTGCCCCACAGCCGTGCGTCGGAAATAATCGCGGCATATGTCAACTGGTTTAAGGACACCTACCACACGGATACATGTCATGGCCTCATCGGCGGTGACTACGCTGCGTGCCATACCGTATGTCCCGGTATTATCATGGCGGGCTACGGGAAGGTGCTCGAACTTCTTCAGGAATATGGGATTGTGGATGACTGAGAGGACTTACCCTGTCCGGTTTTCAACGGATGATCGGCACGAGTATCTTTACTTCAATCCTTCCGGTTATGTGACTAAAGTGTTCCGGCTTCCTCCGGGAGCCCGGCGCGCGGATCGCGGTGGTGAAAGGAGAAACGGATGATCTATTTGAATAACGCGGCGACATCCTTTCCAAAGGCACCCGGGACAGCACAGGCTGTCGCGATGGCTCTTGAAACGCCTCCGCAGGATGTCAGCCGTTCGACTGCATCTGAACGGACTGGCCATGATTGCCGGGCGCTTCTCGCTGAATGGCTCGGGTGCGGGCGCGGCGATGTCGTTCTGACGCCGAACGCGACCTTTGGCCTGAATACCGCGTTGCTTGGATTTCCCTGGAATCGCGGCGATGTGGTCGTCACGACGAGAGCGGAGCACAACAGCGTTCTCCGGCCTCTTTATCAATTAAAGAAGCGAGGCGTGATCGACTATGTCGAGCTCCCCGTACAGCCGGACGGACGCGTGGCATTGCATGACTGGAAAGCAGCCATGGCAAAATATAAGCCGCGCCTCGCCGTTTTTACGCATGCATCCAACGCGAGCGGAGCGGTAAACGACGCGAGAGCGCTGACGAGAGAGGCTTCTGCTGTCGGCGCTTCTGTCCTGGTCGATGCGTCGCAGACGATGGGGCTGATTCCCGTCGCGCCGGTCGAATGGGGGGCGGATATGGTCGCTTTCACAGGGCATAAATACCTACTCGGACCGACAGGGACAGGCGGCCTCTATGTCCGGAAGGGACTCACGCTTGAACCCGTCTTCACAGGAGGGACGGGTGTTCGTTCCGACGAGGACGACATGCCTCTTGAGATGCCTCTCCGGCTGGAAGCCGGAACTGGGAATGAGGCTTCTTTCGCTGGACTCGCGGCCTCTCTCCGGTACGCGCGTGAGAATCCGCTTGAACCGGCGCATTTTCTGAGACTTCTTTCCGGATTGGAGGAGGGGATTCACCGCGCGGGTATGGAATATATTGAGGTGCGCGGGCCGCGCACGCCGATCGTCGCGGCGTGGAGTCCTGTTTATCGGTCAGAGATTCTCGGGGAGATGCTGGCGCTGAGTTTCGATATTATCTGCCGGGCGGGTCTTCACTGTGCCCCGCATTACCCCGCGGTACAGGGAGGAACTGTTCGTTTCTCACTTTCGCGTTTCACAACAGAAGAAGAAATTGAGGCTGTCTGTGATGCGTTATGGGCGATCCACAGCGATTGAGGAAGGGGCGGTATGAGCTGTTTTGATGTCGAAAAAATCGAGAACTGCTACGCGCATTCCCAGACTTATGCGTATGCCTTCGCCGTGGCGCTTGACGACCGCCTTGTGGACAACCTTTCCACGCTGGGAGAACTCACCATCAATCGCAAATTCCGCCGGCCTTTTTTTCTTCTTAAGCTGGCAGATGGTGCGGAGATCAGGGGAGCGCTGGGAGACGACAGGATGAAGGCGAGTTTCCCGGATGAGCGGGTTGACGAGAGCAAAAGATTTTTTGAGGATGCGCTCGCGGCGATTCTCGCGGCGCGGGAAACGGAATAGATAGGATAGAAACCTTGTCGGGGATTAAGTGCGATAGACAGGTTCTCAGCAAGACGGGAAGCGTTTGTCCTGTCTGTCTGAGAAAAATCGACGCTTTCCGCGTCGCGGAAGGCGGCCGCGTGTGGCTCGAAAAAACGTGCGCCGAGCACGGGGATTTCCGTGTCGAGATTTGGGGCGGCCATGTGCCATACCAGGAATGGAACCGACCGAAGAAACCGTCCTCGCCGGTGAACCCTGCTGCCGCAGTCGAGCGGGGATGCCCATATGACTGCGGGCTCTGTCCGGATCACCGTCAGCACAGCTGCTGTGTGCTGCTCGAAGTGACGGACCGCTGCAACCTCCGATGTCCCATCTGTTTCGCTTCAAGCGGAGATGCTGCCGCGGATCCCCCCATCTGCGATCTTATGGACACGCTGGCTGATTTGCTGACGCGCGGCGGTCCGGTGAACATTCAGCTGTCCGGGGGCGAGCCGACGGTGCGCGGCGACCTGCCGGAGATTATCGCGCGCGGCAAGGCTATGGGGCATCCGTTCTTTCAGCTCAATACCAATGGTCTCCGTCTGGCGCAGGAACCGGCCTATGCGCGAGCGCTCGCCGATGCGGGACTTGATTGTGTCTTCCTGCAATTCGACGGGGTTTCGGATGACGTGTACAGGCGAATCCGGGGACGCGATCTCATGTCCCAGAAGGTGACAGCGATTGAACACTGTCAGGAGGCGGGGATTGGTGTCGTCCTCGTCCCGACTCTCTGCGCAGGTGTCAATACGGGGGAAATCGGGGGGATGATCGATTTTGCGATTGACCATATCACCGCAGTCCGCGGTATCCATTTCCAGCCGATGGCATACATGGGGAGATATCCGGAAGGTGCTCCTGAACGCCGGTTCACGCTCTCACATCTCCTGTATGAAATCGAAAAACAGACGGATGGAAAGATGAAAATGTCCCACTTTTCACCGGGAGGCGCGGAGAACGCGTATTGCTCATTCTCCTCAAGTTATTTTGTCGGGGAAGATGGATCGCTCCGGGCGAAGACGGACCCCGCGTCCTGTTCCTGTGGCTGCGGGAGTTCTGTACCCGTTGCCGCTGACCGCGCCCGCCAGGCGCGCGCTTATGTGGCCAATGCCTGGAGAGGCGCGGGAAAGCTGAGAAAAATATCGTCAGAGAAAATCAAGTCGCCTCTTCTCCAGGGAAGCGCGCGTTTCTCAGGTACGGAATCACTCGATCGATTCCTCGACAATTGCCACCGGCGCCAGCTGGCTGTATCGGCGATGGCATTCATGGATGCCTGGAATCTCGATCTCGATCGTCTCCGCGACTGCTACATCCATGTCGCGGAAGGCCGTCGTCTTATCCCCTTCTGCGCCTTCAACCTTTCCTCGCAGGACGGAAAAACGCTGTACAGGCCATAAAAAACAGCGCCGTCCGGATCCGGGATACGCGGAAAACAGCACGTACCGCATGGGCGGAAGGCATTGGAAAGTGAGGGTATTGCCGGCATGAAGCGGACGCCGCTCGACGAATGGATTTTTCAGAAGCACGGTATTCGAACAGACGACCGGCAGGCGGTCGCCTCGTATCAGCTGGAGAGAATCCGGGAACTGATCGGATACGCGCGCTCCCGTTCGCCATTTTACCGCCAGCTGTACGGCGGGGCGGCGCTCCCTGCTTCGATGGAAGCCTTCTCGCGCTTCCCGACTGTTCATGCAGGTGATTTGACAGCGCGCGGTTATCAGATGCTCTGTGTCAGTCAGAGCGAGATAGCGAGGATCGTAACACTCCGGACATCCGGCACGACTCAAGCACCGAAACGCGTTTATTTTACGAGAGACGACGTGGATCTGACGCTCGATTTTTTTGAGAATGGGATGAAAACGCTTGGCGGCAGCGGGGATCGGGCTCTCATTCTGTTCCCGGCGAAAGCACCCGAAAGCGTGGGAGATCTCTTGTCGGAAGCGCTCAGGCGCCTCGGGATGACCGTATGCTGCGAAGAGGGAGATGGCGCTGTGAGACGCCTCCTTTGTGAACCTGTCGATATCGTTTGCGGTTCCGCTTCACGGCTCCTCGGTGTTGCATCGGGGACTCGCGGCGTTCCGATCCGCGCCGTGCTGAGCAGCAGCGAACCGCTGTCGGAAGACGGCAGGGCAGCGCTTCAAAGCGCGTGGCGATGCCGCGTCTTCGATCACTTCGGCATGACGGAGACCGGGTATGGCGGTGCGGTTGAGTGCGAGGCGCACGAGGGAATGCACATCCGCGAGAATGATCTCTACTTTGAAGTCATCGACGGCGACGGGCGCCGTCTCCCGGACGGCACTCCCGGGGAACTGGCGGTGACCACGCTGACGCGGCGCGGGATGCCACTGATCCGTTACCGCACGGGCGACCGCGCCGTTCTCTCCGGAGAGGATTGCCCCTGCGGCAGCAGACTCCGCCGCATCCTTAAAGTAGAAAGGATGACACCTTGCCGTTGATGCGCCGATGACACCTTTTGCCGGTTCCCTTTCACCCCTGCCTATCCCTTCCTGTTCCATACTTTTTCATGCCTGTACTTCTATCGTACGTGGTATCATAAAAAATAATTGTTCAAAAAAGAGACCGCTTGTGTCTTGTTTTGGAGGATCAAATGGACAGATACGATTTTGCGTCGATCGAAAAAAAGTGGCAGGAGCGATGGGAATCTGACGGCGTATTTCACGCCGAACAGCCGACAGCCGGCCATACGCCGGAGAAACCGAAATATTACTGTCTGGTGGAGTTCCCTTATCCTTCCGGTGAAGGGCTGCACGTCGGCCACCCGAGAAGCTATACGGCGCTCGATTTGGTCGCGAGAAAGAAGCGGCTTGAAGGATTTAACGTCCTTTACCCTATGGGCTGGGACGCGTTCGGGCTGCCGACCGAGAACTACGCGATCGCGACAAAAATCCATCCCTCCGTTGTGACGCGCCACAATATCGCCCGCTTTAAGAAACAGCTTCAATCGCTCGGATTCAGCTTTGACTGGTCGCGTGAGATCAACACGACCGATCCCGCTTACTACAGATGGACGCAGTGGATTTTCCTGCAGTTTTACAAGAGCGGACTGGCGTACAAAAAGGAAATGAACGTCAACTGGTGCCCCTCGTGCAAGTGCGTCCTCGCCAATGAAGAAGTGATCGACGGAAAATGTGAGCGGTGCGGCGCCGAGACGACGCACAAGGTCAAGAGCCAGTGGATGCTGAAGATCACCGCATACGCGCAGAAGCTGCTGGACGGACTGAATGAGATCGATTTTATCGACAGGGTCAACACACAACAACGCAACTGGATCGGGCGGAGCGAAGGCGCTGAGATCGACTTCAGGACGACTGCGGGCGATCTTTTGAAGGTCTACACTACGCGGCCCGACACGCTGTGGGGCGCGACATACGCTGTGATGTCCCCTGAGCACGAGCTGCTTGGCAAGTGGATGGCGGGCGGGCTGATCCGGAACGCGGAGGAGCTGCTGGCGTACCAGGAAGACGCCAGACGCAAATCGGAGTTTGAGCGGACGGAACTCAACAAGGAAAAGACAGGCGTGCGCCTCGACGGTGTCGCGGTGTTCAATCCCGGAACGGGGAAGGAGATCCCGCTCTTTGTTTCCGATTACGTGCTTACAACTTACGGGACCGGCGCGATCATGGCGGTTCCGGGACACGATGACCGCGATTACGAATTCGCGAAAGTTTTTCATCTGCCGATCGTCTGCGTCGTCGAGGGCGGCGACATCAGTGAACGTGCTTTCACCGATATCGAACAGGGCGTGATCGTCAATTCCGGTTTTATCAACGGATTGGGTGTCCGTGAAGCCATCGCGCGCGTAATCGACTGGCTGGAAAAAGAGGGGATCGGCAAACGCAAAGTTAATTACCGTCTGAGAGACTGGGTTTTCTCGCGCCAGCGCTACTGGGGCGAACCCATCCCGATGGTGTACTGTGAGAAATGCGGCTGGCAGCCCGTTCCCGAAGAAGATTTGCCGCTGCAGCTTCCGGAGGTTGAATCGTACGAGCCTACGGAAACGGGGGAATCGCCTCTCGCGAAACTGACAGACTGGGTAAAGACAACCTGTCCATGCTGCGGCGGTCCCGCCGAGCGTGAGACGGATACCATGCCCAACTGGGCGGGCTCCTCCTGGTATTTTATCCGCTATACCGATCCGTCATGCGAGACAGGCATCGCGTCTCGGGAAGCGCTCAATTACTGGCTCCCCGTTAACTGGTACAACGGAGGGATGGAGCATACAACGCTCCACCTGCTGTATTCGCGTTTCTGGAACCGTTTTCTCTACGATGAAGGGCTTGTCCCCGTGCGCGAACCATATCTCAAGCGGACAAGCCACGGGATGATTCTCGGTGAGGGCGGGGAGAAAATGTCAAAATCGCGGGGTAATGTCGTCAACCCGGATGACATTGTCACGGAATTCGGCGCCGACACACTCCGCCTGTACGAAGTGTTCATCGGCGATTTTGAGAAACCGGCGCCGTGGAGCACGGCGTCAATCAAAGGGTGTTCCCGTTTCCTCGACCGGGTGTGGGCGCTGCAGGATCAGACGATCACCGGCGGTCAGTACAGAAGCGGCGCGGAGACGCTCATACACCAGACTATTAAAAAAGTGACGGAAGACATTGACGAGCTGAAAGGCAATACCGCTGTCGCGCAGCTGATGACGCTCTGCAACCGCTTTTACGATCTCGGGGGAATCAACGACGCGGAATACAGGACATTCCTGATTCTGCTGAACCCCTTCGCTCCGCACATCACGGAAGAGCTGTGGGAGCGCTGCGGGTATCCGGGAGTCATCACCGATCAGACGTGGCCTGCCTATGATGAAACCAAGACGGTCGAGCAGACAGTGGAGATCGCGGTGCAGGTGAACGGAAAGATCAAAGCGCGCATCCATATTCCCCACGACCTCAGCAGGGAAGACGCGATCGCTTTCGCGGAAGCGTCCGAAGCCGTCGCGCGCGAGATCAAAGACAGGACTGTGGTCAAAGAATTCTATGTGCCCGGACGTCTCGTCAACATTGTCGTGAAAGGCTGATGCGGACATTTGATTTGATTTGATTTGAATTGGCGAAAGTAAGAGTTGACACGCAGGGAAAAGTGTGGGAAACTTGCAACTAATTGAATAATTAAAGGCAGTGATGGGAAGAGTAAGCTGGCTGGCGACGAACAGAGAACCCGGTAAGGTGGAAGCGGGGCGGAGCCGAGAGCCGAACATGGCCCCTGAGCCGCGGGACTGAGCGGAATCCGATTCAGGTCTGAGTCGGGAGAAGTAAGGTTTTGACGGGTGCGCCCGTAACAGCGCCGGAGTATGATGGTACTCTATGAGGCTTGTCTCGCGAGGGGCAGGCGAATCCGGGTGGTATCACGGCATTTATCGCTCGTCCCGGAACCGTGTGTGGTTCCGGGGCGGGCGTTTTTTGTTTCATTGAGAAAAGCTGCCCGGGAAGCGGACACGTGCGGAAAGCGGTAGTGTGTGACGGCAATCAGAGAGGTTCAGTCGACAGTGGAGGGAAAGACGTGTGTATCTTAAGGGTTGAGCAGCTTAAAAAATCGTTTGTGCTCGACAAGACGGTGGTTCATGCCGTCGACGGCGTATCTTTTTCTGTCGGGACAGGAGAAGTGTTCGGCCTGATCGGTTTATCGGGCGCGGGGAAATCGACGCTTGTCCGCTGTCTCAATTTACTGGAGAGGCCTGATTCGGGCGAGGTCTGGTTCGACGGGCTCAATCTGGTCGAACAGGAAGAGTGTGTCCTCCGTGAAAAGAGGCGTCAGATCGGCCTCATTTTCCAGCATTTCAATCTTTTCATGAGAAAAACGGTCTGGGAAAATGTGGCGTATCCGCTTCGCATCGCCGGTAAGCAGAAGAAAGAATTTTCTGCCCGCGTCGATGAACTCCTCGATTATATCGGGCTATCCTCGCATGCGCGCTCTTATCCGGCCGAACTGTCCGGCGGCCAGAAGCAGCGCGTCGCGATCGCCCGCGCGCTGGCACTGAATCCACGGCTTCTGCTGTCGGATGAATCGACATCAGCCCTCGACCCCGTCAACACAGAGCTCGTTCTGTCATTACTCCGACAGGTCGTCGACGATCTGGGTATCTCAATTGTTCTCATCACCCATCAGATGGAAGTGGCGAAGGCGCTTTGCGACAGAATCGCTGTGATGGAAAACGGGCGGATCATTGAGGAAAATACAGTCGAAGAACTCTTCCTCCGCCCGCAGAAGCCGATGACGCGCCATATGGTCCGCGGGTTCGATGAGGATATTCCGCTCGAAAGGCTGACCGATATCGCCTCGGCGCCCGTGTACCGGCTCGGGTTCCGGCCACAGTCTGTGAAACGGCCGCTTATCTCGGATATATCCAGGCGGTTTGATATCGATGTCAACATACTGGCCGGCAATATCAACGCGCTCGTCGGGGGCGATGTCGGCTACCTGATTGTTTCTTTTGAGGGCAGCGCCCAAACCGTTCAGGGCGCGATCGACGCCCTTCGCGGCGAAGGGGTGGAAGTCTTCAGGCTGGACCAGACGAACGGGCTGAATGGCAGAACTGCCACCGGTACCGCCGATTCGTCGCCTGCCTGCACTGAAACGGCTGCCAACACGGCGCTGCCGCAGGTCGTTCCCGCATCCGCCGGAGAGTGAAGGAGAGTTAGCAATGAATGAATTTATTCAATCCGGCTGGGAAACCGTCTACATGGTGCTCACGAGCAGTTTCTTTTCCGTCGTTTTCGGTCTGCCTCTCGGCGTTGTTCTGATTCTGACGAGACCGGAAGGACTGCTCCCGAAACCGGGACTTTACCGCGTTCTCGACATAGTAATCAATGTTCTGCGTTCCGTTCCGTTTCTGATTCTCATGATTGTCGTTTTTCCTCTCTCCCGCGTCCTCGTCGGGCGGGCGACGGGTACAACAGCGACGATCGTCCCGCTCGCGATTGTCGCGATTCCTTTTGTCGCCCGTATTATGGAGCAGGGGCTGCTGGAGGTGGACGGCGGCGTCCTGGAGGCGGGGCTCGCGTGCGGTGCGAAAATCAGCCAGCTCGTATGGACGGTGCTCATTCCGGAAGCGCTGCCGGCGCTTGTGAACGGGGTCACCATCACCGTCATCAACATCATTGGGAACTCGGCGATGGCAGGGGCGATCGGCGGCGGAGGACTCGGGGATCTCGCCATCCGGTACGGTCTGTACCGAAGAGACCCGATCAAATTATGGGTCTCCGTGGTGTTGATTATCGCATTCGTTCAGAGCGTTCAGTTCTTCGGAAGGTTGATTGAGAACCGCCTGCGCCGCGATATGACGGCGGCCGTCCTGTGAGGAATCCTGCCGGGGGAAGCATTCATCCGCCCGGAACATAAGAAAAAGGATATCGCCGGGGGAAGCTTGAAGCGGCGTTAAAAGAACGGCAGTGGTATCAGCGCTCGGTTCAAAGAGAGCGTTTATATAAAAAACAATAAAGAAATCAGCCGTCGTCTGATGGGCACAAAAGAAAATGGAGGCAAGAAAATGACACCATGCAATCAAAAGAAAAAAGTGAGCGCGATCGTCCTGGTCCTGATCGTATCGATTGTCCTGCTCGCCGCCGCGGGATGCGGAAAAAAGAAGGATGAGACAAAAATAGTGGTCGGCGCGAGTCCTTCGCCGCACGCGGAAATTCTCAGCGAGATCGTCGACGATCTGAAAAAAGAAGGGGTGACGCTGGAGATCAGAGAATTCAGCGACTACAAAACCCCCAACATCGCGCTCGCCGACGGCGACATCGACGCCAATTATTTCCAGCATATTCCTTATTTTGTCACCGAGAACCGTGAAGGGAAGTTCGGATTGGAAATTCTGGGCGGCGTCCACGTGGAGCCGATGGCCCTCTATTCGACGAAACACGCGACGCTTGAAGCGCTGCCGGACGGCGCGGAAATCATGCTCCCAAACGATACGACCAATGAGGGGCGCGCACTTCTTTTACTTCAGGAAGCAGGGTTAATCAGGCTGAATGAAGGCGTTTCCATCACCGCCACGCCGCAGGATATCGCGGACAACCCTAAACATCTGACCTTTACCGAGCTCGAAGCGGCCGCGATTCCCCGTGCCTATCAGGATGCGGACGGAGCCGTGATCAACGGGAACTACGCGATCGAGCACGGCCTGAACCCCGTCAAGGACGCAATCCTGATCGAAGGCTCGTCGAGTCCCTATGTCAACATCGTGGCGGTAAAAGAGGGCCGCGCCGGGGAAGAAGCGCTTCAGAAACTGTTGAAGGCGCTCCAGAGTGAGAAGGTAAAAACGTTCATTGAGAACAAATACGGCGGCGCCGTGATTCCCGCGTTCCAGTCAAAGGAGACAGCGGATAAGCTCGGAGCCGATTACTGATCGAACCCCGGGGTACCCGTGACGCGTTTTGTCATGGTGTCCGCTTCCTTACCCGAGCTGAATTGATGCAGGGGACGGAGACGTCCTGCGGCTGTGAACGAAACGCGCCGCGGGGCGCTCCGTCCATCACGGCCGGCGGGGATTCCCGGCGCTGCTCCCTGATCGGAGCGGAATCGTCTCATCGGATCGTCAATAGCCAAAAACACCTTCGAGCGATTCGTCATTCTCGACCCACTCGTTCACATCGATGACGCGGTAGTCGTCTTTTGTGTCCCGGACATAGACATCTTTGATACCGGCGTTGATGATCAGGCGTTTACACATAGAGCAGGGCATCGCTTTCTCCACGTATGTCCCTGTCCTTGCCTCCTTGCCGACGAGGTAGAGCGTGCTGCCGAGCAATTCGCTCCTCGACGCGCTGATAATCGCGTTCGCTTCCGCGTGAACGCTGCGGCAGAGTTCGTAGCGCTCACCGCGGGGCACCTTCAGCTTCTCGCGCATGCAGTAGCCGAGTTCGTTGCAGTTCGCTCTCCCGCGCGGCGCGCCGACATAGCCGGTCGATATGACCTCGTCATCTTTCACGATGACCGCCCCGAAATGGCGGCGGATGCACGTCGCGCGTTCGCTGACGATTTCCGCCAGATCGAGATAGTAATTGATCTTGTCTCTTCGCTCAAAAACAGTCTTTTCGCTCATATAGAGGTCTCCTATCCGCGTCTTGCCTCTGCCGCGCCGGCTGTTTGCGAAAAACGCAAAGTGCCGCCTGCGCGAAAATATTTCTGCCCGACACGCGGCGAAAAAAGGTGATCGGGTCATAGCGCCGCCCGCGTGACGACTTCTTTATTCTACGCTATGAGGACGCGGCCGTGTTACCGGAAAGCGCGCTGTTTGATAAAATGTGAAGAAGATGACGGGGACGGCGGTTATGCGGAAGTTGCGGCCGCGCTTAAGTGACCAGGCGGAGGAGCGCTGATCCACCGAGCTTATGGGAACGGACGCCATGGACCGTTGTACGGACACTGGCACCGTGCGGATGAGATAATTCCGGATTCTGTCGAAGTCCGTGGAAAGGATAAACAGTTAGTAGAATCATATGGTCGAAGTCGTCGCTGCTCTCATCTGGAGAAATAATCGCTTTATGATCTGTCAGCGCCCCGCGTCGAAAGCGCGCGCGCTGCTGTGGGAGTTTGCCGGCGGGAAAGTCGAGAACGGCGAAACTAAGGAACAGGCTCTCATCAGGGAATGCCGGGAAGAGCTTGCCGTGACGCTTTCAGTCGGCGACATCTTCATGGATGTCATTCACGAATATCCCGATCTGTCCGTTCATCTCACTTTATTCAACGCCGAGATCAGCGAGGGCGTGCCGCGGACACTGGAGCATAACGACATCCGGTGGATTGCTCCCGAAGAGATCCAGCAGTACGACTTCTGCCCGGCAGATGAGGAAATACTCAGGAAGCTGATGCAGGGCGGGCGATAAGAGAGATTTCCCCGGCAGTTCGTAATTAGCGATTTCCATGGTGCGAGATAAATTGTTGTTTTCGATTACATGGTGCTGAAGACGGCCACCATCCGGACTCTCCGCGTTCGGCTCATTGCACGAAAGCGTAAATGAATCTTCCTTCAAGAAAAAAGTCTCACGAAGAAGTGATTGTGTTTGCTGACAAATGAATCATGTTCAGGTTCAAAAGCGGTGTGGAGATTGAAGGACACTTGAAATTATGTAAATCTATTGCCTCAGTTAAATCTGCGGCAAACATGCTTCCGTTTTTCGTTCCAAGCGAATTTCTTGATTTGTGGGATCCGAACAGCTATTATTGTATTACCCGATGGGTAATTTATCTTGGAGGGATGCTTTGGAAGTCAACTATGAAAACGACAAGGTGGAAGGTTACTGCACTGGCAAAGCAAAAGCAAAAAAACTATTTGGTGGAGATGAAGGACTGGCAATAAAACTGCTTTCTAGGATAAATGCTTTGCGAGAAGCTCTTACATTGAAAGATATTATTGAGCAAAAGCAATTCAGGTTTCATAACTTACGCAAAATAGGTGGAAGAGATTTACGTGGTTCTTATGCCATTGATGTTAAAACCAGAAAAGAGCCATGGAGAATTGTTTTAGTACCTCTTGACGATAATGAAAATCCGACTGGTGATCAGGAAATTCATAATATTGCCATGAAAGTAAGAATAATAAAGATAATGGAGGTAAGTAATCACTATGAGTAATTATATTGAGATTGGTGAGAAAATAGCATTTCACCCGGGGTACTATATTGAAGAAATTGTCGAATATAGCGGACTTACCCAAGAAGATTACGCGAAAAGATTGGATACCACCCCGAAGAATTTGAGTGAACTGATCAACGGAAATCAAAGATTATCCATAGATATGGCTTCAAAGCTTTCACGGCTGATGGGAACCAGTGTTGAATACTGGCTTAATTTGCAGTGCGCGTATGACTCACTTATAGGAGAACGTAACTCGCAAGAAGTCCTGCGAGAAGATAGAGAGGTGTTAAGGTTATTAAGATATTCTGATTTTAGAGATTTGTTTGGACTTCCCGACCTTCCCAGGCGCATCTCTGAACAAATATACAAATTAAGAGAGCTTTTTGAAGTGTCCTCTCTAACAGTACTGCGCAAACCAAGTCTTGCCGTCAACTTTAGAAGATCAAGAAATGAGTTAAACGAGCAAAACATAGTAAGGACAAATGCTATGATCCAAATCGCAATAAACCGCGCTCTGGAAATGGAAACAGAGAAATTCAATGAAGAAAAATTTAGAGAGGCAATTGATTACGGGCTAACTCTTACAACAAAGCACGGCGAATTCCTTCCTTTACTAAGAGAACGATTTGGGGAGGCTGGCGTTGCTTTTGTTGTATTGCCTAACTTACCCGGCTCGAAAATTAATGGCGCAACAAAAAAATTAGAAAACAAAATCATGTTAATGGTTAGCGATCGAAACCTCCATTCAGATATTTTCTGGTTCATTTTATTCCACGAAATTGGGCATATTCTCGCTAAAGACCACGGTGTTTCATATGCAGGTAAGCGCGGAGATAAGGAAACTAAGGCTGATGTGTACGCAAAGAATAAGCTAATTCCTCAGGAGAAATATGAACATTTTGTAAGTAAGAAAAATTTTACTGTCGATGCAATAATAGGATTTGCAAAAGAGATAGATCGGGATCCGGGTCTTGTTCTTGGTCGTCTCAGAAAAGACGAATACGTTCCGTATGATAGCGTTGCTCATAACCAATTAGTTGTTAATTATAAAGTCGTACCTGCTTAATCAAAGAATAAATTAGAGAAACAAAAATCAGGGTAACCGATTGTATCAATTACCCTGATCTACTATGGTTGCGGAGGCAGGATTCGAACCTGCGACCTCCGGGTTATGAGCCCGACAAGCTACCAGCTGCTCCACTCCGCGGTGTGGTTTGTCCGGGTTGGTGCTCGTGGCCGGACTCGAACCGGCATGGATTTGGAATCCGGCGGATTTTAAGTCCGCTGCGTCTGCCGATTCCGCCACACGAGCAGTTACTCGAAACGCGTTGTCACTTTAGCACGTCTCCCCCCATCTGTCAAGCCGCCGAATCAGCCCCGAATCGCCCATTGAAGTTAATCAGTGATTATTTCACCCTTTGGACTAGTCAGTGGTAATAGCTGAATGCCAATGTAACCCGGACAGCTGGATGCGCGGGGCGTCCAGTTCAACTTCGAATTTGGTGTGATTGTTTCATGGAAGCGTGCCGTGATTGTCTCAAGGAAGCGTCAGGGGGCAGAACTGCGTGCGCCTTGATTCCTGCTCATTTCTAACCCTTGTTACGAATCTTTTGTTAAAGCTCGATCATGATATGCTGATCATACTATGTTAAAGCTTGGAGGTCTGCGATGAAAATAGTCATTGTTGGCGGTGTGGCGGGCGGCGCGACGGCGGCGGCGCGCATGAGGCGCTTGTCGGAGGACGCGCACATTGTCTTGTTCGAGAGAGGTGACTACGTCTCCTTTGCGAATTGCGGTTTGCCGTACTATCTCGGGGGAGCCATCGCCAGGCGCGAGGCTCTTTTCGTTTCAAAGAAAGAGGTTATTGAAGCGAAATACGGAGTGGAGATTCGCACTAAATCGGAAGTGAAAGCGATCAACCGTGACAGGAAAACGGTTTCCGTTGAAAATCTGGAAACAGGGGAAAAATATGAGGAACCTTACGACAGGCTCCTTCTGTCAACTGGATCGTCTCCCTTTGTTCCGCCGATGGAAGGTGTAGATCTCGGGAATGTTTTCACGCTTTGGACCATTCCCGATACAGATAAGATATTCACTTTTATCGAGGAGAAAAAACCGAAGAGAGCGGTCGTCGTCGGCGGCGGCTTTATCGGGCTCGAAATGGTGGAGAATCTGACGGAACGCGGGATTACGTGTACGCTGGTCGAGCTGATGGATCAGATTCTTCCTCCATTTGACTGGGATATGGCGCGCATTCTCGAAGAACATCTCGCGAGCAAGGGCGTCCGCCTTCTCCTTGGAAAAGGAGTCGAGGCGATTACGGACGGCGGGACGACGGTGCGGCTGAACGACGGCACCTCGCTCGGAACCGACATGGTGCTGTTGTCCATCGGGGTCCGGCCGAACAACCAGCTCGCGAAGGAAGCGGGGCTCGAGCTCGGACCCCGCGGCCACATTGTCACGGATAACGCGATGCGGACTTCCGATCCGGACATCTACGCGGTCGGCGATGTCGTTGAAGTTGACGAGCCGATTCTCGGGGGCCGGACTGCCATCCCTCTCGCCGGACCGGCCAACAGACAGGGGCGGTTCGTCTGCGCCAATTTGCTCTCCGGCGAAACGGCTGAACCTTACAGCGGCAGTATCGGCACGAGTGTCGCCAAAATCTTCGACATGACCGCCGCCTCCACGGGCGCGAACGAAAAAGCGCTCAAGCGAGCAGGTCAGGTGTACGGTGAGGATTACTTCATCTCTCTTGTCCACCCGATGCACCATGTCGGGTATTACCCGGGAGCACTCCCGCTGACATTGAAACTGATTTTCGCGAAGGACGGACGTGTGCTTGGCGCGCAGATCGCGGGATTCGCGGGGGTGGATAAGCGCATCGATGTCATCGCGTCAGCGATTCACTTCAAGGGGACGGTGCGCGATCTCGCGGAGCTGGAACTCGCGTATGCACCGCCGTACGGCGCGGCGAAAGACCCTGTCAACCTGGCGGGATTTGCCGCCGAGAACATTCTCCGGGGCTATACGGAGCCGCTGACAGTTGAAGAATATCTGGCGAATCCGGACGCGTATGAGCTGATCGATGTCAGAGAAGAGCCGGAACTCATGGCGGGGACACTCCCCGGCGCGCGATGGATAGCGCTCAGCAGTCTTCGCAGCCGGTGGCAGGAACTCGACCGCGATAAAACATATGTGGTGTTCTGTGCAGTCGGCCTGCGCGGCTATATCGCTGAAAGAATTCTGAAACAGCGCGGTTTCCACGCGCGCAATCTGCTCGGCGGACTGAGGACATACACCGCTCTCGCCCGCGGTGCGTGCCAGCCGCAGGAGAAAAGCGAATCGGGACAGGAAGATAAGAGACCGGACGCCCCCGGCGCAGCCGTCGCCAAAGAGATCAAGCTCCTCGATGTCTGTGGCCTCAGCTGTCCCGGCCCGATCGTGGAAGTGGGGAAGATCGTCAAAGAATTGCAGGACGGCGAACAGGTCAAAGTTGTCGCAACAGATCCGGGATTCTCCCGCGATATCATCGGGTGGTGCGCCAACACAGGCAATACGCTTGTGGCGACGGAACAAAAAGGCGGACAATACGCAGCCACGATCCGAAAAGGACTTGCCGGGGACAGCAGCCGGACCGCAGCCTCTTCGCCCGGGGTAGTGACAAGCGGCGATCCGAAGAGCAAAGAGAAGACCATCATCTTGTTCAGCGGCAGTTTTGATAAGGTGATGGCAGCGTTCATCATCGCGCTCGGGGCGACAGCCATGGGCGATAAGGTTCACATGTTCTTCACCTTCTGGGGCTTAAGCACGCTGCGCAAGGACTTCCGCGTCCCCGTGAAAAAAGGCTTCATGGACAAGATGTTCGCGGGCATGATTCCGCGTGGGACGAAAAAGATGGGTCTCTCCCAGATGAACATGATGGGGATGGCGCCGAAAATGATGCGCAAAGTCATGAAGGACAAAGGCATTTCGTCGCTTGAGGAACTGATCCGCGAGGCAGCCGCGAATCCAGACATTGAAATGACAGCTTGCCAGATGACGATGGATGTCATGGGACTGAAAGAAGAAGAGCTGCTGGATGGCGTGAAAATCGGCGGAGTCGCGTCGATGCTGAACGACGCCGACAAGTCCGGGTTTACGCTGTTCATCTCGTGAGAAGACGCTTCCCCGACGGGAGTTCATATCTTTCGATGAACTCCCGGCTCGCCGGATCGTCCCATTAGAAAACGGCCGCCATTGCGATGATTGTTTCACAGCGCGGCCGTTTCAATAAGAATTTTCAGTCCGTTGACAAGGGAGCGGAGCTTTCCCGGGCGGAGAGCCGCCCGCCGCTCCTCTGAACGACAGAAAATGGCGTCCCAGGCAGGAATTGAACCCGCATCCGCAGCTCCGGAGGCTACTGCCTTATCCATTAGGCCACTGGGACGTGCTTTGTTATTTTAGTACAGAGTGGCGATAAACTCAAGGAATAGCGCCTGCGGCACGATCGTATTTCTCTTTCCTGTCTATAATAAACCTGCAAAAAGGCGTTGAGAAGAAGCGCGGGAGCGGGAATCGAAAGGAAGAAGGATCTTATGAATATTTTAGTCGTAACAGGAAGTATCAGCGAGCAGTCGAACAACAGGCGAATCGCCCGCTGGTTCGATAAACATTACGGAGAGCGTGTAGATCTGAAGCATTTACCGCTCGTCCTGGTGCCGATGTTCAACCAGGACATAGAGGAAAATCCCCCGGCGGAAGTTCAGGATATGCGGCGCTTGTTCAAAGAAGCTGACGGTGTCGTCATGATTGCACCGGAGTACAATCACTCTATTCCCGGTGTTCTGAAAAATCTGCTGGACTGGACATCGCGGGTAGAACCGGTTCTGAAGGATAAACCTGTGTTTGTCCTCGGGGGGAGCACCGGCCGGTTTGGAACGCTGCGCGGGCAGATACATCTCACACAGATACTCAATTCGCCGGGAATCGGGGCGAAGCTGTTCGGCAGGCAGGTCCAGGTTGACCTTGTCGATCAGAAATTCACGCCGGAGGGTGACTGCACCGATGAGAGAATGGAGCGCTCGATCACCCGGGCGATGGAGGCGTTTCTGGCATCAATTAACGGATAATCTCCCGGATCAATTCGCTGCTGTCCGGCAGGTTCTGCCGCTCTGCGTGGTAGAATAGGGTTCAGGCGTTTGCCATGTCTTTTTCGGAGGCAGTGATTTGGATAATAATCTTCAACTCTACGGGTTCAACAACCTGACAAAGACGCTGAGCTTTAATATTTACGATGTCTGCTACGCGAGGACTGAGGAAGAAAAGCGCGAGTACATTGAATATATCGACGGTCAGTACAGCTCGGAGCGGCTGACAGGTATTCTGCGGAATCTCACCGATATCATCGGGGCGCATATTCTCAATCTGTCCAAACAGGACTATACCCCGCAGGGCGCTTCTGTCAGCATCCTGATCGCGGAAGCCCCGCTCAAAGAACACGAGATTGACCCGACCAATAACCGCGGTCAGCTTGGAACGCCGGCGTCTGCTATTCAGGCGCACCTGAACACGAGCCATGTGTCGGTCCACACTTTTCCCGAGTCCCACCCGAGCCGTTCGATCTCGACGTTCCGCGTTGATATCGATGTCTCGACCTGCGGGCGCGTTACACCGCTGATGGCGCTCGATTATCTGATTGGCAGTTTTGAATCCGATATCATCACGATTGACTACCGGGTGCGCGGTTTCACACGCGATACGATGGGAACGAAACACTTCAATGACTATCCCGTCCGCTCCATACAGGATTACATCGCCCGGGAGACGCTCGATGCTTACAATACGATGGATGTCAATGTCTATCACTCAAATCTCTATCATACGCGGATGATCCTGCGCGAGGTGGATCTCGACCGCTACATCTTCAGGCGCGAGCTCAAAGACATCAGCGAGAGTGAACAGGAAGAGATCCTCCAGGCGCTGGAGAGAGAGATGCTTGAGATCTATAACGGGAGAAATATCTTTGAATAAGAGCGGAGCGCAGCCATTTTCACCTGATCAGACGAAAGCGCCGATCCTTGAGGCGCTGTTGGATTACCGGAGCCGCCGGATGGTATCTTTTGACGTCCCCGGCCATAAGCAGGGGCGGGGGAACGAAGAGCTGGCTTCTTTCCTCGGGAAACAGTGTCTGTCTGTCGATGTCAATTCGATGAAAATGCTCGACACGCTGATCCACCCCACCGGAGTGATCCTGGAGGCAGAAAAACTGGCGGCTGACGCCTTCGGCGCGGACAGCTGTTTCTTTATGGTCAACGGGACGACGTCGGCCGTGCAGGCGATGATTCTGTCCTGCTGTTCCCCCGGAGAAAAGATTATCATGCCCCGCAATGTTCACCGGAGTTCCATCAACGCACTGATTCTGGCGCGCGCGGTTCCCGTCTATGTCAACCCTTCTCTGGACAAAGACCTGGGCATTCCGCTCGCCATGTCGGTCAAAGATGTCGAAATGGCGATACGCGAGCATCCAGACGCGAAGGCCGTTTTTGTCAATAATCCGACGTACTACGGCGTGTGCCCCAACTTGAAAGAGATCGTCCGGATCGCGCATGAAGCGCGGATGCGCGTGCTCGTCGATGAGGCGCACGGAACCCACCTGTATTTTCAGAAGGAACTCCCGGTTTCCGCGATGGAAGCGGGCGCTGATATGAGCGCGGTATCACTCCACAAAACAGGGGGATCGCTGACGCAGAGTTCTCTCCTGCTGCTCGGGCCGAGCATGCGGGAGGACCGCGGTTATGTTCACCAGATAATCAATCTGACGCAGACGACGAGCGCCTCCTACCTGCTTCTCTCGTCGCTCGATATCACGCGGCGCAATCTCGCGATACGGGGCGACACAATCTACCGCCGCGTGATTGAGTTTGCCGATTACGCGCGGAACGAGATCAACCAGATCGGCGGATACGACGCCTTCGGCAGTGAGCGCTGTGACGGCGACGCGTTTTTTGCGTTCGACTCCTGCAAGCTCCCTGTCCACACGATCAGGATGGGCTTGTCGGGTGTTGAAGTGTATGACATTCTGCGCGACGAATACGACATCCAGATTGAGTTCGGCGATATGCTCAACTGCCTCGCGATTCTTTCTGTGGGGGACCGCCCTGTCGCGATTGAGCGCTTAATCGCGGCGCTCTCTGATATCCGCTTTCGATACGGCGGAGAACCGGCGAAGCATCTGGTCAACGAGTATATCCCCCCGGTTGTGGTCATGACGCCGGCGGCTGCTTTCTACGCGTCCTCTGAACAGCTCCCGCTCGACGCGTGTGAAGGCCGCATTGCCTCGGAATCGGTCATGTGTTACCCGCCGGGGATTCCTATTCTCGCGCCGGGCGAGCGGGTTACACCCGAGGTGTTGTCTTACATCCGTTTCGCCAGAGAGAAGGGGAGTAAAATGACGGGAACAGAGGATGAAGCGGTCGAGAAACTCTATGTGACGAACGAATCTTGACTGCCGGACTATGATTGGCAAAAGCGGCGCAGGAGGGAGAACTCTATGGAACTATGGTTCAGCGAATATCATTCACCCGATATAAAAATCAGTATCCGCGTGAGAAAACAGCTCTTCTCTCAATATTCGGATTATCAGCACATTCAGGTGTTTGATACCTATGAGTTCGGGCGGATGCTTGTCATGGACAATGTCATTATGATGTCGGAGAAAGACGAGTTTATCTACCACGAAATGATTGTGCATGTCCCGATGGCTGTCCATCCCCATGCCAGGAGGGCGCTCATCATCGGCGGGGGCGACGGGGGAGCGCTCCGCGAGCTATGCCGTTATGACGATCTGGAAGAGATCGTCATGGTGGAGATTGATCGTCTGGCGGTGGAGGTCTCGAAGAAATACCTGCCTACTGTGGCCGCTTCTTTCGATGATCCGCGCGTGACACTCCTCTTTGAGGATGGTCTGCGCTATGTGCGCCGCTGCCGCGATATGTTCGATGTTATTATCGTCGATTCCACAGATCCGTTCGGCCCCGGTGAGAGTCTGTTTACAAAGGAATTTTACGGCAATTGCAGCCACGCGCTGCGGGATGGGGGCATTCTCGTCAACCAGCATGAAGGGCCTTTCTTTCACAACGAATCAACTGAGGCGGCGGCAACCTTCAAAAAGACATCGCAGATCTTCCGCCATGTCATGGTTTACCAGGCGCATATCCCCGTTTATCCCGCCGGCCACTGGCTGTTTGGGTTTATGTCGGACAGCTATCACCCGCTGAATGATTTCAATCCCGAACGCTGGCTTGCACGCGGGATCAGGACGAATTATTACAACACCAGCCTTCACCGCGGGGCTTTTGCGCTGCCCACCTATGTGCTGCGGCTTCTCCACGAAGGTGTGCTGCTGGACCGTGTGTACAAACGGGTGGTCGAAGGCGGGATATGGCCGCCGGACGATCAGCTTGCTGGCGCACAGGCCCATGACATGGACGAGATCGACTTCAGTGAGATCGAAAGGTACGGTGAAGACGATGCATGAATGGCCTGTCGATGTTGTGTTTGAAGGCACCACCTTCTGCGGATGTGACACGCCGTTCGAGGACAGCCGGTTTGTGATTTTCGGCGCGCCGTTTGACGGACAGACTTCTTTCCGCCCCGGCGCCCGTTTCGCCCCTTCCGCTATGAGAAAAGAGTCATGGGGGCTTGAATCCTACAGCCCTCTTCTGGACCGCGATCTGGAAGAGATCGGCGTCGCGGACATCGGCGATCTGGAATTGCCCCCGGGCGCTTCCGCGGCGGCTCTCCGCTGTGTGGAGCGGACATTCGAAGCCCTTTTTAAAGCGGAGAAAATCCCCGTGATGATCGGAGGCGATCACTCCATGACAATCGCGGGTATCCGGGCGGCGGCCGCGAGATATCCCGACCTCCATGTGATCCACCTGGACGCCCACACGGATCTCCGGGGGGATTATCTGGGAGATCCGCTGTCGCACGCTTCTGTCATCCGTCGGGCGGTCGAATGCACCGGGGACGGCCGCGTCCATTCGTTCGGTGTGCGGTCCGGTCTTCGCGAAGAATTTGCGTTCGCGCGGGAGTACCTGGACTTTAATCCCTTCACGCTCGAAAACGTCTCCTCGTCTGCCGACGCGATCGGGAAAGCGCCCGTGTATGTGACCATCGACCTCGATGTCCTCGATCCATCCGTCTGCCCCGGGACCGGGACTCCTGAACCCGAGGGGGTTTCTTTCACTGCTCTTCGGCAATCGCTGGCGGCTCTTGGGAAGCTCTCTGTTGTCGCGACTGATATGATGGAATTGTCACCTCCGTGTGATTTATCAGGCGCCTCCACGGCGGTTGCCTGCAAGCTTCTGCGCGAGTGGCTGTTGATGATTGCGTGACTGTGGTATGATATGGCTTTTCGTTGAGATGCAGTAACAATTGATTCTTACTTTGGAAGGAGAAGATTTCCGATGGCAAAGGCAATGATAATCGGTGCGGGAGGCGTCGCTCAGGTCGCCGCTCACAAATGTGTTGAGAACAGCGAGGTTTTCGGTGAGCTATGTATCGCGAGTCGTACACTTTCCCGCTGTGAAGAATTAAAAAAGAAACTCGACGGCCGCGGTGTGAAGATAACAACCGCAGAGGTCGACGCCGACAATGTGGCGGCGCTTACCGCTCTGATCAGGGCTGAAAAGCCTGACATCGTGATGAATCTGGCCCTTCCTTACCAGGATCTGACCATCATGGACGCTTGTTTCGAAACAGGTGTCGATTACCTCGACACGGCAAACTACGAGCCGAAAGATACCGCGAAATTTGAATACAAGTGGCAGTGGGCCTACCAGGACCGCTTTCGCCGAAGAGGGTTGACAGCGATTCTCGGATCAGGTTTTGACCCGGGAGTCACGGGCGTATTCTCAGCTTACGCGCTGAAGCATGAATTCGACGCGATCGATGAGATCGACATTCTGGACTGCAACGGCGGCGACCACGGGTATCCGTTCGCCACGAATTTCAACCCCGAGATTAATATCCGTGAAGTCTCGGCGAATGGCCGCTACTTTGAAAACGGTCGTTTCGTTGAGACCGCGCCGATGGAAATCAAACGCCGTTATTCTTTTGAAGGGGTCGGGGAGCGGGATATGTACCTTCTCTACCACGAAGAGCTCGAGTCTCTCGCGAAACATATCCCGGGTGTGCGGCGCATCCGCTTTTTCATGACTTTTGGCGAGAGCTACCTCTCCCATCTGCGCTGTCTGCAAAATGTCGGCATGACTTCGATCGAGCCTATTCTGTTTGAAGGGCGTGAAATTGTTCCGCTCCAGTTCTTAAAGGCTGTCCTCCCGGATCCTGCCTCCCTCGGCCCGCGGACTGTCGGCAAGACGAATATCGGCTGCATCTTCATCGGGAAAAAAGACGGCCGGGATAAAACCTGGCGCGTCTACAATGTCGCGGATCACCAGGAAGCCTACGCGGAAGTCGGTTCTCAGGCGGTCTCCTACACGACGGGCATCCCGGCGATGATCGGCGCCTCGCTTGTGCTCCGCGGCTGCTGGAAAAAACCGGGGGTCTGGAATGTCGAACAGCTGGATCCCGATCCGTTCATGGAGGATTTGAACCGCTTCGGTCTGCCCTGGGTTGTCGACGAACAGCCCGTCCTCGTCCCATAAAGAAACAGCCCATCTGAAAGAAGCGCCATGATCAGAAAAGATAAGGAACCAGTGCAGGCGGCGGGCGATACCAACGTTACGGTCCGTCCGATGGAGCCTGAAAAACGCTACAGGCTGAGATCCTGTGAACTGCCGGCATGGGGGATTCCCACGCCCTATTATTTAATTGACGAGAAATCAATTCGGGAGAACGCCCGTATTCTGCGGCAGGTAAAGCAGGAGTCGGGATGCAGGATTCTGCTCGCGCAGAAAGCTTTCTCCTGTTACCCGCTCTATGAGATGCTGGCGTCTTATTTGGACGGAGCGGCGAGTTCCGGGCTGTACGAAGCGCGGCTTGCAAGGGAAGAGATGGGGGACGATTGCGAGGTGCATGTCTATTCGCCCGCTTTCAGCGCGGACGACTTTGACGCGTATCTGGGCTTGGTGGATGTGATCGTGTTTAATTCCTTTGAGCAGTGGGAGCGTTGCCGCGAGAAAGTGCTGGAGCACAATTTGTCGGGCGAACGCCAGGTCTCCTGCGGGCTTCGCATCAACCCCGGGTATTCGGAAATCGACGTGGAAATGTACGATCCCGCCGGCGTGAATTCGCGGCTCGGCGTATCCGCGGAGGACTTTATTCAAGGATATAAAGCCGGAAGATTCGACGGAATGCACGGCATTCACTTCCACTCTCTGTGCGAACAGGGCGCGGATGTGCTCGCCCGTACTCTCGATGCCATCCGCCGTTCGTTCGGTCCGTGGCCGGAGGGGCTCGCGTGGATCAACTGCGGGGGAGGGCATCATATCACGAAAGAGGGCTATGACCGCTCCCTGCTTGTGAAACTGCTGCGCCGGGTGGCGGATGAGTCCGGCGCCGTTGTGTATCTGGAACCCGGCGAAGCTGTTGCCCTCAACGCGGGATGGCTGGTATCCTCTGTCCTGGATCTGTTAAAAGCGAGAGATTACACGATCGCGGTGATGGATACCTCGGCCGCGTGCCATATGCCTGATGTGCTGGAAATGCCTTATACGCCGAAATGTTATATCGTCCCGTCGCCAGAGCGCTCCGGAGGCGCGTCTGTCTGGTACGAAAGCGCCGAAGCCGGCGTACACCCTTATAGCATTCAGCTGGCCGGGCCGACGTGTCTCGCGGGGGATATCATCGGCACCTATTCATTCTCGGTTCCGCCGCTGCCGGGCGACCGCATCGTTTTTACCGATATGGCCATCTATACGATGGTGAAAAACAATACCTTCAACGGTGTCCCGCTGCCTTCTATTGTCCTGAAAGACAAGAAGGATAATGTTGTGACTCTCAAACGCTTTGACTATCATGACTTCAAGGAGAGACTGGGCTGATCGCCGCAAATGAGAATTCGAAACATCAATCTGACTGAAGGTTCCATCTGGAAACAGGTTTTCGCCTTTGCGCTGCCGCTGCTTATCACGAATCTGATGCAGCATTTCTATGCGGTTGCCGATCTGATGATCGTCGGCAATTACAGCGGTATCGACGCGATGGCGGGCATCGGGGCGACCGCTTCCATCATCAATATGATGATCGGTTTCTCTCTCGGGCTTGGGACCGGCTGTTCGGTTGTCACCGCGCAGGTCAACGGCGCACAGGATTACGACGGGCTGTACAAGACGGTTCATACCGGGTACGCGCTAGCGCTTCTGACCGGCGTTCTGATCAGCCTGGCGGGTGTATTCTGCGCGCCCTTGCTTCTGGTGAAGATGGGGACTCCTGCCGATATTCTTCCTCACGCGGCTGAGTACCTGCGTATTTATTTCATTTCAGGTCTCGCTGTCATGGTGTACAACATGGGGGCGGGGATTCTGCGCGGCGTCGGCGACACGCGCCACCCGTTCATCTATCTCTCGATCGGAGTTGTTCTCAATATCGCGCTCGATTTCTTATTTGTCGGTGTCTTCAGGTGGGGCGTCAAAGGAGCCGGGTGGTCATATGTTATCGCTCAAACAGTTGTCGCGCTGTTTGTGACCATCAGTCTTGTGCGGAGCCTCACGCCGTTCCGGCTGTTTCTCCTCGACATCGCTTTCCACTGGGACGTGCTCAGACGGGCACTCAAAGTGGGGGTACCCGCCGGACTTCAGGCGGCGATTGTCGCGCTGTCGAATGTTTTTCTGCAGTCCGTCATCAATAAGTTCGGGAAGCACGCGGTCGCCGGCATCTCCGCCGCCTCGCGCAGTGACGGCATCGTGTTTGTGCTGATCACAGGGCTGACGCTCGCTGCCATGACCTTTACCGGTGTCAATATGGGAGCCGGCCGGTACGACCGCGTGCGTAAAGGACTTCGGCAGAGTTTAGTCCTGACCTTTTTCGTTGTCGCGGCTGTATCCGCGATTCTTCTCCTGTTCAGAATGCCGATTGCTTTACTGTTTAACGCGGATCCCGAGGTTGTTTACTATACAACACGGGCGATATTAGTCATTCTGTCTTTCTACTGGCTGTTCGCGCTCGGTGAGATCATGGGCGGCGTACTCCGCGGGATCGGACATTCCGTCTTTCCCATGGTCATCAGTCTCATCTGTATGGCGGGTGTCCGTCTCGCCTGGATCTATATCGTGCTTCCTGTCTGGAACAGCTTCGATGTCATTCTCCTCGCGTACCCTGTCTCCTGGTTCGCCTCTCTTCTCGGCTATCTTATCTATCTGAAAATGAAGGAGGGTTTGCTCCCTAAACAGGATGCTCCGTCAGAAGAATCGACAGAAGAGACCGCAGAGGGGCACGCTTTGCCGATGCGCGGTGAAACAGCGGCGAACAGCGCGTTTCCCGGGGAAGTGAATCCGGATACCGTCGAAGAACCTTTGACCCTGTCAGGGGGGGAATCGTAGAAAACGCCCGTGTTATACTGGCAGCAATACTCCCTTTAAGGGAGGCCGAATAGAGGATAATCGAATGACAGATTCTCAACTTGACGAAATACGTGAAAGAATAGAAAACTTCCGCTATTTCCCGCTCGAAGGCCGGAGAGGCAGGGGAGATCGGTTCCTTCAGCCTTGGCTCTTCTGCCACGTCTACGCGTCCGGGAGCAAGAGAAAAGGGGAGATGAAACGGGCATTAAAGGAAATAAAACACTTCTTTAACCAACGTGAATTGCAGGAGATACGCCAAGACGCGGGAGCGGACGCGGATCGCTTAATCGAAGAGCAGATCGTCGATTCAGCGACAGCCTATCTGACCATCTGCCGTGACGATGACGGTTTCGGGAAGAAGCTTTTTGGGCTTCTGCGGATGAAGCCGGAAGAAAAGGAAGACAAGATTCTTCATGACGTGTACAGCGGGATGATCCCTCTGCTCATTCGGCTGGAGGAATTTCCGGAGAGGAAGGCCATGATGTGCGCGATTGATCTGGCATGCCGTTCGCTTTATCCGCGACGAATCCGTGATATAAAAGCCCTGGTGGATTCCATTGAGGACCAGGCGCTCCGTGCTGTTTTCTTTCCTTTTGATCTTTCCTCAGAAGAAAGTGATGAATAAGCGATTGGGCTTCGACGGCGGCAAGACACAGGCTCGGATCGATCCCGAGGTGTTCCACGATGGCGATCGTCCTCTCAATATTCGCGTAGGCGTTTCCCGCCTCAATCGTAGAAACATAGCTCATCCCGAAACCAAGCGCGGAGGCGAGGCTGGATTGCGTGATAGATCGGCGCTGCCGCTCAAGTTTTACGAGATAGCCGACCCATGCCGCTGTTTCGCTGCGATGCATAGAGGTGTCCGGGGTACTCGGAAACGAGGTGCTCGCGAAAGATCCCTGTACTCTGAAATAGAGACAAGACTGCCGGTCAGGATAAGGAACGTTTTTCAAGAAACGATTTATGGCCATACGCAACTACCGAAAACAAACAGGGAATGACGTGCTATAGCTGATTCCCATATTCTAACATATGATATGTGATGGAATTTTGTCCCGGCCAAAAATGGACAGAGATTCCGTATACAAAGAGAACGGTTTCAGACTGGATATTACGATAAATGGGAAGAGCGATCCGACACGCAGAAATAGAAGATGAAGAGAAGACAGCGCGGGAACCCGGCCGCGCTGTTCTCGTGGCTGTCGATCTGCAGGTATCTGATCGGGACCGCGTTGAGAGATCGCTCGACGAGCTCGCCGATCTCGCAAAGACGAACGGTTTTGTCGTCGCCGACCGCATCATTCAGAAAATGGATAAGATCGATCAGCGCACATTTGTCGGGTCAGGCAAATTGAGAGAAATTGCTCAGCGCGCGGAGGATATCGAGGCGGACTATCTCCTGTTCGACGGAGAACTGTCGCCCGCTCAGACCAGAGGTATCTCGAAGGAAACAACGCTGAAAATATGCGACCGCGTATCCGTGATTCTCTCTATTTTTGCCGACCGGGCCAGAACAGATGAGGGGAAAATCCAGGTTGAACTCGCCCACTGGCGTTATCGGTTGACGCAGTTGTCCGGGCAGGGCGCCGCGCTGTCCAGGCTCGGCGGCGGCATCGGAACACGCGGCCCCGGTGAGACCATGCTGGAACAAGACCGGCGCGTGATCCGCAAGAGGATGCGCGTTCTCCGAAATGAACTGAAGCGTGTGGAAAACCGCCGCGAACGATCGCGGGCTCTCCGCGACCGCCGGCATATGGTGACGGCCGCAATTGTGGGCTATACGAATGCCGGCAAGTCGACGTTGTTAAATAAGCTTTGCGGTGAAACACTCGATACCGGTGATCAGCTGTTCATGACGCTCGACCCGACGGCGCGGCGGCTCGAGATCAGTGAGGGCGTGTCCCTCATTCTCATTGATACCGTGGGCTTTATCCGCGATCTTCCCCAGTTTCTCTCGCAGGCGTTCCGGGCGACCTTTGAAGAGGCGTCCTCAGCGGACGTCATTCTTCTCGTCGCGGATATGTCGGACCCGGATGCGGCCGCTCACATCGATGTGGTCCACCGGCAGCTCAACGAACTGGGTGCCGGTTCGCTGCCTGTATTTTACGTTCTCAATAAAATGGACAACGTGCGGCCGAGTGCTTATCACGACGTAATGATGACATTGCGTAATGATAAATCTGACCAGATTTTTCCGCTTTCAGCCCGGACAGGCGAAGGCCTTGACCGACTATTATCAGGGCTCGCGCGTTTTGTCGAGAGCACATTCGTCTGGTATCGCGCGATCATTCCTTACAGAGAAGCCGGGCTGGTCGCCCACGCGCGCGCGTTTGGCATCGTTCAGGAGGAGAGGTATGAGAGCGAGGGTGTTGTGCTCGCGGGGAAAATCAGAAGGAACGAAGTCGGTCCCCTGAAACCGTGGATTCAGTTATAGCGGCGGGTTTTTGACGGTCGGTCGTTCGGATGATTTAGGGCCGGCGCGGATTTTCGCAAGCGTTCGCTTTATTTTTAAAGGCTTCTTCTTCTTTTTCTAAGAGAACCCGGCTGATGGCTTCCATGACGGTATCGACGGAATCATAGTCAGATGGATAAATGGGAAGGCCGTACTCGACGGTGAGTTTTTTCCGGCGCAGATGTTTCCAGTCGATCGGGCGCGGAACGGGCATATAGCGCGAGAAGGCCTCATAACCGCCGTCGATATAGACAGGAATAACGGGGACACCTGTTTTTTTTGCGAGATAAGCCGCGCCGTTCTTTATTTCACCGATTTTCCCGTCATACGTTCTCGTTCCCTCCGGATGGATCATGACGATGCTGCCTTTTTGAAGTGCGCGGCGCGCGAGTATCAGGCCGCGGATCGGGTTCCCTTCGCGATCGATCGGGATGGCTTTCCCGACGCGGAACATGACGCGCCCGGTGAGTCCGAAATTCTTCTCAAGATCAGATCCCGCGAGGCAGGAGAAACGTTTGAGCTGTGTTTGGGGGATACCTCCCATAATCCAAAGGCCGTCAAACATTGTCTGGTGGTTAGCGACTACCAGATAGGGCTTCTCTCCCGTGGGGATGTTGGATTGACCGATGTAGCGAAGGCGCAGGAGCATCCGGCTCAGCATCATGCCAATAAGGAAAAGAAGATGACCCTGCCACCCTCTTTTTTGTATTTCAGTCGGTTTTTTATTCCACTTGCACATCAGTTGATTTACTGCCTCATTGTCTCAACTTGTTTTTCGAAGCAGCCATTCACTTTTTCGAACAGGTGGTCCGGAAACAAGTGAATGCCTCTTCCAGGTGTGGTGACCTGCAAACGATAATGATTGTATCATATCCATTTGAATAGACTATGAATCCGGATGTTTTATTCAGGCGTGGTCTTTTTTCGTCTCTCGCTGAAGAAAGAGCGGAGGATATCGCCGCAGGGCTCCTCCAGAATGCCCCCCGTCACTTCTACGTGGTGGTTCGCGGGGAGCAGAAATACATTCGCGACAGATCCCGCCATGCCCGATTTAGGGTCAAACGCGCCGAAAAAAACGCGCTTCAGGCGGGCTTGAATGATCGCGCCGGCACACATCAGACATGGTTCCAGTGTGACATAGAGATCGCAGTCGATGAGCCTCCATGAACCGAGTACCTTTGACGCTTCACGGATAGCCATGATTTCCGCGTGTCCTGTCGCGACCTGATCTTTCTCGCGCGTGTTGTACCCGCGTGCGATGATCTCACCGTTATAGACGATGACGGCTCCTGCCGGCGCTTCTCCCAGTTCCGCCGCCTTTTCAGCGAGCTTGAGCGCTTCGTTCATAAAAAACAGCTGTTCGTCCTGTGACATGTTACGCACTTCTCCCGGTTTTTGCGGCGCATCGTTACCTGCCCCTAATCTTACCACGCCTGCGGCTGCCGTTTGTTTACTTCCCCCCGAATGATGACGCACTATGTAAGGTGTCCATACAGCGGTGATCCGGGGAGCGCCCGTTGCTATGGACGGTACCGTCCGGCCACAGTTCATGGTCGGAAATGTGGCGGCATGTAATATTTATTTGTGTTTCATCTCCTTCTCTGTGGTAAGATGCTGATGTAACTCTGTCGGATGGAGCCGGGCGGCCGGAAACAATCCGCATGGCTGATGGTAAAGACAGCCGGGCTTTTGCCAGATCCGGGTCAGCTTGATGACTGGAAGTCCGGCATGAATGATAAAGAGTGGAGATTTAACAATGGCATTACAAGAAGGACGCTGTGTCAACTGCGGGTCAATTCTTTTTCTGGATCCGAATATGCCGGAGGGGCACTGCTTTTTCTGTGACTGCGTGTTCAAGAACGAAGATGCTTTCCGGGCGTCAACCAATCCGGAAGAATTCACATTCCCGAATGAACCTCAACCGAAGTATGAGGGGCCTTCTCTGACGCCGGTTCAAATGCAGCACGGGCCCATGCCTGTCTTCGAGAAGAAATCCGGCGCGAAGAAGGAAGTGGCTGATGAGTATGTCCTCCCTGAGAAGAAAGTGCCGTCCCTCAAGATTCCGGTCAAGACAATTTTCCTCATGATCGGCATCACGGCCGCTCTTATCGGTATTTTCGCGGCGATCGCTTTCCCGACCATCAACAAGCGCGGGAAGCAGCAAAAGGAGATCGCGGATCTTTTCGCGGCGGAGCTGCCCGTGGAGATCAACAAGGAGAACGATCTTGTCATTCAGAATATGGGAAGTACGAGTGCTTCTGTTGTGCTCAGCAAAGATCTGACCCTGGAAGAGAGTGTCGGGTTGTTCCATAAATACTGCGATGTCCGCGCGAAAGCGCTGGGAATAGAGGATATGACATTCGCGAAGACAAGAAAGCCTGTCACGCTCAGAATTGCCACCCCGGATGGCGGATATCTGATTAAGCAGCCCGCCGACGAGGCAGCGCTCCTGACAACAGCTATTACGAAATTAAAATAGAAGAATATGACAATATGATTGCAAAAGCCCCTTTCGTCCGCGCGAGGGGCGTTCTTTTTTCAATTGTTCTTTGTTTATTCACAAATGATTATCAGGTTCGACATCTGTATCGATTAAGATACAGATGTTGTCAGAAAGGTTGATAACCTGATTTTCATACTTTTCTCCTCCAATTGATTGACAGACCCGAGAGTGGTGCCTCGGGTCTGTTGCTTTTTCAGGAAATAATCGTCTCAATTTCTGCAAAAGTGCAAATTCTGGCCATTGCTGGACGCCTGGCTTCAGAAGAGAGGAAAGACCAGCAGGTGTCTCGTTACTTTTTGCCCCCCGCTTTGGCTGCGGCGTTCGTGGCAGTATGAATCGCTTTTTCTTCCTTTATTGCGGGCGGTCTTTCCGATGGAAAAGCGGATTAACTTTCATTTTTTAAGGAAAAGTGTATTGACTATTCTGTATGATTGTATTAAAGTATTAGTACAATCATACATGAACAAGGAGTCTTCTGTGAATCATGCTTTTTCATATGATGTGCCGATTTATCTGCAGATCATGGAAATCTTCATAGGGCAGATCCTGCGGGGGGAGCGCGCGCGGGGCGATCAGATGCCTGCGGTTCGGGAAGTTGCGATGATTTACGGTGTTAACCCCAATACGGTTCAGCGGGCGTTCGCCGAGATGGACCGTCTTGAGCTGACGCGGAGCGAACGCACATCCGGCCGCTTTGTCGTCGCGTCCGACGAGATGATCCGTGCGCTCCGCGCGGAACAATCGAAGGAAGCGATCCGGGAATTTATCGGGCGGCAGAAAGCCCTCGGGATGAGCTGTGATGAGACGATTGACATGATTCGGAAAGGGTGGATCGATGAGTAAATTACTGGAAATACAGGAACTGACGCGCCGTTACGGTCCCAGACGCGGTGTGGAGAATATCAGTTTTGCGCTGAAGGAGGGGGAGATCGTCGGCCTTTTGGGGCCGAACGGCTGCGGCAAGACAACGCTGATCAAGCTCGTCATGGGGCTGCTGCAGCCGGACAGCGGTTCTGTCCTGATTCAGGGACGGGTGCCGCGGGAAGCGCATCATCTGATTTCCTATCTCCCGGAGAATACCTATCTCGGGGAGTGGATGGCGATGGAGGAGGCGTTTCGGATCTTCGGAGATTTTTATGCCGATTTCGATCGGGCCAAAGCGGAACGGATGCTCGGGGAATTCCAGCTGGACAGCCGTCAGCCGCTCAAGACGATGTCCAAAGGGATGCAGGAGAAAGCGCACCTCGCGCTTGTGATGAGCCGGCATGTGCCGCTGTATATCCTCGACGAACCGATGAGCGGCATCGACCCTGCCGCCCGGCAGTCCATTCTCGATGGGATTTTGCAGAATTACAACCCGGGCAGTTCGCTCCTGCTGAGCACACATCTGATCAGCGATGTGGAGATGCTGTTTGACCGCGTGGTTTTTCTGGATGATGGATATGTCCGTCTGGATCGCTATGTCGAAGACCTGAGGGCGGAAGAGGGCAGAAGCGTGGACGAATACTTCCGGCGGCTCTACGCGCCCGCGAAAGGAGGCGTACATGCTTCGTAAACTGATCGCGCTCGATATGCGCGCCTTTGCCAGGCAGCTCCAGTGGATTGCGCCGATCTACGGTCTGCTGCTGTTGAGCGCTCTTTTGCTTAGAGGGTTTAATCTGCCGGTGGTCGGTGTGGTTGCCTATGTGCTCGCGTTGATCGGGACGGCGCTTTTGATTCCGGCGGTTCTCGTCCTGGGGATCGTCCGCTATTACCGGCACCTCTACTCGCATCAGGGGTATCTGACGCATACGCTGCCGGTCACGGCTTCTCAGCGTTATCATGGGAAACTGATCAGCGGCTCCATCATGTACGCAGCCGCGACACTGATGGCGCTCGCCGGCGTCGCCGTCCTGATGATGACGAAAGGGATTGCGAGAGGCGACGTGTTCGGGAAGATTCTTGTCTTCTTCAGAGGGGTTGAATCAATTCTCGCGTATCTGAATATAAGTTCCTTTGCCGCGGCGCTGTTCCTGCTGGGAGTGTGGCTCGTGATCTTCCTCAGCACCTTCGCGCTATACAGCTTGTGCATTACGGCCGGCATGGGACGCCTTTTTTCCCGGATGGGTATGGGCGGCCCGTTCATCGTTTATCTCCTGGTCACTCTCATCAACCAGGTGGCGGGCGTGGTAAGCTTCCTTCTGATTCCGCTCAGTCTGCGGATCGCCGTCGCGGGCGACGGCATCCGTCTGAAAATCGTCGTCGGGTTCGCGCTGCGTCAGCTGCTGGAGATGGGATTTAAAAATCAGCAGATGACGTTTGATGAACTGATGACACTCGGGGGCGGATACGTGGACTTCGGTCTCGGCTCGATTGTCATTGGTCTCGCTTTCATCGTGTTCAGTTACTTCTTCACGAAAAGACAGCTCGCGAAAGTCAATCTCCGGTAATGTTTACAGGGAGTTTCCCGCCGTGCGGACGCGTTCAATGACCTGCCGCATGAGCGGTTCGTCGAAAATGACGGGGACGGGGTAGAGGGGGTTCGCTTCTTTCATGGCCCAGCGGATCATCTGCGGGATATCCTCGTCGCGGATAAAGTCAAACGGCCCTTCGATGCCCATCTCTTGATTGAGCGAGCGGATTTTTTCGATGAAGCGGCGGGCCTTTTCGTCGCAGCCGGATCCGTCGACGCCGGCAAGATCGGCGAGTCGGGCGAGCTTCGCCTTGACGCGCGAGCCGTAGGCTTCCAGAACAAAAGGCAGGATGACCGCGTTTGCGAGTCCGTGCGGCGTGCCGTAGAGACCGCCCACCGTATGCGCGATGGCGTGAACGTTGCCGACGCAGGCGCGACTGAAAGCCCTTCCGGCGAGGAAGGACGCGTACAGCATCTGCTCGCGCGCTTCAAGGTCTTTTCCGTCCGCGTAGGCTCTTTTCAAATAGCGGAAGATCAGGGCGACCGCTTCTTCCGCGAGCTGCCGCGTGTAACGGGGCGCGAAGAGATTCGTGTACGCTTCGACGGCATGCGTCAGCGCGTCCATCCCCGTCGCCGCGGTTGTCGACGGAGGCAGCGCGACTGTCAGTTCCGGATCGAGCACCGCGTACTTCGGGAGCAGCGAGGGATCCTGTATCGCGAATTTCCGGTGCGTTACTGGGTCTTTGACGACGGCGGCGACCGTCGCCTCGGAACCGGTGCCCGCTGTCGTCGGGACGGCAAAGAAAGGCGGGATGCGCTTTCGCACTTTCAGTGTTCCGCCGAGCTGCCCGAGTGTCTTATGCGGGCGCGCGATACGGGCCGCCGCCGCTTTCGCGGCGTCCATGGCCGATCCGCCGCCGAACGCGATGATTCCTTCGCAATGGTTGTCCGTATAGGCGCGGACGGCTTCTTCGATACAGTCAAACGGCGGATCGACGACCGCGCCGTGAAAGGGAACAACAGCCAGTCCGTCGCGCTTCGCCGCTTCAAAGAGCGAATCCGTCAACCCCAGCTTCGGTGTCGTCTTCCCCGTGACCAGAAGGACCTTGTGGATTCCTTTGGACAGAATGAAAGCGGGCAGCTCTTTCACCGCACCCGCTCCCCGTAGGAGCGCGGGACTCCTCTGCGGAATGGCGGTCTGCGCCGCGCTGAAGACACACTGAAATGTTCTGTACCATGCTTTTTTTATCGGATTCATCGTTGTTCTCCTCTCTTTGTATCGCGTTGCTGTCAAAGAAACCGTGTATACGACCTTTCGCGTTCCGGTGCACCTTAAAGGATTTTTCAGAGCGGAACAGCTATTTATGAAGCGCTTCCGAGAAAACGCTTACATGATAACAGTGTATAACAACCGGCGTCATTCTGTATTGAGAGACGTCTGCGACAACCGTGGAACACGGATACATCTGTTTTCATCGCGATAGAGCGTAACAGAAGGCGCGGGCAAATATTTTTCGTTTTTTGCGTGTTCACGCTTTTTTCTAAACTTGCAGTGTGGGAACAACAGAACAGGAGCCGAGGTGTGTTACTATTTAAATCGAAACCATTTCAGTTGTTTAATTCTGGGGAAGCGACCGCACGCGCGTTTTTTAGCGAGAGGAGTCATGGCGATATGAATCACGAAGAAATTTCCGGTATCTACGAACAGGCGAAAGCATTTTTTGAGACGAACAGGACGCGCTCATACGCTTACCGACGGTCTTGTCTCGCCGCTCTCGGTGAGAGTCTCCGGCGCCACGAAACGGAGCTTTACCAGGCGCTGAAGGAGGACCTCAACAAGAGTGAGTACGAAGCGTATCTGACCGAAGTGAGTCTCGTGCACGCCGAGATCAGATACCTTCTGAAGCATTTGAAGAGATGGATGCGGCCAAAGCGGGTGCCCGCGTCCATGGGGCAGCTGCCGTCGCTCGTCCGCATTCATCCCGAACCGTACGGCGTCTGCCTGATCATGTCACCGTGGAATTACCCCGTCCTGCTGACGCTCAGCCCGCTGGCGGGAGCGCTCGCGGCCGGCAATGTCTGCCTTGTGAAACCATCCGCGTACAGCCCCCGCACATCGTCCGTCATGGCGGCGATTATCCGGGAGAGCGTGCCCGAGGGCGCGGCCTTTACGATTGAAGGCGGCCGCGCGGAGAATCAGGCGCTTCTCGATCTGCCGTTCGATTACACTTTTTTTACCGGCAATCCTGTCGTCGGCAGGCTGGTGATGGAGAAAGCCGCGAAGCACCTCACGCCCGTCACGCTTGAGCTCGGCGGCCGATCGCCCGTCATCGTCGATGAGAGCGCCGATATCGCGAAGACGGCGAAACGGCTGACTTTCGGGAAGCTGATCAACGCCGGCCAGACGTGCATCGCTCCGAATCACGTCTTTGTCCACCGGTCTGTCGCGGACGCGTTTGTCGCCGCGCTTGTGAAGGAGTTTAAAGAGACGTTCTCTTCGGATGAACATTATCAGCGCGACTTCCCGCGCATCGTCAACCGCAAGCATTACGACCGGCTCATGCGTCTTTTGGAGGGGCAGCCGGTTGTCGCGGGGGGCTGCGGCGACGAGGAGCGGCTCCAGATTGAGCCCACGGTCGTTCTGAACCCCGACAGAGACGCGCCCGTGCTCGGGGAGGAGCTGTTCGGGCCGATTCTTCCCGTTCTCGTCTACGACGATCTGGAAGCGGTCATCCGGGAAATCAAGGCAGCTCCCAAACCCCTCGCCCTCTATTTTTTCACAAAGAACAAAGAGCGCGCGCGGCGCGTCATCGACGAGGTCGCCTTCGGAGGCGGGTGCGTCAACGACTGTCTCCTGCATATCGTGTCGCCGTATGCGCCGTTCGGCGGCGTCGGGAACAGCGGCATGGGCGGCTACCACGGGAAGGACAGCTTCAGGACGTTCAGCCATTTCAAGACAGTTCTCCGGAAATCGTGGTACTTCGATATCTGGCTTCGTTACCACCCCTTTACAGAAAAGAAGAGGAAGCTGATCCGGCGCCTGCTCTGATGATGCGCCCCCGCCGCCTGGGATCACACGAAATGTCGTTGAGGTGTCGTTGAGGTTCATTGCAGATATAATCATAGCTTTGCGGAAGTAAGAGTCACGCTTGCTTGTTGAGGTGTCGTTGAACGATTTGATTCATTGACAAGCAAAAAAGCGCGTGTTACTATCGCTATGCTCAATGGCTTTTCCGAAATCTTTGAGCGAGCGCTTCATGGCTGCTGCACAGCAAACGGAGGGTTGTCCGAGATGGCTGAAGGAGCGCGACTGGAAATCGCGTGTGCCCCTCAAAGGGTACCGAGAGTTCGAATCTCTTGCCCTCCGCCAAGCAGTCCCGAAAGGCTTGATTTTATCAGGTTTTTCGGGATTTCTGCATTCTAAGGGCAACTGAGTGACAAGAGGAGTTATTCTACCAAATGTACGGAGCCAACGAAAATGTTACCCTTTTTGTTATCCGTCCCCGCGAGGGACGATAAACCACGACAAAAGAAGAAGTGGAACAATATACCAAGCAACCATAATTTTATGGAAAGGAGTACGAAGATGAACTTCCAAATGCTCGACTTGTTGGACAAACCATCGATCAAGACGCAGAGTACGACAAAGCCATATTGATGAAAGAAGGAGTGCTGACCTCTGAAAATCGGATTGTTAAGAATAAGCTCAATCTAATGTCCGGGGCGTATACCTCCATGCTGGATACCATTGTAGAAGCTGATATGGACCCGCAGGAGGTAATAGAACATATTGAAAGCCTCTATCAACAAAACCAACACATGGGCATCTATTATTTTCTGCTGTATCTTTTCGCGGCTTTATAAATGGATGTCCCTTATCTTTACATGCAGCTACCCCGCCATCCGGAAGCCTTACAGTTTTATATTGGCGAACTAATAGCTGATATTAAAGACTGCGCCTTAGATCACGAAGAATGACCAGTATCACCAGTGGAATAGAACGTCAAGACTGAAAGGAAAGTATTAAAGTGTGCTAATATTGCCCTTTCATCTATGGCTTAGTTAGGAAGCCGTTTGCTTTATTAAACATATAGAGCAAGCGGCTTTTTTATATAAGAAAGGAGGAAACAGAATGTCAAAAGTAATCGCCCTCGCCAACCGAAAGGGCGGCGTGGGAAAAACGACAACGGCGGTCAACCTGGGCATCGGCCTTGCGGCACAGATCATACAGACCGTTCTGCCCTCCGCCTACACTGTTTCCGATGAGCCGCCGAAACGTGGAAAGGATATGAATGATTATCTGCGCTTTGTATCCGGCAGGCAAGCGGAACGGGAGCGGTAAATGAACAGCATCAGAATACACCACAATCGTATCCTTGTTGAAAAGAGAGTTTTAGGGGTATAACCCTAAATATTGCTTACATATTCGCTCTGGATCGTGGTATAATTCAAAAAAGGCGGTGATTATCATGATCCAAAGAGAATTGTATTTGAAGCAAATCAGGCCGTTCATAGATAAACCCTTTGTCAAGGTGCTGACGGGCATCCGGCGTTGCGGGAAGTCCTCCATTTTGATGATGGTAAGGGATGAGCTTGAACAAAACGGCGTTGTGCCGGAAAACATCGTTTATATCAATTTTGAGAACCTTGACTTTGCCGATCTTGATACGGCGGAGAAGCTGCACAAGCATTTGAAAGCTCACATGACCGGCGAAGGCCGTTATTATGTCCTTCTGGACGAGATTCAGGAGGTGAAGCACTGGGAAAAGGCGGTCAACTCCCTGCTTTCAAGCGCCAATGCCGACCTGTATATCACAGGCTCCAATTCACGCCTGCTGTCCTCCGAGCTTGCGACCTACATCGCGGGACGCTATGTGGAGATCAAGATCAGCACGCTGTCCTTCCGGGAATACCTGCTGTTCAAGGAAGTGCGCACAGGCGAGAAGCCGGCCAACATCCGTGAGGAAATCCGCTCCTATATCCGGCTTGGCGGCTTTCCCGCCGTCCATATCGGCGACTACGATGAAGATGTGGCCTACCGCATCGTGAACGACATCTATTCGTCGGCTATTCTCCGCGACACGATACAGCGCCATAAAATCCGAAACATCGAACTCTTGGAGCGTGTGGTGAAGTTTGTGTTCGACAACATCGGCAATACTTTTTCCGCTAAAAACGTGGCCGATTATTTCAAGAGCCAGCAACGCAAGGTTGATCTGAACACCGTTTATAACTATTTAAGCGCCCTTGAAAGCGCCTATATCATCTGCAAGATTCCCCGATACGACATCAAGGGCAGGGAGATTTTACAGACCAACGAAAAGTATTATATCGGGGATCAGTCATTGGCCTACGCGGTTATGGGGTACAAGGACAGGATGATTTCCGGTATTCTGGAAAACATCGTGATGCTGGAGCTTGAACGCCGCGGATACCGCGTTTGCGTCGGCAAGCTATATACCAAAGAGGTTGACTTCATTGCCGAACAGAAAAACGACAAGGTATACATTCAGGTTTCCTATACGCCCACGGTTTCGCAGGAAACCATTGACCGCGAATTCGCTCCGCTGCTTGCCGTTAAAGATCATTACCCGAAATATGTTGTCACGATGGATGATTTCTGGCGCGACAACGTGGAAGGCGTGAGGCATAAGCACCTTGCGGAATTCCTGCTGATGGATGAGTATTAAGGATATAGACGTAAACTGAATACAGTAAAGCAGCTTGAGGCGTTGAGAAAATCAGCGCCTTTTTCTTTTGCCAAAAAATAATAAGGAGATTTGCCCTATGAAAAAGCTCTATCAGGTGGAGATTACGGAAACGCTCCGCATGACCATCAACATTGAAGCCAACCGGTTCAGATGAGCGGTACAGGATATTCAAACGGCGGTCACATCGCCGGAAAGGAGGTGCGTTGATGGCGACAACAGCGACCTGGGACGTGAACGACCGCCTTGACCGGGTGATCGACTATGCCACTAATACCAATAAGATCGAGAATTTTGATTTTTACGATACCGTCTTTCAGGGCTTGCGGAACGTGCTGGAATACACCCAGGACGACATCAAGACTGAAAAGCAGTTTTATGTGACCGCATCAATATAAGATGGGCATCCTGCCCCGCAACCGTGCGTCCCCCAAGAGGACGCAATTTTTATTGCGCGAGGACATCCGGTATCTGGATGAGATCATCGCCCAAACCCGCCTGCTCTGCAATAACCGCATTTCCGATAAAGAGCAGCTTACCGCCCATCAATCCAAGCTGGAGCAAGTCTTTGTCAGAGCGCTGCCGCTTGTTTTCGGTCATGCTAGTATAAACGACAGGAGAGCGAACACGATTCTGTGGACTTTGTCCGAACGGTCTTTCTCATGCGATGGCGGGAAGAGAGGAGAGGAGGGTGATCAATTTTGATCTTCTGGTGGCAGGCTGCGATACGGCTTGCAGGCACTGTTATGTCAGGGGTGGCGCGGGGCCGCTGATGCCTTTTTCAGACATAGTCGCTTGTCTGGAACGGCTGGAATTTCTGGCATCGATGCTTCCCGGTGAGGCTGCCCGGAAGCCGGGCTTACAGCGATTTTGCCAGCGTCCTTTACCGCGGATTGAGCGCGGCGGGGATCGAAACGGTTCTGTTATTCCGTTGAAAGAGAAGAGGGAATGGTTTTTCGTCACGAAGATGATTGAGTCGTTCCTCTTGCCGTAAGACGAAAGAACCGTCCCTGCTGCGCCGCCCCTTTTTGACCGCGTTTATGTTGTTCAAAGCCCGTCATGTTTGGCAGCGTCTATGTCGTTCAAGGCCGGTCATAAATCCAGGTGTCAAATGTATCCTGATGCGCGTGTCTGAACAGATTTTTCAGGATCATCGCGTACGGGTCGACGTCGTCCGCTTCGAACAGCAGCACGGCGTGTTCCCGGAACAGACGGGGTATGAGCGTTTCCAGAAAGTTCAGAAAAGAGTCTTTCCCGCCGCCAAGGACATAGGCGATTTCCTCATTTTCCAAAAAAGCGAAGTTTTCGATTTCCATCGAAGCTCGATTCCCGGTCTCAGCGAGAGCCATATTCCCGGTTCCCTCAAAAGCGAAATTCTTGGCCGTTCCGTCCGGTGCCGTGAAGAACACACGGCTCGGCAATGAATCGAAGAATGCCTGCGCGTCGGCGGTCCAGGGATTGATATCACGATGCATGCGGATGTAGTGTTCGAGCATGCGTTCGGCACACAGCCGGTAGTCCCGGCTCCCGCAGCCGGCTGATTCGAGAACGGCCGTACCCGCGCGTCCGAGGTAATCGTCCCGTGATACCGCTGCCTCAAAACACCGGCGCTTGAGGTGAAAACCTCCCGCGTGAAGGAAGGCGGCGTCCTTCTGATTGTCCGATGAGATCATCACCTGCAGCGGCTGCCGGAAACGGTCGGCAATCAGACGGAAGCATGAAGCGGCTTCGTCACGAGGCAAATAAATCCGGCTAATCGCGAGGTAGAGATTCCTCTGATGATAGTCGTTGCGGTAATAACGCAGCCTGGCCATCTCGCGGCCATCTTTGCGGACGACCAGAAAATCCTGGGAAGCTTCTTTTTCGCAGACGAGTTCGTACATTGTTTTGTTGCTTTTCTTTCGATCAGAGACCGGGTAAGGAAACGGTGCAGGTTGACTGCCTAACATTATACAATGATTGATCGAGGTCCCTCTTCTGAATGAGTTTTGGATCATATGAATGGATCGGCGGGACTTGATCGAAGACCGGAAAAATATGATCGCCCTTTTTATAGGCATTTCCCCCCAATTTCCCCCAAACTTTCCGCTGGGGCTTTACACTTTTGGAAATACTGCTAAGATAGAGGGACATAATTGCATAAAAGAGGGGATAATGCATGAAAAAGGCCGACGGCAAATTTATGTCTGCGCTTTGTTCGCGTCACTCGACGCTTGCGTTTCGTCTTCTGCTCCTCGCACTCGCTGTCGCTTTCGTCATTCTCGGCGCGCTGAACGGCGAGGCGCTGGAAGTGTTTAAGAAGGCGGTGCGCATCTGTCTGGAGTGTATCGGCATCGGCTGATGTCCGGTGAATCCGGACGATTCAGGCGGATGGCAGGATGAGATTCTCATCAATCGGATCAGGTCCGGTCTTCCGGGCACTGCGATCGGGTGAGAGGACGCGGGTAATAGCGAGGCATCGGGCATGAAATCGAAACAGATAAATACGGATAAAAAACGCGGGAAATTCCGCATCAAACGCGGCTGGATACAGGCGGCGGCGACGCTCCTCACCAATATTCATCTGCCGAATTTTTTCAAGGGCGTGATCTATCGGGGGCCGGTCAAACATATCTGTGTGCCGGGCTTAAACTGCTATTCGTGTCCCGCGGCGACGGGCGCGTGTCCCGTCGGCGCCTATCAGGCGGTCGTCGGCTCCCCGAAACACAGAATCTCCTTCTATATTCTCGGCCTGCTGACTTTCTTCGGCGTGCTCGCCGGGCGGTTTATCTGCGGGTTTCTCTGTCCGTTCGGGTGGTTCCAGGATCTCCTGCACCGCATCCCGACGAAGAAGTTCAGCACCAGAAAGGTGAAAGCGCTCCGCTATGTGAAATATGTGATCCTTTTTGTCGTGGTGGGGCTGCTGCCGGTTATTCTTACCAACCCCTCGGGGATGGGATCGCCTTTTTTCTGCAAGTACATCTGTCCGCAGGGCGTTCTGGAAGGCGGGATTCCGCTTTCGATTGCTAATTCGGGAATTCGCGCCGCCCTGGGGCCTCTCTTTTCGCTGAAAGCCGCCATTCTCGCCGCCGTGGTCGTGCTGTCGATTCTGTTCTACCGCCCGTTCTGCAAATGGCTCTGCCCGCTGGGGGCGTTTTATTCGCTCTTTAACCGCGTTTCTATGTACAGATTCCATGTGGACAGAGACAAATGCGTGAACTGCGGAAAATGCGCGCGGGTCTGCGGCATGGATGTTGATATCCGCGACAATCAGGTACACCCCGAGTGCATACGGTGCGGAGAATGTGAAAAAGCCTGTCCGACCAGCGCGATCTCCCATTCCTTCCGGCTCTTTGAGAAACGCGCGGACAAGGCGGAATCTCCCTGCGCGGGCGCCGGATGCGCCGGCTGCCACGAGCGGGACAAGTAGCTGCTGTTCCAGAGCTTCGTGCCTGACAGCATGCCGTCCGGGAGGCGTGTCAGACAGGAGGTCTCTCTGTATTATATGATCACTGACAAGCGGAGCGAACAGACTGCCGCGTGGCATGGGCTCCGGATGCGGTGTCAGTTGTCCATAGAAAACCTGTTGATTCGCATCAGTAAAGAAAGGATAGAAAAATGAAAAAAACATTCAGTTTGCTGTTAGCCTGCCTTCTGCTTCTGGCCTTGACCGCGGGCTGCGGCACGGGGAAAGATCCGGCGGCTTCCGGGAAGGTGGAAACACCGAAGAAATTTCCTGTCTTTGAGACGAAGGATCTGAACGGGAATACCGTGAGCAGCGATATTTTTGCCAAAAACGCGGTGACTGTCGTCAATATCTGGTTCATCGGCTGCAAGGCTTGTGTGGACGAAATGCCGGATCTTGAGGAGATTTCCAAGTCATACGAGGGCAAGGGTGTCGCGTTCTACAGCATCTGCACCGATCTCGGAGAGACGGCAGACGCGGAAGATCAGGCGAAGAGAGTCCTCTCTGATACGGGGGTCACGTACCCGACGCTTTATCCGACAGCGGCAAATACGGAGCTCGGCGAGTTTCTTATGAAAATTTACGCTTTCCCAACGACGGTTCTGGTCAATCGCAACGGCGAGATCATCGGCAATCCCATCGAGGGGTCCATCAACAGCGACGCAGGGATCAAGCATTTGAAAGACCGCATCGACAAGATCGTCGAAGCCGACAGCAAGGAGTAGCGGGATGAACGAAGAAAATAATAATGTTTCAAAACAAAGGCTGGCGGCTATGCCCGTGTGGCTGAAAAAAATTATGTATCTGATTCTCGCGCTTTCGACTTTCGCGGTTCATATCGTGCTGTTTAGTTACATCTGCTCATTGATGGCGGATTATCTCCAATTCGGTGTGGAACTGCCGATGTTTACCGCTCTGCGCATTTACAACGTCTTCGAGATTGCGCTGTTCATCCTGTTCACGGTTCTCTACTACGTGACCATGCGCATTTTTTTCATCGATAAGAAATTTGAGATGAAGGATCCTGCCCTGCCGCGCAAATTGAAGCTCAAAGAGAAGGGGCTTTGGTGGCGGTCGATTGTGACAGGATGCGGCATATACGGTGTGTCATTCGTCTGGGTTCAGTTCCTGGGGAAAGTGTTCGCGAATATAAACGCGGAGACAGCGGGTTTTTTCAGCTCGCTGATCCGCATGATTCAGGAAGAGAGCGCGATGATCCTGGGTATGGGCGGCGCCGCTCCCGGTGCGCAGGAAATCCCGCTGATCGATCTTCTGCTGTACTTTATGGCGCCCACCATTGTGATGCCCATCGCGGAGGAGTTTGTTTTCCGCGGCGTCGCGTTCAACGCGCTGGAGAAAGTGTTCCCGAAATGGCTGCCGGTCATCGGATCCGCGATTATCTTCGGCGTCGGACACTGGAGCATTGTCAACGGAAGTTACGCCTTCATTATGGGAATTGTGTTCGCGCTCCTTTACAAAAAGACACGCAATATTTTTGCCGTCTGTATCGCGCACCTTACGAACAACTTGATGGCCACGATCCAGGATCTCATCGCGATATTCACCGGCAAGGAGGATATCAACCGCGTTATCGACTGGGTCTGCGTCGGTGTCGCCGTCGTCATGGTGGTTGTGCTGTTCGATCTGTTCCGCCGCTTATCCGCAAAAAAGGAGGAAGCAGCGTCCGCCGCGTGATCGCCGAATTTAATTCTTATCATCCGGGGACGGTTCTTTTGTCTTTGAATCAGGGAGAAAGGAACCGTCCTTTTGTCTAAGAAACAAACCATCTGACGATTGTGATAAGTGCCAGCATCAGGGGGAGCGCGGCATA
>JAKPXB010000021.1 GCA_029570375.1 Bacillota bacterium | reverse complement strand
CCACACGCCCCTCAAACGTGCGCGTATGCCAATTCCGCCATGGCCGCATGCCAGTTCCGGCGAGAAGCCGGCCAAGCTATTATGGCAAATACCATTTCTCTTGTCAACTTGAATATCTAACTGGGGTCGAACCCGGGATCGAACCGAAAAGTCATTCGTCCGGAGCGAGATGTGATTGTTCCGTTTCATTCAATGACGGGCGCTCCCGGTTGATTTGGGCATACTGACGATAGTAGAAGAACGTCTGCAACCGTTATACTGAGCATGCAAAGAATCAATAACGGAATAAGAGGTAGTGGTTACCATGATTCAACTGAGAAATGTGAGCAAAAGCTATGACGGCAAGAAAAACGCCGTCAACAACCTGACTCTTGACATTAATGACGGAGAGATTTTCGGATTTCTCGGACCGAACGGAGCGGGCAAGACAACGACGCTGAAACTTATCACCGGGCTTCTGGCGCCGGATGCCGGATCGTGTTTGATCAACGGTTTCGATATTGCGCTTAACGCCGTCGAGGCGAAACGTCAGTTTGCTTTCGTCCCGGACAATCCCGAAGTGTTTACACGGCTCAAAGCCATTGAATACCTGCGGTTTATCGGCGATGTTTACGATGTTGATAAGACAACACGGGAAACGCGTGTTGCCGATCTCGCACGGAAATTCGGTATCAACGGCGAACTGGGCCAGCAGATTAAGACATTTTCTCACGGGATGCAGCAAAAGCTGATTCTTGTCGGCGCGCTGCTCCATGATCCCGAAGCCTGGATTCTCGACGAGCCGATGACCGGTCTCGACCCCGCGTCGTCTTTCACGCTCAAGACGATGATGCGTGAGCACGCGGACGCAGGCAAAACCGTTCTGTTTTCGACACACGTCCTCGACGTCGCCGAAAAAGTCTGCGACCGCATTGGGATTATCGACGACGGCAATCTGATTTTCACCGGGACAGTGAGCGAGTTACGAGCGCGCTATAAGGACGATTCTTCGCTAGAATCGCTGTTCCTGCGCCTTGTCAACGACACAGAGAACGCGGCAAATGGCGGCTTGTCAGAAGGCCAATAATCGAGAAAAGGGCTGATGCGTATGAAAAAGTACTTAATCCTCATGCGTCCTCTCTGGAGCGAAATGGTCGTGAGTCTCACCCAGGGCATGACACCTGGTTACGCGGGCAAAAAACGCAAAACCCGCTCCAAAGGGGCCACTATTTTACTTTACCTCTTTCTCGTTGGGACCATGGGTTTCTATTCCTCTATGATCGGATTCCGGCTCACGAAAGCGCTGGCTTCGGTTGGCGCTGAAGACATGATTATCCGGCTTATTTCAATGGCGGCGCCCGTTTTCGCCGTCGTATTCGGCGTTTTGCAGGCTATTCCGATGCTGTATCATGAGAGCAGCCTGGAGTCACTTCTTGTTCTCCCAGTCAAACCTGCTGCGATCACGGCGGCCAAGCTGACGCAGGCGTTCGCACCGATTCTTCTGATCACCGCCATTTTCTGTTACCCTGCCCTTATCGTGCACGGCGTCATCACTTCCCGGCCGTGGAGCTATTACGCGCAGACAGTGCCGTTTATGCTCTTTGTCACCGTCGCCCCTTTTGCGATCACGGCAGTGTTCGTCCTGATAATGATGCGCTATACTAAATTAGCTCGCAACAAGGACAGATTCCAGCTGATTACATCCATTGTCACCGTTTTGCTGGTCGTAGCTTTTTCGCTCGCCGCCAATCTGCAGACATCCGGATCCTCTGAGGGCGGCGGTATTTTTGCCGATCCCGCGACCGGCGTTCTTCTGAACAGACTGGTCCGGTTTTTCCCTGCCTCGGCGTTCAGTGCGGCGATGCTGATCAGGGCAGACACATGGAATACGGTAGTTTACGGTCTCATCTCACTGGGAATCAATGGACTGGCTGTCGCAATTCTGCTCTTTGTCGCTGACAGAATATATATACGCGGCGTTCTGGATCTCAGCGGAAGTAAAAGAGCCAAACCGCTGACGGCATCAGAGACAGTGAAACAACTCGCACCGAGAAGCGCTTACCGCGCGCTTGTCAGCAAAGAGTGGAAGCTTCTCCTGAGAACACCGGCGTTTTTTGTCCAGACTGTTTTCTCGGCACTGTTCATGCCACTGGTCATGATCGTGTCGTTCTCCGTCAGTTTTTCGCGAATAAACGGACCCTCGGGAATCCGTTTTAACCCGATCGCCTTTCTGCGCCTTTGGATTGCTGCGGGCGCATGGTGGGACTCCTTCTGGATTCTCGTCCTGGCCGTGGGTAGCTTCGCGGTATTTATGAGCGGATTGACTTTGGTCTCGGCGTCCGCCATTTCAAGACAGGGGGCGGCCTTTCAATATTCAAAACTGATACCGGTTCCCCTCCGCACGCAGGTTCTCGCCTGGCTTACGCCGGGAATGAGCCTGACAGTCTTTATCTGGATCGCGTTGACGACGAGCGCCGCCATTCTCCTGCGCATGCCGTTCTATCTCGCCCTGATCATTTTTTTCATCGTCACCGTCAACACCTATTTTATTCAGCTGCTCGGGTTCTGGACTGACATGAAGGCCCCCGCTCTTCACTGGAGCCATGAGATGGAAGCCGTGAAGAACACGCGCGCATCACTCGTCTCCTCGCTTGGAAACCTCGTCTACATCGGCCTTTCTGTGGCGATTGCCTTTCTGGCGCGGTCGCTGACCGGAAGGGATCCTGTCGTCACAGGATTCATTGTCCTCGCCTTTTATGTCATAAGCGCCGCTTTGATGTCATATCTGGTGAGAAATACCGCCAGACGGCTGTTCCAAACGATTGAACTCTGACATAATGGGAACAATAAAGGTAACCTATCAACGCCATATGGATCAACGCGAATGCAATCTGAAAATATTCTGTTAAGCAAAGGAGCTTTCCTATGACAAAACTAATCGGCAATCTCGTATTTGGCCAGTCCGGAGGACCGACCTCAGTGATCAATTCAAGCGCCGCGGGCGTTTTCCTCGAAGCGCTGGCTCACCCGGACGTCATTCAGAATATCTACGGAATGCGCCATGGCATCGAAGGCATCCTCCGTGACGAATTGTTTGATATCGGCCGGGAGGACAGGAAAGAACTTGAGTACCTGATGGGAACACCGTCTTCAATCCTCGGCACGTGCCGCTATAAAATCGCCTCCCCCGACAAAGATGAAACGGATCTGCGCCGCATCCACGAAGTTCTGGCCAAACGCAATATCCGCTATTTCTTTTATAACGGCGGTAACGATTCCATGGACACCTGTCTGAAAGTAAAACGCTACCTTGAGGCAAAAGAATACGAATGCCGTGTCATCGGGATCCCGAAGACAGTCGATAATGACCTGTACGGAACGGACCATTGTCCGGGGTTCGGATCGGCCGCCCGCTACCTCGCGACTTCGATAGCGGAAGTCTGGCATGACGCCCGCTCCTATCGTACGCCCATGGCGATCGTCTTCGAGTGTATGGGCCGCCACGCCGGATGGCTGACCGGCGCTTCCGCGCTCGCCGGGGTTATCGGCCACGGCCCGGATCTCATTTACCTTCCGGAAGTACCTTTTGATATCCATCGGATGGTCGAGGACGCCCGCAAAGTACTCGAAAAGCGCAATGTCGTCCTTATCAGCGTCTCGGAGGGAATCAGAACGGAAGACGGCGCTCTCGTCGCCGAACAGCTGTCAAGCCGCGCGACGGATTCGTTCGGCCATAAACAGCTGGGCGGTGTCGCGGCGCTTCTCGCTAATCAGCTCGCTGATCAGCTCGGCCTGAAAGTCCGCGGAATTGAGTTCTCTCTCCTTCAGCGCTGCGCCGCTCACGCCGCTTCCGGCGTTGATATTGAAGAGGCTGTCCTTGCCGGCCGATCAGGCGTCAAAGCGGCTTTACAGGGGACAAGCGGCGTCATGATCGCGTTTAACCGCCCCGCGGCAGAGCCCTATCGCTGTGAAATCACCCATGTTCCGCTCGGAGAGACAGCCAACAAAGAAAAGACCGTTCCACGCGAATGGATCAACAGCGCCGGTAATTACGTGACACAGGCATTCATTGACTATGCGCTCCCTCTCATCCAGGGCGATCCCTATCAGGCACATGAGAACGGTCTCCCCCGTTTCGCGCGGTTGAAGAAAATCCTCGGCTGAGATCAGAAGGAGAATACAGGCGATCCGTCGAAAGCGACCTCCCCTTCCGCGCCGTTTCCGTCGCGTCTGACCCGGATAACCGCTTCCCGTGGGCCGTCGACCCGGCGCCCGAATACGTCTGATCCGTCCCCCAGAAGGAAGCGGCAGATGGCAATGGAGTTATCGTCCGCTTCAATAATGCGGAAGCCGCCGGTTCTGAGCACCGGTGTTGATGACCGCAGCCGCATCAGCGACAGCATGCGGGCCGTAAAAACACTCTCTTTTTCATCCCGGGGGTAGGTGCGGCGGTTAAACGGATCATCATATCCCTCCATCCCGCGCTCGTCCCCATAGTATACGGCCATCATCCCCGGGAACCCGATCTGAAGGAGCACGCCGGCGAGCACGAGCAATTCCCCCTTCTCCCGCTGAGATTCTGTCAGCGTGAGTTTAGACTGCTCCAGTCTCGAGGCAGGCTGCGGAGCGCCTGCCAGTTTTGTGATAATACGCGCCGTGTCGTGGCTCCCGAGCAGATTCATCTGACTGTAAAGAGATTCAAGGGGTGTAATTGCGCAGAGGCGGTCAAAACAGCGGCGCAGCCTCTTCGCGTCCATATTACCCTTCAGAAAATCGACCACATCCGCGCGGAAAGCATAACCCATGACGGCATCGTGCGTCCGTCCAAAAAGAAAATCGCGGTGATGACCATAGCTGATTTTTGCGGTCGGCTCCTCCCAAATCTCTCCAATCACGCAGGCTTCGGGGTTTTCTTTTTTGACACGCCTTCTCAGAAGCCGCAGGAAAGCATCCGGCAGTTCATCGGATACATCGAGTCTGAAACCAGAGCACCCGGCTTTGAGCCATTGGGCGAGCACGCCGCCGTCGCCGCAGATGAACTCCCGGTATGTCAGCTCGTCTTCATTCACGTTTGGAAGTGAGGGGAAATTCCACCAGCACTCGTATGGCGCTGTCTCGCCGGCATGCCCGCCTTCTCCTGCGGAAGAACGTGGCGTTCGCTTATCATCATAAAACCGGTACCACGACGTATAACGGGAAGGCGTGTCATCACGCTTTTCCTGCCACGCGCCGACAGAATCATAGCGGTCATAGCGGTTGAAATACAGGCTGTCCGCGCCGGTATGGCTGAAAACACCGTCAAGAATAACATGAATTCCGACTTCACCGGCTTTTCTGAATAGTTCTGTCAGGTCGTCATTTGTCCCGAGCAAAGGATCAACCGAGAGGTAATCACCGGTATCATAGCGGTGGTTCGATCTGCCTTTGAAGACAGGATTCAAGTAAAGGGCGGTCACACCGGCTTCCGCGAGACAGGCAAGCTTTTCAATCACGCCGCCGAGCGTCCCTCCAAAGAAATCGCACGCTTCATATCCTTCGGGATCTTTGCCGGCAAAATCGACTTCTTCGTTCCAGTCATGATGCCATATGCGTTCCGGATAACGCATCAGATCAAGCGCTTTTGCCTCGCTGAACTGAGACCCGCGATTAAAACGGTCGGGGAAAATCTGGTAGCAGACTGCCCCTTTCATCCAATCCGGCGTGTGAAAGTCTTCCGTGTGGACAGTCACTTGGAAACCGGGGATACGCTCGCTCCCGTCAGAGAGAAAGGGCGGGCTGAACTTCAGTGTCTCCGCGGTCAGCCCTTCCGCTGATTCGTCTGGGAATCCCCACCGGTAGCAGCCGTCTTCCAGCCTGATCTCGAACCAGTAGAAGAATAAACCCGGCTCATCGCTCATACGGATGTCCGCTGAATAGACGGAGGCGTCCGGCGGCAAGTTTATTCCGCCGGTAAGACCAAAGCCGGTTCCGGCCTCTTCAGGCTGCATGAGAACATAGCTCCCGCTGAAAGAAGCAAGACCGTACATATAAAACAGGCGGACTGCGTGTACATTTACCGTAATCTCCGATAACGTAACGCGGAACTTTATTTTCGTTCCCGTCGGCACAGCTCCTGACGGTGACCGGTAGAATGCCGAGGTGACATCGTGCGAAATAGTAATCAAGCGCTACCTCGCTTCATCCAGGATCTCCCGGTAGAGTGTTTTGTACTCCTCCGCCGAGCGGTTCCACGAATAATCGCCCTGCATAGCGGAAACGACCATTTTTGACCAGCTCGCCTTTTCATTTCGGTACAATGCCGCCGCCTCTTTGGCAGTATACAGGAGCTCATGCGCGTTAATATTGAGGAACCCGAAACCTGTCCCCGTCTGCTCAAACTTATTCCACGGCTTGACTGTATCGGCGAGCCCGCCCGTCTGCCGTACAATCGGGAGTGTTCCATAGCGCATCGCAATCATCTGCGACAGACCGCAAGGCTCAAAAATAGAAGGCATCATAAAGATATCGGACCCCGCGTAGATTCTCCGTGCGAGATGGCGGTCAAACTGGATCATCGACCGCATATTGACCGGGTGCCTCCCCTGGACATCCTGCAGGCGTTTTTCATACGAGGGGTCGCCTGTTCCGAGAACGACAATCTGCACGTCCTCGGCGAGCAGTTCGTCAATCACGTGGAGCAGGAGATCAATCCCTTTCTGAGAATCGAGACGCGTCACCATCGAGAAAAGAGGTGTCTTCGGAAGCTTTGGCAGATCCAACTCCTCCTGAAGCGCTTTTTTGCACGTTCCCTTCCCCCTTATCCAGGCCTTGGGGGAATAAGCCGCGGCGATTTCAGGGTCGCGCGCGGGGTTGTAGAGATCTACGTCGATACCGTTCAGGATCCCCTTCACTTTCCACTGATGCGCCTTCAAAAGCTCGTCCAGCCCCTCGCCAAAGTACTCTGACATGATTTCACGCGCGTAAGTCGGCGAAACAGTTGTGACACGGCTCGACCACGCGATGCCCGCTTTCAGGAAATTTGGTACACCGTCCTTCAGGGCGGCTGTCTCCGACATATAGGAATCAGGGAGATCCATGAGATCCTGTACGACTTCCCGCCCGTGGATCCCCTGGTATTTCAGATTGTGCAGCGTGATCAGGCACCGCGTCTGCCGGTGGTACCCGTGGCTCTGGTAATGGGCTTCCAGCAAAATGGGAATCATGCCCGTCTGCCAGTCATTCAAATGGATAATGTCGGGATCGAACCCCATCGGCTCACCCATGGCTTCCAGCACAGCCCGCTGAAAAAAAGAAAACCGTTCGATATCAAAAGAATAGTCAATATAAATGCTGTCGTGCCCGAAATAAAAATCATTATCGATCAGGTAGACCGGTACGCCATTGACTTCCATCATGAACAGGCCGCTGTACATGGTGCGCCATCCGAGCCGGATCATCGACCACCGCAGAAATCTCAGCTGAGACGCGCAGGACTGCTTGATTCTTTTGTACAGGGGCATGATCACGCGCACATCGACACCCTCGCGGCGCAGAGCTTCGGGCAGTGACCCGGTGACATCGCCGAGACCGCCGGTCGAAGCGAGAGGGCTCATTTCGGATGAGACAAACAGTACTTTCACACGCATCAACTCCTTCTTTTTCTGCCGTCAAAGGCTCGCATGGATCACACGATCGCGTTCTTCTCGATAACGATCGGGAAGCCGGGATGCCCGAGAAGTCTTCCGTCCATTCTGACTACACTGTTTTTATCAATGATCACGTGATCGAGTATCACGCCGTCTGAAATCTGCACATCCTGAAAGAGCACACTGTTTGTGACGCGCGCCCCTCGTCCGATGACACAGCCGCGGAACAGAACGCTGTTTTCCACTTCGCCCATAATGGCACAGCCGTCGGAAGCGAGCACATTCCTGACGACGCCGCTCCCCGGCCAGACAATACACGGCGCTCTGTTTTTCGCTTTCGTGTAGATCGGTCTTTCAGCCGAAAACAGCATGCGGCGTATGTCCGTACCGAGAATTCTCATCGAGGCATCAAAATAACTGGCCACACTGTGGATCCGGAGAACAGGATCCTGCAGCTCGACCGCATAGATCCTCATCCTCTTATAATTCTGCAGGATCCCCACAATAGAAAAATCGGCAACCCCGCGCGCCATCATTTCCATCAGCAGCTGCAAAAGCAGATCGCGGGAAATGATGATCAGGCCAATAGCATTTTTCTGACTGGCGGGGTGTGGATAATCCACCATCATATCGCACACAAAACCCTTTTCGTCGAGTTCAATCGCCATTGAGGGAGCTCCTTCAATAGGCCCCTCCTGGTGGTACAAGATGGTCATATCGGCCTGTGATTCAATGTGCGCCTGGAGGAGCGGCCTGTAAGAGGTGTTCGTGATATAGTCACAGCTCGAAATGATCACGTAGCTCTGGTCGCCCGTTTTCACGTAATCAATAATACTCTGCGCATCTGTTCTGTCCGGTTCGCGCGTGATAGGGTTTATATAGGGGGGGATCAGGAACAGCCCCTGACGCATGCGGTCAAGGTCCCATGGCGCGCCTGTACCGATATGGTCCATCAGCGACTTGTACTTTGTCAGGGCGACTATGCCGACGCGTTTGATCCCGCTGTTGACCATATTGGAGAGCGTAAAATCAATCAGACGAAAACGCCCCGCAAAAGGGATCGCCGCGATCGCCCTCGGCTCCGTCAATGCCCCCAGGTGTATGCGGCGGTTATCCGCCAGAATGAGCCCCATGGCATCAGTGATCATAGCCGTCCCTCCATCCTCGAATAGTGCGGCACCTCTGCCACATATTGCGGATACTCGCGCGCCTGTTCCGGTCCAATCATGGAATTCCCGGCAATCCTCGTCCCCTCCTTAATGATCAGATTGGGAGCGAAGACTGTAATGCCTCCCTGACAAAGCCTGTTGTTGATAAAGCAGGTGAGGCCATCCTCTTCCGGGGTCGCCCGCACATCGCGTTCAATCCTCGTATCCATACCGACAATACACCGTGTCAGAACAGCTCCCGATTCCACATAAGATCCGGGCATCAGGATGGAATCCCTGACAACCGCTCCACTCTCAACGACGACGTTATAACTGACAATCGTCCCGCGGCATTCGCCGAAAATTTCAGAACCATCCGTGATGGCGGTGTTTTCGACTTCTGAATCAGGGCCGAAATAGTGCGATGGCCGGTGCGGGTTCTTTGAGTAGATCGTCCACTTTGTATCGCGGAGATTAATTAGAGTCGGATCTGTCAGAAGATCCATGTTGCTCTCCCAAAGCGACGCAATCGTACCGACATCCTTCCAGTAGCCGTCAAAAGCGTATGTGAACACGTCGTGTCCGTCCGCAATCATGGCGGGGATCACATCCCCTCCGAAGTCATTTTTTGAATCAGGATTGGCTTCGTCTTTGATTAGGCTCTCCCTGAGAACCTTCCAGGAAAAACAGTAGATACCCATCGAAGCCAGATTGCTTTTCGGGTTAGCCGGCTTCTCCTCAAATTCGACCACGCGCCCCGTCTCATCGGTATTCATGATCCCGAAGCGCGATGCTTCCTCCCAGGGGACTTCGATAACCGCGATCGTCGCTTCCGCTTTCTTTTCGATATGCGCTTCCACCATTTTCAGATAATCCATCTTGTAGACATGGTCACCGGAAAGAATCAGAACATATTTGGGTTCATAGCTGTCGATGAAAGGAATATTCTGGTAGATCGCGTTCGCCGTTCCCTTATACCATTCATTACCCGCCTGGCTGAGATAAGGCGGCAGGATATAGGTTCCTCCCTTATTGCGATCTAAATCCCAGGAATGTCCGTTTCCGATATACGAGTTGAGTTCGAGCGGCTGATACTGCGTTAAAACGCCCACCGCTTCGATACCGGAGTTGGTGCAGTTGCTGAGCGGGAAATCGATGATGCGGTACCGGCTTCCAAACGGGACAGCCGGCTTTGCGACTAGCTCAGTCAATACACCGAGTCTTGACCCCTGGCCTCCGGCCAGAATCATGGCGATAATCTCCTGTTTAGCCATCGTTCAAACCTTTTCCTTTCGATTGCAGATAATCGTTCCCGTCTATCTGTCTGTCAGTTTATCCGCCGTGCCCCTCGTAAAGCAGATACAACCCCGCCAGCGGAGGGAGCGGCAGGTCAATCACCTGAGCCGGCTGAGGCCGGGATTGCAGTCCATCCGAGGGAGGATACGCGTCGTGATCGTGACTCCCTGTTTCTCCCCGGACGCCGCCCTCCGTACAGCAGGCTTCCCCCTGCCGGTCAGAAGCGCCGCCTGCGCCGGAACCGGCGGCTGCAAACGAGTGAAAGACCGTGTGCCCGCTTTCAAGTCCGCCGTATCCGCTGCCGCCGTAGCGGAGATCGTCGCTGTTCAGCAGAAGCCGGTAATTACCGGCTTTCGGAACCGGCACGCGGTAAGATTCAAAAGAAGCCGGTGTCATATTGAGAAGGACGACTATCATTTCCTTTTGGCCGCCATTGACGCGGACGTAAGAAAAAACACTGTTCTCCCGATCATCGGGATCAATCCACTGAAAACCCTCCCATGAGCGGTCAATTTCCCAAAAGGGCGTCTTCTCCCTGTATAAATGATTCAGATCGCGGCAGAACGCCTGCATCTCGCGGTGACGCGGATACTGGAGCATAAACCACTCAAGCTCCTCGTAGTACCGCCATTCAATAAAGGGAGCGAACTCATTGCCCATGAAGTTCAGCTTCGCGCCGGGATGGGACATCTGATACATATAACAAGCCCGCAATGACGCAAACTGGCGCCATTGATCGCCCGGCATACGGCCCAAAAGGGATTTCTTGCCGTGGACAACTTCATCGTGTGAGAAAGGAAGAATAAAATTTTCCCGGAACGCGTAGACCATCGAGAACGTTATTTTGTCATGGAACTGGCCGCGCGCGTAGTAATCAGCCTCCATATAGGAGAGCGTGTCATTCATCCACCCCATATCCCATTTATGCGTAAAGCCGAGCCCTCCCTCGCTGACAGGTGTCGTCACGTCGGGATAGGGCGATGACTCCTCCGCCGCTACAATGCAGTGAGGAAAATGCTCGCGCACCATACTGTTCAGCGCTTTGATAAAGTCGATGGCTTCGAGATGGTCAAATGTTCCCCACTTATTCGGTTCCGCGTCGGGCCGTCCGAAATTCAGATAGATCATGCTGCTGACGGCATCGACACGGAGTCCGTCGGCATGAAATTCATCAATCCAGAACCACGCGCTCGACAAAAGAAAAGAGCGGACCTCGGTCAATCCGTAATTGAAAACGAGTGTTCCCCAGTCCTTATGCTCCCCCCGGCGCGTATCAGGATCTTCAAAGAGCGGTTCACCGTCGAAACGTGCGAGCGCGAAGGAATCGCGGGGGAAGTGCGAAGGAACCCAGTCGAGAATCACGCGGATGCCCGCCTGATGCAGCGTGTCGATCAGAAACTTGAGATCCGCCGGTGTCCCGTATCGTGATGTCGCCGCGAAATATCCCGACACCTGATATCCCCAAGACGCGTCAAGGGGATATTCCGTGAGCGGCATGAATTCAACCGCGTTGTAGCCCATGTCCGTCACATACTTCGCGAGCTGCCACGCGATATCACGATAGCTGAAGATGTTCCCGTCGGCGTGGCGCCGCCAGCTCCCTAGGTGCACCTCGTAGATATTCAGAGGCGACGCTTCAAGCGCGTCACGGCGGCCGGCCATGAAGTCACCGTCGCCCCACGCGTAATCATTCTCATAGTTATAGAGAATAGACGCCGTTCCGGGGCGCGTCTCCGCATGCCGCGCAAAAGGATCAGCTTTGAGCAGCACCTGTCCGGACCGCGTACTCACCGCGTATTTATAGCGCTGCCAGTCGCGGGCGCCGGACACGAATCCATGCCATATTCCGGTTGTTCCGTAGGGTTGTAAAAAGTGAGAACGCGGATCCCAGCCGTTAAAATCGCCGACGACGCTGACACATTGTGCTCTCGGAGCCCACACAGCGAACCGGTAGCCGTGATCACCTTCCGGTGAAACAGCGGGGTGTGCACCAAGCATCCTGTAGCTTTGGTAGTTTTTTCCCTGATTGAAGAGCCAGGCCTGATTCATCGGTATTATCTCTTTCCGGCCATCTGATCATCGTTCTCCCCGCGGCAGTCTCCTATGGCGGCCATAAAAAGATGTCCGGGTTATGTCTATTATACACGAGGAGTATTCGTTCGTTGCATCAGAAATAAAGTTACGGCCGATCCGGTCGCAGCTCGGCTACGGTGACGCCGTCACCGCCTTCGCCGTCGCCCCCCAGGCGGAAAGATAAGACGCGTTTATCGCGCGATAGGTATTCATGCGTCGCTTTGCGAAGAGCACCGGTCCCTTTACCGTGGACAATACGAACCGGTGAGAGACCGGCAAGCACGGCGTCGTCTATGAATTGATCGATCTCACCCAGCGCTTCATCCACCCGTTTCCCGAGAAGAACGAGTTCAGCCGCTGCCCGCATGACAATACTGGACCTCAGGGCGGATGACGGCTCCGCATTCGCTCTTTTTCTGCGCAGGTCTTCCGGCGGTTTCCGTCTGACTCTCTTAAGTTCCGAGATGGGGACGGTCACCCGGAACGAACCGGACTCCAGCACAACCTGATCTTTTGAACCGGAAAGTTCCCGGAGAAAACCTGATACGCCCAGCGTTCTTGTCTCGTAATACTCTCCCGGCACCAGCGTTGCAGTATCTGCGGACACGCCGGATTCTTCCGTTTTTCCCGCCTGTCTGACATTGAATCGCTTCCCGATCGCCGCCAGCCTGCCTCTGGCTTCCGATTCGACGCGGTGATCACGCGCCCGCCCGTGCTCCGCTTCATTTCTCATTTCTTCCAGAAGCCTGTCAACTTCGGTGCGCGCCTCTTCAAGCAGTCCCGCCGCTTCTTCTCTCGCCTTTGCCAGAAGGCGCTCGCGCTCTTCGCGAAGGTTTTCCCGTTCCGACTCAAGCGCTTCCTTCGCATGCCGGATATCCGCGCGCAGACGTTCAATTTCGCTTTCCATCGCGCGCGCTTCGCGATGACTCTGCTCGATCGCCGAGACAAGGCTCTCGAAACGCGCGCCTTCGTCTGACACAAGCGCGCGCGCACTGTCGATAATCGCGGGATTAAGCCCAAGACGGCTCGAAATGGCAAAAGCGTTACTCACACCGGGGACGCCGATCAGAAGTTTGTATGTCGGCTGCAGCGTCTCCGTATCGAATTCACAGCATGCGTTTTCGACACCTTCTTCATTCATCGCGTAACCTTTCAGTTCGCGGTAATGTGTCGTAGCCACGGTATGGCAGCCGGCCATCCTCAGATAATCCAGAATGGCGATCGCCAGGGCAGCTCCTTCCGAGGGGTCCGTTCCCGCCCCGAGTTCGTCGAGGAGCACCAGAGTGCCTTCTTTCGCAGACTCGGTAATACGGATGACTTCACGCAAATGGGATGAAAAAGTTGAAAGATTCTGTTCAATGCTCTGTTCATCGCCGATATCAACTTCAATATTCTGAAACCAGGATATCTCGGATGGCGATTCTACCGGGATAAATAACCCCGCCATGGCCATGAGCGTGAGTAAACCGCATGTCTTCAGCGACACTGTCTTTCCGCCCGTATTGGGGCCGGTGATGACGAGCGTTCTGAATGAGCGGCCGAGTTCAAAATCGATGGGGACCACCTGATCTCCGGGAATTAACGGATGTCTGGCTTTTTTCAGGACAATCGCCCCGCGATCATTCATCACAGGACAGATGGCATTCATGTCGAGCGCCAGTCGGGCTTTTGCCATCGCAAAATCGAGTTCCGCCAGAATGGCGGTGTCGGCGATCAGGACATCCGCCTGAGCCGCGGCTATGCCGGACAACTCCTTCAGGATGGCGAGCATTTCATGCTTCTCCGCCGCTTCCAGCTCGCGGATTTTATTATTGAGCTCCACGACTGCCATCGGCTCGATAAATAAAGTATTACCGCTGGAGGAGGTATCGTGGACGAGTCCGGGAACTGAAGCTCTACGGTCCGAGCGGACGGGCACCACATAGCGGCCGCTGCGCATCGTGATAAGGTTTTCCTGAAGTGCGCCGGACTGCCTTGTCACCACTTTATCGAGTTCTCTCCTCACCGCATCGTGCGTATCCCGCAGCCTCCTCCTGATCGAAAAAAGCTCTTCGCTCGCGTGATCGAACAGTTCATCCTCTCCGGCAACAGACTGTTCCAGGCGCCGGACAAATCCGGGCAGCGGTTCCAATAAGCGCACCTTCCGGTGCAGTGGCAATTCGCCCGATGATTCCTCCGTAAGGCAGTCAGCGACCGCCGCGAGCATCCTGTCGACCGCTCGCAGAAAAGAAGCGATTCGCAGGAATTCCCCGCACGTGAGAACAGCCCCCGCGGAAGCCCGCTTGACCGCCGGGCGGATATCGTCGATGCCGCTGAAAGGCAGATCGCCCCACTTCAGCAGCCGCCGGACAGCCTCGTCTGTCTCGCACAGCCAGGCGCACGATTCAGAAAGCGAGGAAGCCGGGCGCAAACCGGTGCAGAGCGCACGGCCGATCGATGTGGCCGCACGTGAGGACAGAAGCGCCATAATTGCATTGTATTCAAGCTTTTCGAGCGATCTTGAAACCATTATTCCTTGTGCTGAGCATGGCCATTCGTGACGCGCATGGCCTGAACCTGTGTGAACGCATAATGGATGGTAGCGGCGGTAGACATGAGAATCGGCGGGATAAACACGACATTTCTGACCCATTCCTTATCTGTCGGGACCAGGTAAAGCACGCCGACCGCCAGCACAAAAAGGAAAGTCGAGATTTTTCCGAAGTGATCAGAATAAACGACGACATGGTGCTTCGTGAGCAACAGCGTACTGGCAAACAGCATGACAGATTCGCGAAGAACATAAAACAGGGGAACCCACAGGGGTATGATCCCCGCGGAAAAGAGCATCACGATAGTCACCACCTGGAAAACCTTGTCGACAAACGGATCGAAGAGTTTCCCGAATTCGGTGATCATTTGAAAATGACGCGCGATAAAACCGTCGAGAAAATCCGTCATCCAGATCGAAGCGAATAGAATAACCGTGACCATCCGCTTCTCCGGCCAATACGAAATTAGAATCGCCAGCGGGATAACCGCCAGCAACCTGATGACCGTCAGGATGTTCGGAATATTCACGACAAATCGAACGCTCACCGGTTCGCTCATGCTCTGCGGAGCCTGCGGGGGGGATGTATCGCTGTCCTTATTCTCATGGGGCAGATTCTTTGAACTCGGGGAAATCGTGTCTGCGTCCGACTTGTTTAATTGATCAATTTTGGATTCATTCGATGTAATCATCCAGCTCTTCCACCCTCAACAATGATGACTCCGATGTAAAAAGGCGCCCTTCTGTCTTCTGGCCTTGCCAACCGCTCCACTCAATATATCATGATCTCTTCAAAATAACTGCCCATTTCAACGGCGCCCCTCCCCGTATTGTTTGTTACCTGTTTACAGAACCCCGAAGTTTTCGACTCCGAATCGTTCCATGAGCAGCGCGGATGTCTCTCGGGTCCACTCGATCCGCCAATCACTTTCGTTCGGAAGCAGACACTCTTTTTGCTCATCGTAAATACGTACGGGGATATCCCCTGCGAAAAAGAGGATCGCCGACCGCACAGAAGTGAATAACCCCGGATCCGACCCCGCAGGCACTCTGATCACAATCATCTTCGGGTTAAAGCCTGACGGCTCCCGGGACCGGCCTGCACCGGCTATACTCCCGCGCGATCCGTACGATGGCGTTTCCGACGTTTCGTGAGCGGCTGCCGCATAAGGATCCTTGTCCCCGTTCATCTGATCACCGCGTGAAAGCGTACGCTCGCCCGCACGGGACTTCTGGCTTCCCCGGTTGTCGGAACGGCTGCGGTTATTTCCGTTGCCTTTGTTTTTTCCTTTCGCATGCCGTTCGGTAAACCCCGCGTCAGTCATCTCCGCCGGCAGCTCCCGCGTATCGCGCGTGAGAGGAGCCATCACCTCCGCGAGCAGCTTCGGTTCTTCATCGCGGAGATCAATCGTCCCCGCCACTATAAGCACGCTGTAATCATCGAGAAGATGGTGATATTTTTCGTAAGCTTTCGGGAAAACGACAACCTCAAAAACGCCTCCGTCGTCTTCCAGCCCGATAAAAGCCATGCGCTCATTCTTTTTTGTGAACAGATCCCGCCGCCTCGTCACCAGCCCCGCCATGATCAGCTGATCGCGATCTTTCATATTCAAAGCGGGATGCTTTCGCCCCTCGCCGATATCGACACCGGCGCCTTCATCCTCTTCCTCCTGCCGCAGCTCATCGCTTCGCACAAGCGGGAGTTCCTGCAGTGCGGCATGATAAGAACTGAGCGGATGCCCCGTTACGTAGAGCCCCGTCATATCCTTTTCCATCGCAAGGCGTTCGAGCAAAGGGAAATCGGGCACATCGGGATAATCCGGTTCGTCCGGCTGCGAAAACGATTTGTCCGACGCGATATCAAAGAAAGAAACCTGCCCCTCCATCGTATTCTTCTTCGCCGCGTGGATACTGTCGCTGAAAGGTTCAATCACGGCGATCATTTTCGACCGGGATATCCCGAAGGCGTCACACGCCGATGACCGGACGAGGCTCTCCACCATTTTTTTATTCATGGAGGTATCGCACATGCGGCGCAGGAAATCGCCGAATGTCTTAAATGCGCCGTTTGTCTTCCGCTCCGAGACGAGCGCTTCAATCGCTTCGCGGCCGACGTTCTTGACGGCGGCGAGCCCGAACCGGATCGCATCCCCCTCCGGTGCGAATCGCGCGATACTTTTGTTGATATCCGGTGGGAGCACCCGAATTCCCATCGCCTCCGTAGCGGCGACATACCGGCTCGCCTTGTCCAGATCACCGAGGTAAGAATTCAAAATCGCCGCCATGAACTCCACCGGGTAATAATGCTTACACCAGGCCGTATAGTAGGCGACGGCCGCGTAGGGAGCGGCGTGGGCTTTATTGAACGCGTATCCTGCGAAAGCTCTGATGTCCTCGAATAATTTGTTGGCGACTTTGCGCGGGACACCGTTCGCGATCGCCCCCGGAACCTTGCGGCCTTTTTCGTCAACCCCGCCCTCGATGAACAGGACGCGCAGACTCTGGAGAAGTTTTTCATTTTTCTTCCCCATGGCGCGGCGCACATTATCGGCCTGTCCCATAGAGAAACCGGCGATCGAACGCACCGTCCGCATCACCTGCTCCTGGTAAACCATGACGCCATAGGTCACTTCGAGAATAGGCTGCAGCAAAGGTGTATCGTACTTGATCTTACGCGGGTCGTGGCGCGCTTCGACATATCGCGGAATCTGCTCCATCGGACCCGGTCTGAAAAGCGATATGCCGGCGATGATGTCCTCAAAGGTCTCCGGCTTTAAGTCGCGCATGAACTGCGTCATGCCCCCGCTTTCGAGCTGGAATACCGCCTGTGTATCGCCGCGGCTGATCATCTCAAAGACATGCGGGTCATCGTATGTCATCGAATCGAAATTGATGCCCCTCCCTGTCTTTTCCCTGACAAGCCTCGACGTCTCCTGCAGAACTGTCAGCGTTCTAAGCCCGAGAAAATCAAACTTCAGGAGGCCGACATTCTCGATATCGTCTTTTGTGAATTGAACGACAATGGATTCGTCATTTCTCGCCAGAGGAGCCAGCTCACAGACGGGCTCACCGGCGATGATCACGCCTGCCGCGTGTGTTGACGCGTGGCGCGGCATCCCCTCAAATCGCTTGGCGAGATCGATCACGCGCTTCGTGACCGGATCCTCGGCGTAGAGCTTCTTGAGATCCGGGTTGAGTTCAAGCGCCTTATCGATGGTCATCTTGAGCTGGTTGGGGACCATCTTCGCAATACGGTCCGTCTCCGCATACGACAGGTCGAGTGCGCGCCCCACATCGCGGATGACGGCGCGGGCGGCCAGGGTGCCGAAGGTGATCACCTGACAGACGTGATCAGCGCCGTATTTTTCCGTGACATAGTCGATCACTTCTCCGCGCCGTTCGTAGCAGAAATCGACATCAAAATCCGGCATGCTGACGCGCTCCTTATTGAGAAAGCGTTCGAACAGCAAATCGTATTTAAGCGGGTCGATATCGGTTATGAAAAGCGTATAGGCGGCTAGCGAAGCCGCTCCGGATCCGCGTCCTGGCCCGACCATGATACCCTGCTCTCTGGCGTGTCTGATGAAATCCCAGACGATCAGATAATAATCGGTATAGCCCATGGAATGGACGACTTCCAGCTCGTGGTCAATTCTTTCGACATATTTCTCACGCGGGATGCCCGTTTTCCGGACGGCCATGCGCCGGTCGAGCCCTTCGAAGCAGAGACGGCGCAGCATTTCGTAACTGGTTTCCCCTTCGTCCGGTTCAAAACGAGGGAGCGACAGCTTCCCAAACTCGAGCTCCACCTGACAGCGCTCCGCGATCACAGATGTATTCGTCAGCGCCTCCGGTACTGATTTGAATATCTCCTCCATCTCCTCAGGCGAGCGGACATAGAGCGTGTCGGTATCCATCTTCATCCGGTCAGGCGAATTGATGGTCTTGCCTGTCTGCATGCACAGGAGGACTTCATGGGCGAAGGCGTCCTCTTTGTTAAGGTAATGGCAGTCGTTCGTCGCCACGAGCGGAATACCCGTTTCGCGGCTTATTCTGATCAGCTCCTGGTTCACGATCGACTGTTCAGGGAGACCATTCCCCTGAATCTCCAGGTAATACTGGCCGGGCCCGAAGAGGTCGCGGTATTCCAGGGCGGCTGCCACGGCCTTTTCCCGCTGTCCTTCGAGAATAAGGCGCGGCACTTCACCTGAGAGACACGCGGACAGAGCGATCAGGCCCTTACTGTACTGCCGCAGAAGTTCTTTATCTATACGGGGACGATAATAAAACCCGTCGACAAAACCCGCCGACACGAGCTTGATCAGGTTGTGGTATCCCGCGTTATTCTCCGCGAGCAGGATAAGGTGTGACGGTTCGCGGTCGACCGCGCCCTCTTTTTCCTTATGGCTCCGCGGCGCGACGTAGACTTCACAGCCGATGATCGGGTGAATGCCGTTCGCTTTCATTGTCCTGTAGAAATCGAGGATACCGTACATCACGCCGTGATCGGTGATCGCGCACGCATTCATCCCCATCTCTTTCAGGCGCTGCGGGAGTTCCCTGATGCGGTTCGCACCGTCGAGGAGGCTGTATTCTGTGTGAAGGTGAAGATGTGTAAACGCCATGGGCTGTGATTCTTCCAGTTGATGAGCGGTATCCTCCGGATGCCGCCGTTTTAATAAATATCAGGCAGGAGAACTCATCGCTCTCCATCTTCGAGCAGACGGTTCACGCGGTCGAGAACAACCCTTTCGAATCGACTCTGGCGGTCACGCGCCGCCTCCCGGTCGTCACTGTAACAGCCGAAATACACCTTTATCTTGGGTTCTGTCCCCGAAGGCCGGACACACATAAAGTCATGGCCGTCCAGCTGATAGAGCAGGACATTGCTCTCCGGGAAATCGAGCGTCCTTTTTTCGCCAGACGCCAGATGCAGAACCGTACCCGTCTGGAAATCCAAAAGTTTCTGAACACCGAGCGATGCAAATCCGGCGACGGGATTCGCGCGCAGATGCGCCATCGCGCGCGCGATCTTCTCCAGACCGACCTTCCCTTCCCGGTAGATGGAAATGGTATTCTCCGCGGCAAAACCGTACCGGCGGTACAGATTCTCCACGCGGTCGGCGACTGTTTCGCCGCTGTCCGCGGAGACGGCCGCCATTTCGGCGATCAGCAGGCAGCTCACGACGGCGTCCTTGTCGCGCACATCGCGTCCGGCGAGATAGCCGAAGCTCTCCTCATAGCCGAATTCGAATGATCCCCCTTCGAGATCACCGTGTTTGTGAATTTCATGCGCGATATGCTTGAACCCCGTCAACGACAGATAAAGATCGGTGCCGTAGCGCTCAGAGATCGCTTCCGTTAACCGCGAGGAGACCACGGTGGATACACAGAAGGAACCGTCCGCAAGCTCGCCCCGCCCCGCTTTCGTCCCGAGAATATAGTCCATCAGCAGAAGTCCGATCTCGTTACCGGACAACAGCACGTACTCGCCGCTCTCCGTCCGGACGGCGACGCCAACCCGGTCGGCGTCGGGATCGGTTGCGAGCACGAGCGCCGCGCCGCTTCTCTTCGCCTGGGCGATGGCCAGTTCGAGCGTCTCCGCGAGTTCAGGGTTGGGCGTCGGCGTCGTCGGAAAATCGCCGTTCGGAAGCTCCTGCTCCGGCACCACCTGCACATTGGAAAAACCGTGCTTTTTCAGAATACGGCGAACGGGTTTGTTGCCCGTTCCGTTCAGGGGCGAGTAGACGATCGGGATGTCATGATGCTTCAGGACGAGAGGCCTGTTGAGCGCCAGACCGAGAACCATGGCGTCGTACGCTTCATCGAGCGCCGCGCCCATCCGGTGAAAGAGCGGCGAACGGCTCGCTTCCTCAAACGTGAGCGTTTTCTCAAGGACCCCTGTGAGATCGGTCACGCTGTTCATCACCTCCGCGACATGGCTCGCGTCCTCCGGGCCAAGCTGCGCGCCGTCGGCCCCGTACGCCTTGAAGCCGTTGTATTTCTTCGGATTGTGGCTCGCCGTCATCATCACACCGCCGACACATTGGTGATGGCGTATCGCAAATGAAAGAAGCGGGACAGGTCTGAGTTCATCCGAGAAATGAACGCAGAGGCCGTTCGTGACAAAAACAGCTGCCGTCAATTCGGCAAATTCACGCGAACGGTTGCGCGAATCATAGGAGATCGCGATACCCCGCCGGCACGCCTCTTCACCGAGTGACTTAAGATGACGTGCGAATCCTTCCGCCGCGCGCGCGACCGTGTAGCGGTTCATGCGGTTCGTACCGGCGCCCATGATCCCGCGCAGTCCGGCCGTTCCGAACTGAAGATCCTGATAAAAACGGTCCTCAATTTCCGTCAGATCGTCCGCGACAGCGACGAGTTCCGCCAGTGTCTCCGCGTCGAGCGCCGGATTATCCAGCCAGCTTTGATAAACAGATTGAGCACGTGAAACAGACATAATAATCTCCCTGCCGAATAAAGTGATTTTAATGTATTCAGTCTATCACAGGGTGAAGATTCGATGGCACAAAACCGATCTCTTTCAGCCGGAGAAAAGTAAATCGCCGATACGAAACGCTTTTGAACAACAGGCAGATCAGCATGGATCGGATCATCATAATACGAAAAGGCTACTGCCCGCTCATCTGGCCTTTAATGACAATCAGCTGGTCGCGGAGTACGGCGGCGAGTTCGAAATCGAGGCGTGAGGCGGCAGACTTCATCTCTTTCTCTGTGCGTTTTGCCAGCTTGAGAAGGGAAGGGTACGTCATCTTCGCGAGTTCCTTTTCAAAAGTTTCGATCTCACCGGCTGTCTCGAATGGTTCATCCGCGACGAGTTCGAATGAGGTATCCGTCAGGTCGCGGAGCTCTTTTTTGATTGTCGTCGGAGTGATCCCATGCTTTTTGTTGAATGCGTCCTGAATGTCCCGGCGCCGGTTCGTCTCACTGATTGCTCTTTCCATTGACTCCGTCACTTCGTCCGCGTACAGGATGACGCGTCCGTTTACGTTCCGCGCCGCGCGTCCGATGATCTGGACGAGCGACGTGGTCGAGCGGAGAAACCCCTCCTTATCCGCGTCGAGAATCGCGATGAGCGAAACCTCCGGCAGATCAAGGCCTTCACGCAGGAGATTAATCCCTACCAGCACGTCGAATTCTCCCCTGCGAAGCTTGCGGAGAATAGAGAGCCGTTCGACTGTCGCGATATCGGAATGCAGGTACTCCACGCGCATCCCTTCTTCCTTGAAAAACTCCGACAGCGATTCGGCAAAGCGTTTTGTCAACGTCAGGACGAGAGACCGCTCGCCGCGCTTCGTCGTCTCGCGGATCGCCGCCGACAGGTCCTCGATCTGATTTTCGACCGGCCGCACAAACACCTGCGGATCGAGCAGACCGGTCGGCCGGATCAGCTGCTCGACAACCTGCGTCGACTGGCCGAGCTCGTAGGCGGCCGGCGTCGCGGAGACATAGAGCGTCTGCCCCGCCCGTGCCCTGAATTCGTCGAAGGAAAGCGGGCGGTTATCGAAGGCGGACGGCAGCCTGAACCCGTAGTCTACGAGCGATTCCTTCCGGGAACGGTCGCCTCTCACCATCGCGCCGATCTGCGGCACGGTGACATGCGATTCGTCGATAAAAAGCAGGTAATCCTCCGGGAAAAAATCCATCAGCGTAAACGGCGGCTGCCCCTCTTCCCGCCCCGTCAGATGGCGGGAGTAGTTCTCGATCCCCTTGCAGAAACCTGTCTCCAGCATCATCTCCATGTCATAGCGCGTGCGCTGCTCCAGCCGGTAAGCTTCGATAAGCTTCCCCTCGCTCCGGAGCGCCGCGAGTCTTTCTTCCAATTCGCTTCCGATGGCGGTCACCGCGCGCTTCATCTTTTCCGTCGTCGTCGCGTAGTGGCTCGCGGGAAAAATCGCCACATAATTTCTGCCGGTGACAGACCGCCCGCTCGTCGCGTCGACTTCCCGGATTTCTTCAATTTCATCGCCGAAAAAACTGACGCGCGTCAGCCTGTTCTCCTCCGAAGAGGGGAAAATATCGAGCGTATCGCCGCGCACGCGGAAAGTCCCGCGCTTCAGCTCAAAATCGTTGCGCACGTACTGTATACGCACGAGATCTTCGATGACCTCTTCACGGCTTCGGACCATGCCGGGACGCAGACTGACCATCAGGTTTTTGTAGTCCTCCGGGTCGCCCAGGCCGTAGATACAAGAGACAGACGCGACGACGATGACATCGCGTCTCTCCAGCAGCGAAGAAGTCGCTTTGTGGCGCATCCGGTCAATTTCGTCATTGATGGAGGCGTCTTTTTCAATATAGAGATCGCGGGAAGGCACGTACGCTTCCGGCTGATAGTAGTCGTAATAACTGACAAAAAATTCGACGGCGTTGTCCGGAAACAGATTCATAAATTCGGCGCAGAGCTGGCCGGCGAGCGTCTTGTTGTGCACGATCACCAGCGCCGGCCGCTGCGTCCTCTCGATGACGCTCGCCATCGTAAACGTCTTCCCCGACCCGGTCACGCCCATCAGCGTCTGGCCGCGGTCTCCGCGCTCCAGGCCGCGGACGAGCCGCGCGATCGCCTCCGGCTGGTCGCCTTTCGGCGTCATGTCGGTGCGAAGCCGGAAAAAGCCCGGTAGTTTCGCATCTTTTGGCTGAATTATCGGCGGCCGATCCATCATGGCTATTCTATACTTTCAGCGGAGGCAGGAATCCAAGTTCCTCAAGCCTGGCGCGCACAGCGGCGAAATCCTGCCAGAGAAGTGTTTTGTTCCGCGGATCACGGAGCACAAATGCCGGATGAAACGTCGGCAGGACATAACAGCCGTTCGTCTCGATCCATTGACCGCGGACTTTTGTAATCCCGAGATCAGACCCCGTGAAGTATTTATACGCCGTGCCGCCCATCAAAAGATATACGGACGGCCGGACAAGCCGCAGCTGCTCGGCGAGAAGCGAACGGCACCGGGCGGCCTCCTCCTGCGTCGGCACGCGGTTCCCCGGCGGACGACACTTGACAATGTTGCAGATATGGTAATCCTTCTCTTCAAACCCAAAACTGGAAAGCAAAAGATCGAGAAGCTTCCCGGAACGCCCGACAAACGGTTTGCCCAGCCGGTCTTCGTCCGCGCCGGGGCCTTCGCCCAGAATCATGAGCGGCGCTCTGATCCCGCCGCGCCATACGACCACGTGCTGCCGCGAATCCGCGAGATCGCACGCCCGGCAATGCAGGCATTTATCGACAAACTGATTCCACTGTTCTTCAAAAGTCATGAGTTTCAACGTCCCTCCGAGAATCCGGCAAGCGGGAACGACAGCCGCGGCGGCCGCATCACACCCGCGGCAGCGTCAAGACCGGCCTGTGCGGATCATCCGATGTGAATTTCATAATAGGTCAACTCAAATCGTATTTGCAAGCGACGACACTTCTCCGCGCGTCCGCGCAGACCATAAACTCCCGCACTCTTTCCGGCAAGCCGCGGAGGGATCGCCGCGCGGCGCGTCCTCACAGACACGGAAGCGTTCGCACTTCGACCGACCGGCAGCGGCGAAATCGCGATCATACATATCTCAACAGACGCTCAACCGCTCGCGATTCATGCCGTCTATGCGGTATGATAATCGGGAATAGTTACCACCCAGCCCGCCTTTTCGGCGTCCAGATCAAACGGAGCGTCAAGATGATTCATTTGAACAAAGAAAATATAATCGAGCGTTTCAAACGCTATATCGCCATCGATACGAAATCCGACCCGGACAACAGCGAAAACACGCCCAGCACGGCAGGCCAGCTCGATCTCGCCCGCCTTCTTGTCGATGAGCTTCAGCGCATCGGCCTCTCTGATGTTTATCTCGACGGGGAGCACTGCTATGTCTACGCGAAACTGCCCGCCAACACGGATAAACCGCTTCCTGCCATCGCTTTCATCGCCCACCTGGACACGGCGCCCGATCTGGACGGAAAATGCGTCAACCCGCGCCAGTTTGTGTATCGGGGCGGCGATATCGAGTTGAATGAAGACTACAGCGTCGCGGTCAGGGATTTCCCCTTTCTTGAAGATTTGAAAGGCAGGGAGCTGATTACCACGGACGGCACGACGCTGCTCGGCGCGGACGACAAGGCCGGTATCGCCGCCATCGTCTCAGCTTTCGAAGCGATCCTCCGGCACCGCGATATAAAGCACGGCCCCCTGGCGCTCTGTTTCACGCCGGACGAGGAAATCGGCCACGGCGCGTCCCTGCTTGATCTGGAACGCCTCGGCGCGGACTTCGCCTATACGGTTGACGGAGGCAAACGCGCGACGATGGAATACGAGAACTTCAACGCGGCGAGCGCTGTGATCCGCATTCAGGGACGCAATGTACACCCCGGCAGCGCGAAGAACAAAATGATTCACGCCGGGCTGATCGGCATGGAGCTTTTCAGCATGCTTCCCGCCGCCATGCGCCCGGAAGCGACCGATGGGTACGAAGGGTTCTTCCTGCTGACAGACCTCCGCGCCGCCGTCGAAGAAGCGACGATGAAATTCATCATCCGCGATCACAGCATGAGGTTGTTTGAAGAGAAAAAAGCGCTTCTCACAAAAATCGTCGCTTTCCTCAACGAGAAATATGGGAATCGCTTGAACCTGACGATGGAGGACACTTATTTCAATATGGTCGAGCTGTTCCGGGACAAACCGGAGGTGATCGCGCTCTGCCGGGAAGCGATGCGCGATCTCGGCATGGAACCAGTCGTCACGCCGATCCGCGGAGGCACAGACGGCGCCCAGCTCTCCTTCCGCGGTCTTCCCTGTCCGAATTTCTTCACCGGCGGGTACAACTTCCATGGCCGTTACGAGCTGATTCCCGTTGACAGCCTGCTGGATGCCGTCCGGCTGATCATCCGCATCGCCGAACGGGCGGCGAAATAGACATGATGATTCCTTCCGTTGAAGCTGACGTCTCCGTTGAAGCTATCATGTCCGATTATCCGCGCCGCCGAACGGGCGGCGGAACAGATAAATTCCTGCGCCGAAACCACCCGCAGGCCTAAAATGTTTTCCGGTAACTCAATCCTTGTCCACCGGCTTCATGGTCGGGAACAACAGCACGTCGCGGATCGTCGGCTGGTTGGTGAGAAGCATGACGACGCGGTCGATCCCGATGCCGAGTCCGCCTGTGGGCGGCATCCCGACTTCAAGGGCTTCGACGAAATCGTTGTCGGGCAGGGTCGCCTCCTCGTCGCCCGCCTCGCGTCTGCGCTGCTGATCGGCGAAACGGCGCGCCTGATCCATGGGATCGTTCAGCTCCGTGTACGCGTTCCCGTGCTCGCGCCCGTAGATAAAGACCTCGAAGCGCTCGGTGAGACGTCCGCCGGTGCCGGGCTTGATCTTCGTCAGAGGTGAAATCTCGATGGGGTAGTCGATCAGAAATGTCGGCTGGATGAGATGTTCTTCCGCGAACGCTTCAAAACACTTGCTGAGCGCTTCTCCCCAGGTCATCGACGCGGGAACCTCTTCCAGTCCGCGCCCGCGGGCGGCCTCCCGCGCCTCTTCATCTGTTTTGATCTGGTCGAAATCGAGTCCCGCGTAAGCGCGGACGGCTTCGATCATCGTCATGCGGCGCCAGGGCGGAGCGAGCGACAGCGCGGTTCCCTGATAGTCAATCTCGTATGTGCCGTTGATTTCCATGCAGGCGCCTGCGACAAGGGCTTCTGTCAGATCCATCATCGTGTGGTAATCGGCGTACGCCTCGTAGAGCTCAAGCATCGTAAACTCGGGATTGTGGCGGTTGCTCATCCCCTCGTTCCTGAAGTTGCGGCCGATCTCGTACACGCGTTCGAAGCCGCCGACAATCAGCCGCTTCAGATAGAGCTCCGGCGCGATGCGGAGATACAGATCGATGTCGAGCGCGTTGTGGTGCGTCACAAAGGGACGCGCCGCGGCGCCGCCCGCGATCGTGTTGAGAAGCGGTGTCTCCACTTCGAGGTACTGACGCCTGTTCAGCTCCTCCCGGAAAAAGCTGATGATCCTGCTGCGTTTGACAAAGGTTTCGCGCACTTCGGGATTGACGATCAGGTCGAGATAGCGTTTCCGGTAGCGCGTATCGGTATCGCGGAGTCCGTGGTATTTCTCCGGCAGAGGGCGAAGCGATTTGGAGAGAAGCCGCCATTCCCTGTTGCGGATGGAAACCTCGCCCGTTTTTGTCCGGAAAACCTCACCGGTGACTTCAACGAGATCGCCGATATCGAGATTCTGCCAGGCGGCGTACGACTCTTCCCCCAGATTATTCAGCCGGCTGAAAATCTGAATGCTGCCAGAGCGGTCGAGAAGATCGGAAAAAGACACTTTCCCCATGCCGCGGCGGGCGAGCAGCCGCCCCGCGACGGTCGCCGTTTCACCTTCCAGCTCCTCAAAGCCTGCCGCAATATCCGCGGCGTGATGCGTCTGTTTTGCTGTCGTGATGAGGTAAGGATCCCGGTTGCTCTCCTTCAGCGCGCGCAGCTTTTCGATCCGGAAGCTCATCTGCTCCGAAACTAATCCTGCCTGCTCCGCCTGCCTGATTTGATCTGTCATTCGTCTGTCCCTTTTGGTCTCGAAATCTTCAAAATCGTATAGCTGTAAATGCCAACAGGCGTGGTGACCTCCACGGTATCGCCCTTTCGCTTACCGAGAATCGCCTGCCCGACAGGTGAATCACTGGACAGTTTGCCGATGAAGATATCCTCTTCCTTTGCTGAGACGATCATGTACTCCACTTCCTCGCCCGTGAGGTCGTGCCGGAGCAGAACTTTTCCGCCGAGCGTCACGCGTGTCCGGCTGATATCTTTCTCATCGATCACTTTCGCGTTCTTGAGGATCTCCTCAATCTCCATGATGCGGAGATCGTTGTCGGCATACGCCTGTTTGGCGTCGTCGAACTCGGAATTCTCTGTCACGTCTCCGTGAGAACGCGCCTCTTTCAGCCGTTCAGCGATTTCTGCCGCAACGCGTGTTTTGCGGTCTTCCAGTTCTTCCTGGTACTCGCGGATCTTGCCGTATGTCATTTTATAGACTGTCTCTGCCATTTTTCCCGTTTCCTTCAATTCAATTTATTCTAGCCTTCCATCTGGCTCTCTTTGCGGATCACGTCGTGAGCGCCGCCTTCGACAATACTTGTCGGCGACACGACAACAAACCGCGCTTTCTCCTGAAATCCCGCGATATCGACAGCCCCGCACGCGCACATCGTCGCGCGGATCTTGGCGAGCGTTACACTGACGTTGTCCGCCAGCTTCCCTGCATAGGGCACATAGGAATCGACGCCTTCTTCGAAATGCATCTGCCCGGCTGCCCCGCCGTCGTCGTATCGCTGCCAGTTGCGGGCGCGGTTTGAACCCTCTCCCCAGTATTCCTTGACATAGCTTCCCTGCAGGAGCACCCTCCGCGTCGGGCTCTCATCGAACCGGGCAAAGTAGCGGCCTAACATAAGGAAATCCGCCCCCATCGCGAGCGCGAGCGCCATGTGGTAATCGTAGACGACGCCGCCGTCTGAGCATAACGGAATATAGACCCCCGTCTCTTCAAACCAGCGGTCTCTGGCCTCCGCGACCTCAATCAGCGCCGATGCCTGGCCGCGTCCGATCCCCTTCTGCTCTCTGGTAATACAGATCGAGCCGCCGCCGATGCCGACCTTGATAAAAGACGCGCCGGCTTCGGCCAGAAAGCGGAAGCCATCTTCATCGACGACATTACCCGCGCCGAGGATCAGATCCTCCCCATATGCCGACCGGACAAACCGGATGGTATCCTTCTGCCAGTCGGAAAACCCGTCGGAAGAGTCGATGCACAAGATATCACAGCCCGCATCAAGCAACGCAGGTACGCGTTCCCGGTAGTCGCGCGTATTGATGCCGGCTCCGACGAGAAGGCGCTTATGGTCATCCAGCATTTCGTCGGGGTTCTCTTTGTGCTGATCGTAGTCCTTCCTGAACACGAGCGACACGAGCCGCCCTTTCTCATCCAGAATAGGCAGCTGGTTCAGTTTGTGGTCCCAGATGATGTCATTCGCCTCAGAAAGAGAGATCCCTTCGCGGCCGAATACGATCTCTTCAATCGGTGTCATGAATTCGCTCACCGGCGTATCGAGATCGGTGCGCGACGCGCGGTAGTCCCTGCTCGTGACAATGCCGCGCAAAAAACCGGAGGCACTGCCGTCGTCCGTAATCGCGACGGTCGAATGGCCGGTGGACTGTTTCAGGCGGATAATATCGGACAGCTTATCATCCGGCTTCAGATTGCTGTCGCTCGGTACAAAACCGGCTTTGAACTTCTTCACCTTCCGGACCATTTCACACTGGCGGTCGACAGGCTGCGACCCGAAGATAAACGCCAGGCCGCCCTGTCTCGCGAGCTCAATCGCCATGCGGTCATCAGACACCGCCTGCATAATCGCGGAGACGAGCGGAATGTTGAGTGAAACAGGGCACGCTTCTTCCCCCTGGCGGTACCGTGTCAGAGGCGTGCTCAGGCTGACTCTTTCCGGCGTACATTCACGCGTTGTCAGGTTCGGAACAAGCAGATATTCGTTAAATGTGCGGGAAACCCCGGGGATTACTCTGCCCATCTCATGCCCCCCTTAAGCGTTTCCGCTCGATCGCTTTTTCCAGGAACGCCAAAAAAAGCGGGTGAGGACGCGTAGGCCGCGATTTGAACTGAGGGTTTGAAATAATACCGATAAAGAACGGATGATGAGGCCACTCAAATGCCTCTACCCACTGACCGTCCGGAGACATGCCGGAGAATCGCAGGCCGGTCGCAGCGAGAACGCCTGAATAGGCCGGATTAAACTCACGGCGGTGGTGGTGCCTCTCGGAGACTTCCTCTTTGCCATAGATATCCCGGAGCATCGAGCCCTCTTCAAGCTGCATCGGATACGCGCCTCTTCTCATCGGGCGTTCGCTGAACGGAATACATTCGATATTCTCTTTCATCGCAGATGTCAGATTCGCGTAATAGAATATATCCTGACAGTCCTCCATCTCCGATTCATCTGTATGCGCCCGGGAAAGACCCGCGACATGGCGCGCGATGTCTACGAGTGCGAGCTGCATGCCGAGCCCGATACCGAAGAAAGGTATGCCCTGTTCGCGCGCGCTCCGGCTGGCGGTGATCATGCCTTCCATGCCCCTCGCGCCGAAACCGCCGGGTACAATGACGGCGTCCGCGTCCGCGAGGCGTTTATCAACCGCTTCGTTCGTAATGCCTTCCAGTTCTTCGCTCGGAATCCAGTCAATCTCAGGGAGTACACCGAGCGCGATCCCTGCGTGGTTAAATGCTTCCAGAACGCTGTAGTACGCGTCCTGAAGTTCCGTGTATTTCCCGACGAGCGCGATTTTCAACACCTCTCGCTCCGCGCGGGCTTTCTCGACGAGAAGTTCCCAGTCTTCGAGATCGGGCTCGGCGTGCCGGAGACAGAATCGCTCACAGACGACGCGCGCAAGTCCCTCCTTCTCAAATATCAGGGGAAGTTCGTAAACAGAATCGCAGTCGATATTCTGAATGACCGAATCGTAGCGGACATTGCAGTAAAGCGCGAGTTTTTCACGGATACTCCTGTCGAGGGGGCGTTCCGTACGGCACACGAGAATATCGGGCTGAATCCCGAAAGAGAGCAGCTTCTGGACACTGTGCTGGGTCGGTTTCGTCTTCAGTTCTCCCGGTTTGTTCAGGAACGGAAGCAGTGTCACGTGGATAAAAAGACAATTTTCGCGTCCGACTTCATAGCTGATCTGGCGGATCGCCTCGATAAAAGGCTGTCCCTCCATATCGCCGATCGTCCCGCCGATCTCCGCGATGACGACATCCACAGCTCCGCCCTCTGAGACCATATAGATATGCGCTTTAATTTCGTTGATGATGTGAGGAACAACCTGAACCGTACCGCCGTTGTAACCCCCCGAGCGCTCACGGTTGATGACATTGAGATAAACCCGGCCCGATGTAATATCGCTTTCACTCGTGAGATTGACATCGGCGAACCGCTCGTAATGGCCGATATCGAGGTCAGTCTCCGCTCCATCCTCTGTCACAAATATCTCGCCGTGCTGTATGGGACTCATCAGAGCGGGATCGATATTGATGTAGGGATCGAATTTCTGAATGCGGACATTCAGCCCGCGCGCGATGAGCAGCCGCCCGAGCGCCGCCGCCGTGATCCCCTTTCCCAGTCCAGATACCACACCGCCTGTCACAAAGATATACTTCGTCGCCATTTCCTGTTCCTTCAATTTCTATTTCGTTTTATCCGATCACCTGTCAGCCGCGCACTAAACCGCTTTTCATCAAAGTCTGTATTTGCATAAAGGCGGCGGAGCGTCCGCCCTGACGAGAACATTTCAATCAATTGATTTGCGGACAAATCATGATCCATCCGATTCCATCGGGAACCGACAGCGCACCGCCATTTAGTCCTTACCAACTATATCACGACCGGGCATTTTTGCACACGCTTCAGCGAAATCGTTGAAGCGATTTTTCCACGTAGGGGAGCAGGGCGCCGGCACAGCCGCAAAAAGCAACAGGGCGGCTCTTATATCTTTTATACGAAAGAACCGCCCTTGTCACTGATAGCTGTCAGCCCCCTATTCTACCGGGGCATTTCGAGCTGAGGCTTTACCTTTCTCTGCCAGGCGTGCATCGCGAGCGCGAGGGCGATGACGCCGTAGGAGACGAATACGCGGAAGTATTCGCCGATCATAGCGTTGTTAAACAGCGCCTTCCCCGCTTCCGGCGCGACGATAAACAGCGTATGGAACAGGATCACGCCGGTAATCGCCTGCTTGTTCGTCGCCTTCTGAACAGAAGCGCCGCCGACGAGCAGCGCCGCGATGGCGAACTGCCCGACCTGGAGATGCGCTCCGTAGGTCGCGAATGTGCCGAGGTTCTGTAAATAGATCAGCTGGCCCCAGCAAGCGAGAACAGTGGAGATGATCATAGCGAGTATACGGACGCGGTCCACATGGATTCCCGAGGCGTTCGCGATCACCTGGCTCTGGCCGACTGTTCTCATATTCTGCCCGAGGCGTGTCGACAGGAAAGCCTGATTAAACACGCAAAGCCCGGCTACCAGAGCAAACGGCAGAACAGCAATCTTTGCACTCAGCACAATATCACGGACAAAGGGAATATAAGTGGCCGCATAGACCACTACAGCTCCGGCGATCAGGATTATGTGGCGTCTTGTCCTGAAGTGCGCGTCCGGGTGCCGTTTGTTCTCTGCCAGTTTCCAGACAGAGCGAAGAACAGTCAGCAGACACACGATACCAATGGCGTCTATGACGGCTAGTTGGTCCGCCATCAGATACTGCTCAATCGCCGGGATATAGGTCAGACCGTACAGAACAGCGGAGCCGATCAGCAGTACCGCCGCGCCAACAGGAAATGTCTTTTTGTTTTTCAGATGCGTGATGATTCTGATCACCGACAGAAGCGCGATCACGATAAAGAGGACGAGCACGAGGTCGATCATTTTGACGCGGTCGAGCGCGTACTTCATGTTTCCCGTCAGGTCGATGGTGTTTTTAATGCCGATCCCTCCCGGGATACCCAGATTCTCCGACCGGATAGGCAGAACACCGCCGAGAATATAAAGGAAAAAAAGCTGGTAAAGACCGTCCGCGAAGAAACCGAGGATCAATCCTGCAATCATCTCGGCCCCCTTCATCTTGTTGAAGAGACGGCCGACACCAAAGCCGAAGAGAACAGACAGCGGCGTCGCGATCGCGAAAGCGACCAGCATGCCCGGCATACCGGCCATGCCCCAGTCGACCGCGAAAAAGAGGCCGACCTGCGCGGCGATCGCTCCGATAACGATACTGAAGTTCAATCCCATGCCCGCGAGAACGGGAATAAGAAGTGATAAAACAGTAAAACCGTTCCGTCCGAAGCGAATGAAAATATTCTCAACGACAAAACTCGTGGAATTGCCGGATACGGCAACCGCGCCGATACAAAGGATGCCGAAGAGCAGCATGACCTTGTTGTCGAACACCCAGCTTAACACTTTTCTGGACCTGGATTCATCCGGCAGCGCCACCTCCGTCACAGGAGTGCTTTGAGAACGTTGATCTTCTTTATTTTTCAACTTGGTTCCCTCCTTTCGTTTTCGACAGCGCGTACAGAATAATTCCGTTGGAGATGATAATGCGCAGCACTTCGGACAAAGTGCTCCCCGAAGGCATCAGCCGCTTGATAACCGGCAGAGCTGTCGTCAGAATCCCCTGGAACAACAGCGTACCGACGAGCACGTTCGTGATCGTCGCGCGCCTTGTCGTCGCGCCGCCGATCAGCACGGCCGCGACGCACTGGAATCCCATCATCAGCGGCGCGTTATAAAGCTGTAAGAAGCCGAAGATCTGCGCGTACATAATGATGCCGACCGCTCCTAAAACGGTTGAAATCATCGTGCCGAGAATCCGCATATGGTCGACGTTGATCGCGTTGGAACGCGTAAAAAGCGTGTTCTCGCCGGCTGCGGACATGGCGATGCCCTTCTTGCTGCGAAGGAAAAGCCAATTGAGAAAACACATCGCGAGGAAGAAGAGAATAACCCCCAGCGGAATCACCACCCCGCCAACCTCAAAAGCGAGCCATCTCAAACCCCGGGGCAGTCCGGCCACGACCGCGGGATTGCTCATCAGCCCGCCGAAGCTCTGCTCCAGATTGATGGTATTACGCATGCCTTCCCCCGCGATCGGCCAGACAAGCACTCCTGATTTGAATGGCAGCGACAGCCAGATAATATTTGAAAAGGCAATCGCCGAAAAGCCGACATAGGTTGACACCGTCATCTCGGATCCCTTGACCCTGTTCAGCAGCAGCCCGTACAGAAAACCGAGTATGGCGGCGAGCGGTATGGCGATCAGAAGCGCAAATCCGAGATCTGCCCAGGGACGCTGGACGCCCTGGCGATACGACAGCTCGATCGCTGAGGTACTGCCGATAAGCCCCGCGACTACGCCGAGCGAAACACCGAAATTCAGTCCGATTCCGCTCTGGACACCGGGAACCATCGCAAGTACCAGTACTCCGAACATCGCCCAGCGGCGGAGCACATCGCTGAACACATCGGTCAGCTTCAATCCCATAAAGGGAGAAACAACGATCAGAAGGACGAAGAACAGCCCGATAATCAGCCGCGGCCATCCGATGCGCATGACAAAATCTTTTGTTCTACTCATGGTGAACCTCCCCTTCCCCTTCCGCGTCATGGATCGACATGCCGGACATCGCGAGACCGAAAGCGGCATCGGAAGCATCCGGCGGCAATATCTGCGACACTTTCCCTTCGGCGACGATCGCGATGCGGTCGCATACAGAGCGAAGCTCTACCAGTTCCGAGCTGATGATAACGATAGTCACACCCTTTTCTGCGTTCAGCTTGACAAGGTGTTCCAGAACGAGTTTCTTCGCGCCGATATCAATGCCGCGCGTCGGTTCCGCGACAATAAGAATGTTGGGGTCCATCGTCAGCGCCCTCGCCAGGCAGACTTTCTGCTGGTTCCCACCCGACAGACTGCGGCTCTTCTGATTCGGACCCGTACAGCGTATATCGAGAAGCCGGATCATCTTCAGAGCGTGCTCTTTCGATTGTTTCCTGTTAAGCGTTGAAAAGGGACCGCGTTTCCAAAGGAATTTGTTATGGATCTGCATCGACGAGAAAATGATATTGCGCTCGATTGACTCATTGAGAAGAAGGCCAACCCCTCGCCGGTCTTCTGACACGAAAGCCATCCCGTTGCGCAGCGCGTCTCCCAGGCGGTCGAGCTGAAGTTTTTTGCCGAACACGAGGGCGTCGCCTTCAGACGGATACAGCCCCATGATGCCGTTGATGATACCGATTTTCCCCTGTCCCGCAAGCCCGCCGAAACCGAAAATTTCGCCTTTTTTGACGCTTACGTCCATCTGGCTGACCTGTTCACCCGGCATTGCGACGGAAAAATTCCGAAGTTCCAGCGCCACCGTGTCATCGTCAAGCTCCCGGACGGTATCCGCGACATCGACGAGGCGTTCGACTTTTCTGCCGATCATCTTGCCCGCGATTTCAACCACCGTCATGTCTTTCGTCATGGTGCGCTCGATAAGTTCGCCATCGCGGAGAATCGTGAGGCTGTCCGCGACGGCAAGCACTTCGTCGAGGCGGTGCGTGATAAAAATAATCGCGATCCCCTGCCGGGCAATCCGTCTCATAATATCGAGCAGACGCTCTGCCTCGCTCTCTGTCAGCACCGCGGTCGGCTCGTCAAAAACAAGAAGCTTGATGCCTGTCTTGTCAATCTCACGCGCAATCTCAACGAATTGTTTGTATCCGATCGGAAGACCGGCTACCTTCACGTAATCTTCGATACTCATCCCGATACGCGACAAGGCATTTTGCGCGTCCTTGCTCATAGCCCTCCGGTCGAGAATATCCATCGAAGAACCGAGGAATTTTGACAGCATCGTCGGCTTTCCGATTTCCCGTCCAACCTTGATATTCTCCGTAATCGAAAAATCCGGTATCAGCATAAACTCCTGGTGAACCATGCCGATTCCGTGATTCATCGCCTCGTGCGGATTGGCGATCGTGACTTTTTCGCCTCCGATTTCAATTTCACCCTTGAACCCTCCCGTCGAATGAATCACGGGCATTCCGAAAAGAATGTTCATGAGCGTTGATTTTCCCGCGCCGTTCTCCCCGACAAGCGCGTGAATTTCACCCGGTCTGGCAATCAAATCAACATTCTTCAGAACCTGATTGCCAAAGAATTCTTTGCTTATCCCTTTCATGGATAAGATAGGCGGCCCCTCCATTTGCGATCTCCTTTGACCCTGCGCGCCACGCTGAATAAGCGGTTTCACGTGAATATTTCTCTTTTCAAAGAAGCGCACCGACCCCGACGGGAGCCGGCGCGCTCCATTCTCAGTGTCCGATCACTGAGCGCATTAACTGCGTTGTTTCCATTACTCGATTACTCGATGGGTTTGCTGAAATCGACGAAGGGGGCGAGAAGCAGATAGAAGTTCTTCAGTTCTTCACCGCTGCCTGTCACATAGTTCGAGATCTTGATATCGCCAACCTTGTACTCATCAGAGACTTTCTTGATCGCGCGGGCAAACGCTTCAGGATCGTGGCGCTCCGTGAACTTACCTTCGCAGAACTCAATCGCGTATTCGACACCGGCGCCGACCATCAGCATGTTGGCGGGAACGCCCCATGTAGACATTCTGCCTTCCTGACCTTTTTCCATCAGTTTCTCGCGGATGGACTGGAGCATGTACTTCACGTCTCCCTCATGGCCTTTGACTTCAATGCCGAGGGCGGCGGGGTAGGCGTGGTACGGGCTGGGACAGCACTGCTGCGGGTAGATGGCTCCGCCCTTGAGGATCTCGCGGATCAGAGGTTCCTGCAGACCGCAGTTGGTCGAGAAAAACGCCGTATCCTTGCCGTACTCAGCGATTTTTTTCGGCACATCTTCCACGATGAATTGCTGAGCGCCCGGAAGACCGGCGTCACCCGTCGGATCGGGAGCTTCCACGTCGATAAAATCAATGCCGAGATCTTTGCATGTTTTGATCATGATCTGGCGGCGTGCCGCGATGGTCTCATAGCCGAGGTGGCGCGGGAAGGAATAATGCAGGAGGCGCTTGGCTCCCATGCGCGCCGCTTCGGTCGGGATTGTGGTTCCCATGGACAATTCATCAACAAGCATGCTGATATCAGCTTTCGCGGCCATGACATCCGGCGGTTCGGCGCAGACGCCCGTAATGAACAGCATATCGGGGCGCGTCTCACGCACTTTGTCGATCGCGGCAGCAGCACCGGGAACAGCCTGAACGAAAACGATTGCTTTCACTTTCTCATCTGACGCTAACTGCAGAACACCCTGAATAACCTGCTCAACCTCTGATGTGAAGTTGTCGGGATAGGTCGCGGTGACGATCTTGTCGCCATAGCGTTCCTTCAGTTTCATAGCCGCCTGATACTCTTCTTCACCCTGCGAGACAGTGCCGGTATAAATCGCGATTTTGTAATCTGCCTCACTGCCGCCGGGTTCCGTGCCTTGCTGTTCAGATTTTGATGCGTCCGGAGTCTCGCTGCCTCCACGGCAGGCGACAACAGAAAATAGCATCAATAAAGCAAACAACGCTACGAGAACTTTCCTTGTCATAATTTTCCTCCAATTGTTGTTCATCCTTATTCGGATATCTGCCCTCAATCAGAATAACAAGAAAGAAAGCTCCACCGAAAGCGGGTGAACGTAATAAAAACCGCTTCTACAAAGAGAAGTTTGGTTTATTATAAATATGCAACTATAATTTGTCAATTCCGGAAAGTTTGAAGGTTCGCAGGGTTCAGGGAGAAAGGTTAAAAAACTCCCCGCTTCTCTTCTCAGTATCGGCGGGGAGTTTCATTTCGTTCAGATAACTTCAGTACTATCCAAATAGTTTGCGAAGCTCTGTAAGTTCCATTCCCTGGCTTGATTCGATAAAAGTTCTGTTTTCTTCATTCGATACGAAAATCCGCTCGCCCCGCAGATCAAAAATTCCCTGACAACCCGCGCCCAGGACGTAATACCAATCGGCATAGGGCTGGTCACCTAAGAAAATTGCGTATGATTTTCCTACTTCAAGAAGCCCAATATCTTTCAATTGAACGACATCAATGACGTTATCTTCCGTGACGCCTTTAATCACTTCTTTCACGCGAACTTTCGAAATCACAGAAAAACCATACGGGTGATCTTCCTGGGAGATCACTGTTCCGGTTGCAACGAGGTATGCGTCTCTGGCAAGTGATAGCATGTCAGAGTATCCGTCACTATAACAAGCATCGACTTCGATATCAAGAGGAATGTCGATCTCCTCTGGTATTTGATCATCAATCATTTTAACGGCTGGCGCAGGCGCTTCGTCGGCTGACTGGATTGCCCTGTTGTCGTGACACGCGCTGATCATCAAAATGCCTATGGCGAGAAGTGCGGCAACAACAATGAGATATTTTTTTGACATGTCTTCGATCCTCCTTTCGTTTACCTGATCTATGATCATCTCACTTTTTCTGTCGGCTTATTCTAAGAAATGTTCTGTTTCCGAACAGATGGGGCTTGGGAAGAACCTCTGCTTGTGCAACTAATCTGAGCTTCGACTAAATATGCAGATGCCAAATTGATTTAACTCAAGACCCCCTTCGTCCTATTCGAATGCATCAACATACTTCGTCATATTTTAAATATCATAATAATGATTAATTGTCAACATATATTGATTTATCTTGCATCTTGTCTTATGCATTAGCGTCAAATGTATTTATCGCCGCATAAAATATACTACCCAACGGACGCTCAAAGGAAAAGCGAAAAGGAGTGGCAGGCACATAAATTCCTGTAAATAAAATGAAAGGAGAGGGTTGCGACGCCCTCTCCCGATCAATTTCCTTAAACAGAACTTATTCAAAACGATGTGATCACCGGGCAATTACCCTTCCGCTATTTTGCGGCGTATGGCAACAAAGGTGACTGCGGTCATAAGCAAGAGCGAGCCCGCGAGAAGGTAAAGGGCGGGTTCTCCCGTGATCGGCATATCCTCTTTAGGAGCCTCCTCCGTCATAAGACGGTTGTCTGTTGCCACCGTGAAGGGACCGTCTTTGCTGAGTGCCTTGATCTCGTCGACGAATATATCGAGCATAAGGCCAAGGAGCGTCACCTGTTCTTTCCCACCGAACATGTCATAGCCATCGCCACCGCCCGCCATGAAGTCATTCGTTGCGAGGGTATACGTTTTGGCGGGGTCAATCGGCTGCCCCCCGACGGTGACCTTGCCGATGCCCGCGAATTTCCCCTCAGCATCCGTCAGAATGGTAAAGGTCATCCCCGCGACATGCGGAAAGCCCCCTGCCGGTTCCGGGTAGCTCTTCGCCCCGTGCGCCAGCGCATCCAGGATATCCTGTCCTGTTACTTTGATGACAGTGACTAAGTTCCCGAATGGCAGTACAGTCATCGCGTCTCCCATCGTGATTTTCCCCGCGGGAATACTCGCGCGGATACCGCCGCCGTTTGTCAAAACGACATCCGCGCCGGATGCCTTGAGAATCGAATCCGCGATCAAATCGCCGAGATTCGTCTCTCCGGCACGCACGTGTTCACGCAAGCCGTCCAGCTCCGTCGCGGTCTCGCCGATGACCTGGCTGAGCACGGCTTCATTGGCAGTATTGAATTCCTCGATTTTCTGTTTGATGGCCGCGTCACCCTCTTTGTCGCGGACATCCGCGAAAGGAATCAGCGCCGCTTCCTTGGATTCCAGAACACCGCCTGCGAATTTGAGTGTCACTTTGCCTATATTGGCAAAATAGGAACCCGTCTGAACGAGCAGCACATCAATGCCATCGGCGTCCTTGATGAGCGTCCCCTTTTCGAGAGCAGTATGGCTGTGGCCGTCGATCACAAGACCGACACCCTTCAGCTTCGGGATGAGAAGATCCGTCCTGATTTTGGATTCTTTGTCCACGCCGACATGCGCCATGAGAACGACAAAACCGGCTCCCTCACTCTTCAGCCCGTCAATGGCGCTTTGAACCACCGGAACGAGGGCATTGAGATCCTCTTCTGTCGGGCCGGCGCCGAATGAAAGGCCGGCTGTATATTTCGGATCCGCCTTCACCTTTGTCTCAGGCGTCGTGATGCCGACCAACCCGAGTTTTACGCTCGGTGCCGCGTCGAATGTCTTGGTGTTCACCTGAAAGAACGTTGACTTATCTTCTTTCGTGATATTGACACCCATGATCGGAAACGACGCTTTGCCCTCAAGGACTTTTAACTGTTCGGGGCCGTAGTTGAATTCGTGGTTGCCGCACGTCATCGCGTCGATCCCGACCATATTCATCAGCTCAATCATGCTTTCACCTTTTGAAAGCGTGGCGAAGTTTGTCCCATGGAGCGCGTCGCCCGCGTCGAACGCGAAGACCTGATTCGGGTGAAGTGCTTTTTCCTCATCGAGTATCTCTTTGTAACGCGCGTAGCCGATCGCACCGGACTCGACCGGATTGCCATCCTTATCCGTGGCGCTGTCCCCTTCTGCTCTTCCGTGCACATCGTTTGTGTGGAAGATGACAACGGTTCCATCCTCTGCAAACACAAGCGCGGCGGGAAGCATCATGACCGCCATCGCGAAAATGACGGCGACAATGATCAGATTACGAAAACTCCTCATAACTAGTCCTCCTACAGTACAAAAGTTCTGTAAATTCTATGGTTAAAGGATAACAGATTTCACCAGAAAATGGCAGATATATCAGACGTACTTGTGCAAATCCATGACTTTTGCCGCGTTTTTTCAGGGAAACCGGACAAGCGGCTGTGCTTCCGTCCCCGATGCGAAAATGGGATGCTCAGCCGCCTACCGCTCTGCCCGAAATTTGCCGGCACGATCTTAAATATGAATAAAATACGATCTTCTGAATAAATTAAATGAATGCAGTATCAGGCGTCATCGCGCTGTTCCCGGGAGCTGCGAAAATACCAACCGCGGGAAGCTTCATTCCACCCGGTGTCAGGTGCATAGCAATATCCTTTTTACACGGTAAACAACGGTATTTACTGAGAATAATCCTCCGGGTGCGCGATGACGCGCAGCCCCAGTGTTTTGGCATCCTCCGCCAGCGATTGATTTCTGGCGTTCGCTTCTCCATATGAGGAAAGGCAGTTGAGTACGGTGTCGCATCGGCGAAGCGCCTCCAGAGCGCGCGCATATGTCTCGTCGGAAACGGGCATGAAGGCGCGTTCGGTGATCATTTCGGAGGCAAGGTCCTTCGCCACAGGGTAATCGATGTCGTTTTCATGCAGAATGCCGGTTACAAAGGGACAGTCCATCTTCTGCAATTCGCGGTAGACTCCCGTCCCCGTCCCCCCGCCGGCGATGACAAACAGCCGCGGCTCGCCATTCGGACGCTTCATCTCCAGGCTGCCGAAGAGCGGGTTATAGCTTCCTTCCTTCAGGTCGTAGAGTTTTTCGATCCGTTCCCGGGTAAAAATATCCCGCGCGCGGCCGTAATCCTCAATCGTCTCGCCTTTGACACACAGCACATCGTCCGAAATACGTTCCGCGAGCCCCAGTTCGTGCAGCGACATAATCACCGCGATTCCTCTCTCGCGCGCCATATCGCGCAGTATCTGAAGGAATTCAACCTGGTAGCGGATATCGAGAAAAGACGTGGGTTCGTCCAGCACAATCGCGCTCGGCTGCTGACAGATCGCTCTCGCCAGGAGTATTCTCTGCCGCTGCCCGTCACTGATCTGCATGAAATCGCGCTCGCGGAGATCCCACACATCCGTCAGTTCCATCGATTCCCTGACCTGCGCTTTGTCTTCCTCTGAGAGAATGCCGAGCATGCCCGTAAACGGATAGCGGCCGGTTCCCACAATCTCCTCACACGTCATGCGCTCTGTCCGGAGTCTCTGCGTCAGCACCACGGACAGCAGAAAAGACATATCGCGCTCGTTCATGTCGTCGATGGACCGCCCGTCGATATAGATGGCCCCACAGATCGTTTTGAGGTATTTGGCGATCGTCTTGAGTATGGTAGATTTACCCGCCCCGTTCGGACCGATCAGCGTCAGGATCGTCCCGCGGCGGAGATTGATATCGATGCCGTGGATCAATGCTTTGCCATTGTATCCGACGGCGAGATCGCGTGTAGAGAGAAAGATATCCATTACATTTCCCTGCCGCGCTTTTTAATCATGAGTGCAATCACCACCGGCGCCCCGAAGACAGCCGTGACGGAACTCACTGAAATATCCTGCGGCGCGAAGGCTGTCCGGGCGATCAGATCGCACGCCATGCAGAAAACCGATCCCCCGAGAAAACAGACAGGGATCACGACAATTGGCTTCGATGTATTGAGCAGCGCCTTGACGAGATGCGGCACCGCGATCCCCACGAATGATACCGGCCCGGCAAAAGCCGTCACGCAGGCGGAGAGCACGCTGGACAGAAGGACGAGGACGATCCTGAACACCTGCACATTGACACCCATATTTTTCGCGTAGTATTCCCCCATCTGGTAGGCGCTTATCGGTTTGGAAAGCAGGAATACCACGGCAGAAGCGGAGAGAACGACGACAGATATCACCCTGATATCATCCCATGTCGCACCGGAAAAACTGCCGCGCGTCCAATTGTGCAGGTTTACAATACTCGCGTCGTCAGCAAAAGTGATGAGAAAATCCGTGATCGCGGAACAGATATAGCCGATCATCACGCCGCAGACAATCAATGTGGCCGACCGCCTGACCCTGCGGGCGACAAGCAGTACCACTCCCATCGACATCAGCGCGCCGAGAAACGCGGCACTGACAAGAAACCACGAGCCGGGGGAGCGCTGCGCGCCAAAAGCGGTAATCATGGCCGCCGCCACGGTGAGTTTGGCTCCTGACGATATGCCGAGGACATAAGGCCCGGCGATGGGGTTATTGAAGAATGTCTGAAGGAGGAATCCGGAAAGCGCCAGCGCGCCGCCGAGTAGCGCGCTCTCGAACAAACGGGGAAGCCTGATTTTCCAGATGATCCCCTGCCATGTATCGCCGCCTCCTCCCGTAAACAGAATGTGGAGAAGTTCGCGGAGAGGGACACGGACGCTGCCGATGACAATATTGAGACCGATCAGAACGAGAAACATAACCGCGAGCGACGCGATGACCGTACCATAACGCAGGAGCCGCCCGCTGCTGTCTGTCCCCTTGCCGCTCACCGTGTTCTCAGTCCTCCCTCGATTCAGAGGCTCTTTTCAGCTTGTAGAAAAACATCAGATGGTCATCGTCGGCGCCGGTTCCCGACAGGATATGCTGAATCTCCAGAATCATGCGACCGAGCTGGGTTGTCTCCTGAAACAGATTTTTCCCCGTGCACCAGACATCGCCGCTTTTCACCGCTTTGAAGTCGGACAGGAGCGCGTTCTTAGCGATCAATTCGTCGAGCGTAGCCAGCTCCCCCCCGATCGTACTGTTATAAATCAGAATATCCGCCTCTCTGGCAGTCGCGTAAAATTTTTCCATTTCCAGGGCGACCGTCGAGGTCGCTTTCCCCGGGTCGCCCAGATGCTCAAAGATATAATGACCTCCGGCCAGTGCGATCATTTTTGTGACATAATCGCCGGATTTTCTCGCGACCGCGCGCCCCGAAGCGCTGATAAAGAAAAAGGCAACCGTCTTGCCCGTATTCGGCACACGGCCTGCTTCGTTCAGAAATGCCGCCTGTTCGTCAAAAAAACGCTCCGCTTCTTCCTCCTTGTCGAGGAGTGCCGCGTAAAGCTTGATCCACTCTGTCCGCCCGAGAGGGTGCGGCTCCAGACTGGAGAGGTCGACGAGAACGGGGATGCCGAGCTCCATAAGTTTTTCTTTCACCGCGGGCGCGTGGCTGATCATCATCGATTCAACGGCCAGCCCGCATTTTGATGAAAGGATCAGTTCGTAATCCGGTTCGCTGTACTTGCCGGCAAATTGTATCCGCCCCTCCTCCATCGCTCTGCGGGCGTTCTCACAATACCAGCCGTCCGCTTTCGTCCCGGAAAGACTGACGGCGTCGAGCGAATGCAGCGTGTCGAAGAGGCACATCGCCGAAGTTGCCGCGAGATAAATAGCGCGGATGGGCTGGGAAAGCACCGTAACGCCACTTTCCAGATTGTCCGGTTTCTTCCCCCCTTCCGGAACGACCAGAAACCGGCTCCCGTCCGAGAGTGTGATCATCTTGAGCCCGTCCTCGAGATAATCCACAGAAAAATGCTCCGCGAACTGAAGTTCCATCCGGCGCTCGACACGCGAAATGGCAGAACTGGAAGGGCCGGCCGGCAAACTTCCGGAACAGCCGGACAGAGACGCGAGAACGACAGCTGCCAAAAGCGCCAGGGCGATCAGCTGCCTCCGGGCCGATCTCACGGCGTATCTCCACAGGGAACCAGCGTCGCGGCATTCAGACGCAGCACATACTCAATGTCGTGCGGCTTGCTCATCGCAATCGTGCGCGCCGTAAACGGCAGATCGGTATCCAGTGCCACCGGAATTTCAAACGTGGCATTTCCCTCAGTTTGAATGGGATCATAAGAAACGCCCCCGACAACCATGAGCTCGTAGTTCGGGCTGCTCCAGATTATCGTGGCCGTCATTTTGCCATCTTTGACCCGGAGTTTGAGCGGCGATTCAATGTGCGCCCGGCCGGAACCTCCGGTGAGCGTCGCTTCGACACTATACTGTCCGTCCACCGGAGAGGCTGCGGTAAGCGCATTTTCGGGTATCAGGGCGGATTCGAACACGAGTACGCGGTCGTACCATTTTTCTTTCTTGATGCTCCACGCCGCGCAATTTGTTTCCAGATTCAGCGCTTCCACAGGAACAGTAAATGTTACCGCACCGCTCTCGTCTTTAACAGAAGGAATATAGCTATCCTCTCTGTCCTTTTCGGCCTGCTCTCCGGTCCCCATGTAGAGCTTTCCGTACCCTTTACCCGACATGGTGAGGACGGCAGTCATAGCGCCGTCACGGACCGTCAGCTGCGCGTCAACAATCCGAAACATGGAAGAACTTGACGACACATCAATCTTATAAGTCCCTTCGGCGATCTGGCGCGCGTATACGGGCGGCGCCGATTCACTATTCGTGCTCTCGGACGGGGACGTCGTGTCTGTATTCCGGGTAGAATCCTGTCCGGGAGCATCTGTCTGAGAAGGCTCCGGATTATCCGGAGATGTCTCTCCGGAAGGGGCAGAAGGTGATCCGGAAGGATCGGTTCCAGTCGGATTGTCGGTACAAGCCACGGCAGCCGTAACAGCGATGACAAGTGCCAGAAGAATGACGATTATTTTTCTCATGGGGCTTCTCTCCTCAGCTATTTATATTATCGGAAATCGGGCATAAACCTTGTGCGCGAAACCATACCGCTTCGCGCACAAGGTTTTTCCCGAATCATGGCGCGCGTCAGCGCGCGGAATTTATTATCGCCGTCACTTATTTCCCGGCGATCGTATCGGCAACGTGATCCTTGAAGATCTCCTGGATTCCCTTATACTGTCCGAGACCTTCCAGAACGCATTCAACCTCCATGCCCGCTTTTTCAAAGATTGATTTCCAGGAATCATCTTCGTCCCCGGCCATGTCATTGTTGGCGTGGTCGCCGGCGACAATCATCAGGGGACGCATCTGAACTTTTTTGAAGCCCGCGTCTTTGACCATCTTGAGCACGTCTTCCACAGTAGGCGCCGCTTCCACGGTCCCCACAAAGAAATTCTTGTGTCCGGCATCAGTCATCACTTTCTGCATACGCGCGTATGTGGCGTTGGCCGCGTGCTCCGTGCCGTGCCCCATGAACACAAAAGCCGTTTCCTTTTTATTCTCGCTATCTGTCTGCTCAGCCAGAATCGCGGCGACTTTCTCAAAATCGGCGTCTGAGGTAAGCAGTGGTTTGCCGATCTTGAATGTTGTGAATTTGTCTTTGAAAGCAGATGTTTCTTTAACGACATCGTCGTACTCAAAACCGCTCATCACATGTGTCGGCTGAATAATGACATCTTTTACACCATCGGCTACCAGACGGTTCATCGCTTCCGTCACGTTATCGATTTCAAGCTTGTCACGATCCTTGAGCTTGTCGATAATAATCTGGCTTGTGAAAGCGCGGCGGACTTCGTAGTCGGGATAAGCGTCTGTAAGTGCCTTCTCAAGAGCGCCGATGGTCGCCTCCCGGTTGTCGTTGTAGCTTGTTCCGAAGCTGACTACCAGAAGCACAGGCTTTTTCGCGGGTTCTTCGCTCTCGTCCGGGGTCGTATCAGACGGTTCCGGTTCCGGCTCCGTTGAATCGACGGGATCAGTCTGCTTTTCCGGCTCCGTTGGCTTGCCGGTTTCCGATGGTGCGCAGCTGACTGCCGACAGCACCAATAACAGCACCAGAACAGCTGCCAGAATGGTTTTGAATGGTTGCATGGTAAATAACCTCCTTTATGTTTGTCCGCCTCATCATGCGACCGGCCTCTTGTCACCGCGCGGCGGAACAATAAAAAACGTTCGCGTCAGTTCGCGAACGGTCATAAAACAGTAAAGGAAGAATCTTCATATGGAAGGGTGATGGTCCGTCCTTGTTCACTGTTCCGGAGGTCCGCAGAACTGAACGCGTACCGCGGATTAACCCGCGGCCGGAGAGCAGGCAAGTATTCTGACTCGCCGCCCGCGCTTTTACACGCGGGCTCCGGCGCCTTCCCAAGATCTCTCTCAGTGGCTTCCCGCCGGAAATATCAACGGCTCACAGCAACGGCCTTGTGTCGGATTCACACCAACTTCCATCGCCTGTTCTCTTCGACTAGAAGCATAGGCCTCCATCTTCAATATGTCAAATGCGAAACGGCTATCAACGACATCAACGACATTTATATTTGGGTGTTTGGGCGACGGATGAGAGGAGATGTGCGGTTACCCGGAACCTTGACACAGCGTATAAGGAAGACGTACCATAAAAAAAATCATAGGGGAAGCAGGGTGAAAGTCCCTCGCAAGTGCGTTACCGTTAAAGCCGGGATACCATTCTTCATATTGCTTTGCGGTCACCGAAGAATATGGTCTATTTCAGCGCATCTGTCGTTCCTTTCGATAGAGAAGAAAAGCGTAACGCATCTGAGTATGAGCGATGAGTTTTTCGAGAAATGTGAACGGGATTCTATTGCGGTGCGGTTACACCACAGGTACCTGTGCCGCCGCGGCTGCTAAGGCGGCGGCTGCCGCACTTCTCTCCGGATCTCCTGTATATCGGACAGACATCAGAACACCGGCCGGCATATCGTTATCATTAGAGATAGCCGACATCCAACAGCGGGAAGATTCCGTTTCCTGTGCCGTGAGGAAAGATGCCGGCGACGATCCCGACGCGACAGACGGCTTATTCGTCTACGCGAAAGTCGGAAAAGCAGAACGCGGCATTCAAATCGACGGCGGAGAAGGAGTCGGGCGAGTGACTAAACCCGGGCTCGATCAGCCTGTCGGAGCCGCCGCGATCAACTCCACACCGCGCAGGATGATTGCGGAAGCGGTACAGAGTGTCTGCGATACTTACGCTTATGGCGGGGGGCTCTCCGTTACCATTTCCGTACCGGGTGGAGAAGCCGTCGCCCGGAAGACATTCAACCCGCGCATGGGCATCGAAGGGGGAATTTCCATTATCGGAACCTCGGGGATTGTCGAACCGATGAGCTCAAAAGCGCTTATCGACACCATCCGCCTCCAAATCAAGCAGCTCGCGGCAGAAGGCTCGGAAGACATCCTCCTCACGTCTGGCAATTACGGCGAATCCTTCACTTCTGACAAACTGGGACTTTCCATGGAGTCTCACATTCTCTGTTCAAACTTCATCGGCGACGCCATCGATGCCGCGGTGGAAAACGGTTTCCGCAACATCCTCCTCATCGGGCACATCGGCAAGATGGTCAAGCTGGGCATCGGCGTCACCAATACACACTCCGCGAACGGAGACGGCCGGATGGAAACACTGGCCGCCTGCGCTGTGCAGGCGGGGGCGGAATTACCGCTGCTGCGTGCCGTTCTGGACAGTGTCACGACAGACAGCGCCCTGGCGGAGATCAGCAAAGCCGGTCTCCTCCAAAGTATCATGGAGGTTCTTAAAAATCGCATCGACGCCTGTCTCTCCAGGCGTGTTCCGGAATCCGTCCGGATAGGCTTTATCTGTTTTACAAACGCGCCGGGGATTTCGGGCATCCTGGCTCAGAGTGAAAATGCGCCACGGCTGATGGCGCGCTGGAGGAAAAGAGAATGATTCATTTTGTCGGCGCCGGCTGCGGCGCGCCTGACCTGATTACCGTCCGCGGAGCGGAACTGCTGCGATCCGCCGATGTGGTCATCTACGCCGGCTCGCTTGTCAACCCCGCCCTTCTGGATGACACGAAACAGGGCTGTACCCTGTACAACAGCGCGGCGATGACACTGGAAGATGTCATCAGCGTGATGGTTCTCGCGGAAAAAGAAGGAAAACTGACCGTCCGGCTCCATACGGGTGATCCTTCCCTGTACGGGGCGATACGCGAACAGATGGACGAACTTAACGCCCGGAAGATCGCCTTTGACATCTGCCCCGGCGTTTCTAGCTTTGCAGGAGCCGCCGCCGCGCTGAAAGCCGAGTACACGCTTCCGAAAGTGAGCCAGAGCGTCGTCATCACCCGCATGGCAGGGAGAACGCCGGTTCCCGATGGTGAGAGCATCCGCGCGTTTGCCGCGCACCGGGCGACGATGGTGATTTTCCTGAGCGCCGGCATGACAGAGAAGCTTCAGGAGGAATTGCTCGCGGGCGGTTACGCCGGAGAGACGCCGGCAGCCATCGTGTACAAGGCGAGCTGGCCTGATGAGAAAATCGTGCGCTGCACCGTCGGAACCCTGCACGCCTCCGCCTCGGAAAACGGCATTTCCAATCTGGCGCTTGTGATCGTCGGGGATTTCCTCGGCGATACGTACGAGCGCTCCTGCCTCTACGACCCCGCGTTCACCACAGCTTATCGAAAAGGAGCGGACAAATCGTGAAAACAGGTCTGATCGCCTTCAGCGAAACCGGCATGGCTCTCGGGAAAAGCATCGCGGATAGCCTCTCCGCAGACGACAGCCGCGTTTCACTTACACGCTGCGAGGCCGGCTGCCTCGCGGTCTGGACGCGTGAACACTTCACGCGGGACGACAGGCTGATCTTCATCGGCTCATGCGGAATCGCCGTCCGCGCCATTGCCCCGCATCTGAAAGACAAAACATCCGATCCCGCCGTTGTCGTTGTCGACGAGGCCGGCAGATTCTGTATCGCGCTTCTCTCCGGCCATATCGGAGGCGCCAACGCGTTCGCCGAAAAGCTCGCGCTTCGCATTGGCGCCGTCCCTGTCATCACGACAGCGACCGATGTGCATGGGACTTTCGCCGTTGACACCTGGGCGGTCAGCCGGGGGCTGACGGTCGCGAACCCCGAACTCATCAAACGTGTCTCCGCCCGTCTGCTCGCCGGCGAACCGATCGCCGTGAAGAGCCTGTTTTCACTGTCGGAACCTCTGCCAGAGGGCTTGATCCAGACAGACGGCCCGTGCGACGTTGTCATAACCTGTCTGAGTGCAGGAGATGAAGGGGCTCTCCGGCTTGTACCCCCTGCCGTCACGCTCGGCATCGGGACAAAAAAAGGAATCGGGGCTGATGCCATCGACGCCGCCTTTCAGCGGCTGCTCGAACAGGAGCACGTGCACTCCGCTTCCATCAGGGGGGTCTGCAGCATTGATCTGAAAAGCGATGAGCCGGGTATTCTGGCTTTCTGCCGGCGCCGCGCGCTTCCCTTTCACACGTTTTCAGCTGACGCCCTCGCCCGGGTACCGGGGGACTTTACAAGCTCCGATTTCGTCCGGTCTGTCACAGGCGTAGATAACGTCTGCGAACGGAGCGCCGTGCTCGGGAGCGGCGAAGGCGGGAAACTGCTTGTGCGGCGGACAGCTTTTCACGGGGTAACGATGGCGCTCGCCGTATCACCCTTTCCCTTACAATTTCAACAGAACGGAGAAACGCAATGAACTGCCTATTTGTCGTCGGCATCGGCCCGGGGGATCCCGGGCACATGACATACGAATGCCGCCATGCGCTGGAAAAAGCCGATATCTTTGTCGGTTACAAAACATATGCCAGGCTTGTCCATCCTCTGTACCCGGAGAAACCTGTTTACACCACTTCGATGCGCGAAGAGACGGAGCGATGCAAAAAAGCGATTGCCCTCGCGGAAGAAGGAAAATGTGTCGCGGTTCTCTCAAGCGGTGACGCGGGCGTCTACGGGATGGCCGGTTTGATACTCGAACTCGCGGAGGGGAAAAATGATCTCCGGGTGGAAGTGATCCCCGGTGTCACTGCAGCCCTCTCAGGAGCGGCTGCCCTTGGCGCTCCGCTGGCTCACGATTTCGCCGTCGTCAGCCTCAGCGATCTCCTGACACCGCTGGAAATCATCGGCAGACGCCTCGCTTCCGCCGCGGAGGGTGATTTTTGCATCGCCCTCTACAACCCCGCCAGCAGAAAGCGCCGGGATCATCTCAAATGGGCGTGCGGAATCTTGATGGAACACGGGAAAAGCCCCGACACCGTCTGCGGTTACGCGCGCAATGTCGGCCGCGAAGATGAGAGCAAAGCCGTCCTGACGCTTGAAGAGCTTCAGTCAACCGAAGTGGATATGGTCACCGTCGTTTTCATCGGGAACAGCATGACAAAGGTGATCAACGGGAAAATGGTCACGCCGAGGGGGTATCAGCTTGGCTGACGTCATCTTGTTCGGAGGTACAACGGAAGGGCGGCTCATCGCGGACATGCTTGTCAGCAGACACTTACACGCGGTGGTATGTGTGGCGACGGATTACGGCCGGACGCTGCTGCCGACCGGAGAGAACCTCGATGTCCGAACGGGCAGAATGGATGAAAACGCTATTGTCGATCTGCTGCACGCCGAGAAACCGCGCCTCGTGATCGACGCGACTCACCCCTACGCGTCCACGGCAAGCGGCAATATTTACGCGGCGTGCCTGGGCGCTTCCGTGCCTTACGCGCGTATCAGAAGAGAGCGCATACAGCGTACAGAGGAAGAAGAGTCCCTTCTGTTCCCTGATATGGAAGCGCTCATCAGCTGGTTGAATACGACATCCGACACAGTTTTTTCTACGCTCGGAGCGAAAGAAGCCGCGGCGCTGACCTCCGTCCGCTGTTTCTCCGAGCGGCTCTGGCTCAGGATACTTCCATCCGCCGGCGGTCTCGCCGCCTGCCTGTCGGCGGGTTTTTCTCCCCGTCACATTATCTGTATGCAGGGACCCTTCTCTACCGAACTGAATGCCGCCATGTTTAAAGAATCGGGAGCTTCTGTTCTTATTACAAAAGAATCGGGGCCGGAGGGCGGTTTTCCCCAGAAGCTGGAAGCGGCGCGGCTGTGCGGCATGAAAGTAGCAGTGCTTGAGCGGCCTCGCGAAAGCGAGGGTGTGACACTCGGAGAAATCAGAACGATGATCGAAAAAGGAGAGATATGAAAAGCATTACGATTGTTGGCGCCGGGATGGGACCGGCTACGGTCAGCCGCCAGGGTTGGGAAGCGATCCGGCAGGCCGATATGCTTCTGGGTGCCTGCCGGCTGTTACAGTCATTTTCGTCCGGGGATAAGCCGACATGCGCGGAATACACGCCGGATGGCGTCAGAATGGCTGTCGAATCGACACCTGCCGAACGGTTTGTGGTGCTGGTGTCCGGCGACACAGGCTTTTACAGCGCGGCCGAGAAGCTGGGCGCCGCCCTGTCCGAATTTTCTGTTGCCTTTATTCCGGGCATATCGTCTCTCAGTTATTTTTTCGCCAGAATGAAAAAATCCTGGCAGGACGCGGCGCTCGTGAGCTGCCATGGACGGGAGGCCAATTTCGTCGATACCGTCCGACGCCACAAACTGACCTTCGCCCTGACAGGCTCCAATGTCCGCGAAATGGCCGCACAGCTGGTGACGGCGGGATACGGACATCTGTCCGTCACAGTCGGCGCGAATCTCGGGTCGGACGATGAACGTCTGGACGAATACACAGCTTCCTCACTCGCGGAAGCCGGTAAGGAAGGGCTGTGTGTCCTGCTCGTCGAGAACCCCTACTCCGATCCGCGCGTACGGACGGGCATCCCGGATGAGGAATTCATCCGGGGCGATGTGCCGATGACCAAAGCGGAAATCCGATCCGTCAGCATGAGTCTGCTCGCTGTCGCGCCGGACGACATCTGCGGCGATATCGGCGCAGGCACGGGATCCGTCACCGTCGAGATGGCCCTCGCCGCGTACCGGGGGCGTGTGTACGCGATTGAGCCGAACGAGAACGCTGTCCGCCTTGTGCGCGAAAACACCGCCGCCTTCCACATCGGAAACGTAACTGTGATCCCGGAAAGCGCACCGGACGCACTCGCTTCGCTCCCCGCTCTCTCAGTGGCTTTTATCGGTGGAAGCGGCGGCAGGATCCGGGAAATCATCGCCGCTCTCTTCAGGAACAACGCGGGCGTCCGCATCGTCCTCAACGCGATCACACTGGAAACGCTGCACGAAGCGCTGGAAGCTTTCAAGGCTCAGGGTGTGGACGCGGATGTCGTTCAGATCAGTGCATCGAGGGCGAGACCTGCAGGGAACAGCCACCTCATGACGGCGCTGAACCCAATCTATATTATCAGCGGAGGCGGGCATGCATAAGAGAATCCTCATCACAGGCACGCGTTCAGGCTGTGGAAAAACGACGGTCGTTTCCGCCCTGCTCTCCGTGTTCAGAGCGAGAGGATTACCGCTGTCCTCTTTCAAATGCGGTCCTGACTACATCGACCCCCTGTTCCACCGGGAGATACTCGGCATACCCGGATACAACCTCGACCCGTTCTTCTGTAACAGGCAGGTGCTCCGCGGCTTATTGGCGGAAAAAGCGCGGGAACTCTCTGTCATCGAAGGCGCCATGGGTTTTTATGACGGCATCGGCGCGGATGGCCAGGCCAGCGCCTATGATGTCGCGCGCGCGACTGAAACCCCCGTCATTCTGGTCATTGACGCGAGCGGGTTGTACACATCGGCCGGCGCGATTATCCGCGGGTTCCTTGCGTTCCGCCCGGAAAACCGCATACGCGGCGTCATTTTCAACGGCGCGCATCCTTCTTCGGCGAAAGGACTGGATCAGGTGGCGCGTGAAGCGGGTGTTGAACCGCTCGGCTTTCTCCCGCGCGACGCGCGGCTCACCATCCCCAGCCGCCACCTGGGTCTTATGACTTCCGATGAATTGACTGACCTGCGGACCACCCTGTGCGCACTGGAAGAACTGGCCAACGCGCATATCGATATCGACGGTGTCCTGAGGATCGCCTCTTCCGCGCCTGAAATCCGGAGAATGGAAAAGCAAGCCCACCCGATGGCGGACGTGCGCATCGCCGTCGCGCGCGATCGGGCGTTCTTCTTTCTCTACGAGGAAAACCTGAACATCCTCGAATCGCTTGGCGGCCAACTCTGTTTTTTCAGCCCGCTGGATGACCAGTCGCTGCCGGAGAACATCGGCGGACTCTACCTGCCCGGCGGATACCCCGAGCTATACGCACAAGCCCTGTCCGCAAACAGCGCCATGCGCGCGGCCATATCCGCGGCGATCGCGGACGGGCTGCCGACTATCGCCGAAGGCGGCGGTTTCCTCTATCTCCACGAATCGCTGGAAGGGTTCCCCATGGCGGGAGCCATCGCGGGAGATGCGTGGAAATCCGATCGGCTGCAGCGCTTCGGCTATATGACGCTCACGGCGGAAAAAGACAATCTCCTCTGCGAAAGAGGCGGCATTCTGCGCGCACAGGAGTTCCACTACTGTCAGAGCGGGAACGGCGGCGAAGATTTTTCTCTTAGGAAGGCTTCGAACGGACAGGTATTTCGCAGCTGTCACGCGGCCGAGTCGCTCTACGCGGGATTCCCACACTTTTACTTCCCGTCAGACGAAGAGCCGGCGCGTCGTTTTATTAAAAAGGCGGTACAATATCAACAGTTGCATCGATAAACCCTCTTTCAGGAAAACAGGTTAGGAGATTAACTGTGATCATTCTCATATCGACTGCCGCCCTCTGCACCGGCTTCATTCTCGATACGATCATCGGCGATCCAAAAGGATGGCCGCATATTGTACGCGTCTTTGGCGCCCTGATTTCGCGCCTGGAACGCATACTCTATCCCTTGAAGAATAAGAGGCTTGGAGGAGCTCTTCTCGTTCTCGTGGCGATTCTCGCCGACACAGCCATCCCCGCCGGGCTTCTTTATCTGGCGTGGAAATGGTCGTGGGTGGCTTACTTCATCCTTGAGTCGCTCCTCTGCTGGCAGCTCCTCGCCTTAAAAAGCCTCCGGGTGGAAAGCCGTGCTGTCTTTGACGCACTTGAACAGGGCGATCTCCCAAAAGCGCGCCGCGCCTTATCCATGATCGTCGGCCGCGACACAGCGGACCTCGATGAAGCGGGCGTCATACGCGCCGCTGTTGAAACAGTCGCCGAAAACGCCTCGGATGGCGTGATGGCGCCGCTGTTTTACATGGCTTTCGGAGGGGCGGCGCTCGGGTGCCTCTATAAGACGACGAACACGATGGATTCCATGATCGGCTACAGAAACGAACGGTATGGAGCGTTTGGCACAGCCGCCGCGCGGCTGGACGACGTTTTGAATTACCTCCCGTCCAGGCTGTGCGCCCTTCTGATGATCCCGGCAGCGCGCCTCTGCCGCCTTGACGCGAAAAACGCCTTCCGCATCTGGAAACGCGACAGGCGCAAGCACGCGAGTCCCAATGCCGCCCAAACGGAATCGGTCATGGCCGGGGCTCTGCGCGTCAGGCTCGCGGGGAACGCCGTCTACCAGGGAGTTCTTCACGAGAAGCCCACTATCGGAGACGATACGCGGCCTGTCTCCGCGCAGGATATTCTCGCGGCGCACCATTTACTGAACGCCGCTTCAGCGCTCATGATGGCGCTGACACTGATCTTAAGGGGGTGCCTCTATGCAGCGCTATGAACACGGCGGCTACCAGGGAAGCCAGCTGGAAATTGAACTTGACTTATCCATCAATGTCAACCCGCTCGGGATGCCTGAGAATGCTAAACAGGCGATTATCAGAGATCTCGACTCGTTTGCCCATTACCCTGACGCGAAGTACAGGAACCTTCGTGCGGCACTGGCCGAACGATATGATGTCGGCGAGGATATGGTCCTCTGCGGCAACGGCGCGACAGAATTGATCTACAGTCTCTGCTCCTGCATCCGCCCGAAAAAGACGCTGACACTCGCGCCGACTTTCTCCGAATACGAACGGGCTGCGGCGCTGTTCGGAGCTGAAACGCGCGAGCATCTTCTCTGCGAAGAGACGGGCTTCGCGTTGACAGAAGCGATTCTCGAAGCGATTTCGCCCGAGCTCGATATCGTCTTCCTCTGCAACCCGAACAACCCGACGGGAAGACTGGCCTCCCCCTCCTTGTGCCTCGCCGTGGCAGACGCCTGCGAAGCCGCCGGTGTTTATCTCGTGATCGACGAGTGTTTCATTGATTTTACGGACGGCCAATCGATGATCCCGGCCGTGGCGAATCACCCCCATCTGCTGATTCTAAACGCGTTCACGAAGATATACGGGATGGCGGGGCTCCGCCTGGGCTTTATGATCGGACAGAGCGCCATCCTCTCCCGCATCGCGCGCTTTATCCCCGAATGGAGCGTTTCGTCTGTCGCACAGACGGCGGGACTCAGCGCGCTCAGGACGAGCGGTTGGACCGAGGCGGCACGGAGCGCGGCGCGCGCCGAGCGGGAATACATGACGGAAAATCTCACGAGTCTCGGGCTTTTCGTATACCCGAGCGACGCGAATTTTCTCCTCGTCCGCAGCACACTCCCGCTCGTCTCAGCGCTGATGAAGAAGAAGATATATGTCAGACGATGCGACAATTTCACAGGTCTTGGCGAGAACTTCATGCGCATCGGTCTCAGAACGCGCGAAGAGAATAATAAACTCCTCCGCGCCCTGTCGGAGGTACTGCATGGCTAAAGCAATCATGGTTCAGGGAACGATGTCCGGAGCGGGGAAAAGCCTGCTTGTCGCCGGTCTATGCCGGGTATTCCGGCAGGACGGGTATCGCGTCGCTCCTTTCAAAAGCCAGAACATGGCACTCAATTCTCACATCACGCGCGAAGGGTTGGAGATGAGCCGCGCCCAGGCTGTCCAGGCGGAAGCCTGTGGCATCGAACCCGATGTGCGCATGAATCCTATCCTTTTGAAACCGGTCACCGATGAAGGTTCACAGGTCATTGTGAACGGACACGTGCGCGGCCACATGCAGGCGGCGGCGTATTTCGCGATGAAGAATACGCTGATCCCCGACATTATGCACGCCTACGAATCTCTCGCCGCGGCGAACGATATTATTGTGCTGGAAGGCGCGGGCAGCCCCGCGGAAATCAACCTGAAGAAGGATGATCTGGTGAATATGGGCATGGCTAAGCGCGCCGGAGCACCTGTGCTCCTCGTCGGCGATATCGACCGCGGCGGCGTGTTTGCCCAGCTGTACGGCACGCTGGCGCTTCTCGACCCGGCAGAGCGCGCGATGGTGCGTGCTCTCATCATCAATAAGTTCCGCGGCGATATAAACCTTCTGCGTCCGGGTCTCGACTCATTTGAAAAACTGTCGGGAAAGCCATTCGCCGGTGTTATCCCCTTTCTCTCCGTCGATATCGAAGACGAAGACAGCCTGTCCGACCGTCTCCGCCGGAAAGAGGCGGGCGGGCGGCTGGATATCGCCGTAATCCGGATGCCGCGCATCTCCAATTTCACCGATTTTGCCCCCCTCGAAGCGACACCGGATATCTGTCTGCGCTATGTCGACCGCGTCGAGGAGCTCGGTCATCCCGACCTCATTGTCCTTCCGGGGACGGAAAGCGCCGTCGATGACCTGCAATGGCTTCGCACAGGCGGTCTGGAAGCGGCTGTCAAAAGGGCGGCGACCGACGGTTCTGTTGTTTTCGGTATCGGCGGCGGGTATCACATGCTCGGTTCCGTCCTTACAGGGAAAGACGGCCGGGGTACGATCCGTGAAATCAAAGGAATGGAACTCCTCCCTGTCAGGACGGTGTCCGCGGAGGAGGAATACCGCTCGCGTTTCACCGCCGAAGTGCAGCCTGTCGGCGGTGTATGGGCCCCGCTCGCCGGTGCGGCGATTGAAGGATACCAGATCAAAAAGGAACTCGTGATTCCCGAAGACCATGCCCGGCCGCTCCTTCTTCTGGAGGACGGCAGCACGGAAGGATGCTGGCAGAGCCATGTGTACGGGTGCGGCGTTCACGGCTTCTTCAATACAGCCTCATGCAGGGAAGCCCTCGTCAAAGCGCTGTGCATTATGAAGGGCATCCTTCCCGGGGAAGCGCCGCAGGATCGAGACGCGTACAAGCAGGAGCAGTACGAGCGGCTCGCCCGCGGTGTCCGCGATAACCTCGATATGGAAAAGATCTACGCTATTCTCGACACCGGGCTGTAACCTTTGACCGGCCGTGATATGCGCGGGCAGGATCCCGCGTCTGATGGAGGAGAACCATGAATCTGGAGAATGTATTGCCCGAAGACATCGAACGGCGCAGTTTTGAAATCATTGAAAGCGAGCTCCCCCACCCGCTTGATCCCGCTCTCGCACCGATCATCAAACGCGTGATCCACACGACGGCGGATTTTGAGTTTGCCGACTCGCTCTTCTTCTCCGAAAATGCTGTTCCGCTTGCGCTTAAAGCGCTCGGCGAAGGGGCGACCATCGTCACCGACACCAACATGGCGCGCGCCGGGATTAACCGTCAGGCACTCGCTTCCCTGGGGTGTCGGGCGGTCTGTTTCATGGCCGACCCGGATGTCGCCGTTGCGGCGCGGGAACAAAAAACCACGCGCGCTTCAGCCTCCATCGATAAGGCGGCGGACCTCGCCGGTACACTGATCTTCGCGATTGGCAACGCACCTACGGCGCTGATACGGATCTGCGAGCTGATCCGCGAAAAAAGGCTGTCGCCCGCTCTTGTCGTCGGTGTGCCTGTCGGCTTTGTCAATGTCGTGCAGGCTAAAGAAATGATTATGCAGAGCGGCGTCCCCACCATCGTCGCCCGCGGGCGCAAAGGCGGCAGCACGGTGGCAGCCGCGATCATAAACGCACTTCTATACGGAATCACCCGGGAAGAAGACTAATATTAGAAACTTCCCCACATAACTGAACCTTTAACGTATTGACTATTTTCAACGACCGTTTGACTTTGTCGGGATCGACACCGTAACTTCCCTTTTCTTCTTGAAGCTTGTTAAAAAAAAATCGGCTCTTTTACTTGCAAAGGGAAGATCGGAAAATCATGTTTCAGTGAAGGGCTCCATCCGCTATCAGCCGCAGATGCCGCAGGAATTTCAACTGTTCTTCCTTGTCATTCTCTTTTTTGAGAACCATGCTTCCTAGAAATGCTCCATCCGCACCGGATTCGCGAACTTCAGCCAAACGTTCCGGCGTATGCACCCCGATGCCAACATAGATATTGCGCTTATAACCAATGATTTCGCGCACCTTTGCCACGCAATCCTTCAACTCAGGATATTCCTGGTTGTATTTTTTATTATCATTAAAGCCTTCCAAATAGATGAATCCGTTTGACCTTGACGCCAGCTCTAAATCCTCTTCGCACATTTCACGCGTTACAAAACTGCTCGCGTAAAACCCCAGGGTTTCCAGTTCCGAGCGCAAACCTTTGAATTCAGGCCCCACTAACAGCACTTCTTTTTCACCAAGATCATTCATAAAAGCGGAAAACCTATCAACACCGATCCCGGCTAATGTTTCGACATAAATATTCACCATAAAGCCAGCATCCGGAACAGCTTTTTTCAGCTCAAGCAGCGACGCCATGTATTTTTCATAATCCGGTTCTCTGTCAAGAGCCGACAGAATCCTTTTTTTCAGGTAATCACTGTCCAGATAAGGATCATGTGACGGAATGTCAGCCTCAATGATATCGACACCTGCACCGACATAATCAATGCCACGCTGCAGAGAGTCATCCAAAGAAGGATATCCATTTGATAAATAAGCGATTAGTTTCATTTTGTAACCTCGATTTTCTTTATACTGAATGCCATTCAGCTATCTCCCTATCGTCAGATTCTTCGCGATCATTGTCGAAATCGCCGCCACAAAAGCAAGACGGAGGATTGTATATCCGGTGTCACTCTCATGCCATATTTCGCAGTGTCATGGAAGGTTGTTTTACTGTTCACCTCTCACTCTCCGATCGAACGCAGCAATCGCTTCAAGTGTAATAATGCACAGCGCGCGTTCCATCTCGGTTCGTTCTTTTTCTAACAAAGCAGTTTCAAGATTTTTGGAAACTGTTGCCAAAGTGATGACAGCTGTGCGGACCCCCATCAATCTTCCGATCACAAGCATGGCGCTTGATTCCATATCGACACCGAGAATATTGATTTCTGCCAACTCCTGCATCGTTTTTTCAGGGCTGATTCCGCGTGATTTGGAATAGCGTGACTGTTTCATGTCCATATAGTACCCGTCAAGCGTACTGTGAATACCGTTAACCGGTTTGTAACCTTGTGCCCTCACCGCCTCATTGAGAATCTGCACGAGATCAAAGTCGGCAATAGCCGGGTAGCCTTTCTCAGCATAATGATCGCTTGTCGATTCACGACGTACAGAACCTAAAGGGATCAAAAACTTGCCGACCATACGGCTATCGAGAGCCATGACAGTTCCCATTCGGATCGCGACTTCCATCCCACACTCAAACATTTCTTCCATAGCGATAGCGGCCGATGGAGCTCCTATTCCAGTCGAGGTCGCCGTTACACGTACACCTTTGTAAATGCCGGTAATTGTGTTGAATTCCCTTGCGAATGCCACCTTCCGGTAACTGTCAAAAATTGACTCGAAGATGGTCACACGCCATGGATCACCAGAAAAAATAACATACTTGCTGATCGCTTCCGGCTCACCTTTCATATATAGCGTTGACAAGACAAACCTCCTCACTTCTGGAATCCCAATTGCGGGGTATCGCGCTTCTGGGATAATCTATTCGTTATGATAATTAAACCGCGTATAAAGCTTGCTCCTAGCAGGTAAATTAGATGTGCAGGCTTCAGCTTCAAGAACAAAAGAAGCGACCGCCGCCCCACAGCGGCAGCATAGTCTGTACGGCATGTTTTGTGATAAGGCATACAAAAAACCTGCTATGAATGCATCACCGCTTCCCGTTGTGCTTACAATTTCACGAACTTTATATGCAGGGACAGATTCGGACCGTCCATCCGCTGTGAAATATACCGCGCCATTCTTACCTTTCGTGATGACCACCACTTCCGTTTCCCCTTTGCCGGAAAGAAACCTGATATGATCAAGATTGAACGCATGACATATTTGTTTTGATTCCGCTTCATTCATGAAGATGATACGGCTATGTCGAAAAACATCTTCCAGAAATTCGGATGGGAATGCATCCGCATCACCCTTCATACCAAAATATAATGGAATACCTGCCTGTTTCACTCTCTCCAGGAAAAATACGTTGTCTTGGTGCGACGCGACTGTCATCAAAGCTGCTTTGCTTTCTCTGAACCAGGATAAGGGGGGTTTTATGGCGTATTTCTCATCCATGGCGCCAGGGTAAAATAACGTAACATGTTCACCATCCGGCTGTTGAATCATAAAAGATAAGGAACAAATGTCAGATTCGACGGAAGAAATCGTTTCCAAACTGATTCCTTCTGTCAGTAAGAATTCACGAAATCCGGATGTTTCAAAATCATCTCCTACGCGAAGAATCGGCGCAGCTTTAAGACCGAGACGCTGCAAAGCGACAGCGACGTTTACAGAACATCCTCCCCAATGTGCTTTCAAACAGGTTGCGTTTTTCACCAGTGAAGTCTTACCCACCAGAATGTCCGATTTTAGGGTGATCATGTGATCAAAGCTATTGTAACCGCTTATGATAAAATCGATTTTTTTTGTCACAGAATGTTCTCCTTGTTCAGCATACTGTGAGTGTAGCAGGCGCAGAATCATCAGGATTAGCCGGAAGTGAATTGTCTCGCAAGCTCTCCCCTGAGCCCGTCTGGCCAATTCTTCCCGAATCGACATGGTTAGATGCCGCTGAATCCTCGCGTATAAAAGCTTCAGAATCCATAACAATGCCGATATACTTGTCAATATCTTTCAGATGAACATTGTTGACTTCGGCTGAATCTGTCGCGACACAGTCTGCAAGTACGACGGTTTCATAATTAAGATTATAGGAATCTGTCGCCGTCGCACGGATGCAGCAATTTGTTTTTGTCCCTACAATTATGACACGATCTACCGCATTTTCCCGAAGAATTAAATCAAGATCCGTTCCATAGAAACCACTGTATCGCCGCTTGAAAACCTGATAATCCTGATCAAAAACCGGCAGCATCGGATCAATTTCATCGCCATCTGTTCCTTCTATACATGTTGGGCGCATTGTCTCAAGGTTGCGATCAAATTTCCCTGCCCGGTAAGAGTGGCGGAGGAAGACCACGAGCTGTCCTGTCGCATGGAAATAGTCGATGACCCTTTTGATAAAAGGTAGTATTACCCTGTTTTGCGGATAAAATGTTAGGCCTTCAGGATCTGTAAAATCTTTCACCATATCCACGACGAGCAAGGCGTTTTTACTCATTATTTTTCCTCCTTCATCTGAAACTCACTGTGTTTTATGCCGTGGCTTTTATTCTATTATCAAAAAGTAAACCGCTTGAAAAAGTTACTAAACGATTGTTGAGCACCGTCTTCTCCTGTGAAACTGCTACCAATACGTTCGCATACGCAAGTTACGGTTGGAGTATCCCGCATTGACCGCAAGTATCGCGATCATAACGAAATAGGGAATAATATCAAACAGGGCAGCGACATTGCCGGCATAAATACTTAAGTTGACAGCCAGAGCTCTTGCGAGACCAAAAATGAAAGCATACAGTGAACTTTTTAAAGGTTCCCCTTTCCCGCAGTAAATGGCAGCAATTGCGATAAAACCCCGACCGGCAGTCATGTTATTTGTGAATATTCCCAGACGTTCATAGGCGAGGTTGACTCCGGCAACGGCACATAACAGGGAGCCGATAAGAATGGCAAGCGTCGCGTAGTAGTTGCTTTTAATCCCAAGGCTCTTTGCGGTCTCAGGACTTTCACCTACTACACGGGTATAGATGCCAAATTTCGTTTTGTAAAGTAAGACATATGCCAGAAAGATCACTAAAAAGCTGATATATGTCCCTATCGGATGCCCGCTCAACAAACTGCCAAGAACAGGAATTCTTTCAACAACGGGAAGATGGACTCGGAATATGACCGGATTGATCCATTTCGCCGTTAAGTTTGGCACACCCATCGACTGAAGAACAAATCCCGCCACAGCGGGAACAATCATATTAATCGCGAGTCCGATAATAATAACATTACCTTTTCGATTCACAGACATGTAGGAGAAAACTAACCCTAATATGAGACTGACGGCGATAGCGCTCAAGTAAGCGAGCCAAACACTTTGCGAATTTACGGCAACCAGCACCGCCACAAATGAACCGGCCAGCATCATTCCTTCTAAAGCAATATTAAGAACACCTGCCTTGTAGGCAAACAAGCCGCCGATGACACATAAGAGTATCGGTGTTGTGTGGTAAATGGCATCGTAAAGTATCCTATTCAAAAGTGCCATGAACAGTTCCTTTCATATTCCGCTTGTTTCTCCACCTTTTAGTTAAACCGAAGCGGTCATTGATAAACCTGATGGAAAGAAAAAGGACGATTAAACCTTGGATTATGGCGACAATCTCTTTGGGTATGCCTGTATACATGTTGATGTTATCAGATCCCGTTTTAAGCGCACTGTAGAAAACAGCGGCAATCAGAACACCTGCTGGCGAATGTCCGCCTAGCAACGAAATCAGCATACCATCCCAGCCAATACCGGGGGTACCGGAGAATGAGAGTGTGTAATTGAACTCATGGCTCATCATATGACCGGCACCGGCCAGCCCTGCCAATGCTCCGCTGATGATCATGACCTGCACAATATGCCGACGGACTCTAAGACCGGTAGCTTCCGCAAATTCCGGATTTTTCCCCACAGCCTCTCCGCGATAGCCGAAGACCATTCTTTTATGCATAAAAAAGAACAGCAGAAAAACAAGGAAAGCGATGATAAAAAACGGAGTCAGCCGTGTTTTCCCTATTCTGTTAAACATAGCCGTTTTATCAATGGTATTAGTCGAGACGTATCCAGCTCCCTGATTGCGAAAAGGACCGGAGGACAAATACTCAAGAACCGTCATCATTACATAGTTCAGCGTCAGCGTAACGACCATCTCATCGACACGAAGAAAAGCGCGAAGAATGGCTGGAATGAGAACAAACATCATGCCCGCGATTATTCCAACAACAAGACATACGAATTTATGTAAGAATGGATTCGGAATATGAAGATAAGCGCCTGCCAGACCGGCCAGAAACCCGCCAAAGATCAGCTGTCCTTCCACCCCCATATTGTACAAATTAGATCGGAATGTAACAGCAATGGCTAAACCTGCGAGCAGGAGCGGCCCGGCAATATGCAGCGTATTAGTCAATCCGCGAAGAGTAAACAGGGGACGTTCAAACATTATCCGGTAAGCATTCAGAGGATTATGCCCCATAGCAAGCATAATAACGGCACCAATGAGGAGCGCGAAGAACACGGGTAAAACTGAATTAGCGAGATTTTTCCATTTTATTCTTTTCATGCTATCGTCCTTATCCTGAGGCGCGGATCAGCCAACAGTCATACAAAAAAGCACAAACCGGCGTTGATTAGATTGACCTGATTCCGTTCTCCAAATCCGGAACCATCCCCGCCATCAGAAGGCCAATCTCTGTCTCAGTTGTCGTACGCGGATCTACCTCGCCGATAATCTTCCCCTTGTACATAACGCCAATTCTGTCTGACAAACTCAGGATTTCATTCAATTCTGATGACACTAGCAAAACAGCTCCACCTCTATCACGAAAATCGATAATCTGCCGATGGATAAACTCAATCGCTCCGATGTCTACTCCCCGCGTCGGTTGACAAGCGATAAGGAGCCTGGGTTCGCCTTCCATTTCTCGTGCCACAATAAGTTTTTGAGCATTACCTCCGGACAGCTGTGAAACATTGCCATTAAAATCTGCAATGTGAATCTGGTAGGCGTCAATCAAATGCTGACAGTACTCATTAATCTGTTTTCGATTAAATACTGCGTGTCGGCTGAAGGGTTTGGATGTGACGGCTCCGGCGATCGCATTCTGACAAAGCGACATTTCCTGACAAAGCCCTTCACCATAGCGGTCCTCAGGAATAATGCCTATGCCGCTCTTACGCAGCTGATCAGACAGACAATTTGTTATTTCCTGTCCATTGTATTCAACGGTGCCGCCTGTCGCCTCCATCATACCGGAGAGTATTTTAACCAGCTCCGTCTGTCCATTGCCATCAACGCCGACTATACCAAAGACTTCACCGCTATGAATCGTAAAACTGACATGGTCCACAGCTAACTTCCCAAGGCGATCATTTGTCTGCAGGTTCTTCACCTGCAACATGACACGCTTGTTATCCGTTGGCTTATATTGGTTTTGGACAGTCAGCAATACTTTCCGTCCAACCATCATCTGAGCTAATGCGGGCTCACTGGTCTCCTCCGTTTTTACGTTACCGATCGTCTTGCCGCGTTTGATAACTGTAATCTCATCACTGACACCCATGATCTCGCGGAGCTTATGGCTAATTAGTATAATTGTCTTGCCTTTTGCCTTTAAATCAACTAACTGCTTTAAGAACTCATCTACTTCCTGTGGTGTCAACACCGATGTCGGTTCATCAAGAATCAAAATATCGACATCGCGGTACAACATTTTTAATATTTCAACTTTTTGTTGTTCTCCTATTGACAGTTCGGAAATCTTCTCATTGAGATCCAGATCGTAACCGTACTTTTCTGTTAAAGACTGGCAGCGACGCTTTTCTTCTTTCCGGTCAATCAAAAACTTCAAGTGCTCTCCGGGAATTTCTGCGCCGAGCACAATGTTCTCATAGACCGTCATGCTCGGTACCAGCATAAAATGCTGATGTACCATTCCAATGCCTTTAGTGATCGCATCGCGCGGAGAACTGAATTCAACTTTTTCACCCCTCAGAAAAATTTCACCTGATGTTGGCTGAAGTTCACCGTAAAGCATATTCATCAGCGTCGTCTTGCCCGCGCCGTTTTCGCCCACAATCGCCTTGATCTGACCTTCATGAACTGTTAGAAATATCTGATCGTTGGCTGTGAAACCGCCGAATTTTTTCGTTAACGCTTTCGTACTTAGAATTGTCTCCATATCAACACCCGGAGGAAAAGACGCGGTGCCCGAAGGCACCGCTGTCCTGATTCAATCATTTAACGTTAACATGAGGATAGGCCGCAGCATCGAATGTCTCTCCCGCCTGAGCATCGATTACTTTCAATGTGCCATTAATAATCTCTTGTTTTTTAGCGTTTGTCTTATCTATGATTTCCTTCCACAAATCAGCATCCTGAATAAATTTCCCGATCACAGACAAATCCGTTATATCAGTCGCGCCAGTCTTAATCCCGAAAGTCTGAAGGTTATCTAATTCACTGATTTTGCCATCGAGATAAGCTTTCATGATGGATTCACCGGGAGCATCCGTCAGTTTCAAGACAGAGGTAAGAACGAAACCCGGTTGCTGGTCATCCAGATTGGCATCAACCTGAATAGCAAGACGGCCAACTTCTTTTGCTTTTGATGTAATGCCGTCACCAACTGTACCGGCGACAGCAAAGACGACGTTCGCTTTGTTGTCAAAGAAGGTACCGGCAACCGTACTGCCGAGAGCAGAATCTGTAAAGCCGGCATCACTCTTTGCGTAATAATCATAGGAAACATTTAACTCAGTTGCTGCGTCATTGATTCCCTGAATAAAAGCGTAAGAACAGACGAGAATACCATTTGAATTTGTGCCGCCGACGAAACCGGCTGCCCGTGCTTCGTCTGTCGGAACGAACTTGTAAGAGGAATCAAAGAGCTTGTCGTGGTTTTCGTTAACAAGACAATAAAGATAGCCCGCGAGATACGACGATTCATTTATATTGAAGATAACAGAGATAACATTTTTGTGCTTGACGCTGCCGTCTTCATTGACGTTGGGATTATCGTTA
>JAKPXB010000015.1 GCA_029570375.1 Bacillota bacterium | reverse complement strand
GTGCCCCCCCGCCGGGATCTGGCAGGGAACGCCCCGTTCTGTCAGCCTCTCCACGAGATAAGCCGTCTGCCCGATATAAGACCGGAGGAAGGCTTCGTCCACGCCCTCTCTCAGCCCGACGGCCAGCGCCCCGAGATCGCGTCCGGCGAGGCCGCCGTAGGAAATGAACCCTTCGTATGGAACAACCCGGCTTTTCACCTTGCTGATGAGAGCCTCATCCCCACGAACGCCGATCAGCCCGCCCATATTCACCAGACCGTCCTTCTTGGCCGACATCGTGAAAGCGTCCGCCTCGGCGAACATATCGCGGACGATCGCCGCGATTGAACGGTCCGCCTGTCCCTCTTCGCGTTCCTTGATAAAGAACGCATTCTCAGAGAAGCGGGCGGCATCAATCACAAAAGGAATGGCGTACCGGTGCGCGATAGCGGCCGTCTCGCGGATATTCGCGAGAGAGACAGGCTGTCCGCCCGCGGAATTGCATGTCACTGTCATAATGATCATGCCCACCTGTTCGCGCCCGTAATGCTCAATCAGCTTTACGAGTTTCGACGTATCCATATTCCCTTTAAAGGGATAATAAGCAGACGTGTCTTTCGCCTCGGGGATAATACAGTTGACAGCTTTCGCACCGACGAGCGCGATGTGCCCCGTCGTCGTATCGAAATGCATATTGGAAATGGAAACCTGTCCCGCCTTCAGCAGGGCCGGAAAGAGGATATGTTCCGCGGCGCGCCCCTGGTGGACCGGTTGAAAAAATCTCCAGCCGAACAGGTCGCGGCATATCTCCATAAGATGATAATAACTCCGGGACCCGGCGTAACTCTCGTCCCCCATCATGAGAGCCGCCCACTGGCGGTCGCTCATCGATCCGGTGCCACTGTCGGTGAGCATGTCGATGTAGACATCGTCGCTTTTCAGACCGAACAGATTGTAATGGACCGCCCGAACGGCGGCATCACGCTCTTCCCTGGTCATGACTTTCAGCGGTTCTATCATCTTGATTCTGTACGGTTCAGGCAAATAATCGGCCATGTCATTCCTCTCTCTTAATCGTTTCTGTCATCATGATTAGAATCCTCCAGCCACCGGCTTCCCGGAAGCTTTGTTACTTTCTCGTGTGCGATAAAATAAACGCGGCGATGTCGCGGTCTACTTCCCCGTTATTGATTTCATTGACAATCTCATGCCGCGCGCCTTCATAGAGTTTCATCGAGACATCGCCGAAACCGAGCTCCCGAAGCTGTTCCTGCAATTTCGGCGCGTCCTTACCCATTCTCCCGACGGGATCGTGATCGCCGCCGGCGATAAAAACCGGCGTCCTCTTATCCATTTTCGCGAGATTTTTATGGCTGTAGAGGGAGTAGAACCCTGTGAACATATCGACAAAAGCGGTCGTGGTGAAATAAAACTGGTTTCGCTCATCCGCGACATACAAGTCGACAATCGACTCATCCCTTGTCAGCCAGTCACAGGGCGTTCGGTTTGGTCTGAAGTGGCGGTTGTTGCTGCCGAGCGCCATCTTCGTCAGAAGCCGGCTCCGCCGCCGCCTTCCCTGCACACTCCTCAGCAGCTTCGCGAGAGTGAGCGCCGTCCCGATCAGCGCTCTGGGAGGCATGCCGACACCCGACAGAATAACGCCATCCAGGGCATCTTCCGGAAAAACGTGGAGGTACTGCCTCGTGAGAAAAGAACCCATCGAATGCCCGAACATGAACAGGGGCGTCTCGGGGTAGCGGTTTCGGAGCAGCTGATTCAACGAGCGCATATCCTCCAGCACGCAGCGGTTGCCATTGTGATCGGCAAAATAACCCCAGTCCGCCTTGCTCCTCACGGAATACCCGTGCCCCAGATGGTCATGCCCGGCGACGAGAATACCCTGCTCCGCCAGCACACTGGCCAGACGGTCATACCGGTCGATAAATTCCACCATGCCGTGCACAATCTGCAGAACAGCGACCGGGTCATCGTCAGGCGCCCAGACCGCGACATAGATATCGGTCTCTCCATCCGCTGACGAATAGTATTCCGTTTTCTTTATCATATCCGTCTCCTCTGACAGCCATTCCGGACGGCGTCTCCCGATCATCTTGTGGAAAGCCGAATCATTCTCCACCGGATTTCATTTCCCAGTATAACAAAGACGGCTCCCCGGCGAACGGTCTCCCGCGGACAGATCCTCGTGTCATACGCACGGCTGACAGGCTATCCGCCGGCTATTGTGAAAAACAAGAAAGTGTATCCTGTTCCGCTTCCCGGCATTCCGCCGCTTTTTTGAGAACGGCCAGAACATCTTCGGGGGTTTCCGGCTTCATGATCTGCCTTCGCAGGCTCACCGCGCCGTTAAATCCCCGAAGATAAAAGGCAAAATGCGAGCGCATTTCGAGTACAGCCGTCCGCTCGCCAAAAAGCGAGATCATTTCATTAAGATGTCTTGTCATTACATCAAGCCATTGTCCGGCCGGTGCGCGGCCGCGGAGCACAGAAAAGATAAACGGATTCCCGCGCGCCGCCCGGCCGATCTGAAAACCGTCACAGCCCGTTTGCCGTCTCATGCTGACGAGATCCCCCGTATCCGTGAGATCTCCGTTTCCCAGAAGCGGTATAGCGATCATTTCGCGCACACGGCGGATCACCTGCCAGTCGGCGGCGCCGCCGTAGTATTGATCCCGCGTCCGCGCATGTACGGTAACAGCCGACGCGCCGGACTGCTCTGCGATCCGCGCGATATCGGGCGCGTTCACATGATCCCGGTCAAACCCCGACCGCATCTTCACAGTAACCATTTTGCCGAAGGGTTCGGCCGCTTTCACCGATGCTTCGACTATACGGGCGGCGAGCGCCGGCGTCCTCATCAGGGCGGCTCCCGCACCGTCGCGGACGACTTTGGAGGCGGGACATCCCATATTGAGATCGATGAATGACACGGTTGAATAGAGAGGATCGGACAGAAGCCTCCCGACCGCGTAAGCGAAATCGCCGGGATCGAAACCAAACAGCTGGATTCCCCACGGCCGATTGCCCCCGGTCGGCAGGAGATAGCGCGCGGAACGCTTTAAATCGCGGTCATGACGGATGCCGCGCGCCGAAACGAGTTCAGTCACGGTAAACGACGCGCCTTCTTCAGCGCATAGCGAGCGGAAAGGCGCCTCCGTAAAACCGGCCATCGGAGCGAGCCCGATGATCGTTTCATCCCCGGGGAAAAGCGACAGAAAGCCCCCCGTCGGGCGGTATCCGCCGGCGCGAGGGGCTTTCCTCTCATGATCCGTTGTCATCTTTCGGCCATGCCGCGGCTGACCGGGCAATTAATCGCGCAGATCGTGGATGAACAGGCCGGAACGGAGCTTCGGCTCGAACCATGTGGATTTGGGCGGCATGATCATCTCGGCGTCGGCAACCGCCAGAAGCTCTTCGATTGTTGTCGGGAACATCACGAACGCGACCGCCCAGCCTTCATCGACACGGCGCATGACTTCGCCGATTCCCCGAATTCCGCCGATGAAATCGATCCGCGCGCACGTGCGCGGATCGCCCACGCCGAGGATCGGAGAGAGCACATGGTTCTGAAGGATCGACACATCGAGAATACCGACGGGATCGAGTCCTTCGTAGAGCGAATCCGGCACGGTGAGCAGATACCACTTCCCGCCCAGGTTCATGCCAATCTCTCCCTTACGCGTCGGTTCACAGGGATCGTCCGACTTTTCCACCTTGAAGACCGCACTCAGCCGGCTCAGGAATTGTTCTTCGGTCAGGCCACTCAAGTCCTTGACCAGGCGGTTGCAGCTCATGATGTACAGATCTTCATCGGGGAAGATAACCGCCATGGAGTAATTCAGCTCGGCGTCCTCCGGCGCGTCCGGGTTCTCCTCGCGGCGTTTCAGCGCGACGTTGGCAGCTGAAGCGGTACGGTGATGCCCGTCGGCGATGTACAGGAGGTCTATTTCCCTGAACAGACGTTCCAGTTCCGTAATCGTCTCCGCGTCGTCGACGACCCAGAGCTGGTGCGTGACCTCATCTTCTTTCTTAAAGTCGTAAACGGGATCGTTGAACTTCACGAAGTCGTCGATCAGCCTGGAGATGCGGTCTTCTCTGTGGTATGTCAGAAAAATCGGCTCCGTATGCGCTTCACAGACATCAAAATGGCGCGTGCGGTCGACTTCCTTGTCCTTGCGCGTAAACTCGTGACGTCTGATGATATTCTTCTGGTACTCATCGACAGACACGGTCGCCACAAGACCGGTCTGCGCGCGCCCGTCCATAATCTCGCGATAAATGTAGAAAAACGGGCGTTCGTCTTTGCGGAGAACGTTGTCCTGAATCAATTTCAGAAGATTCGATCGGGCGTGCTCGTACACGGCCTCTTCGTAATCGCCGACCGATTCGGGGAATTCGATTTCGGAACGGATGACGCGCAGAAAGCTGTAAGGGTTCCCTTCCGCCATTTCTTTCGCCTCCCGGCGGTCCATGACATCGTAGGGAAGGCAAGCCAGCTTCTCCGCGTAAGCCGGATCTGGCCGAATTGCTCTAAAAGGTCGAACAGTAGGCATTTATAGTCTCTCCTTAATAATGTCGACGATGTTGTCGCCGATGCGGGCCTGCGCTTCCTTCGTCGCCGCGCCGATATGAGGCGTCAGGGAAATCTTGCCGCAATTTCTGACGCGCTCATTGTCACATGGCTCCACAGTGTAGACATCGAGCGCCGCGCCGCGGACTTTGCCCGCTTCTATCGCGTCCACGAGCGCGTCTTCGTCGACGACGCCGCCACGCGCGCAGTTGATAATAAACACGCCGTCCTTCATCAGCGCGATCTCTTCCTTCCCGATCAGGGGCTTCCCGCCGGAGAAGGGGACGTGCAGCGAGATGTAATCGGCCTCCTTCAACACGTCTTCGAGTGTCTTCTGAACACAGTCGGCACATTCGATATCGAGAATATCGGTGAAGATAACGTTCATACCGAGCGCGTTGCACTTCTCCGCGAGCGAGTTCGCGATGCGGCCGAAACCAATGAGTCCCAGCGTCTTGCCGGCGATTTCCGTGCCTGAGTACTGTTTCTTCAACCATTGGCCCTGGCGCATGGTGACATTCGCCTCGCCGATATGGCGCGCGAGGGAGAGCATATGCCCGAGGGCGAGTTCCGCTACGGCGCTGCTGGACGCGGCCGGTGTGTTCCGCACTTCAATCCCTTTTTCCATGGCGTAATCCACGTTGATGTTGTCGACGCCGACGCCGCCGCGGATAATCAGTTTCAGTCTGCCCCTGGCCCCGGCTTCAATCTCAGGGTTGCGGAGTTTGGTCGCGCTGCGGACGATGACAGCATCGACCTCGGCGAGCCGCTTCAGAAGCGCTTCGCCTTCATATTTATTCGTGTCAACTTCGTGGCCGAGCGCGACGAGCGCTTCCTCGGCTGATTTATCAATCCCGTCATTGGCAAGTATTAAAGCCATTCTTATGCCTCCAGTCCAAGAATTTCATTCATCGCCGCGATCACTTCATCGAGCGTCTCTTCCTGCAGTTCCCCCATGGTCGCGATACGGAATGTCGTGCTTTTGAAATCGCCGTAGCCGCTGCCGAGCCTGTATCCGCGCTCCAGCATCGGTTTGCTTAGCTCGCTGAACACGAATTCAGGAGGCGTGCTGATGCATGTCACGGTATTGGAGCGGTACCCTTCTGCCGCGAAAAGCGCGAAATGCTTCTCCGCCCAAGCGCGCACCTTGTCCGCCAGCTTCTGATGGCGGGCGAAGCGGTTGTCGAGACCTTCCTCAAAGATGCGGTCGAGCTGGAAATCGAGCGCGAACATATGCGAGAGCGACGGCGTCGAGGGATACTGGAAGTCCTTCTTCACGCGCTTGTAGAGGCGAATCAGGTCGAGGTAGTATCCCCTGTTCTCCACCTGCTCCGCGGCTTTGAGAGCGCGGTCGGATATGGAGCACAGGCTGAGCCCCGGAGGCAGAGCCAGGCACTTCTGCGTCGATGTGATGCAGCAGTCAATGCCCCAGGCGTCCACTTCGATCTTCGCGCCGCCGAGCGAGGAGACGGCGTCGACCAGATAAAGCACGTCATCGTATTTCCGGATGACCTCGCCGATTTCCTTGCAGGGATTCATGATACCGGAGCTCGTCTCGTTGTGTGTCACTGTCACCACATCGTACTTCCCTGTCTTCAGGGCTTCATCGACCATCTCAGGTGTCGTCGGTTTCCCCGGTTCCGACTTGAAAATATCGGCAGGGACGTTGTTTGTCGTCGCGAGCTGGTGCCAGCGGTCGCCGAACGCGCCGACAGAGAAGACAGCCGCTCTCTTGCGTGTGCAGCTGCGGATGGAGCCTTCCATCAATCCCGTCCCGGATGAAGTGGACAGGAGGATGGTGTTCTCTGTATACATGAGTTTTTGCAGTTTTTCAGAGATACTCTTCTGAAGTTCAGTCGCTTCCTTGGTTCGATGCCCAATCATAGGCGTTGCCATTTTTTCCAACACTTCCGGAGCCACATCCGTCGGTCCTGGGATAAATAGTTTAGTGTACATGTTGCCTCCTAAGGAATTTCCGCTGATCAAATACGATCAAATTAATTTATGTTATTTTATCACATTTCGGAGAAACCCGCCCCCTGCGGACGCCTGGCTGCTCTCCCCGGCAGAATCCGTTTTCGCTGTGATCCCCGCCGGGATGTTAAACGATCCGGTCAAAGGAGACGCCGCTCCGGCATGACGCCCCCGCTCCGCCATCCATGGCGGCGCGCAGCCGCTTAAACCGGCATTCGCCCGCTATCTGCAGCCCCAGCGGCAGCAGGCACAGGAACGCGTAAGCCAGATAAAACGCATAGCTCAGGATGGTGACGCGGTTCAGAATAATCTCCGGGTTGTAGAGAATGCGCGTCTGATCGAGCAGGATGCCGCAGAACAGAACCGTGAAACAGGAGAACAGCGTGATCACGAAACTCCTGTCCCTGTTGTCGAACCGGTAAATCGAGAACGCCGTGCGGCCTTTGAGCGCATATCCTCTCGATCGCATCGACTCGGACGATGTGACAAAGCTCTCCAGCGTCCATGTCACGACAATGGACTGAATCCGGAAGAAATTCCGAAGCCTCTTCAGAACCGGGCCTTGATTCATGCCGCGCCCGATGCATTTCTGCGCGATATGCACCTGCCTGGCATACGCCGCGATACGCGGCACCATGCGCAGGATGATGGAGAGGAAAAGGGAGAGCTTCGGCGCGACACGCCCAAACAGATAGATCACCTTATCGGACGAGATGATCGTATGGACGCAGGAGAACCACATGAGGACAGCCGCCGCTTTGACGCCGATCACGATGCCGGACACCAGCGCCTCCAGCGTGATCATATTGCCGACCACATTGACGGCGAGATTCGTGATGCCAAAATGGTTGTAATACGAATACCACAGCGCCCACAGAGCGATGAGCGGTATCAGAATGAGATTGAACACGACTGCGCGCCGGCCGTTCAGCGCGATGGAATAGATGAACGGACCGATGTACGAGATAGCCAGAAACACGGGCTGGTTGAACAGCAGCGCCGCCGCGAAAACCGCCGCGAAAAAGAGGAAATTGATCGCCGGATGGTAGGAGTCAAAGCGCATAACTCAGTCCTCAAGCATGCCATACTTCAACTTGATGCGGTCGAGCTTGTCAAACATCGGCCGGGAAAAGAACAGCAGGGTCAGGACGGTCGCTGTCGCGTGCACCGCGTTCACCGGAAGACCTGAAAGGTAAATCGGCCACGCGCCTGCCGCCCGCGTCTCCTTCGAAGTCAATGTCAACAGCGCGCAGGTGTCCAGCAGCGGCCCCACGATACCCATGACACAGAGCGCTCCGAACAGACAGAGAGGCAGGCGCTTCCTCGACAACAGCCCCTTGCGGTGCAGCAGGCCTGCCAGGAACCCCGACACGCCAAAAGCGAACATCTGCCAGGGCGTCCACGGCCCCTGCCCGAACAGAAAGTTGGAGACAAAGCCGGAGACCGCGCCGGTCAGAAATCCCGCTTCCGCCCCGAACGCCATACCTGTGATGATAATCACCGCCGTCATGGGCTTGAAATGCGGCGCCCAGATGAAAGCCGCCCGCGACACCACCGCGATGGCGCACATCACCGCGATCACAACCAGTTCTCTCGCCTGCGGTTTCCTCTTCTCAAAGACGAGGAAAAAGGGAATCATCGTATAGATAATGATGAGCAGGCTCACCACGTAATACTGCCTGGCGGCGAACCGCCAGCCGAGATAAATCGTGGCGGGAATCGCGGCGACAATGAGAAATACGGCGGCAATCGTGCGCTTAGTCAGCCGCTTCTTCTGTTCGCTCCCCGCTTTTATGGTCTGTTCCGTCTGCATAGTTCGATCACATCCTCATTCGTCACGGCGTTTTCAAATACATGTCTGCTCATGCGGTTCGCGGCCGTCGTATAAAAGCTGTTCCGGGAGAAAAAGCGGCGGGGTGTGTTCGTGGTGACAACACCGCCGTCAAAGAACATGGACACATGGTCCGCGTACCGCGCGCAGAACTCCACATCGTGTGACACCATGACGATGGTCACTCCTTTGTCGCACAGTTTTTTCAATATCGCGGCCAGTTTCAGTTTAAAGAAGCCGTCGATGCCCTTAGTGGGTTCATCCAGGAGCAGCAGCCGCGGTTCGCACAGGAGAACTTTCGCGAGCGCGGCGCGCTGCTGTTCCCCGCCCGAGAGGTCGTACGGGTGAGAACCCAGAAGCTCTGTCACCTCACAGACCTCCGCGATATGGCTGACTATCTCCCGCTTTTCCTCCTGTGACAGCTTTTTTCCGGAGAGCATCTCCGCGAGATCGTCCGCCACTGTCTTCTTGACAAATAAGCTCTGCGGATCCTGCGGCAGCATGGCCAGGCAGCCGTAGAACAGTTCGTCCGGCTTGTATTGGGTCAGCTTTCTTCCGTCAATCAGAATCTTCCCCCGATAAGGCCTGACGACGCCGCATATCGCCTTCAGCATGGTGGATTTGCCCGTCCCGTTGCCTCCGACGACTGCCGACAGCTTCCCCTTCTCCACTTTGAGATCCACGCCCTTCAGCACGTCGGGGAGTTCCTTCTCATAACGGAACCACACTTCCCTGAGCTCGATCGCCGGTTTATCCGGTTCGGCATACGCCGCCTCGCCGGGCAGGCTTTTCTCCCTGATTTCCGTACCGGCGAACTCCTCCGACAGCCAGCTTCTTCCCTCCCTCACAGTGAGCGGGCAGGTCAGGCGGCTCCCCGTACCGAAGAAAATCCGGACCGGCGAAGGGAGAGACGCGAGCATATCGCTCTCCAGTTCCATCAGCCGGTCACCGATCAGCCGCGGCGGCTCGTCCGCGACGATGCGGCCGCCATCCATGACGACGACGCGGTCCGAGGAGGGGAAAACCTCTTCCAGCCTGTGTTCGGAGAGGATCACCGTCGTCCCCAGCTCCAGATTGATCTTCCTGACCGTGTTCAGAAAATCCGCCGCTGCGATGGGATCGAGCTGACTTGTCGGCTCGTCCAGGATCAAAACCGTGGGCTGCATCGCCATGATGGAGGCGAGATTCAGAAGCTGTTTCTGTCCGCCCGACAATTCGGCAACATTCTTGTGGAACCACGTCTGGATGCCGAAGTAGCTCGCCATCTCCGCGACCCGCAGCCGCATGGTCCGCTGATCGCAGCCAAGGCTCTCGAGTCCGAACGCCAGCTCATGCCAGACTTTATCCGTAACGATCTGGCTGTCCGGGTTCTGCATGACATACCCGATCTTCGCCGACTGCTCCCGCTGCGGCACCTCGGCCAGAGGCCTGTCCTCGAACCACACCTGTCCGCTTCGTTCTCCGTGCGGCGTCAGCACCGTTTTCAAATGCCTCATGAGCGTTGTTTTGCCGCTGCCGCTTTTGCCGCAGAGCGTGATGTACTCCCCCTGCTCAATCGCAAGGGTGATCGCGTTCAGCGCTTTCTTTTCCTTCGCCGCAGGATAGGAAAAACTCAGATCCTGGACCTCAAAATGTGCCATGTGGCTTCCTCCCATAGATGAACAGCAGACGGCAGGAGCAGGAACAGCGCGTATCCCGTGGCGCCGACCGCCGTATCGATTCCTGCATTCAAAGAGACGGATGGATAGAAAGTGATCCCGGCTCCTCCCCGCGCAACGCCCGCGATCACGAACAACAGCGACAGCGACAGCGCGCCGAGCGCCGCGATATCCCGGCGGCCGAACCGGAACAGAGAAAAATGACTCCGCGGCCCGCTTCCGTACCCGCGGCTTTTCATCGAATCAGCCGTCACGACCGCGCCTTCCAGCGCCCACGAAGTCAAAACGGAAAGCACATCCATGCTGTTTCGCAGTTTATCTCTCTTTTCCCCGCTGTCCGGCGCTTTCCCTACGCCTTTTCGCGCGCCGGCGATCGCTATTGTTTTCCTTTTGAAGCTTGGTACGAGCCGGAGCACCATGGAGAGGAGCAGCGAAACGGAAGGGATACACCTCCCGAATAGGTAAATAAATTTATCGCTTGTCATCACCAGATTGTAGCAGGCGAACCACAGGAGAACCGACACGAACAGGGCGCCTGAGGACGCGCCGTACAGCAGCGCTTCTAATGTGAAACGCCTGTCTCCGAAATAGGTGAAGAGCACCGTATCTCCCAGGTTATTCAGAAACGGGTTGATGAGCGAGACGCACACAAAAAGCGCCGTCATCCCGAGAAGGTATCGCGCGCCTTTTCTCCCTGTCAGCAGCCGGTAATACAGAGCGGACGAAAAGAGTGATACACAGAGAAAAAAGGGATGGACAAAGAAAAACCCCATGACAATGGCGCCGATAAAGAAAGCGAAAGTGACGGCCGGGTGGTAACCGGCAAACGCCTGATCTGTCTGTTCTCCCATGTCTCTCACCTGACCGACAGAGCAGGCGGTGATCCGATCACCGCCCGCTCCGTCAATTATGTCATGCTTTTGGTATTTCGTATCAGTCGGTCTTTTCTTCGGGACCGGCTTTCTTCTGTTTCCGGATGATCACGAACGCGAGCGCCGCGATTCCCGCCGCGCCCAGCGCGCCGATGACGATCCACAGCCACGGCGTCTCCTCCACGGGTTCCCCGGACGGTTTGGTATCATCCGTCAGCTCCAGCGGAGACTGGCCGACATAGCCGACGACGCCGTAAAGCGAGAAGCTGATCGCGTCGAAGACCAGTTCGCCGTCCACCGCCTCCGCCTCTATGTACTCCAGTCTGCCGTCTTCCGTGTAGTGCGCCATCACCACACCGTCATACCCTGACGCATCGGGCGCGGGTACGCGTACCCGGACCGTCTCGGTGGGCTCGTATTTCTCCCCTGTCAGCAGATTCATCAGCGAGATGTCCCACATAACCAGCAGCTTGTTCCCGCCGAGCTGCCCCTGTAATGTCTTGTAGATGTCAGTAGACGGCTCTTTCTGTTCCACGACTATTTTGATGTACCACGGCAGGTTCTCTGCCCGTACACCCGTCTTCTCATCCGCGTGGTTCGCCGTGCCCACCTTGTTCATCAGCGCTTCCAGATCGGCGTAGTTCGCCGCCTTCACCTGTGCTTTCTGCGCGTCGGTCAGCGCCTCGTATGCCCGGTAGAGCTCCGCCACCGCGTTTTCGTCCGGCTTATCCGCCTTCATAAGCTCCGCGATCTTCTCCATCACGGCGCCGGCCGCTTCGTCCACTACGTATGTCACACCCCCGATCGTGACGCTCACCTGGCCGTCTTTGAGATCCGGCTCATCCGGGGTGGGATTGTCCTCCCCGGGGTCTGTTGTTCCGGGATCTGTTCCGTCTCCGCCGTCCTTCTTCCCGCCTTTGTCGTCGGGGAGCACTTTGGTATCGCCGCCGGCTTTTTTCAGCGACGCGTAGGCCCGTTCGGCCGCTGTCAGCACGGCGTAGTTTGTCACAAGCGCCTTTTCTTCGGCGGTGAGCGCGTCGTACGCATTGCGCGCGGCGTCGATCTTTCCCTTGCTCGCTTTCGTCACTTTACCGATCGAGGCGATCCGTTTTTCAACTTCGAGCGCTTTTTCGACATGCGCGTACTGCGCTTCCGCCGCCGCCAGTGCAGCGTAGTTAGCGATCTTCGCCTTTTGTTCCGCTGTCAATCTGTCATACGCTGTCCGGGCGGCCTCAATGGCGGGTCCGGAATCGCGTCCGACTGTACCGATCGCGTTAATCAGGTCGATCACCTCCGTTACGGCTTTTTCTTCGATGACCTGTACGGTAAAGGAAACTGTTTTACCTCCGTACGCGGCTGTAATATTCTGCCAGCCGAGCTTATTCTTGTCGTAGCCTGTCAGTACGGCATCATTCGTCACATCTGCCTCTTCGCCGTCAGAGTAAACCGCTGCGAGCTGGAAGCCTGTCAAATCAAGCGCTTCGCCGATTTCATAGACAACTTTATCGGGCGGCGTGATGAGAAGCCCGCGGAGGAACACACCCTGTTCAACGTTTACGTCAAAGTCCGCGGTCTTGCCATACGCGCTGACTGTTATTGTCTGCCGACCGAGTTTATCCTTGTCATACCCGCTGACCTTGTATTTATCAGCCGTCAGTTCCGCTCTTGTCCCGTCGGAAAAGACTGCCGTCAGCTTAAAGCCTGTCAGATCGAGCAAATCGCCTTCCTCATAAGAGGTCATCGCCGGCGGCATCACTTCAAGGCTCTTCAGATATGCCGGGTGTTTTGCCGCGTAGAGCGCTTTCACCAGCGCAACCAACGCGTCATCTCTCATGACCGGCGAAGCGCCCTCGTCAGCGCTCACATTGACAGCCGCGGCGAGCGCGGCGGTTATAGCGTCGTCTGCCTCATAATTCAGGTTCTCCGCCGCGGCGATATACGCCTCGAGATTCCAGACGGCGTTGTTGTATGTGCCAAGTCCCGCCCAATTCATGCCGTCATCCGGATGATAGACGATCAGGTCAGGCGCTCCCATCTCCTGAAGATCTATGATCTCGCAGACGGCAGGCATTCTCCGCATGAACATCGCTTCCAGGCCGCTGCCTGCAAAAGGACCCGGAACACCTCCGATATCCTCCGTGGCCGCGGGGATATAAACCCGCTTCAGGGCTGTGCATTTCTCAAAACAATTTATCCCGATTTTCTGAAGCCCATCCGGGAGCTCAATCTCCGCAAGCGAGGTACATCCGCTGAACACGTTCATGCCGAGCTCTGTCAAACCTTTCGGCAGCGTGACATGTTTGAGATCCTCGCAGCCCATGAAAACATTGTCTCCGATTGATGCCACACCATCCGGAATGACCACAGATTGAAGCCTCGTCTTGTAGAAAGACGCGGAAATTTTCTTGAGTGTCCCCGGAAGGCTGACCTCCTCCAAAGCACTCATCTCATACCCTGTCAGGTATGCCCCGATCTCTGAGATGCCTTCGGAGAAAATGAGCTTTTTCAGCGTGTTCGCCTGTTTCATAAACGCGTTGGAGCCGACAGCGCGTACCTTCCGGCTGCCAAGCTCGGCCGGGACCGTCAGTTCAGTCACGTTCGCGTCGGCATAGCCGGTGATTGTCAGCGTCCCGTCATCATTTTCGGTAAACGACCATTTCGCATCTTCCACAGACAGAACCTCGATGGTCAGCTGTTCCGAAGAGGTCTTGCCGTCCTTCGTCACGGTGGCCGTAATGACGGAAATACCCGGCTCTTTGGCGGTCACCACACCGTTCTCGACCGAGGCGGCCGCGGGATTCGAACTATGCCAGTCGACCGTGGTCTCCGTCGTGACATACTTGATGGTATAGGTATCGCCTGCAACGAGATAGCGCTTTAACGCGCCATCCCCGAACACGATGCGGGGGGCTTCCAGCGAGTAGGTTTGCGGATGATAAACGTGATCAACAACTTTAAAATCCCATGAACTGGAACCCGATGAGACTTTATCCATGAAGTCCGGGCTCCATCCTTCCATGCCCTCAAGATAGTAAATACTGATGGTATCCACTTTACTGATATGAAGCCCGCCGAACAATCCGTAAGAACCCTGTCCTGTTGGATACTCCGGCACAGCCCCTTCGAAATAGATTTTCAGGTTTTCGCAATCAGATCCCGACTGCCCGAAGGCGGTACCGTTCATGTATGTCACCGTCCGGGGGATGGTAACCGTCATATCGGACAGACAGCGAAACGCACCAGTTGTAATCGTCTGAAGTCCGAAAGGCAGTATCAGTTCGTTCAGCCGCGGAGAGCATACGATGCTGCCCAGCACCTTGAGTCCCTTCGGCAGCTTGAGCGTCTCCAGCTTTTCGCCGCCGATGGCGGACACCTCTGTGAGCTGCGTAGCCGACAGATCAAGCGACATGAGCTCGGGACAGTCAAACGCTTTCGGCGCCATAGACATCAGGCTGGCCGGAAGCACCGCACTCGTGATGCTTGTACCGGCAAATGCGCCGTTGCCAAGCGTCTCCAGCTTAGCGTTGAAAGTCACGGAGGATAGTGTGTTCGTCGCCGCAGGCAACGTGGAATTGGAATAACCGTCGCTGGTCTGGCCCGCGAACACATAGTTACCTATGGTCCTGACGTTCGCGCCAAACGTGAAAGAGCGAATCTGCACATTAAAGAAAGCGTAGTCTCCCAAGTCCACAACGCTGTCCGGCACGGTAAAATGCTGGGCAACACTGCCGAAAGCCACGATGAGCTTTGTCATGTCCTTGTTATAGAGCACGCTGTCCTTGATCGTCAGATACGGGTTGCCCGTGTCAAGCGTCAGATTCAGCGTGTTGTGGAGTATGCCGACAAACGTCAGCGCCCCCACGTTTTTGAGCGCGGCCGGCAGCTCAAGGCTGAGAATATTCGTCCCGTGGAAGACCCTCGCGCCCAGTGTTTCGAGCGATTTCGGCAGCGTCAGCTGCGAAAGCCCGGTCCCCTGGAATGCCCGATCTCCGATAAATGTCACACTGTCCGGTAAAGTGAGAGACGTAAGCGACGCGCAGTTTAAGAAGGCCGTATCGCCGATCATCTTGAGGTTTTTGGACAGCTTCACATTGGCAAGGGCCGAACACCCGGTAAACGCACCCGATTCGATCGTCGTCAGACTGTCCGGCAGCACGAGTTTCGTCAGCTTGTCGCAGGGACCGTCAGCATTATTAAACGCACCCTTTCCTATGACCGCGACCGGCCTGCCCTCGATCTGCGCAGGGATAACCATCTCCATCACAGACGTGTCGCACTTTGTAATCGTTACCGTGTTGGTGTTGTTCACCTTCCATTCGAGCAGATCGAGTGTCGGATCAGCGGCAAATGACAGCGTCAGCGTGTATTCCGGCGAATACGCTTCTTTGTCTTTGGCCTTAAACCGGAACACCTTTTCAACCTCCACCGTTGACGTATACGTAAACACCTCGCCGGACATCTGTGTAAATGCGCTGCCATCCTCGCTCATCCAATAAGTAAGCGCATCGAGATTCGCGTCGTGGAAAAGCGAAGCTACATTCAGTTCGTAAATCTCGCCCAGCACTTTGGATACACGTGAAGAAGCGTCACCGGCGAGCTCGGGCGGGGTTTGTTCCGCTGAGAAGGAAAGCGGTGTATCTGCCATGTTATAAAGGCTGTTTCTTCCCTGGCGGAAGCGCTCATAAGCCGCCAGCGCATAAAAGGCCTGATCCGTCGCCATCGCGTTGAGACCGCTCCCCTGCCCGGATTTAACGTGAGCAAAGCCCAGGCTCGCGCTGGCCTCAGCCGCTTCTCCGGAGGTAACCATCGTATTCGTCTCGCCGTCATACAGGAACCCCAGCAGCGCCGAAACAGGATTGCGGCCCTGCGCGTCGCAGAAGCGGTGATCCGTCGCGGGATCAATACCCAGTGCGGTCAGCGCTACGATGACCTGCGCGATACTTTCAGAGTTCGACGTTCCCCAGCTTGAGAAACCGCCTTCAAAACACTGCGAGGCCAGCCAGGCCACTGCGCGGTCTGCAGCCGCCTTGACACCCGCGTTGCTGTGATAATACGGCGCCAGCGACTGAATGGCCATCGCCGTGATATCCACATCCGCCGGAGCTTTACCGTTCAAAGACCAGCCGCCACCTGCGATCTCCCTGTCCAGGATATTGATAATGAGCTTCTCGCGCGTCGTCTGGGAATTCCCAGTCGTTGGAGGAATTTCGTAAGCGTGCGCATCGAAAGCGATCAGCCCGAAGATGGCCGCGTTGATCGTCTGACTGGTGACAAAGTCCGCGTCAGCCAGCGGCAAAAGCAGATTATAACCATAGAAATCCATCGCGTCGCAGCCCGTCGAGGTCAGCGCCAGCGACACGCGCTCATAATCGGTAGGCAGCGTGTTTCTGCCAAGCTTCCCGTTATACTGCCTCAACACCGCGAGCAAATTGGCATAATATTTGGCTATATACGCGTTGTTGCCACGACCGGAACGCATAAGTCCCAGCACTGTCCATTCACCGCCGACGGAAGCCACCGTTGGGTTCGTGACGGTCTTCTTTTCGTATGCCGCCACCTTGCCGAGAATGGCGGTAATGTCATAATCGTCAAGTACAACCGCCTGTCCGGTGGCTGTGAGTGTCACTGTGTAGACCGCGCTGTCCGCCTCGCCGTCATTGGCGGTGAACGCCAGTGTCGTCTCACCCTCCGCAGTCGGGGTGTAAGCGTAATTCGCGTCAGCCGCCACCGCCTCGGCGCCGTCAACAGATACCTTGTAGGTAAGCGGATCACCGTCCGGATCCGCAAAGATGGTCGTCAGATCAAGCTCCCATGCCGTCCCGACCTCCGTCTCCGCCGTCGCCGGATTGGTCACCCCGCTCCTGATCACCGGAGCCTGATTGACCCCGGGTGCGTCTACAACCGCTTCCACCTCATAGGCGTAAACAGTCGCCCATGTGCTGTCAAATCCGGCAAAGCCGAGCATTGTGGTGCTTCCGCTGTCAAATCTGCCGGAGATGCTTTCTTCCATATGCGCGCCGCCGACATTCTCGTACGTACTCCGCAATTTACCTTGAGGAAGGTTATACCATCCATTACTCTGCAACGCGCTCTCGACATGCAGTGTTATTTTGCCAAGAATCAGATGTGGCAGGTTTTCATGTTCATAGGAACGCGCGTCACCCGCATCCTTCGGCTCGTCATAGTTTTCAAACACTGCTGAATTGATGGGAATGCTTCCGCTGATTTGATGAAACAGCTTTGCATCGGACGCCACCGTCAGTTCAGTCAGCTGCGGCCAGGTCGCCGCCGCCTGTCCCGCCGTCAATGTCACCGTATAGACCGCGCTGTCCGCCTCGCCGTCATTGGCGGTGAACGCCAGTGTCGTCTCGCCCGCCGCCGATGGGGTGTAAGTGTAATTCGCGTCAGCCGCCACCGCTTCGGCGCCGCCAACAGATACTTTGTAGGTAAGCGGATCACCGTCCGGATCCTCGAAGATGGTCGTCAGATCAAGCTCCCATGCCGTCCCGACCGCCGTCTCCGCCGTCGCCGGATTGATCACCCCGCTCTTGATCACCGGAGCCTGATTGCCCGCAGGTGGATTGCCTACGACAAGCTCTAAATCGTATTGGTAAACATAGAAGTCGTCCCCTTGCTCGTAGTATCCTGCATAAGCCTTTGTTGTACGCTCTCCGGCTTCAAAGCTCCCGTTTGGCGCTTCCATACCAGCGCCTTCTACTTGCGTATACTCCGCCACAAGCACATCGCCTGACATCATGTAGGCAGACTGCGCATCAGGTTCCTCGGCGATATATATGGTGATCTTGCCGAGAATCCTCGTATCCGCCCCCAATTCCGGATCGTATCCGGCGTCCACCCAGCTGGCATAATTCTCATACGTCGCACCGGTAACCGCCAACGTCCCTGTACCGCTCATTTTCCTCAGCACTGCCTT
>JAKPXB010000012.1 GCA_029570375.1 Bacillota bacterium | reverse complement strand
ACCCTCCGCTTTTTCATTGGCGGGGCTCTCATAGTATTCATCGATATATTCCTGATGAATACGCTTGAGCTCGTTCGCGGGCAGCATCGACAGAAGCTTCCATCCGATCGCCAGTGTCTCTTCAATCGAACGGTTCGTGTCAAAGCCCTGTGACACATACTGCTGCTCAAACGCAACAGAGAATTTGGAATACTCGAGATCGATTTCGCTCAGCGCCTCTTCTCCGAGAATAATCTGAAGGTCGCGCGCGTCTTTACCGCGGGAATACGCGGCAAACAATTGGTTCATGGTGTCGGCATGGTCAGCGCGCGTCTTGCCGACGCCTATCCCCTTGTCTTTCAGGCGCGACAGCGAAGGGAGCACGTCGATGGGCGGCTGAATGCCACGCCTGTATAAATCGCGCGACAGGATGACCTGCCCTTCCGTGATATACCCGGTCAGGTCGGGTATCGGATGCGTTTTATCATCATCCGGCATGGTCAGAATGGGAACGAAAGTGATGGAGCCTTTCTTCCCTTTGATGCGGCCGGCCCGCTCGTAGATACTCGCGAGGTCGGTGTACAGATATCCCGGATAACCGCGGCGCCCGGGAACCTCCTTGCGCGCGGCTGAAACCTCACGGAGTGCTTCCGCATAGTACGTGATATCGGTCATCAGGACGAGAACGTGCATATCGAGGTCGTACGCCAGATACTCGGCGGCAGTGAGCGCCATACGCGGCGTTGAAATACGTTCGATCGCGGGGTCATCCGCCAGATTAATAAACATCACCGCACGATCGATCGCGCCTGTTCTCCTGAAATCACTGATAAAAAAGTCGGCCTCTTCAAAGGTAATCCCCATCGCCGCGAAGACGACGGCGAACTGCTCCTCGCTGTTCAGCACTTCCGCCTGTCGGGCGATCTGCGCCGCGAGCTGCGCATGGGGAAGACCGGCGCCGGAAAAAATAGGCAGCTTCTGCCCGCGGACGAGCGTGTTCAGCCCGTCAATCGCCGAAACGCCTGTCTGAATGAACTCATTCGGATAGTCGCGTGCCGCGGGATTGATCGGCAGACCGTTAATATTTCTCATCGCGTCGGGGATGATATCGAGTCCTCCGTCATTCGGCCGGCCCATGCCGTCAAAGACACGGCCGAGCATATCGCGGGACACCGCGAGTTCAAGCCCTCTTCCGAGGAAACGAACGGTACTCCTGTCAATATTCAGACCGATTGAGCTCTCAAAAAGCTGCACAAGCGCGTCGGTTCCTTCTATCTCAAGCACCTTGCAGTGGCGGATCTGCCCGTCTGCCAATTGGATTTCGCCCAGTTCATCATACTTGACGTCTTCCACTCCTCTGACAAGCATCAGGGGGCCGGTGACTTCTTCGATTGTTCTGTATTCTCTGGCCATATCTGACTCCGTTCCTAATCCGACAGTTCACTCAATTCCTGAACCAGCTGTTCACTGCGCTGGACATACCAGCGATCGGTCTCATGCTCGGGCACATACCTGAAACGGGCAATCTCCTCACGTATCGGAAGGCCGAGTATTCTGTCAATATCCACTCCGTGCGCGAGCGCTTTTTGCGCCTCATAGTAGAAATGCATCACGAGAGATAACATCTTGATTTGTTTGTTCATTGACGTATATGTATCTACCTCGTCGAAAGAATTCTGGTGAAGAAAGTCTTCACGGAGCGAACGCGCTGATTCAAGTTTGAGCCGGTCAGAGTCTGACAGAGCATCCTGACCGATCAGGCGGACAATTTCCTCAAGTTCCGATTCCTCCTGCAGAAGCGTCATCGCGTCCAGACGAAGCCCGCTGAAATCCGGCGTGATGTTGTCGTTGAGCCATGCGTCGACTTTCGCCTGGTAGAGGGAATAGCTCGTCAGCCAGTTGATCGCCGGGAAGTGACGCCGGTAAGCCAGATTGGAGTCAAGACTCCAGAAAACCTGGACAATACGCAGTGTCGATTGCGCAACAGGATCCGAGAGGTCGCCGCCCGGCGGAGAAACGGCGCCGATGGCTGTCAGAATGCCGATTCGCTCCTGATCGCCGCTGCTGAGGCAGCGGACGATGCCGGCCCTCTCATAGAAACTCGCGAGCCGCGAACCAAGATAAGCGGGATACCCTTCCTCACCGGGCATTTCCTCCAGACGTCCGGACATTTCGCGGAGCGCCTCAGCCCATCTCGATGTCGAGTCCGCCATCAGCGAAACAGAATAGCCCATATCACGGAAATATTCTGCAATCGTAATCCCTGTATAGATCGATGCTTCACGGGCGGCAACGGGCATATCGGAAGTATTGGCGATAAGGATGGTGCGTTTCAGCAGGGAATAACCTGATTTCGGGTCGAGCAGTTCGGGGAATTCCATCAGAACATCCGTCATCTCATTGCCACGCTCTCCGCAGCCGATATAGACGACCACGTCCGCTTCCGCCCATTTCGCCAGCTGGTGCTGAATCACTGTTTTACCGCTGCCGAACGGTCCGGGAACAGCTGCCGTGCCGCCTTTCGCGACAGGGAAGAAGGTGTCAATCGTCCTCTGCCCGGTAAACAGCGGAGCTGTCGGAGATTTCTTTTCGATATAAGGGCGTCCGATACGCACCGGCCAGCGCTGCATCAGCGTAATGTCCTCGCGCTCCCCGCGGTCGTTTTCGAGTACCGCGATCACATCCGATACCCTGTAACGGCCTGACTGAATCTCACACAGTGTTCCCGCTTTCCCCGGCGGAATCATCACGCGGTGTTCGAGGATCTCTGTCTCCTGAACGACACCGATGATGTCCCCACCTGAGACGCGGTCGCCGGCTTGGCATATCGCTGAGAAATCCCATACTTTTTCGCGGTTGAGCGCGGGCGAGTAAGCGCCGCGCGTGATGCGGTCGCCTTCCGCTGCGACCAGTGTTTCAAGCGGTCTCTGAATGCCGTCGAATATCTCGCCGATCAGGCCGGGGCCGAGTTCAACAGAAAGAGGCGTCCCCCTTGAGACGACAATCTCACCGGGTCCCAGTCCCGCTGTCTCCTCGTAGACCTGTATGGAAGCTTCGTCTCCGTGCATTTCGATGATCTCGCCGATCAAACGGTTCTCGGAGACCTCGACCACATCGAACATATCCGCGTCACGCATGCCCTTCGCGATGACCAGCGGACCGGAAACCTTTACCACTTGACCCTGACTGCTCTTATTCATGGATGACTCCTCTTGTCTATTGCTGTCTTTACATACTGTCACGCAGAGTCTTTTCGCGCTGGCCGATCAAATCGATACCCGTCGCTTTCTGAATCGTTGATCTCAGCTGGTGACGCCCAAGGAAAGGTTCGAGACCGGCTGAAGGGATTATAATCACGGCCGGCAGGTATTGAAGCCGCCATTCTTTGAGGCGGCTGCCCATGGCCTTTGCCAGTATTTCCGTCACGAATATAACGGCGTACCCTTCCTCTGCCCATGTTTTCAAAATTTTTTCCGCTTCATCGGCTGTCGCAGCTTCCGCGACAGACAACCCGAGCGCGCGGAATCCCGCAATGCTCTCCCAATCACCGATGACACCGACTCGCTGTTCTATGCGTTCATTCCCCATTTGCCGGTTTTCACTCCATATAATCGCGCCGCAAAACCGTGTATTCCGCTCCGGAGAGAGTATCGCTGAGAGCGGACATCATGATTCTTATATTCCGAATCTCCACCTCGCGTGCCATGATATACGACAGGACGCGCTCCGCGCTGGACAGTTGTTTCGAACCCGACGACAGATGCCTGTAAAGGAGAAGATCGCGCTCACGGGAAAATGCCGCCGCGACGCCCCTTTCACCGTAAGAAGCGACAAATGCGGTCATCGCGCGGTAGGGCGTCGCTTCCAGCTGTATGGCGATATCGCTCTCACCGCCCTGGAATAACGCCAGCCACTGGTCTTTCGTCACCGCGCCATCGGAGAGAAGACTCGCGGCATAAAGCGATTCGTTACACCGCCGCAGCCGGCACCTCAGGAGCGTCTCAAGATTCGTGAGATCACGGACCATCGTAAAATAAGTCTCAAACCATTCGTTTCTGGTCTTAGATGCGATCAGGCGGAGCATGTCATGGAAATCGCGCTCGACAGATAAATCGATCGACACCGCGTCATACTGCTCCGCATATGCTTCGCGCGCGCGGTCAGCAGCCGCTTGAAGCCACGGAGGCAGCGCCACCTCTCTCTCCCGGGAGACAAGGGCGCGCCAGAGCGTCTCAGGATTGATCAGGGACGGCTGCTTCACTAGTTTTTCGAGCGATCGGTAACTGTGTGCTTTCTCCCCGTGCAGACTCTCCCTCAGCATAACGCGCAAGTTGTGCGCGTCCGCCGGCAGCAGAAGGGCTGCCCGGTACCCGTCATCCGGCGCGGCTTCTTCCAGAAACTCATACAGCGAGGCTGCTTCGGCCTGCAGCATTTCATGGAGTGTGTCTTTCTGCGGGTAACGATGTTCCAGCAGCAACCCGCGGATTTCGTCAAAGGAAGCGGCAGCGTACAGGCGGTCGAGTCCCGATCGCCCTAGCAGATCTTTTTCGAGCACCCAAATTCTGCCCGACGCGTGAACCCACGAACCAAATCGCTGTGTCTCAATAGCGGGGATCAGGATGTCGCGGGGTTTTGCCACTGTACTCATTCGATTACTCCGAAACGCCGGGATTTTCTACTATATCGAGCACAAGCCTGGCAAGTTCCGGGCGATGATCACGGATGATCAGGTCATACGTCAGGTTATCCTGTACCCGCCCGTGCTTAACGATCAGACCTCCGGAGAAGTTCCCGGCCTCCTCGGCGATCGAAAACCGCCCGGCCGGGAGAGCCGCGAGAAGCGCGCCGCCCACGGATGTCTGTTCGTCCCCGGAGAGCGTGATCACGCCTTCTTCAATGTTTAGGGCATGGATCAAGCCGGCATAGCGCGCGGCGCGCGTCTCTTCCGGCTGCGCAGAAAGCTTCCCGAGCGCCCGCGCTATTACTTCGTCAACAATTTTCTGTTTGCTGGCGAGACCTCTTTTCCGCCGCTCCGCGTCTGCGAGGCTTTCAGCCCGCTTGACCAGGAGGCCGGCGTCCTGTTCTGAACGTTCGATCGCGGCTGAAAGAATACGTCGGCTCTGCTCTTCGCTGTCAAGCGCTTCTTTTTCGACAAATTGACGCGTCTCTTCCTCAATGGTTCGAACAGAGCGATCGGTTTCCGCCAGGATATGGTTTTTGATTCTCTCGATTCCTTCCACCTCTAGCACCCCGTTTCAAAAGAGCGATATGACAGGATCACACAGTTATGCTAAGTGCGCCGAGGATGGATGCGAGAAGGGCGAGAATGGCGTACGTCTCGACCATGACGGCGAGAACGATCGAGTTTCCGCTCGTCTGCGGCTGTTTGGTCAGCAGCGCCATGCCGCTTTCCGCCACTTTCCCCTGATGAAAAGCGGACAGGAATCCGATTACGGAAATCGGCAGCGCGGCGAGAAGAAACAAAAGAGCTTGCTGAAGACTGATTTCCGTATTACCTGCCATCATCCCGGACTGGTTCATGATAATAAACCATCCGAGAAGGCCGTAGATCCCCTGCGTGCCGGGGAGTGCCTGCAGAATAACAAGTTTCCCGAAAAGAGAGGGATCTTCCGCCAGAATGCCGGTGGCGGCCTGTCCCAGCCTGCTCACCACCTTGGCGGACGCGTAACCGGGGAGCATAGCGGCCATCGTCGCCGCCAGCGAGACCAGAAGTGGACCCATGAAATGTGACATTGTTTTCCTCCAAATACGTCAATCATTCAATTGACTGATCATTATATTCCCCACATCGGGCGGGGAACTTCTCAGAAGACAGCCATGGCTGTCTCCCTTTTACGTGCGCTCCGCGCCTCTGACGGCTTTTTCCTGAGGGAGCGGCATGCTTGTTTTATCTACAATCTTTATATAATCCGTCTTACGACGAAGCGGATCCCAGAACGAACCCCCGCCTTCAAAGAATTTGCCGAACATTTCGACATACTGGAGACGGCTCGAATGGACAAAAGCGGAGAGGGCCGAAAGCCCCAAGTTTAGTGTATGCCCAAGCACCCCGACGGCGGCAAAAGCGATATAGCCCAGGACATTCTGCCCAAACATCGAACCCAGCATATTGACGACCGTCGCGATCACGCTCGTGGCGAGCACAAGAGCCAGAATCCTCGAATAGGACAGAATATCGCTCAGCCACGAAGTAACCCCGTAAAGAGCACCCAACCCTTTTAAAAGGCGTTTGAATGGATTTTTAATTCCGTGGCCGGCAAAGATCAGCGCAAAGGCGACACCCGCCAGAGCCATCCATTTCCCGATTTCACCGAGCAGCGCCGCAGTCCCGGGATCACTCGTTATCGCCCCCTTGCCGAGGATGAGTCCGAGCGCGGGGATAATCAGATACCACGGCACTGTCACGCCCAGGCCGCCCATCAGATTCCCCTTCAGTTTCTCATTCCTGATCTTGAGCGTCATACCGAAAAAGAGGTGGATAACCCCGAAAACCATACAGAACAGAAGAAGTTTCGTCGGCGAATCCATGGGATTAAACCAGAGTGTCGGGAAATTTGCCTTCCCCTGCGTGACAGCCGTGATCATGTCCCCGAAAAAGCCACCGAACATGAACCCCCAGACAATCGAAGATATCCCCGAAAAGAACAGCAGGGAACAGATCTGTTTTACGTTCCCTTCCACTTTCTTTTTGAAGAGCATGAACGCGGCAAGCGCCACGAGCATCAATCCGTAACCGACATCGCTCAGCATCATGCCAAACAGAACCATATAGCATGGGGCCATAACAGGCATGGGGTCGGACTCATGGCTGCTCGGCGCTCCGTACATTTCCAACACCACGTTAAAAGCGCTGATGAAGCGGTTATTCTTTAATTTGACCGGTGTTTCCTCACCCTCTTCGGCCTCTCTGGTCACATAGACGATATTGAATTGATCCGCGAGCTGCTGCCCGATACGCTCTGCGTCGCTCTCCGGCACCCATCCTTTGATAAAAAACGTATAGCTCATATCGTGGATTTTTTTACTCGCGAGAACTCTGTCTGAACGGACGAGGAGGAAATCGTGGTAAGTCATCAGAAGCGGCAGGTCAGCCGCTATCTCCTGCAATCGATTACGAGCAGCCAGGAGCTGTTCTTCCTTCCTGGTTGATTCCTCTTCGAGTACAGCCATCGTCTGATCCGCTGAACCGGCAAAAGGCAGGTCCGGAATCTCGTTAAAATCTGCCGCGGCAAGCCTGGCACGGATACGGGGCAGCTGATCATCGAGTGTAACGATCACCACTTTCGCCGGGAACCTTGCCCCGTCTTCTAACATAAAAACAGACGCCAGGGGCAGCTCGCGCGCGATATCGCGATCAAATGAATCAAATGCCGTGCTATCCCGGAATACCCCGAATATAAGAGTCGTTCTATCTGTTTTTCTGACAGTCAGATCCAGAGGAATACCGAGCCAGGGGGCGAGCTGTGCCTTTTGCTCTTTCAGGACATTCAGTGAAAGAGTGAGTGATTCCTCTTCGCGGAGCAATGCTTCATACTGCCCGAGCAGCGATTCCACATGGCGCTCGTCTTCCTCCGAAAAAGAAAAAGATTCTTCGGAGACGATGTGCTTTTTCCCGACAATACGCCTCGCCTCAGGGAAACGCGCCGAGAGAGTTTCGATCGCCCTCTTCAGGCGGGCGCGTCTGTCGGTACCGGAGGCGTATGACATGGAACGGGAGGATGACTCGTCACCGGTTTTGTCCTCAATGATCTCAACACCGCCCAGCCGCATAAGCGCGTCCAGTACACTGTCCCGATCCTCATGCATGCCGAGGATGATCAGTTTTTTCATCTTAACGATGCTCAAGGAGACAGACAATCCTTTCCGCTAGTTCATCGGCCGCGTGTGAGAGTTTATCTTCATAAAGAGCGTCATGCCCGAGTTCCGTATCCGATAAGCTTCCCGATACAATCTGTGAATACGTGCGTTCCGCTTCATCGAGTGCATTTTGCCGGATTGACGCAGCCTCACTGTAAGCCTTCTCAATTAACTCGTTCGCTTTTTGGCGCGCGAGCTGTCGCTCAACCTGTGCTTTCTCGCGCACATCCTGAAGGCGCCTTGCTGCTTCTGCTTCTGTTTCTATGATCTCTTCCAGAAAATCGCGGTCAGGCAATTGGCTATCCTCCTTAACGAAAATAGAACAAACGATCCTCTCACCTTTATTCAAAGGCTGCGTCCACAATGAATCGGTTTTGAATAAATAAAGGATACCACAAATAAATGCAAAGAGAAAGAAAATTTAAATATCGCGTACTGCCCCCGTTTTGGCTGGGAGAAAAGAGCGGAATTCAAAGGGAAGAAAAGATGTCAAAAAACTTTCCCGTACCGTAACAATCCCAATAAACCCGCTCTTATTCCGATAGAACTGAAGAATTTGAACCGTCGCGCTCCCCTGTTTTTTCACTTCCCCGAAAGCCTGAATCGGAACGCGGGCGCGTCAGCAGGCTTCGGCAGATCATGCCGATACGTGAATTATTATGAATATTATCCGGTACAGACCGATACGGGTGAGCTCACTTCGGCGACCGCGCGCAAGGCGGAACCGTTCCGGTGCTCCCATATGGAACGCGCGCAGTCAGTCAGCAATGACGTGAACCCTTCCGATTCCGGATACAGCCGCCAAAGGTATTTGTCCGACAGAACGTCGGCATAAAGACCGATCATCGTATAGAGCGACGGCGTTTCCCCGAGGGGGAAGAAGATTTTTCCGCGGTCATCATCCTCGAAAAGAAGCCCGTCTTTTACGATCCTGCCGATGCCTTGCAGTGAGCGTCTTTCAGGCGGGGTTATACCCTGCCCGATGGTCTCGTGAAATTCAAGACGGCATCGATCCGATATCTCCTGTCCTTCCTCAAAGGCTTTCAACAGCCGCCGGCGCTGCCATCGCGCGAATTCGAGCGGGTGATCAAACACCGGGCGCGACCCCGGAGAGGCGCTGAAGAATCCGGAGGCGTCGAGACGGAATGTCTGGCCACAGTTAACGCAGCGGAGGGTACGCTTTCTGCTTTCCATAGAAAGCGGCTTGTCGCAGACGGGACACCAGTGACAGATTTTCGCTAATCCCGCCGCCGGTTTGAAAGAGAAATACCTGACAGGATGCCGGCGGTTCAGCTGCCATGCGTAATCTTCCGTTGCCAGGGCTTTTTCGAGACGGCGCTGTATTTCATGGAGCGGCAGCTTTTCTGTCTCTTCTTTCGTAAAAAGAAGGGTCGTCTCCATCTCAATGTGCCCGGGGCGGAATATCTTCGCCCATCGAGGCCATCCGAGATAACCGCCCCGCGAAAAAGCAGACGCGACGGGAACACGGAGATGCTTGATCAGTTTCGCGGTACTCAAACCGAATGGCGTCATGTCTCCGGATATGGAGCGCTGTGTTTCAGGAAAGAGAGCGACAGAAATGCCGGATTTGATCGACTCGATTATCTCGCGCGTCGTCGAGTAATTGACGCGAAACGGTTTGATATGGATGACGGAAAGAGGAGCGAGCAGAATTCTCAGCATCTTCCCGCTCACAACTTCCTCGCCCGCGACAAAACGGACGGCCAGCCGGTTCAGCGAAAGCAGACAGAGAACGGGGTCGAGATAAGACACATGATTGCCGACAATGAAATAGGGGCCGCGCTCCGAAGAAATGCGCTTATCGCGAATAAAGCGCACGCGATAAATAAGTTTCATGAAAACCCATGTAACCGCTAAATACAATCTGTAGACAAAGCGCTTCGGCGCTTTAGAATGCATGGAGGCGGAAGCATCCGGCTGTTTTCCTGTTTGCATTGTGGCACTCCTTTTTCATTTATGCCACATTATTTTAACATCTTCGCGTTAGAGTAAAGCCGAACGCGTGAATACGGTTAAATTCCGAGCCTGTGAGGGGTTAAGAAAGGAAGCGGTATGGCGAGATATTGCTTTTACTGCGGACGGCAGCTGGAGCAGGGCGAAAAGTGCCACTGCCGTGAGCGTGCGTCAGCTTCAGACACGAGTTATGCTTCATCATCTTCGGCCTGGTATGACACCGCCACCGACAGAACCGCCGGTTCGCCGCCTCCGGGCGACGCCCGTACCCGTCAACGGGAACAGCCTGTCGGCGGTAATACCCCTGACGCGACCGAACAGCGATCCGGAACCCGGAGAGAGACATGGTCCGCCCGCCGCGACAGGAAGCGGCGGGAGAAACAAGAAACGGCAGCGCGACGAGCGGCTTTTGAGCGGAACAGCCATGCCGGCGGCACTTATACTCACCCGCCTTTTGGCCGGGGAACCAGGCGCCCGCGCGCTGACACCGCTGCGCTCGCAGCCGGTTTTATCCGTTTTTTCGCGAGTCCCGCCGAGGTCATGCGCCAATCGCTGGGAACAGACTGGACAGTTTCCCATACCTGCTGGCTCGCCTCTTCAGCTGTGCTGTCGGGTATTCATTACTTGAGTTTAAACCGGCTGTTGTCGGCTTCACCGGAGACGGCGTCCGCCGTTAAAGCGGACTTCAGTTATTTCGCCTTGTCATGGCTGACCGGGCTTCTCGCCGTCGCCGCGGTGATCCTGGTCTTCACGCTGACGATGTGGCTGATCGCGCGTTTCCTCTACCGTCAGCGCGGCCTCCCGTTTTCACACGCTCTCGCTGTCGGGAAAGTATCCTGGCAATACCTGACGCTTCTTCTCGCGCTCTCCCTGCCCTCCCTCCTCACGGGGAATGCGCTGTTCGGAATCACTCTCGCCTTGATGGGAATTGTCTTCAGTGTACTTATCCATGCGCGGCAGGTCGCTTCGCTGACGCGGCTTGATGAAAACCGCACGTGGCAGTTTGTGTATCTTTCGATCATCATGTTTGCGGGTATTTTCTCCACCATGGCGGCTTTGTCACGATTCCTTCCGTTTTCGGCTTAGATCTTCCCGACAGCAGCAGGCTGATCTTTTCGATCGCAAACATATGTTACCGCCGCGCCATATGCCGGTGTTCGGCCGATTGACCTCCCGCAGCGTGGACTGGTATAAAAGATAAAGGATTTTTATACGAATCAGGGTAGAATCAAAGGAGACAGGAACCTGTTCCATGCTGAAAAAACTGATAAATCAATTTCAATGGCTGACGGAACGGTACACCAGGGAATACCTGGCCGCTATCACCGCTGTCTCTCTGTCATACGCAGTCGCGATTGCTCCGCCGTGGCTGGCCGGCTTCGTCGCGGACAAAATCATTGGAAATGAACTGACTGTCGCCTCTCTCCTGACGTATGTCGGAATACTTCTCGCGTTGACAGCCCTTTATTACGTTACAGGATATATTTGGTCCTATTATCTGATCAAAGCTTATGATGTCGCTGAACTCGTCGCCCGCCAGAAGACAATTACTAAAATTCTGAATCAAAACGCTCCTTTTTTCCTGGCGCACTCGACAGGGAGTCTGATGGGAAAATCAACCAACGATGTCAGCTCCATCGGTGAGATGGCGAGTTTTGGCGTGATGCTGCTCTTTGACTCGACGCTGTACCAGACGGCTATCATCCTGATGATGGCTATCAGCGGATCCTGGCAGCTGACACTGCTGACCGTCCTCCCCTATCCCCTGCTTATTCTCTTTTCGAGTCTGATTGGGAAACATCTTTACAGAGAATATGATCTGGCGCAGCAGGCGTTTGACGAGATGAATGACCGCGTCCTGGAGAATATTCAGGGAGTCCGCGTGGTTCGCGCCTTCGTCATGGAAGAGCAGGAGATGGGGGCTTTCAAGGCGCGCGCGAAACACCTGTACAGACAGAATCTCAAAGTAGCGAAACTGGACGCCCTGTTCATGCCCGCGTCACGTCTCATACAGGGCGCCTCTTTCGTGATTGCGATGATCGTCGGCGCCGGGTTAATCAAATCGGAAACCATCACACCCGGGCAGCTGATGGCACATGTTTTCTATCTCGGCATGCTCTCCTGGCCCATGATCGCCATGGGTGAATTTATCAACGTATCCCAGCAGGGGGCGGCTTCCATGGAGCGCGTACATGAAATATGGGACTGGCGCGAAGAAATCGCCGATCCCTCCAACGCGATCAACTGCGGGAAAATCGGCGACATCACTTTCGATCATTTTTCTTTTTCGTGGCCGGGCCAGAATGAGCGAATGCTGAAGGACCTGACATTTACCGTCAAGGAAGGAATGACTCTCGGAGTCGTGGGGCGAGTGGGTTCCGGCAAGACAGCTCTCCTCAAACAGCTCCTGCGTTTTTATCCCCAGGAAGCCGACATGCTGTCAGCGCCGCACGAAGATTCGCTGCCGCCGCCCGCTGAAAGGCTGCGTATCAACGGCCTGCCTATCCGCCTCTATGACAGAAGAAGCATCCGCCGGCGCATCGGTTATGTGCCACAGGAGAGCACGCTGTTCTCCCTCACTGTGCTTGAGAATATTCTGCTCGGCGCCAATCTCCAACGGGAAGACTGGCCGCTAAGCGAAAAGGAGCGCTCAGAGGAACAGGCGTTCTGGAAGAGCCGCTACGGCGCTATTGTGAACACGGTCGAAAGCAGGTATGAGGAGAAAACCGACCCCCTGCCTGTACCGCGCGAAACACTGGACCGGGCGATCGCGATCGCCGATTTCGGCAAGGACATCGAATATCTGCCGCAGGGGCTGGACACACTGACAGGTGAACAGGGCATCGCTCTCTCCGGAGGACAAAAACAACGGATTTCAATCGCGCGGGCACTTCTTGCCGACCCGGAAGTCCTGATTCTCGACGACTGCCTGTCGGCGGTTGACGCGATCACCGAAAAGAATGTTCTGGCCTCACTCGCCCGCGAGCGAGCCGGCAAGACAACGCTTGTGAGTTCGCACAGACTGTCTGCCATCCGGGACGCCGATCTGATTCTCGTACTTGAGAACGGCTGTATCGCGGCGCGCGGGACGCATGACGAGCTGATGGCGCAGGACGGCTGGTATCGCGAACAGTACGAAAAACAGCAGGTTGAGGAGGCATCGACCGCCAGGAGAAAGGAGGCTCGCTGATGGCAGAGAATGTCAACACTGTGGAAAACACGAAATCGAGAGCGAGCTTCGCGCGCCTGTTTAAGTACGCGAAATACGCGGGAGGACCTCTTTCGTGCGGCATCATTCTGACTGTCCTGACTGTCGGGCTTGATCTCGCCGGCCCCTATCTGATCTCACGTCTCCTCGATGGTGAATTAGTGGCCGGAATCGGCGCGCGCGATTACAAGGTGTTCACGTGGATCATCGTTTTGTACGCGCTGTCCGTGATGTTGTCTCTCGTCACCCGCTATACGGCAGCCATTTCCAACCAGACGGCCGCCAACCGCATCTCCGTGGTCATGCAGCGGGAGGTCATGAACCATGTTCAGAATATGCCGGTCTCGTATTTTGATACGCTCGCGGCGGGAACAGTCGTCTCAAGGATTACGAACGACACGAAAGCCGTTCGCATTTTTTTCACCACGGTCTTGTCACAGCTTACGATGGCGGGTGTCTTCGCAATCGGCATTTTGTTAGGATTGTTGTCAGTCGACTGGCGCCTGTTCCTCATCGCGTCTGTCTCATTCCCCTTTCTGTTTTTTCTGTTCCGTGATTTCCAGCGCAAATCGCTCCTTTATAGCAGGAAAGCCAGAAGGGGCCTCAGTCGTCTGAACGCGAGCATGAATGAGAACATTCAGGGAATCGAAGTGATTCAGTCCCTGAACCGGGAGCGGTCCATGTACGATCTGTACGGCCGGATCAACGATGATGTCTTCCGGTACGGACTTGGCATGACGCGGCTGCATTCTTACAGCGGCCACAACGCGGCAGACTCGATGAACTATCTCATGCTCTGTTTCGCCCTGCTTTATTTCGGTCTGGGAAACATTCTTGAGTTAAGCATTGTGCCGATCGGCCACCTTTACTTGTTTATCGACTATATGATACGGTTCTTCGCTCAGATGAACCGCGCGATGCAGCACCTGGGGAACCTTGAGCGCGCGCGCGGCGCCGCGGATCATATCTTCGAGCTGCTCGACAGGGAAGCTCTGGCGGATGACGGAATTCCTGTCGACCAAATCGAGGGCAGGGTAGCCTTCGAAAACGTCACCTTCTCGTACAAGGAAGATGAAATTATCCTTCACAATGTCAGCTTTGATGTCCCGAAGGGAATGACCGCTGCCTTTGTCGGACAGACCGGCGCCGGCAAATCAACGGTGATGAACCTTCTCTTCTCTTTCTATCAGCCGGACAGCGGACGTGTGCTTATCGACGGTAAAGACCTGTCGGAACTGAACAGGAAATCCATCAGGAGCCATATGGCGATCGTTACGCAGGAGCCCTTCCTGTTCACGGGGACTGTCGAGTCGAATATAACCCTCAACCGCCCCTGGCTCAGCTCTGAAGACGCGCGCCGCGCTCTTATCGAAGTGGGCGGGGGAGCTTTCCTCGCACACCTGCCCGAAGGCGTAAAAACAGCGGTCAGGGAACGTGGAAATGAATTTTCCGCCGGCGAACGCCAGCTTATCTCCTTCGCCCGGGCGCTCGCTCAGAACCCGACCATCCTTATCCTCGACGAGGCGACATCGCACATCGACACGGAGACGGAGGACATCATCCAGCGCGGCATCGAGCGGTTATCAAAAGGCCGGACGACACTGATCATCGCGCACAGGCTGTCGACAATCCGCCACGCGAGCATGATCTATGTTTTGGATCAGGGTGAGATTGTCGAAGCGGGATCACATGCGGAGCTGCTGGCGCAGGGCGGCCTGTTCGCGCATATGGTTGAAACACAGACGCGGCAGGCGGGATAAAGTTCGTGTGAAAAGACGGTTCGTCTGACGGGAGAAAACAGCGGTGCCAGAGACAACAAGTGACAGCGATTACAACACGCCGGAGCCTTCCTTTCCGCCGGATCGCGCACGCGGCTCGCTTGATTCAGTCCATACAGGTTTGGCAGAGCCGGACAGTCTTCAGGCAAATCATCACAGAACCGCGAATCGCGCAGAAGAAACGGAAACGGCTGACATGAACCGGGAGATGAACGCTTCATGCGGTCATTCAGACAGCTCTGAGAGCGGGAAGCGGCAAAAAAACAAATGGAAGTATCTCCTGCTGTTCACGATATTCCTGATGGGGCTCATCGAATTTTTCGGTTCATCCTGTTTCTTTTCGTCCGTATTCGGCATCCCCTGCGCAGGCTGCGGCAGCACGCGGGCAGCTCTGCTCTTATTTGAGGGGAAAATCGGAGAAGCGCTCCGTATGCACCCCCTCATCTTCATCACGCTGTTCTCTTTTCTGACAGCCTTCCTCTTCATAACCGCGCGTTTTATCATGAAAAAAAGAGGCAAAGAACTCCGCCTGCCTCTTTCTTCACGCGCGTTGGATGCCGTTTTATTATCACTGGCAGCGCTGTATCTGATTGTCTATCTCATCCGGATGATCCTGTATTTCCCCCACACCGAGCCGATGGTCTATAACCACCATTCTGTATGGGGGCGTCTGATCTCCATTATCCGTGAAGCCTTTTCGCGTTGAGCGGCATGAACGGCTTTCCGTATCAGAAACGCCCTTCGTAAAGCGCGTTCAGGCGTGACTGGACATCGTATTCCATGATAAAGATACCGATGCCAAGCAAAATACTGAGAATGATCCACGTGAGGAACTTATTCTCCGTGTGAATCCCTCTCTTGCGGTCAATCTCAACCATGGCGTTGTCTACCTGCGACCACAGAAGATACGTGAAGATAAAACACAGTATTCCTATTAGTGAGTAATGCGGCTTGGTCGCTTCATACCCCAGCACGGCGTTGATCTCTTTCGATATGGAATAGAGCCAGATCAGCCCGTAGATGCCGCATGTAAAAATCGTCAGCACAATAACCGTACCCGGTGAACGGATGGTGCCGCGGAATCCGGTCAGCGGCAAGCCCTGCTGCCCCCCGTAGGGCGGCTGCTGATACGGCGGCTGCTGATACGGCGGCGCCTGTTGGTAAGGGGGTTGTTGGTACGGCTGGCCAGGCGGCTCTGACTGGTACGAGTCGGTATGTACATACTGCGGCGCTGCCGGCTGGCCGGCCGGCGGAGGGGCCGCGGCGAGCCGTGCTCCGCAAGTTGTACAGAACACAGCACTGTCGGGAACAGCGTGTCCATTCGGACAGTTTTTCATGGCGATCACCTCTTCTTTCAATGAACGTAAGGACGGAAGATCCGCTCGCTGCGTGGCCGTGCCGGCTCTCCCGCCAGATAGTTTTACACTAAACGAAAGCGGGAACGTTTTCAAGTGAATGGTGTGACTTGAATTGATTCCGAGACGTGCGAGTCACCTGCCACCGGAGAGGCTGCCCCGACGCGAAGCGGCTGACAGGGCGGGATGTTACGGGAGAGAGCACCCGCGCGGCGTGTGGTAAAATACAGGGGAATCGGCTTACAACTTCTCGAGGGAAAAGGGCAGATGAACGAATACAATCAAAACCGCACACATGGGAATCGTCCGCCGCGCCGCGCAGAAACTCCCAGTCCACCGATGGGAGCGCACTCTCATCAGGAACCCGCGTCTCAGCGGACGAGAGTGACAAGGCAGGCACCGTCTCCGAAACCGAACCGCGGCGGGGAGCGGACAGCTTTCGCCCGCGGGCGCGCCGCCGATCCGCGGGAAATGTCTGTGCTTCCCGAGGCTGTTCTCAACAGCCGCCGTTACAAAAAGAGCAGACGTGTATTGCGTAAACGTGCGACCGGGCGTCCAACGCGCAGCATGGCTGTTGTGTCTGTGCCCGCGGCTATCTGGGCGGGCGTCCGCAGAGGACTTCTCATTGTGCTCGTGATTGTCCTGGCCGCGACCGCCTTTTTTGGCGGATCCGGACTCGGCCTGCTGTCAGGCTATGTTTCGACGGCGCAGCCGCTGGAAATCGTAGATGTCAGAAAGACATATGACGCCACTTATATATATGACAGATACGGCCAGCAGGCGGCTGTTCTGACCGGATCCCAGAACATTCTGCGCGAATATGTACCCATTTCAGTCGTCAAGCCTACTTACCTCGACGACGCTTTTATCGCAATTGAAGACGAGCGCTTTGAGACGCATAAGGGCATTGATCCGAAACGAATCGCAAACGCCGTAGGAAATATCTTTATCACATTTGGCGGCGACACGCACGGCGCATCAACCATCACCCAACAGGTTGTCAAAATGATGTCCGGGGCGGATGAGCGTTCAGCGCAGAGGAAAATTCAGGAGTGGGAACGAGCCATCGATCTCGAGAAAAAACTCTCAAAAGATGAAATCATGGAACTATTTGTCAATATGGTTCCCATGGGCAACCGATACGTCGGCGTTCAGTCAGCCGCCAAAGCGTACTTCGGCAAAGAGGTGTCCGAACTTGACCTCGCCGAATGCGCTTTTCTCGCGGGTATCCCGAACCTTCCATCCATCTACAACCCTACCACAGAATATGGGCGGCGGAACGCGCTGCGGCGCATGCGCATCACCCTCGCAAAAATGCTTGAGATCGGCAAGATCAACGAGAATGAATATGATGAAGCGCTCAACAGGGAACTCAACTTCCGTTCCGTTGATACATCAGGGGAAAACGTTCAGGTGAACTCCTACTTTGTTGACGCTGTCATCAACGAGGTCATCGAACAGCTCATCATCCAGCGCGGGTATTCCCGCCAGCTTGCCAACGTCGCTGTCTTCCAGCACGGATTGACGATCGAGACAACGCTCGACCCCGCGATTCAACACATGGCAGAAGCGAGTTTCAAAAAGAAAGAGCTGTTCTCTGTCAATTATGACAAACTCCCCGATATGCCCCAAATGCCTGAAGCCGGTATAACAGTCATCTCGAACGATCCCTCTTCTCTCGGACAGATCGTCGCGCTTGTCGGCGGATTCGGCGAAAAGAAGACAAACCTGATTTTCAACAGGGCAACACAGGCCTACAGACAGCCGGGTTCCTCGATCAAGCCGATTATTGCCTACGGACCGGCGATGGATATGGGACTGATCACCGGCGCGACGATTCTGATCGATGAGCCGAAACACCTCGACCCGCGCCATCCCGACAAAATCTGGCCGCTCAACCACAGCCGCTCCTACATGGGGCCGGTGACAGTGCGCTACGCACTGAGGAACTCGCTTAATACGACAGCGGTTGAAATTTATTCCCAAATGCTCACGCCGGCCGTCGGACTCTCATACCTGAAACGGATGGGCATTGACCGGATGAACGAACCACAACCCGCCGGAGCTATTGGCGGATTTGCGCAGGGTATGACCACGGTCCAGATGGCGGGAGCGTACACGGCGCTTGCCAATCACGGCCTGTTCACGAAGCCTTATCTGTTCACCCGCGTCATCGACGCCGACGGCCATGTGCTCCTCGAACACAAGCCCCAATTCGACCAGGTGTTTTCTGCCGAAACAGCGGACATCATGACGAACCTTCTCGTCGACACACTGGAAAATGCGAACTGGATCGGGCCTTATGCCAAGCTCGGCAAACAGAAAGCGGCCGGGAAGACGGGAACATCCGATGAGCGCGTCGACAGGTGGTTTGCCGGTTACACGCCTTATTACACGGCGGCTGTATGGTACGGATTTGACAACGCGCACGGACGGCGCACGGAGATCAACAAGACGGACACGCGCTGTCCCATTCTGATCTGGCAGGATGTCATGAAGCAGATCCATGAGAATCTGGAGGTTAAGAACTTCACAATGTCTGAGAATGTTGTGAAGCGCGTAGTCTGCGCGGAATCCGGTCAGCTGGCGACGAAATACTGCCCCAGAAAAATCACGGAATATTTCGATTCGCTGAAAAACAATGCCGCCAATATTCCCTGTCCGCTCCACACAAGTCCTCCCGAGGATGTGACGCCGACTACCCCTGCTCAGCCTGATATTCAAGTGGGAGGGTAATCGCTGTGATCGCCAAACCTGATTTCGACCGATACAGACTGGCTGCTGAATATATCCGCGAGAAAGTGGCGGTGGAGCCGGAAGTTGCCGTGATTCTCGGCTCTTCTCTCGGTGGAATCGCCGAGCTGGTAGCTGGACGTGTGAGCGTCAGCTATCGGGATATCCCCGGCTTTCTCTTGTCGACGAATCCCTCGCACGCGGGCAAACTGGTCTTCGGGACGCTCGGGAACCGCCCGGCAGTTGTCATGTCGGGGCGCTTTCACTTCTACGAAGGGTATTCCTATACAGAACTCGCACTCCCCGTCCGCGTGCTGTCACTGCTCGGCGTGAAAACACTCATCGTCACAAACGCCGCGGGCGGTGTGAACCTGAGTTTTCAGGTCGGAGATATCATGGTGATATCCGATCACATCAAACTGACAGGCGCGAGCCCCATGTCGGGTCCAAACGCCGAGGAATTCGGGAGCCGCTTTTTTGACGTCTCCAAGCTGTACTCCCCCCGTTTGCGGAAGCTGGCGTTCGAAACGGCCGCCTCACTGACGCCTCCCCTTCAGCTTCGGGAAGGCGTGTATTACTACTGCCCGGGACCTCAGTTTGAGACCCCCGCGGAAATCCGCGCAATCCGCGCGCTCGGCGGCGATGCCGTCGGCATGTCCACGGTGACGGAAACGCTGACCGCAGGCCATGCGGGCATGGAAGTTCTGGGATTCTCACTCATTACAAATATGGCAGCCGGTATACTCGATCAGCCGCTGTCTGACGAAGAAGTCGGCGTAGCCGCCCGCGCTTCAGCCGACAAACTCGGTTCTCTGATCGAAGGCGTGATTGCAAACATGTAATTCGTATTTTTTACGCGAAAGGGTTTTTCTTATGTTATTTCACAATATCTCGTTAATCGGAGCCGGCGGACTGACTAAAACGAACATGAATGTCCGAACGGAAGGAGTCTGGATTACTTCGATCGGACCGTGCAACAATAGCCTTGCCGAAGCGCGAAGAGTTGAAAAAGACGTATTCGACGGAACAGGCAAGCTGCTCATCCCCGGTTTCTTCAACAACCATTCCCACGTCCCGATGACGCTGACACGCGGCTACGGCGAAGAATTGGCGCTCTACGACTGGCTGTACAAGAGAATTTTCCCTTTCGAAGCGCTCCTGACCGAAGATGATGTCTACTGGGGATCGCTGCTGGGCATCGCGGAGATGCTCCGCGGCGGCACCGTCTCTTTCACGGACATGTATATGCGGATTCAGGGTATCTTCCGCGCTGTTGTCGAATCGGGAATCAAAGCCAGCCTCTCCAACGGTCTCACCGGCGATGAGTCAACCGTACTGCGAGAAACAGCCTGGTACAGAGAGACAGAACAGATGCAGCGCGACGCGAAGACATCTCATGGACTCGTAATCGCCAACGCTTCCCTCCACGCGCAGTATACTAGCGCGCCCTCTCTCGTGCGCGCGCTCGCCGATTACGCGCGTGAGAACGAGCTTCGCATGCATGTCCACCTGTCTGAAACAGAGACGGAACACGAGGAGTGCAAAGAACGCCACGGCAAGACACCGGCGCGGTATTTCGCTGATCTCGGACTTTTCGACGTGCCGACGACCGCGGCACACGCGATCTTTATCGAGGGCGAAGACTACGATATCATCCGCGACAAAGGTGTCACGCTCTGCCATATGCCTTCTTCGAATTTGAAGATAGGCAGCGGGCTGGCCGATATCAAGAAATGGCGCGATCACTCCATCCGCGTAACTGTCGGAACAGATGGCGCCGGCAGCAACAACAACCTCGATATGATCGAGGAAGTCACTCTGGCTTCTTATCTCGCCAAGGGCATCCACCGCGACCCTATTCTCTTCACGACCGGCGAACTGCTTGCCTTCGCGACGAGGAACGGCGCCCTGGCGCAGGGCCGCGACGATACGGGGCTTCTCGAACCGGGATTCCGCGCCGATCTTACGGTCATCGATATGAACGCGCTTCATTTCCAGCCCGTCTATGATTACGGTACAAGCCTCTTTACGAACGCCAACGCCTCTGACGTCGCGCTGACGATGGTCGACGGGCGCGTCCTGTACAGGGACGGAGCGTTCACGACAATTGACATTGAGAAAGTAATCTGGAATGTCTACCGTGTCCGCGATGAGAAACTGGCCAAACTGCGCGTATAGAGAACCTGCATCACCCTGGAAGGCGCAACAGCCGATTCTGAAAGAAATAAGTGATAAGGGCCCCAGAGGAGCCCTTATCGAGGAGACGTATGAAGAGGTGTTGTCGTAGCCTTTCGCTACAATGACACTATAACGGGAAGATGTAGAATCGAAACATAATGAAGTTGAACAATTGTGACAATCGCGTGTTTTCAGCGAAACATTCGAAAACAACCTTAACCGTCCTCTGGCTCCTCATCGCTCTTTTATGTGCAGGCAGTTTCCTGGCTGCAGGCTGCCGCCAGCCGCTGAACGGAGGACAGGCGGGCCTAACGACCGATTCCGCGCTGACAACGCCGCAGATGCGGAACACCAGCCTCCCGCTCCTCATCCTGCCGGACGGCTTTCCCATTGAGCAGGAGGAAGCGGATACCGCGGCCTCAACACTCGATATACCGCTGGAAGTCTACGATTCGCTCCGGCCGGGTGGAGCCGCTGATCTGCAGAAGCTGGAAAAAGTGACGATCGACCGCGTCGTTGACGGCGATACATTCATGGTCGCGCGTGGCGGAGAACAGGTGAAACTGCGGCTGATCGGCGTAAACGCCCCGGAATCCTACGCCCACCATGAGGAGAGCGCCAGGACGCACAGAGGAGAATCTGTTTCGCGCATTGTCAAACACTGGCTCTCAGGCCGGACCGTTTATCTCCAGTTCGAAAAGGTGCAGACAGACCAATACGAACGCTTACTCGCCTATGCATGGCTCGATGCGCATACGATGATCAACGAAGTGCTCGTCCGCGAAGGTCTCGCGGAAGAGAGAAGATACGAGCCTACCACACAGTACAACGATTATTTTGAAACGCTCGAAATAAAGGCGCAGCGTGAGAAGCGCGGTATCTGGAGTGATCCGGCTGAATACAAGGAGAACAAAATGAATACACGAGTCATCTATCTGGCAGGCGGGTGTTTCTGGGGCGTCGAGCGCTATTTCCAGATTCTCGGGAAAGGCGTCCTGGACACTGAAACCGGTTATGCGAACGGGACGACCGAAAACCCGACATACGGCGAAGTCTGCAGCGGGACAACCGGTTTTGCGGAGACAGTGAAACTGACATATGACGCCGACGAACTGACGCTCACGGAGATCATGGCGCATTTTTTCCGGATCATCGATCCGACGACGAGAGACCGGCAGGGAAACGATGTCGGCACGCAGTACCGGCCGGGCGTTTACTTTGAGGACAAGGAAGATTTTGACACGGTCTGTGACTATATTGATTTCAGGCGCAAAGACTACAAGCGGCCGATTGTCGTCGAAGTCCTCGCGCTCAAAAACTTCTACCGCGCGGAGGATTACCATCAGGATTACCTGAAGAATCAGCCGTCAGGCTACTGCCACGTAGACCTCAGACTCGCGGGCAGACCGCTCGGAGAGGAAGAACTCCCGAAGGATTTCAGGGAACCTGTCAACTCCGGTGAAACACTCTCCCCCCTTCCCTTTGAAAAAGAGGCCGGCGGCAGATCAGACGGCGGGAGCCGGGGAGACCGCCCCGTCTATACGCGGCCGGACAACGCGGCTATCCGCAGCCGTCTGACGGACCTCCAGTACCGCGTGACACAGGAGAATGACACCGAGCGCCCGTTTGACAACGAATATGACGCTTTCTTCGAACCGGGTATTTACGTCGATGTCGTCAGCGGCGAACCGCTGTTCAGCTCGCGCGACAAGTATGACGCGGGGTGCGGATGGCCGGCTTTCACGAAACCGATCGCCAAAGGACTGATCGAATACCGCGAAGATCTGAGTCTCTGGCGCAGGCGCGTCGAAGTGAGGAGTTCCATTGCCGACTCCCATCTCGGACACGTCTTCCCGGACGGGCCCGCTTCCTCCGGCGGCCAGCGCTACTGCATCAACAGCGCCGCCCTCCGCTTCATCCCTCTCGCCGACATGGAACGCGAAGGATACGGCGACTGGATCGATGAAGTGACCGGCAAAGACTGACGGCGACGCGCGGTAACTTCCGGGGCCGCGGATATGGTAAACTGGAAGACAGTCTGCCGGGTGCTGTCTCCCCCGGCAGACAGGCTCAGGCAACAGCCGTCTCTGAGCCGCAACCGAACGCGGGGCCCGTGCGTTGCGGACCTGTGAACCCCGCCAGATCCGGAAGGAAGCAGCGGTAAGCGGAACTCCGCAAGCGCCGCGGGGAAACCTGATTCGGTTGCGGCTCAGGCACGGCTCTTTTTCACATACTGAACAGAAACCGAGGTGCCCTCATGGCGGAAACAGACAAACTGGCTCTTTACAGATTATGGCGTCCGCAGACGTTTACGGATGTGGTCGCCCAGGAGCAGATCGTCTATCCTCTCCGGCAGAGCGTCATCAGCGGTCATTTCTCTCACGCGATCCTTTTCTCGGGAACCCGCGGTACGGGCAAGACGTCGCTCGCGAAAATTTTCGCGAAAGCGATCAACTGCTTACAGCCCGATCGGGGCGATCCTTGCAACGAATGTGAAATCTGCAGGGCGGCGAACGATGGATCATTGATGGATATCAGTGAAATCGACGCGGCGTCACACAACAGCGTTGAACATATGAGACGGCTGACGGATGAGATCATCTTCACCCCGCTCCGGGCGCGCTACAAAGTTTATATCATCGACGAAGTACACATGTTGTCGGCGGGAGCTTTCAACGCACTGCTGAAGACTCTCGAGGAACCGCCGTCTCACGCCGTCTTCGTCATGGCGACAACCGAGCCTCACCGCATCCCCGCGACCATCATTTCCCGATGCCAGCATTTCAAATTCCGCAGAATTCCAGCTGACGAGATTATCGCCAGGATCAGGCGTATTGCGGAGAGTGTCAGCCTGAATATTGACGACAGCGCTCTTGAGATGATCGCCATGCTTTCAGGCGGAGCCCTCCGCGACGCGATCAGTCTGCTCGATCAGACAAGGCAGCTGTCGGCAACACCTGTCGGACGTGACGACGTTTTAACACTGGCGGGGATGGTTCCCGACCGTTTCCTGTCGGAGACAGCCGAAGCGATCCTCTTCAACCAACCGGAAACGCTTCTCATCAACATTCAGGAACTCGTGATGTCAGGGCGCGATTTAACCCGGTTTGTGACGGACCTCGGGGGCTATTTCCGCAACCTTCTCGTCGCGCATGTCTCGGGAACACCTGAAAAACTAATACAGCTCCGCGGCGAAGACATTCAGCGTCTGACTTCAATAGCGGTGAAAACAAGCGTGCCGGCTCTGACAGACCTCATCTCCGGTCTCGCACGACTCCTCGTCGACATGCGTTTGTCACCTGACCTTCGCACAACACTCGAAATCGGGCTGATCGATCTGCAGTGCCGCTTCGGGTCCGGCCCGACAGCCGTTCCCGTATCACACGCTGCTGCCGCTCCTTCCGGCGCGATAAGCAGGGAAGCGGAAAACAGGGGTGCGAAAGACGGGGACGCAGAGCTTACGAGAAGCGCTCCGGCGGCTCCGCCCGCGGCTCGAACCGACGAAGCAGCCGAGGATGACATCCGGAAAGCGGCGGGCGGCGCCGCTTCCGGCGCAGAACAAGTCGAAGCCGGGAGAACGCACGGGACGGCCGAGCGCAGGCATGAAGGGCTTCAGGATCTCCCTGATGAGAAACCGCCTGCCGCGACGATCGCGACACCTTCCGGCGAAAAGCCGGTGCTCGACGTCTGGCGTGAAATTCTGGACGACCTTCAAAAGGAGCACCGCATGGATATCGCTCTGTGCGCGCGCCCTGCCCGTGTCTGCATGAACGGCCTGACGTTTGAGATTCATTTCGACTCGAATCTTAAGGGACAGCACAGTTGTCTCTCCGAATCAGGCAATTCGCAGCTGATCCGGCAGATGCTCTCAAACCGCGCCGGGCAGAGAGTCGACCTGTCGATTGTACTGGACCAGGACCGCGGCGGAACAGATGGCGAATCCGCCGAATGGACATGGCTCAGAAAGGTCAGAGAAAAAGCGCTCATTGAAGAAATCCCTTCTCCCGTTGAAGGCAGTGAATAGAAAGCGAGATTTTTATGGCAAAAGGAAGACATGGATTCCCGCGCGGCGGCGGATTACCGGGCGGCGGCAATCAGATGAACCAGCTGATGAAGCAGGCGCAGAAGATGCAGGAGGAACTGGCCATCGCGCAGGATGAAGTCGCGGAGATGAAAGCGGAAGCAACAGCCGGCGGCGGTGTCGTCCGCGTCGTCATGGGAGCCGGCCACCAGATCGAAACTCTCGAGATTAACCCGGGTGTTGTCGACCCCGACGACGTCGAGATGCTGCAGGATCTTGTGACTGCCGCTGTCAATGACGCGGCCCGACAACTCGATGAACGGGCGGAAGCCAGAATGTCGAAGGTCACCGGCGGCGGTTTCGGTTTCCCCGGTTTCTAGCGATGGCTTATCGTTATACACCGGCGATCGCCAGGCTCATCAGCGCGTTTGCGAAACTTCCGGGCATCGGCCAGAAATCTGCCCAGCGCCTCGCGTTTCATATTCTCGATGAGAAAAAAGAGGACGCACTCGCTCTCGCGGACGCTATTCGCGAGGCGTGCTCCTCAATCCATCTCTGTTCTGTCTGCTGCAATTTCACGGAAGACGACCCCTGCGATATCTGTACATCTTCCGCGCGGGACAACACCCGTATCTGTATCGTTGAAAATCCCCGCGACGTGGCCGCCATGGAGCGCATTCACGACTACCGCGGCCTGTACCATGTTCTCCATGGTGTGATCTCGCCGATGCACAATGTCGGACCGGAAGATGTGAAGCTGAAAGAACTCTTCATCCGCCTGCGCGAGCATGATGAGGTCGAAGAAATCATCCTCGCGACCAATTCGACGATCGAGGGAGAGGCGACTGCTCTCTATATCGCACGGCTGCTGAAGCCGTCCGGTATCCGTACCACGCGCATCGCCCACGGCATTCCGATGGGCGCGGCGCTCGAATACGCCGATGATGTCACGCTGTCGCGGGCTTTCCAGAATCGTCAGGAGATTTAACGGGCTGAAAACTGCCCGTTTCCTACAACGCTTTCTCCGCCCCTGAGAATAGATCGCGCAGGACAGACGGCGTATCGGCCGTTCTTTTCGCGGCTCCCGAGACGAGAATCATCGGGCGGTAGCCGGCTTTGAAAGTCAGTCTTTGTTCGTCCGTGCTGAACGTGAGCAGACGGGAGACAAACGCCATCTTTAGCCCGTTGTCTGTTTCCGCTTTGTCAAGAATCAGCTCGACATCGCTCCCGGACACGCTCACGCGCGTGAACCCCGCTCTCTCGCCAAAAGCGCGGATATAAGAGATATCAAGGAGCGTGGCTGTCTCCGCCGGCAGATCGCCGTATCGGTCAGTCAGTTCGTCGAAGACATCGCGGTAATCGCTGATGGAGCGGATCGACGCGATACGCCTGTAGATCTCCAGGCGTTCGTCGCCTTCCCGCACGTAGTCAGCCGGAAGTATAGCATCCGCGGGGATATCGACGACCGTGGGAGTGGTTCTGACGGGAACCGCCACACCTTTTGCTTCCTGAACACATTCCTCCAGCATCCTCGTATACAGGTCGTATCCGATCGCTTCGAGATGGCCGCTCTGTTCCGCGCCGAGCAGATTCCCCGCTCCGCGCACTTCCAGGTCGCGGAGGGCGATCTGAAATCCTGATCCGAGCTCGGTAAAATCCCGAATCGCGGCCAGACGCTTTTCCGCGGCTTCGCCGATAACGCGGTCAGGCCGGTAAGTAATCAGCGCGTACGCCTGCCGTTCAGACCGTCCGACACGCCCGCGGATCTGGTAGAGCTGCGCCAGTCCGAAACGGTCGGCGTCCTCAACGATCAGCGTATTGACGTGCGGCATATCGACGCCTGACTCAATGATCGTTGTACAGACGAGCACGTCGTATTCGCCCAGCAGGAATGCTTCAATCACATTTTCAAGCTGCCGCTCAGACATTTTTCCGTGTGCGACCGCGAATCGGACACCGGGCATTTTTTCAGATAGTTCGGAGGCGCGCTGATCGATTTTGTACGTATTGTTATACAAATAGAATACCTGTCCGTGGCGCGCCTGCTCGCGCATAATCGCGTCGATGACAAGATCCTCATCGTACTCCAGGACGGTTGTCTGAATAGGAAGCCTGTCCTCAGGGCCTTCTTCCAGCAGCGAGATATCGCGCATACCGGCGAGCGACAGGTGCAGTGTCCTCGGAATAGGCGTCGCGGTGAGCGTCAGCACTTCGACAGCCGGCGTGAGCGCCTTCAGCATCTCTTTGTGATCGACGCCGAACCGCTGTTCCTCATCAATGACAAGCAGCCCCAGATCACGGAAAGCCACATCCTTCGAAAGCAGGCGATGCGTAGCGATGACAATGTCAACACTGCCTCTGGCGAGCTCCTTGACTGTTTTTTTCTGTTCCTCCCGGCTGACAAAGCGGGAAAGTTCGCGCACAGTGACCGGATAAGAGGCGAGTCTTTCCTTTAAGTTCTGAACGTGCTGGCGCGTGAGAACTGTCGTCGGAGCGAGAAGCGCGGCCTGTTTTCCCTCCATGACACATTTAAACATGGCGCGGAAGCATACCTCTGTCTTTCCAAAGCCGACATCACCGCAGACAAGCCGGTCCATGACCTTATCGCTCTCCATATCGCTCTTGACTTCCGCGATAACGCGTATCTGGTCCCCGGTCTCTTCGTAGGGAAAAGCCGATTCAAATTCTTTCTGCCACGGCGTATCGGGGCCGAAATGATACCCTTTGATCTTCTGTCTCGACGCATAAAGAGAGATAATATCCGTCACGAGACGTTTGATTGAGGAACGCGCGCGCTCTTTCTGGCGCTGCCATTTCGTTCCGCCCATATAAGAGAGCGGCGGTCTGGCATCGCCGACAGGAATGTAGGGAGAGAGAAGTTCAACGCGGTCAACAGGAAGCCGCAATACGCCGTCGCGATACTGAATCGTGAGATAGTCGCGCGTCCCGTCGCTTGTTGTAATTGACTCGGTTCCCTCATATCTTCCGATTCCGCAGTCTTCATGGACAACAAGCGAACCCGGTTTCAGATCCTGATAAAACACTTCGCGCTGCGAATGCTTTTTCCGGCGCGCTTTTCTTCTGCTGACGCCGTACAGATCTTCTGTCCCGATAACGAGAAGCGGCAAGGCGTCTATGGCGAACCCCCGCGGGAACAACGCGGGGAGAACGGCCGCCGTATCAATTCCCCGCTCCGCCAGAAACAGCGATAACTGTTCGGCGCGTTCATCCGATCCGGCGTACAGAAGAGCAGCCCCGTGTTCTCCGAGAACACGCGCCGCGTCTTCCGCTACCTTCTCCGGACGGCCCCGGTATCGGTCCGAGGTCCTCGCGCGGAGCGGCAGCTGGGCCGCTCCCGGCAGTCCGTTACCTGAAACCGGCATATCGATGAGCGCGATGAATGAACGCTCTCTGTCGATCGCGCTTAAAACATCGGCAGGAGTGATCTGGCAATCCTCCGAAAAGGAAAACGAACTGCCCTTTGCCATGTAGTTCGCAAGCCTCTGCGCAAAACCCGCGTGGGCGGCATCCAGCCTGCGCGAAAATGTGAGCGGTTCATCGATAAAGCAGAGCGGTTCCGCCAGGCGGGCATAATCCATCACCGTGCAGATTTCAACGTCAATCAGGGGCAGTAAGCGGTCGATTGAGGGAAAGAACGCATACTCCTTCAGGCGCTCAAGCTCTCGAAAGCCGGCCGCCTGGAGCTTCTCCGCGATATCCCTGCCGGATCCCTCACGGCGGCTGCGCCAGACCTCGTCTGTAACCGCCTGTTCCAGCCTCCCGGCAACCGTGAGGCGCTCCTCTTGCGTTAGGATAACCTCACGCGCAGGCGGAATCACCGCGCGGCGGATCACCCGGACCGACCGCTGCGAATCCGGATCGAGTTCTTTCAGCTCGTCAATCTCAATGTCAAAAAAAGACACGCGAATTGCGCTGTTGCCGCCGCGCCGCGTATCCGGCGGCCACACATCGATGATATCTCCGCGCCGCGCGTATTGTCCCGGATTCTCAACCTGGGGGATGCGTTCATAGCCCGCCGCCGCCAATTGACGTTCGAGTGTATCCGGGTCGATGCGCTGCCCAAGTTCAACAGTCAGCACGAACCGTCGAAAAATGTCAGGCGGCCGGACACGCTGCAGCGTGGCATCAGCGGGAAGAATCAACACGCGGAAGTCATCGCACAAAAGGCGTGTGAGAACGGCCGACCTCATTAGTTCCTGATCGCGGCTGATCGCCCGCACATCGATAAGGGACAGCTCACGGCTGTGAAATGTCAGGATAGCCTCTTCCGGAATAAAGGCGGACAATTCTTCATGCAGCGCGCGCCCGCGCGCTTCATCCGGCACGAGGACGCACACCTTCCGCCGCGTTTTTTCCGCGAGAGAAGCAACTATGAATGATTTGGCAGGGTCCGCAGCTCCGGTCACATTGAGCGGGCGTCCCCCGGCGGCACAGCGCAGCAGTTCACATCCGGGAGCTGAGTTCAGGAACAGATCGGATGCGTCAGACCACACCGTCCTGTATTCTTCGGATTCCTGCCTTAACACGGGCTTCCTTTGGCCGTCCCACCGTCAGGCCGTTGCTCACTGCCACGCAGACAGGAGCATTCACCCGACGCCGCGCATTCCGGGGCAAGGCCCGCTGAACCGGCAGTCGCCTGAGATACTTCCCCTGTCCTTGGCTTTATATCCTCCGCCCCGACGCGGTTAGCACCCTTCTTGTTGAAACGCTCCTGGGCAGTCTGATGCTCCCCTCGAAGAATCAGCTCGATTGCTTCCACCGCGTTTTCCAGCGCGTTAAAAACTTCCGCCTCTTGTCTCTGGCTGATCTTTGAGAGAACAAAATCGACGATGTCGCCCATTGGCCGCGGGCCGATTCCGACGCGCACACGCCAAAACCGGCAGCTCCCGACGTGATCGATCACGGACTTCATCCCATTGTGGCTGCCCGCGCTTCCTGTCTCGCGTATTCTGATCCGGCCGAGCGGCAGATCGTAGTCATCGTAAAGCACAATGAGATGATCCAGAGGTATCTTAAAAAAAGAAAGGGCGCGGATAAGGCTTTCTCCTGAACGATTCATAAATGTATCGGGCTGAAGAAGAAGGACACGCTGCCCCTCGATCCGGCCCTCACCCGCCACACCGCCAAACCGGTGGAGACGCATCGCAATGCCGTGGCGTTCCGCGAGCCGATCCGCCCCCATCCTGCCGATATTGTGCCACGTTCTCTCGTAGCGTTTGCCGGGGTTCCCAAGCCCGGCGATCAGCCAGAGGTTCTCCATCACACGCTCTCCTTCAACGTGATCTGTCCGCAATAGGGGCCGGCAGATGACGTCAGCATCGAGAGCTGTTCCGGGCAGTCAGGTGCCCCGCCACAGTCTGCCATATGCGGCAGTGCCCTCCGGAGAGTATTTTCAGCCAATTCAAAGCGGAAAGTCCGCGAACATTCAAAGCGAGGTGATGCGTTAATGACGTAATCACGTCCTGCTCTCGCGCCGTCGCGCAACAGCCGCTCGCTGACTGTCTTCAGCGCCAATCCCGGCCGATTGTTATTCTGAGAGAGGTGACTGAGGGCAAAGGCTTCCGTGCCTTCACGCAGTAAGTAAGCCGCCGCGTCCCCCGCGTCGAAATTCGAGAGATGACCGTTCATCCCCCCAATACGCCGTTTCAGATAATACGGATACGATCCTGTTTCCAGCATCACGGGGTCGAAATTTGCTTCCAGAAATACCACGCGGCAGCCTTTCAGCGAATCGCGGACTGCATCCGGGAAGTGACCGAGGTCAGTCGCGATACCTATATCACCTGACTTGGAAAAAACGCGAAAACCGACAGGATCCGCCGCGTCATGGGGAATTGAAAAGGGCATGATGACCGTCTCCCGGACGGAGAACTTCTTTCCCGGTTCAATGATATGGATCAGAGCCTCGTCAACTTCACCGATGATCCGGCGCGCTTCATTGAGTGTAGCGAGCGTCGTGTAGAGTGGAATCCGATGGCGCCTCATGACAACGCCAATCCCCGAACAGTGGTCGATATGTTCATGCGTCAGGAGAAGCGCGTCAACTTTTTTCGCCTCCTCACCGATCGAGCGCAGCGCCAGCGCGAACTGTTTTCCGTTCATCCCGCAGTCCACCGCGATCCGCGCCGATTCTGTACGGATAAACGTCGAATTCCCACTTGAGCCTGAACGCAGTGACAGTGACAGGATACTCATTCGTCTTTGCTTTCAACATCAGAAATAACGGCGCCAAGCTTTGTCAGCTTTTCGATAAAATGCTCATATCCGCGTTCGATGCGGTCAATATCAAAGACTTCCGTCACACCGCTGGCCGTCAGTCCCGCCATCACCATCGCGGCTCCTGCCCGGAGATCGCGCGCGACTACCCGGGAGCCGGTCAGGTGCGCGCCGCCCTGAATCACCGCTAGACGCCCGGATGTGATAATATTCGCGCCCATCATGCGGAGAGCGTCCACATACTGGAAACGATTCTCCCAGACATTCTCAATCATGCGCCCCGTGCCTTCCGCGACGCAGAGGAGAACTGTCGCCTGCGGCTGGAGATCGGTAGGGAATCCCGGGTAAGGCATCGTCTTATAGCTGGTCGCGCAGAGTTTATCGCCCCCGGCAAGAAAGACGCGAATAGAGTCTTCCCCTTCCTCGACCGTGACACCCATCTCCTGAAGCTTCGCCGTCAGCGGCTCCATATGTTTGGGGATGACGCCGTCTACAACAATATCGCCGCCTGTGAGGGGCGCGAGAATCATGTACGTCCCCGCCTCAATCTGATCAGGGATGACCGAGTACTCCTTGTTCGCGGGCAGCGTAGGGCGGCCGTTGATGCGGATGACATCAGTCCCGGCGCCGCGGATTTCGGCGCCCATCGCATTCAGAAAGTTCGCGACATCGACAACATGCGGTTCACGCGCCGCATTGTCGATCACGGTTCTCCCCTTCGCCTTGACGGCGGCAAGCATAATATTGATGGTCGCCCCGACGCTCACGGTATCCAGGAAGACGCCGCCGCCCGTCAGCTCTTCGGAAGAACAGGTCACAATACCGCGGCCGACTTCCGTCTCCGCTCCCAGCGCCTGGAAACCCTTGAGGTGAAGATCAATCGGGCGGACACCGAAATCACACCCCCCCGGCATACGCAGCGATACCCTGCCAAAGCGCCCAAGCAAAGCCCCCAGCAGATAATAAGAACCGCGCAGCTCCGTCACCCGCGAGTGCAGCGCCTCATGCGTGTTGATCGTCCGGGCGTCGAGGCGTACTTTGCCCGGGGCAAGGGACTCGACGGTCGCGCCGATATCTTTAAATATCTGGAGCAGGACATCAATATCACTGATCGCGGGGAGATTGTCGATGACGCATGGCCCGTCAACCGCCATCGCGGCCGACAGCACGGCGAGCGAAGCGTTCTTCGAACCACCGATCTTTACATGTCCGTTTAAAGGGTGTCCACCCTCGATTAAATAACTACGCAAATAAGCCTCTTTTCAGATTGTCACATGATTATCATCGCCCGTGGCGCTGATTCAAAACAATGTTGAACCCCCTCAGAGGTTCATACTATTGTTGACCTTTTTATCAATTATTTCAAGGAGCTCACGCAAATCGAACGCTCCTGTATCATCTTTTACGTCGTCACCCTCGATTTCGCCGAGCCATCGCCGGATCGTATCCTGGCCCGCGATCGCCACCGCGTCCCGCGGTTTCTCTTTATTTGACACATCGAAAAGCGCTTCGCGCAGGAGTCGTTTCGCGCTCGGCAGAAAGAGCGTGAACTGGCTGCCGGTTCCCAGTTCGCTTTCCGCTTCAATACGTCCCCGCTGCATGCGCGCCAGCTCCTGAGCGATTGAAAGACCGAGCCCTGTCCCTCCGAAAGCGCGTGAGCCCGTTTTGTCGGCTCTGTAGAAACGCCTGAAAATGTTTTCCAGATCGCCTTTCGCGATCCCAACACCGTCGTCGGTCACCTTGATGTAGAAATCATCCACAACATTCCCCGCGTAAATCCTGATACTCCCGCCTGTATCCGTATAATGTATGGCGTTCACAATCAGATTGGTCAGAATCCGCTCCACCGACGATCGGTCGGCAAAGACGGCCGCTTCCCGCGACAGCGCGGAAAACTCCAATACGATGGATTTCTCAGCGGCCTGGCCGCTCAGACGTTCACACATCTGACGAGCGCAATCGGCGAGATCGAAGATCGTCATCTGCACATACAAACGGCTGCTGTCAATCATCGATAAGAGCAGAAGATCCGCAATTAACCGCTCCATGCGGATCGAATCGTCGTAGATGCGTCCGACATCAGCTTTGATCTCTGCGCGGTCTTTCTCGTCAATCCCCCAGTCGAGCAGCGTCTCCGAATACGATTTGATGGTCGTCAGCGGCGTTTTTAACTCATGCGAGACATTCGCGACAAATGTTTTGCGCTGTTCTTCCTGCCGGCGGATCAGCGTATAATCCTGCACTGTGATGACATGGCCACGGAACCGCTCTCCGGCGGCGCGGATCGGATGGCGCTGGCAGACCATTCTCAGAGCGAAATCGTTCACGCTGATTTCTCCGGACACATCATCGCTGTCCAGATAATGGGCGGCGCGCATGCCGTTATCAGCGCCGAAGCGGTCGAGAAAACCTGCGAGTGAGTCCGGGATAATTCCCAAATATGATTCAGCGACAGGATTAGACGCGATCAGGCGGTCATCGCTCCCGTAAGCGATAATCCCGACATCGAGCGACGCCAGAATCGCCTGCGATTCTGTCCGCTCATTGGCAATCCTGCGCATGGTGCGCATCATATCCTGATTCATGCGGCGGCGGTCGTGTTTGTTTTTCCAGAATATGGCAGGGATCATAAACAGCGCGGTCGCAAAAACCGATATCAGTACAATCGCTAAATCACTCATCGCTGAAAGGTGTTCTCGTCTTCCCCAGGATCCCTGCGGAAGTAGTAGCCGACGCCTCTCTTGGTCAGAATATAGCGGAACTCCTCCGGATCCGGCTCAATCTTTTCACGCGCCCTTCTGACGGTGACATCCACTGTGCGGACATCGCCGTAGTAGTCATAATCCCATACATTCTCAAGCAGTTCCTCGCGTGTGAAAACCTGTCCGGCATGGCTCGCGAGGAAGCGGACAAGCTCATATTCGCGGAGGGTCAGGTCAACCGTCTGGCCGTCAAGTGTGACATGATAGGCATCCTGATCGATAACAATGCCGCCGATCTCGATCACAGGAGTTAAATCAAGCCGATCTTCCTGAATACTGACACGGCGGAGCTGCGCTTTCACTCTGGCGAGCACCTCCCGAACGCTGAAGGGCTTCGTTATATAATCGTCAGCCCCGAGTTCCAGTCCGAGCACCTTGTCAATCTCCTCACTTTTAGCTGTAATCATAATGATGGGAACGGTTGAATCCCGGCGGATCCTTTTGCACACGTCAAAACCGTCGATTCCGGGAAGCATGCAGTCGAGCAGAATAAGATCGGGGTTTCGCGAAGAAGCTAACCGTATCGCTTCTTCGCCATCATATGCCGCAAGCACCTTATAACCTTCTCTCTCAAGATTAGAACGAAGTATATTTACAATATTGGGTTCGTCATCGACAACAAGTATCCGGGTGCTCATGATCTTTTCCCTCCCTGCCGTCTTCCGCGAGCCTGCCGGAGACAGCATCCGCCTTCTGATACCGCCAAAGTTTTGCGAGAGTGCCGGCGTCTAATAAAACCCGCTCAGGGACATCGCCGCTTCATCCACAATCACGGTAACACATGGGTGCAGCTGGATGAGTGATCCGGGGACCTCAGGCGTCACCGGTCCGAAGCAGCTCTTCGCCACCGCGTCCGCTTTTCCCTCACCCGACGCGATCAGAATCAGATGTTTCGTACTCATGATGCCGCGCATTCCCATTGAAATCGCCGTCCGGGGGACCTCTTCGCGATTGTCGAAGAACCTTTGATTCGCGTTAATCGTACTCTCCGTCAGCGTGACGAGATGCGTCTCGGGCGTAAACGCGTCGGCAGGTTCGTTGAATGCGATGTGTCCGTTCTGGCCGATCCCGATCAGCTGCAGATCGGTACAGCCGTAATGACGTAACAAATCGTCATAACGGCGGCACTCTTCCTCGACATTCTCCGCAAGCCCGTTCGGAACATGCGTGTTACTCTGATCAATATTAATATGATCAAAGAAGTTATTCTTCATAAACGCGCGGTAGCTCTGGGGATGATCTCCGGAAAGACCGACATATTCATCGAGATTAATGGTGTGAATACGCGAAAAATCAAGATTCTCCTCATAGCACATCCGGATGAGTTCCCGATAGGTCCCGAGAGGAGTCGATCCCGTCGGCAGCCCCAGGACGGCATTCGGCTTCGTCCTGACCAGTGCCCCGATCAGCCGCGAGGCTTCGACGCTCATTTCATTTTCATCAGCAACGACAAGAATTTTCATAATGTTTCTTTCCTTTGTTAGGGTTCGTTTTCACGACACAGTTATTTTACCACGGCGCGCGGATCAGGGAGGCGCTCACCTCTGAGATACCGCGCTTCGATCTGGCGGTCATCTCCCGCGAAGATAAACCTCTGAAGTCTCTCGCAGACATTGAGCGGGCGGTAACGCGACAGGTGGCTGTCATCGATCACAAGCGCGTCAAAAGAATAACCGGGCAGGAACGCTCCCGTTTTTCCGAAGAATGAACCGCCTGCCGCCGTGCCCATCCAGAACGCTTCCGCGAAGCTGATCACGCGGGACGCGCGGTCAGTCTGTACCCACAGGAGACGGGACTCTTTCATTGCCAGCGCCATATGAAAACCGAGGAAAAGCCTGTTTCCGCCGCCGATATCTGATCCGAGCCCGATTCGGATGCCCTTGTCGATCAGCTGTGAAGCCGGCATAATCCCTGAGGCAATGTTCGCGTTGGACGCAGGGCAGTGCGCGGCCAGGACATCCAGTTCCTTCATCATGCTGACCTCTTCTTCCGTGTTATAAACGCAGTGGGCCATCACTGTTTTCTGCTTAGGCAGGAGTCCGTAATCGCGATAGACGGAGAGATAATTGCCCGATTCGGGGAAAAGCTGCCGAACCCATTCGATTTCCTCCTTATTCTCGTTCACATGTGACTGGACGGGCAGATCTTTCTCAGAAACCTGCTCCCCCAGCCACCTCATCAGCTCTTTTGAACATGACGGCGCAAAGCGCGGCGTCACGATCGGGCGGATACCGCGGTTCTCGAACGGAATCATCCGTTCAAGAAAACGAATCGTATCGGCCATTGATCCCTCTGTCGTCTCTTCCAGATTGACGCCGCCGTGTCTGTCCATATTGACTTTACCCACAAAAGCGGAAAGACCGGCGGCAGCCAGCGCTTCCGTCAGTTGAATCGCGGCGTCGGCATTCATGCTGCAGAAAACAGAACTGTGCAGAGAACCGACCGACCAGAGATCCCGGACAAGATCGCGGAACACACGTTCCGCGTAAGCCGGCTCCGCGAAACGCGCCTCCTCGGGAAAAGTGTACTCCGTCAGCCACGAGAGAAGCTCCCTGTCATATCCCAATCCCGTCGTAACATACTGGACAGCGTGCAGGTGAATATCCGTGAAGGCCGGAATGATGAGCTTGCCGCGGCAATCGACTTCGACAACATCTTCTCCCGTATCCGGCTTTTCGGATGTGATATCGATCAGTATGCCATCCCTGACCCATGCGTATGAATTTTCATGGACAGAGAGCTCTCCGGGTTCCGGTTGTGCTGAGATAAAATCTCCTGAAAAGAGATAGTTTTTCTGGGACATGCTGTCATCCTTCCTCTGCAAAGCCGCGTTTGATCTCATGGCATGAAACCGGACAGGATGGCCGATGCAGCGGCTATACCTGTCACCGACCGATGGAATGCGGCCCCATGAGCGCAAACAGTTCATCACTATTAGGTAGTATAGCAGGAAGATAACCGGTCAGCGTGATAGAATGCATGCATGAGCCTGTGGAAGTATTTTATAAAAATATTTAAGATCAGCATGCTGACCTTTGGCGGTGGGTATACCATTGTTCCTCTGATCAGAGAAGAGTTCGTCCGAAGGGAATCTCTCCTGAGCGATGATGAGATGCTCAGTCTTATCGCGCTCTCCCAGACGGTTCCCGGACCGATCGCCGTCAGCACTGCCCTGCTGACGGGGTATAGACTGAAAGGGAGACCAGGGGCTGTCGTCGGTGTCGCGGCCGCGGCACTCCCGCCCTTGATTACCATCTCTGTCCTCTATACCTTCTACGCATGGTTCGCGGAGAATTTCTGGGTTCGCGCCGCTCTGCGCGGGATGGGCGGTGCCGTGAGCGCCGTCATGCTGATCGCCGTCTATGACCTCGCGAAAGCTTCTCTGAAAAAACACAGAATTTTTTCCGCCGTCCTCATGGTTTCCGCCTTCCTGACCAGCCTCCTGGCCTCGGTCAACACGGGGCTGATCGTCCTGATACTGGGTCTCCTCGGGATCATCGCCTTTAAGTTCGTGCCGGAGGATAGGATGCCATGATTTTTCTTCGCCTCTTCATCGCTTTCCTCGAAGTCGGCGCCTTCGCTTTTGGCGGCGGTTATGCGGCGCTCCCTCTGATCGAACGCGTCATTGTCGACCGCTATGGGTGGCTCACGCTCAAAGAGATGACGGATGTCGTCTCCATCTCACAAATTACGCCCGGCCCGATCGCGCTGAACGCCGCGACATTTGTGGGAACCCGTATGGCGGGCATCCCGGGCGCCGTCGTCGCTTCAGCCGCGACAGTGCTGCCTCAGACTGTCCTGCTGCTCATTCTCGGATATTTCTTTTTCCGGGGGAAGCGGTCTTCGGTCATCGAACGGGCATGCGGCTCTCTCCGCCCGGGAGTTACCGGATTGATCGGCGCGGCCGCCATCTCCATATTCTTTTCTTCAGTCTTCGTATCGACGGCGCCGATCGCCCTCGACCCGGTCGCTCTGGCAGCATTTGCCGTCATCTTTCTCCTTCGGCTGAAACGCATCAATATCATCTCACTCGTTATGCTCGGCGCCGGCGTCGGTTTGCTCGGGGGGCTCGCCGAACAACTGGCAGGCTTATAGGCCGTCCATCCGCTCGTCCCTTACGAGTATCAGAACACGCTGCCGCTAAGCGAACTGCGCCTGATAAAGGCCGGCATACACCCCGCCTTTCTCAATGAGCTCGCGGTGTGTTCCCTGTTCGACGATTTGGCCGTCACGGATAAACAGAATATGATCCGCACTCTGTATGGTTGACAGCCGATGGGCGATGACAAATGCCGTGCGCCCCTTCACAAGTTTGTTCATCGCGTCCTGAATCTCGATTTCCGTCCGGCTGTCAACATTCGAAGTCGCCTCATCAAGAATCAGCATCGGCGTGTCGAGAAGCATCGCCCTCGCGATTGTCATCAGCTGCTTCTGCCCCTGCGACAGATTCGACGCCCCGTCGCTGACCATGCTGTCGTATCCGTCCGGGAGAGATTCGATAAAGGACGCGATGTGCGCCGCTTCCGCGGCTCTTCTCACTTCATCCGGGGTTGCGCCCGGTTTTCCGTACGCGATGTTTTCACGCACGGTACCCTGAAACAGCCACGTGTCCTGGAGAACCATCGCAAAGGAACGCCGGAGGCTCTCTCTGGTGATATCCTGAGATCGGCGCCCATCGATATGGATTTCTCCTTCCTGCGGATCATAGAAGCGCATCAGCAGATTGATCAGCGTTGTTTTCCCCGCACCGGTCGGACCGACGATCGCCAGAAGCGTACCGGGTTTTACCTTTACACTCAAATCCTCAATGACGGGGTGATCAGGCGTATAAGAGAAAGAAACATGGTCGAACACGACTTCACCCCGCACATTGTCAATAGGCTCGGCGTCTTTCGCGTCGGCAGGTTCGGACGGCTGTTCAAGGAGAGTAAACACGCGGTCAGCGGCTGCTATGCCGGACTGAAACTCCGCGAAAATCCCCGCGATCTCGTTGATCGGACCGGAAAAGCGGCGCGAGTACAGAATAAAAGACGCCAGAACGCCGAGAGAAAAACTCCCGCGGAGAAAGAGCAGCGCGCCGACCATGGCGACAAAAGCGAGCGATATATTGCTGATCAGTGTCACCGACGGGCCATTCAATGCGGCTTGGTAGTCAGCCCGGTAATACGCGTCAATACCCGCCTCGTTGATGCCGCGGAATTCATCTGTGAAATACGCTTCTTTGCTGTACGCACGAATCGTCTTCTGGCCGAACAGGATTTCCTCCACATATCCGTTCATTTCACCGAGTTTTTTCGAGCGTTTCCTGAACAGAGGACGCGTCTTTCTGATCCTGTAGATCGTAAACAATACTGTCACCGGCAGGATCACCAGAAAAGCCAGCGAAAGTGTCAAAGACATCTTCAGCATCATGATCAGTGAACCGATCACGGTAAACATGCTCGCGGAAATGACAACAATATCCTGCGAAATGGATGAACTGACTAAATCCAAATCATACGATATACGCGACACGAGGTCGCCCGCCTGATGTGTATCGATATACACCAGCGGAAGATCGACGATTTTATTGAATGTATCCTGGCGCATTCGCCGGACAGTCCGCTGCGACGCATGTGTAATCAGGCGTACCATGATATAGCTCAGAACGGCGGCACCGATGTATGCGCCTAACATCAGGAACGCTTTCTCCCGGACAATTCCAAACCGGACGCTTCCGGAAACAACTCCCATGGCGTCGATCGCCTCGCCGCTCAGCCGCGGACCGGCCAGCGAGAGTACATTCGAAAGGAGAACCAGAACAACCGCCGCCGCGAAGGACGGAAGTTCAGGCCGGATATAGGCGGCCAGGCCACGCAGGACCTTCTTGTAATTCCGAGGTTTATTCGCCTGCCTGTCGGATACTGAACCAGCTTCTGCCATCATTTGTTCCCCGATTTATCTTTCTTTTCTATGAACCTCAGCGTTCTCCGCAACGCGGCCCCAGCCTCTGATGCGGAAGGAAAAGCCCGCCCGCCGATCAGACATGGCCTGCGCGCAGATCATTCCGCCAAAAGCCCCATCTGCAAGTCAGCGACTTCGCGGTACGCTGCGCATGTGTTGAGAAGTGCTTCGTGGTTTCCTATAGCGCGCATGTGTCCTTCTTCCAGGAAAATAATCTTATCGGCGTGGCGGATCGAACTGATACGCTGGGCCACGATAATCGTCGTCGTCTTATTGTAGTGATCCTTCAAAGCCTGACGGAGCTTCGCGTCCGTCCTGAAATCGAGCGCGCTCGATGAATCGTCAAGAATAATGATCTCCGGTTCGCCCGCCAGTGCGCGGCTCAGGAGCAGACGCTGCTTCTCCCCCCCGGAAAGGTTGACGCCTTTCGAAGCGAGAACAAAATCGATCCCCTCCTCTTTTTCATTCAGGAAATTATCAGCCTGCGCATACCCGGCAGCTTCGAGGATTGATCTCTCCGGAAGACCCCGGCCGAAATCAATGTTTTCGCGCGCCGTGCCGCCAAAAAGGTAGTCATTCTGAAACACGATTCCAAACAGGTGATGCAGCGTGTCGGGATCGATGGTGCGAATATCCTTGCCGCGAATGCGTATTTCCCCTTCGAGGACATCGTATTCCCGAAGCAGCAGGCGGATGACTGTGCTCTTCCCCGATCCCGTCGGCCCCATGATTCCGAGTGTTTCTCCAGGATACAGCGCGAAAGAAAGGTCATCGAGATTCTTTTTCATTCCCAGATAACTAAAGCTTACATGGCTGAACTCGATCTCGGGCACGGAAGGATCTGCTTCTCCGATGACCCCCGAATCTTCCGAAACCAGCTGATTGTCATCGACGGGCATGGAGAGAATCTCCGCTATACGTTTCCCCGAAGCAACCGCGCGGTTGTATATGCTGAACATACGGTTCAACCCGATAAGCGAGGTGGTGATTTGTATCAGGTAGGAAATGAAGGCCAGAATGGTTCCTGTCTGAAGCAGTCCGGAATCGACCAGCCAGGCGCCCAAAATGAGAACCGCCGTCAATCCTGAATAGAGAATGACATTGACGACAGGAGACATCATCGCCATCTGATCAGCCGCCTGCACCTCGGCAGACCTGACCTCTTCGTTCGCAATTCCAAACCGCTCTTTTTCATAATCAGTCCGCACCAGCGCTCTGGTAACTCTTATGCCACTGATGTTCTCTCGGATCACCTGCACCATTCTGTCCGTCTTTATCTGCACGGCATTGAACAGCGCAACACCCCGCCGATATACAAAACGGATTGAGAAATACAGAGGAACCACAAGCAGAAACAGGACGAGTGCCAGCCGCCAGCTCAGCCAGAAGCAGAAAAAAACTCCCCCCAGGAAAAGGAAGAGAGAACGGATCCCCATACGGAGCGTCGCACCGAGGAAGCGATGGACAGCGTAGGTATCCGAAGTCAGACGCGATTCAAGCGAGGAAACGGAAAGATCATCCAGCTGGCGTGCGGATAGAGTCAGCGATCGCGCGAACAGGTCGAGCCGGATGCTTTGAATGACCCAGGAAGCTGTACGCGAGGCCATTCTGTTCGCTGTAACATTCAAAATCCAGGCCCCGAGAGAAAATACCACCATAGCAGCCCCCCACACGATGACACCAGACCGGTCACGCGCAGGGACAACCCGGTTGACGATATAGGCCAGAATAGCGGGAAGAACAACTTCCATCAGTGTTCCGGACATTTTAACGACAGCATTCACTAAAATGCGCCATTTATAGGGCTTGACATAGGGTTTCAGCATCATTGTCTGTTTCCCGGCAGCAAGGGCGGCCTAAACAGAACTCCTATCAGAGAGGTTTCCATATTCTTGCAATGGCGTATTTCACGAGACAGTATATGATCCCTGCCAGAATTCGTGTGCTCTCAGAGGAAGAAATACGAGGCCTGTTACCGCTAAACCTCCCGCATCTCAATCAGCGTCGCCAGGCCTTTGTCTTTAATCCTCTGCGTCGCTTTTTCCGTCAGATGGCGGATCAGCCTGAGCAGCGACTCCTGATCTTCCTCATTTAAGTCGCCGGTGAGATAATCGTTCCATTCATCCAGGTACTCGATGATGACCGGGTATAATTCTTTCGCTTTTCTTGTCGGAAAGAGAAGTCTCGCCCGCCGGTCGGCAGAGTCTACTTCCCTCCGTATGAAACCATTCTTCGCCATTCGCGATATATTGCGCGTCACTGTGCTCTTATCAATAAACAGCCGCTTCGCGAGCTGTTCCTGTGTCAGTCCGGGATTTCTGCAAATCTGCAGAATAAAACTGATTTGCATGCCTGACAGATCCCTGTTGCTAAACGCGGACGCGCGGTCGAGAACCGCCGCGCGGGTTACCCGGTTCAGATACTTCGTTATTCTTTCCATCTTGTCCATCCTTTATCGATCGGCCGGCCACGTGAAGGGGCCATTTAATTGCCAATACAACTATTATGGTCACATTTAGTTGCAATGTCAACTTTTCTGCTGTGCCTGCCGGTAAAAAGATCGAATACTCCGCCGATCACTCAGCATATAAAAAACTGTACCTGTTACAACCTATACGGAACGCGTTTCAGGTGATCAGACTTCACCGTTTCAGCTTCTCTGCTTTGTCTGCTCCGTGCAGACCACGGCTCCTTCTCTCCCCTCTACAGTCGTTCAAATTTCGATCGGGGCGGTTATAATCGCCGTCGCTCTCATGGGAATGTCCGTGAGCCTGATAAATACGAGAAGAAGGTAACAGCAGGTTAGTTACCCATTTGAAAACTCTTCTTGCCTCGGGAGACAGGAAGAGTTTTTTATAAGATAAAATCCTTCGCAAAGAAATTTCCGGACAAAAAAATATCCGGCGAGGACCTAGTTTTCCGGGCTGTTGCCAGCCAGGTATCGTCGGCACGGGAGAGCTTAACTTCTGTGTTCGGGATGGGAACAGGTGTGGCCTCTCCGTTATACTCACCGGAATGGTTGGAAGCGCGGGATGCGCCTTCAAAACCGCATAGAGGAAGGGGAAACAGGAAGGGGGACAAAGGGAAGAGATGTGAGGGAAAAGACTAATCTTTTCGTGTAATTATAATTAGGGTTATATGTGTCAGGTTGTATGACGCTTGAACCTTGCTTGTGGTCAAGTCTTCGGTCTATTAGTACCGGTCAGCTGAGCGCATTGCTGCGCTTACACACCCGGCCTATCCACCTGATCGTCTGTCAGGGACCTTATCACATAATGTGGGGAAATCTCATCTTGAGGGGGGGTTCACACTTAGATGCTTTCAGCGTTTATCCCAGCCGAACTTAGCTACCCGGCGATGCCACTGGCGTGACAACCGGTTCACCATCGGTTCGTCCATCCCGGTCCTCTCGTACTAGGGACAGCTTCTCTCAAATTTCCTACGCCCACGATAGATAGGGACCGAACTGTCTCACGACGTTCTGAACCCAGCTCGCGTACCACTTTAATCGGCGAACAGCCGAACCCTTGGGACCTGCTACAGCCCCAGGATGTGATGAGCCGACATCGAGGTGCCAAACTCCCCCGTCGATGTGAACTCTTGGGAGGAATCAGCCTGTTATCCCCAGGGTAACTTTTATCCGTTGAGCGACGGCAATTCCACTTTCTACCGCCGGATCACTAAGTCCGTCTTTCGACTCTGCTCGACTTGTCAGTCTCGCAGTCAGGCTACCTTATGCCTTTGCACTCAATGCACGGTTTCCAACCGTACTGAGGTAACCTTTGAACGCCTCCGTTACTCTTTAGGAGGCGACCGCCCCAGTCAAACTGCCCGACTGCCAATGTCCCGTGACCGGGTTACGGCCATCGGTTAGAGAACCGATACTGACAGAGTGGTATTCCAAGGTCGACTCCACGTCAACTGACGCCAACGCTTCTCCGTCTCC
>JAKPXB010000009.1 GCA_029570375.1 Bacillota bacterium | reverse complement strand
TCCCCACCTTCCTCCGTTTTGTCAACGGCAGTCTCGCCAGAGTGCCCAACTCAATGATGGCAACTGGCCACAAGGGTTGCGCTCGTTGCCGGACTTAACCGAACATCTCACGACACGAGCTGACGACAACCATGCACCACCTGTCTCCGCGTCCCCGAAGGGAACTCTCTATCTCTAAAGATCGCGCGGGATGTCAATCCCTGGTAAGGTTCTTCGCGTTGCCTCGAATTAAACCACATACTCCACTGCTTGTGCGGGCCCCCGTCAATTCCTTTGAGTTTTAGCCTTGCGGCCGTACTCCCCAGGTGGATTACTTATCGCGTTTGCTTCGGCACAGAGGGAGTCGATACCCCCTACACCCAGTAATCATCGTTTACGGCGTGGACTACCAGGGTATCTAATCCTGTTTGCTCCCCACGCTTTCGCGCCTCAGCGTCAGTTGTCAGCCAGAAAGTCGCCTTCGCCACCGGTGTTCCTCCTAATCTCTGTGCATTTTACCGCTCCACTAGGAATTCCACTTTCCCCTCTGATACTCAAGCCCCAGAGTTTCAGATGACCTGTCAAAGTTAAGCCTTGATCTTTCACATCTGACTTCCAGGGCCGCCTGCGCGCCCTTTACACCCAGTAAATCCGGATAACGCTTGCCACCTACGTATTACCGCGGCTGCTGGCACGTAGTTAGCCGTGGCTTGTTCTGGAGGTACCGTCATCTTCGTCCCTCCCCAAAGAAGTTTACAACTCGAAAGCCTTCGTCCTTCACGCGGCGTCGCTGGGTCAGGGTTTCCCCCATTGCCCAATATTCCCCACTGCTGCCTCCCGTAGGAGTCTGGGCCGTGTCTCAGTCCCAATGTGGCCGTTCGACCTCTCAGTCCGGCTACCGATCGTCGGCTTGGTGAGCCGTTGCCTCACCAACTACCTAATCGGACGCGAGCCCATCTTCTGCCGGATTTCTCCTTTCATATCCATTGGATGCCCATCGGATACGTCATGCGGTATTAGCTCTGGTTTCCCAGCGTTATTCCCCTGCAAAAGGTAGGTTGCTCACGTGTTACTCACCCGTCCGCCACTAAACCCGACCGTTCCGCCCGAAAGCCTCACCGCCAGGTCCCGTTCGACTTGCATGTGTTAAGCACGCCGCCAGCGTTCATCCTGAGCCAGGATCAAACTCTCATCTATATCTGAGAGCCGATTCGGCTCTTATTTACTCTGTTTGTCCGCTTCCCCAAATCTCTCAATTTAAGGTCCCGTCTTTTTCGCACTGTTCAATTTTCAAGGTCCGTCCCGCGTCTCTCTCCCGAAAGGCGCCTTGCTAGAATATCAAGCTTTCTCAAGCTTGTCAACCGCTATTTGCAAACTCTTCATTAAAAATTGTCACCAGTTGTAAATAACCTGAAATCCTTGCCGCAAGGCACTTTCATACGGTTAAGTAAAAACCGATTATCCGTTCAGTCTGGATATGCAGGAAAAATATTTGACATAATAAATTATTCACTATGCATTCGGGCGATTCTTATGTTGATCATCCAATTAACTCCACCAATCAAAAGGGTATTTCCCTGCGCCTGCTAACGCCAGGGATAACCTCTATCCGGAGCTTCTCTCTCCGCATCCAATTTCACCTGCACAAAGCAGAGCCACCTGTTTCGGTGGCTCTGCCTGTGAACATTGTCTAACAGAAGGGGGCGTAACGAGAACCCCATAATTCATATGTTATCTATGATATGGATTGCTTTCTGACTTAAACCTTCTTCTGCGGAAAATCAGAGTAACCGCTAAGCCGGCGGCAGCTGCCATGAAAACAATTCCGATCCAAAGCAGCTGATTGACCTCACCGGTGCCGGGAACCTGATTTCCTGAGGACACAGGATTAGTGAGCACGTAGACTGAAAAATGGTTGGTTTTCACTACGGCGGAATCTCCTGAAATTTTAAAGTTAAGCTTATTCAACCTGTTGTTCACATCAAGGAAAACATTGAGTTTCGCTTTGCTGAAATCGGCAGGTATAGGCATATAGACTGCAACATATCCGGCAGGCTGGACTTTATTCCCCTTACCATCTTCAAGCCAGACGTCATAAGCCTTGGAGATGTAACCTTTGTAATGATTGTTGAGCATCTCAACTTTGAGCTCATAACCATCCTGGCCCAAGGGCAGTGAGCCTGAACTCCCTACTACTTTGATTCCAGACTTGGTATCAGTCAGCACAACATCTTCAATGACCGGGACTGCCGGATCAGGATTATCATCTGGTTTGGGCGGTTTTGGAGCTTCAACTGCGACAACACGCACAGTCGACTGTTCCGACACCGTGTTGCCATCACTGTCTGTCACAGTATAAGTAATGATATAGTCACCAGGTATACCTGTATTGACGACACCCGCAATTTTAATCGCCTTGGTGAGATCGCCGTCCTCATTGTCCTCCGCCGTCACACCCTTTGCGGGATCAAAAACTTGATTCTGGTCAATCAGGATCAACCCGGAGACACCTTTTAGAATAGGTTTACCTTTAACGATCAGTTTAATCGTTAAAGTTGCAGTTACGCCGTTTTTATCCGTAACCGTGTAGGTAATGTCGTACTCGCCCGGAACATTCACATCAAAAGCGCCGGCCCATACAATATCATTCGTAATATCATTGCCTTCGCCGTCCTTAGCGGATACGCCTTCAGCGGGGTCAAATGCTTCGCCGGCCGTAATCACCACGGTATCGGAAGGCACCGTTATAACAGGGAGCGGCAGGATCGTAAACACACGTGTTTCCGTTACTTTATTGCCGGCCTTATCTTCAGCGACTACTACTAATGTATACGTGCCGGGTTCCGTGATGGCCGTTCCCGCTGCATAAGGTTCGTCATTCAATATTGCTGAGACCGCCTTAATTCCGCTGTCAGCATCGGTCGCTTCCCATGTGTAATTCCAGCTGCCTCCCTCCACAACAGATGCGTTGTTCTCCGGACCAGTGATGATCAGCGATGGCATCGCCTTGTCCTGTAAAACCTGATACAAGGGCGCCGGGTTGAGCTTATTGCCAAACTCAGCATCCTGAAGTTCAACCAGGATGTAGTCGCCAGCCTTGGCGTTGACCGTATAGTCGAAATCTTTTTCATTTTGGCCGAGTTCATCCCAGTCGATACTGGTCAGAAACTGGTCGCCGTTAATGGCGAGCTGATAACCGAACGTGTTGTCGGAAATGGTCCCGGAAAGTTTAACATCAAGCTGCGGTTGATTCGTCCAGATCTTGTCGTTCTCGTCCGGCGTCGGGTCCACCATTAGAGCAAGCTTTGGCGCCTCAAAGTCATAAAACACACGAACCTTCGTGTCAGTGCCTTCGACAAGATAACCGTCACTATCTAGAGCAAGCACATAAAAATAGTTAACTCCCTGTACGAGAGGCAGGTTAACTGCCCAGGTTCCATCTGCCGAAATATCAAGAGGGTCGTCATCTTCTGTACCGATAATAAGACCCAAAAGATTTTCAGCTTTACCGCTCAGTTTCAATATATCATCGTCCAACTTCTCGTTAATAACGATCGTACCGGAAAGGAAATCGCCGTATGGATCATCGACCTCTAAAACTGGTTTAGCCGCCGGTTCAGGCAAAGGATTCATGTCATCCGGGCCCTGTCCTTCGCGCAGCAAGCCGAAGACCAGGCTCTCAATGTTGCCGACGGCGTCTTTCAAGAACATAGTATGGTAATAGCCAATGGCATCTTCGCCAAGTGTAACCGAAAAGTTGCCATCGTCATCGAGATCGATTTTTTTACCATCCATGGTCATTTCAACACCCGGACAGTTATCTGTCGCTTTACCTTCGAGAGCGATCGAGTCAGAGCCATCGGGAACGAAGAAGTAATTTATCCCGTCGTCAAATACAAGGCCGTTTACGGCGGAGGTAAACTCATATGTGGGCAGCGTCTTGTCCCACATAATGGTCACTTTCTGTTTTGAAGGCGGGAGCACTATCTCTGTCGCTCCTTCCGCATCCTCGAAGGCTTTGATTTCATATTCCGTTTCAACGCCCTCGGTGATAGGAAGTGAACAAATGTCTTCACTATCCTTCGGAACACCGCCGATCGTTAGTTTTTTGATGTTCGGCGAATGGAGCGCCGCCAAGGGGATATAAGATTGTGTGGCTACTAAGCTCAAACCAAGTTTTTCGCTTTCAGCCCGGTTTATCTTAATACTCCCTCCGACTGCCCGGTCACCAAGTTTCAAATTGAGGTAAGTCGTATCAATAAACTCCTCCCTGGCGTATTTAACTGGTCCCGCTTCATTCCCTGCAAAGTCGTATGCATATAATTCAACAGACTGCAATTGACCTTTAATCGAATTCTCAAAGTCTTTAACCAGGATGAGGTATTCGCCTGCAGATGCAGATAGAGGTATACAAATGGCATTTATTGCGCTGATCCCATCTGTCCCGTAAATAACAGCGACAACGCTTTCCGTGTCAAGTCCTGTACCTCCAGCCTCATCCGAAGCGGAGACAGGGAACGCCGTATAGGAGGAAAAGAACACAAAGGGCATACCATCATCAAGCTTGGCGAAGGTCGGCGCTTTCGTGTCAACTTTGATGGGCATTTTCACTGATTGTGCTGTTCCGTCCGCTCTGACGCTCGCTGTGACCTGATAGTAATATTGCCCATCGGGAGCGAGACTGTACCCTCCCGTTTCCGGGTCGTAAATCTGCCCATCCCATGCGGCATTGGAGAGGGACGTCAGTTCTCGCTTGAGTGTTGAGAGATAATACCCATTCGGCTTTCTGTATTCACTATCGGTGATCAGCTGACGGACATGGTGACCCTCTGCGTCTAGAATATCGGCGCGGAGATTCGTGATTCCGCGGAAAGTGCCAATCGTGGGATATGCAATGTCGCGGACTTCGTCGTCATTGGGTGAAAAACCAACAGTACTTGGGTCATAAGAATTGTCATCTTCGCTAATGATGACATCAAAGAAATTGCCGAGTTCTGCTACTTCAACCTTATTGCCAACTCTTTCTGTTGACCGCATAATCGTTGATCCGAAGAGGAGTTGTGCATAACGGCCGTATATCGGGTCGCCCAATTGGCTGGCGATTTGTTCAGCGATCTGATCGTAAGTACCATTTGTGGAATATGCCGATAACCCGTTTTCGTCCAAGGGCTTGTCAAAAATCTTCTCAAAGCTGTCCCAGTCACCGACAAAGCCCATATAGGGAATACTCAGAGATGGTTGTTCGTCCTCATTAGAACTTGTGAATGTAATGAAACCTTCCGCGTAGTTATTGATAACGCTGCCGGGATCAAGCGTGAAATTAACCACGCTCTCACCTCCTGCAGGAACAGTCACAGACGTCGTATAGCTTGAAAGACTCGCCCCTTCAGCTGCGACCTCCTGTACCGTGCCGACGTGCGTCCCGGTATAGACGGTGCCAGGATTAATGGTGAAGCTTGTCGCTTCTTCACCATAGTTCTTTAAAGTCACCGAAAAAGTCTTAACACCTGTGAAATCACCGAGCTCGACATTACCTGCCCCGAGGTGGGAAGCCGTCACTTTTGTTTTCACAGCTGCAAAGAGATTGACAACACCCGCGCCTTGCTGTCTCGGGGAGTAAGGAATATTGTCGCTGTCAGCCCACGGTGATGCGGTGTTCGCTAACACGAGCTTGACATACTGGTTCAAGTCAGTGCCGGTCAGTTTCAAGGTTTTACCTATTTGTTGTGCGAGCAGTGCCACCCCTCCCGCAACATGCGGCGCGGCCATAGAAGTACCTGACATATAAGCGTATTGGTCATAATTCATGGTGGAATAAATCTGTCCACCGGGAGCCGCGACCTCAGGCTTAAAGGCCAATTCGGGGGTCGGTCCCCATGAAGTAAAGCTAGACGGCTTGCCACTGTCCGACAGCGGGAACGACATCTCTCCGCTGATCTTAATCTTGAGCGCTTTACCGTCATCCAGCAACGCCTTCATAGCCTCGCCGTATTTGTTTTCAGTGGAGTAGGCAGGAATCGTGATATTATCGACACCGGCCATTCCGAACATGCCGCCTTCAGAATTGTATATTATGGCTCCGAAGGCCCCCTTCTCGGTTACATTCTTAATTTTATCAGCGAAAGAGAGCTCACCTCGCTTGATCAAAGCGATTTTTCCTGAAACCCCGTCCGGCACATCGTCGGGGATACCGAGCCCACAGTCAACCAGTTCAATATCTCCAGTCCAGGGCTCGGTACCGTGATGGATGACAGGAAAATCGACTTTCACAGGATCAGAATCGCCGGGGGTATCCACATAGGAATAAGTGGCGGCAACCGAAGTCATCGCCGTATTGTTTACGGACGCCACAGACAGAGCGTCGCGCACGGTGGAAGGATGTCCGACAATGCCGCTGTCAGCTTTCCCGTAATCGTTTTTGGTGATACCGCCCAGTGAAGTGGAAAGGCCTTCATTCCCGGCGGCGATTACCACGACACATCCCGCTTCCGTCGCCTTCCTAACGGCACGGCTGTACCCGTTCTCAAAATCACTGAAACCACCGGGTGAACCAAGTGACATATTAATCACATCCGCACCGAGTTTCACAGAATCTTCTATTGCCATAATGATATCGTCAGACCAGGCGCCGGAAGCGTAATTAGAGAAAACCTTCATAGCGAGAACCTGCGCTTCGGGCGCTACTCCGACGACACCCTCGGATGGGTCTTTCGCATTAGCCGCGACAATACCGGCTACATGCATGCCATGCTCAGAGCCGCTGTAATCCACGAAATTCGTAATCAGATCGGCATAATTGTAGCCATAGGGAACTTTTTCTGACCAATAACTGCCGGGCACATCGGCAGCCACAATCTCTTGTTTCGTTAGTCTGGGAGCTGTCGAATCACTGAGGCGCATGTCCCTGTGTTGGGGATCAATACCTGTATCGATTATAGAGACAACCATGCCTTCACCTCTAAGGCCGTAAGGAGTCTGCCAAAGAGACGAAGCTTTGGTAATCTCTACCGCGTTAGCCATCGTTGGAAAGAATAAATCCGCTTCCTGAACACTCGCTACACCTTTGACAGCGCGAACTTTGGAGATATCTCCGCGCTTGATCAACATGCTGAAGCCATTGATCAGGTAGCCATAACTGCGCCTGAACTGGACATCTGCAATCTTGCTGATCGCGTCTTTGACCTCTTTTTGCCTGGAGCTGATTGAACTGGCCTTGCCTCCATCCACTTCCGCCGGTGCGGAAAGCTGGACTATAACGCGAACCTGTTCGTTCATAACCCCTTGGAGTGCTTCATCTTGGCGGATTTGATCAATCAAATCACGCCGGCGTTTGGCCTTTTCAAAGTTGTCTGATAGATGCTGGTCTATTGAAGCGTTTGCCGGAAGTGCCAACACGGACATCCCCATAACAACAACAAGCAAGAATGTCAGCACTCTACTCATCTGTCTCTTCATTCGTTCTCTCCTCTCAGATTAGAAAAACCCGCGGCTCAATTGAACGCGCGGGTTTATTCAGGCTAATCCTTACTAACCTTTCTATTATTCAATTCTCTTGAAAGTTTTCCCATAAGGTTTAACTCCAAAAACTTGTGTTTGTTTGCGCTCGTTCGATTCGATGACCATCCTATCAAAGAATCCGCTCACAAACTCTACCTTATTATAAAAAACAGTTTAATCAAACATTTCCACGAATGCAACATAACAATGCACATATCTTCATAAGCGTTATAAGTAGAATCTTGCGGCAGACCTCCTCTAGCGGTCCGCCACAGTCCAGCCTCGCCCCCCTCTGTTCTGATTTCCTCTCGTTATGGGTAGATTAATGTTCAATGGGAGGTCTCCGGCATCAGAGGAGCCTATTTCGACAAAATAATGCCAGCTCATCATATCCGCGGTTCCGATCGCCGGCCTGTCGAGCTGAAAGATCACCGTCAGGAATTCCTCTGTCCGGGACACACCGGTGATGTTCACCCGCGTTGATCCCGAACCGGCGCTCACAACTCCCGCGACTAAGACGTGGTCTTCAAAGTAATGTTCGTCATATGCATCAACGAGTTCGCTGACTGACTGATCAGCCCATTGCCAGGAAATGTGCGCGCCGGACAGAAAAGTCCGGAGCTCCTGAACACTGCTGATCAGCGAAGGGCTGGAGGTTACACCTGCGCCTGAACCGAGCGGGCGAGTCCTGAATATCCGATAGCGGAAATCGATGGGTTCGCCGCCTGCGCGATTACCTATCCGGGATTTCACGAATGATTCTCCTCCTCATGCCAGAGTCTGCTCCCGCTTTTTCTTTTCCTCTCTTATTCCCAACGATGCAGAACTTGATTTTTTATAGCTGATCCCTTTTGAAAGAATAACGACTTTTTGCAAAAACCGTGCGGCTTATTGTTCCAGATAATCTTCCGGCTAAGCCGCGTCTCTTCTCAGCGATTCTCTTTGTCCCGGTGTATTTCCTACACTGCTGCCAATCCTGCCGGGCGGTAACCTGACCGATCACCGCCCGTTGACAATCATCATACCCGGTTCTCCGGAGACAGGCGGTTGAGAACTCAGGCGGTTGAGAACTCAGCCGGCGAGCGCTTCCATCTCGTCAAGTGAACGCTCGAAAGTATCGAGCGCCCGCGCGACGGTCTCCGGCTGCGTCATGTCAACGCCGGCACGCTTCAGCACATCAATCGGCCAGTCAGACGAACCGGCCTTGAGGAATCCGAGATACCGCTCAACAGCCGGCTGGCCTTCTGTCAGGATCGCCTCGGCGAAAGACGTCGCAGCCGAGAATCCTGTCGCGTATTGGAACACATAGTAATTGTAGTAGAAATGCGGTATACGCGCCCACTCATTGGCAATCTCCGGATCGAATGTCAAAGATTCGCCGTAGTACCGCTTGTTGAGCTCTCCGTACTTCTCGCTCATATAATCCGCTGTCAGCGCTTCGCCTGCCTCATCCGCGAGATGAATCATATGCTCAAATTCCGCGAACTGCGTCTGCCGGAAGATCGTGCCCTTGACGCCGTCGAGGTAATGGTTCACAACGGCGGCGCGCACCTTCTCGTCAGATGCTGTCCTGAGCAGATACTTCGTCAGCAGAATCTCATTGCAGGTCGAGGCGATCTCCGCGAGGAAAATCGGATAATCCCCGTATTGAGACGGCTGCGTGTGGCGCGTGTAATACGAGTGCATGCTGTGGCCGAGCTCGTGCGCCAGTGTAAACAGATTGTCGAGCGTCCCCTGCCAGCTGATGAGAATGAAGGGGTTCGTGCTGTAGCTGCCGCCGGAGTACGCGCCTGATCGCTTCCCGCTGTTGACAGCCCAGTCAATCCAGCGCTCAGCGAACGCGCGCTTCAGCAACCCGATGTATTCATCACCGAGAGGCGCCAGTGCTTTGAAAAGAATCTCCTGCGCTTCTTCAAATGAATATTTCAGATCGACCTCTTCGACAAGGGGCACATACATATCGTAGGAATGGAGCTCCCCGACGCCCATCATGCGCTTGCGGAGACTGACATAGCGGTGCAGAAGCGGCAGGCGCTCATTCACAGCTTTCACGAGGCTGTCATACACTGCTTCGGGGACGGCGTTTTTGAACAGAGCCGCTTCCCGGCCGGTCGAAAAACCGCGAACGTTCTTGTTATAGGTGCTGACGCGGACAGCGTTCTGCAGTGTGGCCGCGCAGGTGTTCCTGAACTGGCCGAATGTCTTGTACATGCTCATAAAGGCGTCGCGCCGGACGCGCGCGTCCCGGCTTTCGAGGTAGACGCCGAAATGTGCGTGTGACATGGGAACGGTCTCGCCTTTCTCATTCACTATCGAGTCAAACGCCATGTCAGCATCCGACAGAATACCGAAGATCTCGCCGGGCGCTTCGAGAATCTGAGAGGCTCTGGCCAGAAGCGCTTCTTCCGTGGGAGATAACATATATTTCTTCTCTCTCAGAATTTTGTCGAAGAAATGTCGATAAGCAGCGAGTTCCGGTTTTTCTTCCATGAAACGCTCAAGCGTTTCCGCCGGGATCTCAATAACCTCAGGCTCAAACCAGGCATTCTCCCCCATGAAAGCCGCGATTAAGGCGCCAAGACGTCCTTTCATCGCCATGAACACAGGGTTTGACGTATCTTCGTCGCCGCGGTGAAACGCGTAGATCGCGGCTCTGTAAATACTGACCATCAGCTCTTCACGCTTGCTCACCACTTCATACAGTACTTCCGCCGATTCGGTAAGCCTCCCCTTGTAGTGATTCAGGAGACCCTGCCTGGCGGAGAGATCCGCGAACGCCTCTTCCCAGCTCTCCACTGAAGGAAACACCGTTGTCATATCCCATGTCTGCTCCGGCGGAACCTCTGACCGTTGGAGTTGTTTTGGCGCCCCGCCCTCCTTCACTTCTTCCATATCAAATTTTTTGCTGTCATTCCACATCATCATTCCCACATGCTTTCTTCGTTTTTATATTGTTGACACCGCCCGGCGGGGAGTCACTTTATTCTTATTCTTCCGCCCTATCATCATCGGCGGCCTCCGCCGAATCGAGTTCTTCTTCCGTGCTCTCATCGCCGGCGCTGACGAATGCCTCATCGTCGTCATCGGCAATTGTTTCACCGGTCACTTCTTCGTGCTCGCTCTCCTCGTCGGGAGAGACAACCGACATATCGACGACTAGCCCCTCGCGGCTCCTCATCAGCGTCACGCCGGATGTAATGCGCCCCATGACCGGGATCTCACTGACCCGGAACCGGATAATGATGCCGCGGTCGTTGATGAGAAGGACATCGTCGTCATCTGTCACCTCGGCGACGCCGACAAGCTTACCCGTGCGCTTCGTCGTCCTGTAAGTGATAAGGCCTTTGCCCGAGCGGTTCTGCACGCGGTAGTCGGACAGGAGCGTCCGCTTGCCGAACCCGTGCTCCGTTACGACAAGGAGCGTCTGGCTGCCGTCTGTAGTAATCATGCCGATCACCTGGTCGTCGCCGCTCAGCCGCATGCCATTGACGCCCATTGTATTCCGTCCGGTCGCGCGCACGCCCGATTCGGGGAAGCGGATGGACAGACCCTTGCTTGTCACGAGCACAATGTCATCCTCATCGACGGACAGGCGTACATTCACGAGCCGGTCATCTTCGCGCAGCTTGATCGCGATCAGACCGCCTTTGTGGATATTTCTGTAATCGGCGAGCGCCGTTTTCTTCACGAGCCCGCTCGATGTCGCCATGACGAGATTGCCGCCCTGATCGTACGAATCGATCCGGATCAGAGTGCGCACTTTCTCTTCCGGATCGAGATGCAGCAGGTTCACAATCGCGATGCCCCTCGCCGTACGGCTGAACTCCGGCACCTGATAACCTCTGAGTTGATATACCTTGCCGAAGTCAGTAAAAAACAACAGCGTCTGATGTGTCGAGGTGATGATAATCGTGTCAACGAAATCGTCTTCCCTCGTCTGCATGGCCGTAATCCCGCGCCCACCGCGATGCTGAGCGCTGTAGACATCGACGGGCATGCGCTTGATATAGCCCGCGCGCGTCATGGCGATGACAACTTGTTCTTCTTCAATCAGCTCTTCGTCATCGATCTCTATTTCACCGGCGTGGATAATCTCTGTGCGCCTGTCGTCCCCGTACTTGTCTGCAATCGCACGGAGCTCTTTTTTCATCACATCGTGGAGAAGCGTTTCGTCACCGAGAATTCTCCGAAACCCCGCGATCTTCTCTGTCAAATCGTCGTGCTCCGCCATCAGTTTCTCGCGTTCGAGACCGGAAAGGCGTCCGAGCCGCATGTCGACAACATGCTGAGCCTGCTTCTCCGAAAGTCCGAAACGTTCGCTGAGGCGGGCTTTCGCTGTCTCCTCATCTTCTGAACCGCGGATAATTGAGATCACCTCGTCGATATGGTCGATCGCGAGCTGCAGGCCTTCCACGAGGTGCAGCCTCGCCTCCGCGCGCGAGAGATCATAATTGATGCGGCGGGTGATGACCTCCGCCTGGTGCCTGATGAAATGGTCGAGTATATCCTTCAGGCTGAGAAGCACCGGCACGTATTTACCGTCTTCCGAGACGAGCGCCAGCATCGTCGCACCGAAAGTGTCCTGCAGCTGCGTATGCCGATAGAGCTGGTTCAGTACAACCATCGGCGTCGCGTCGCGCCGAAGCTCGATCACCACGCGGATATCGTCGTGGCGGTCGGACTCATCGCGCACATCGGATACGCCCTCCACACGCTTGTCTTTGACAAGCTCCGCGATTCTCTCTATGAGACGCGCCTTGTTGACCATATACGGAAGCGATTTGATGACAATGCGATACCTGTTATTCGCGGTCTCTTCAATCTCAGCGTGACCGCGCACGACAATCCGCCCGCGCCCGCGCCTGTAAGCCGACCGCGTGCCTGAGACACCCATAATCTGACCGCCCGTCGGGAAATCGGGAGCGGGAATAAATTCCATGAGGTCGTCCGATGTCGCCTCCGGGTTGTCAATGAGGTAAATGGTTCCGGCGATGACCTCGCGCAGATTGTGCGGCGGAATATTGGTCACCATGCCGACAGCAATACCGGTGGAACCTGATACAAGCAGGTTCGGGAACCCTGTCGGCAGCACAACCGGTTCTTCAAACCGGTCGTCGTAGTTCGGTTGAAAATCGACGGTGTTCTTGTTGAGATCCGCCATCATTTCACCCGCGAGCCGCGTCAGGCGGGCTTCTGTATAACGGTAGGCCGCCGGCGGGTCGCCATCTCTGGAGCCAAAGTTCCCATGGCCGTCGACAAGAGGGTGGCGCATCGAGAAATCCTGCGCCATCCGGACGAGCGCGTCATAGACGCTCTGGTCTCCGTGCGGATGGAAACGCCCGAGCACATCGCCGATCGTCGTCGCACTCTTCCGGTGCGGCTTGTCCGCCGTAAACCCCTGGGTAAACATCGAGTACAGGATACGGCGGTGGACCGGTTTCAACCCGTCTCTGACATCCGGCAGCGCGCGGTCGGAAATCACGCTCATCGCGTAATCAATAAAGGATTTCTTCATTTCCTGGTCGAGATCGACAGGAACCACAACATTGTCCGGATTCTGAAAGGCCGCGTCGATCGCGGCTTCACGCAGATGATAATCACTCTTTCGAGCAGGCTCTGAAGCCATATGTTCCTCCCTGTTCCAATGGCAAATAGGATCTGAAAAATAGAATAATTTTAATCAGTTTTCTCCTGTTATTTTACCACAGCAGGCCAATAAATACCTTGTATAAGCGTGTTGGCAACTGCATAACAATCGTCTCCCAAACACGTATGAAACTGTGAATCAGCGCTTGCATCCGAGGCGGATCAGAGGGGATTTTTCTTAATGACAGCCATACGGCGCGGGTACCGGGACGGCGTGCGCTCCAGTTTCTGAATAATGACGAGCGATCGCGGCTGGTCGGTATCCGGGAGCTGGTAACGGACGACATCCTTCAGCTTTCCCTTCAGCAGCCCGAGGACGCGCTCTGACTCGCTTATCTCATCGTCCTGTCCTTTCATCGCGATAAAAAGTCCACCCGGCCTGACCAGAGGGAGCGATAGTTCAAGAAGTGCCGGAAGCGCCGTGACCGCGCGCGCGACTGCGACATCGAAATGATCCCGGTACGCGGGATCTCTCCCGAGTTCTTCCGCGCGGCCTTGGATGGCACACGCCCTGTCGAATGCGAGGAGGTTCAGCGCGCTTCTCAGAAAATCCACTTTCTTTTTTACCGAGTCCAATAGGGTAATATCGAGATCAGGACGCACAATTTTGAGCGCGAGGCCGGGGAAGCCTGCCCCCGAGCCGATGTCGATCACAGAGGCTTGTTCGGGGATATACCGGTAAAGTATCCAGCTGTCCTGAAGGTGGCGCGTGCCGATCGATTCGTCGTCGGTGATCGCCGTCAAATTCGTCTTCTCGTTGACATTTTTCAGATGCTCAATAAAGAGACGTGTAAGCCGGAGGACCTCCTGTGAAACCTCCAGATCCGAACGCGCAAGCGCTTCTTCAATCATTCGGTCCTGCAAGGTCCTGGCTCCTGGCGGTTCCACTGTTCCATGTAGACGAGCAGTACCTGTATATCGGCCGGGGATACGCCGGAAATACGGCTCGCCTGCCCGACCGATTCAGGACGGCGGTCGCTGAGCTTTTGTCTCGCTTCGAGCCGGAGGCCCTTGATGCGCGCGTAATCAATCTCTTTCGGCAGGCGCTTGCTTTCCAGTTTTCTGAAGCGCGCGACACGGTCGTTTTCCAGTTTGATATAGCCCTCATAGCGGATCTGAATCTCAACGGATTCGCGCACCGAAACCGGCAGATCCGGGCGCTCGGGATCAAGCGGCGCCAGCAGGGCGTAGCTGAGTTCCGGCCGCTTCAGAAGATCGTGCATCCGGGTGGTCACTTTGAGCGGCGTACTTCCGGCTGCCGTCAGAACAGCATCGGACAGCTCGGATTTGCGAACGCGCAGCTCGCTCAGGCGGTTCATCTCCCGATCGATGGCCTGCTGCTTTCTAAGATATGCCTGCCATCGCTCTTCCGGGAGAAGACCGATCTCATGGCCGATCGGCGATAGCCTGGTGTCCGCGTTATCCTGCCTCAACAGCAGGCGGTATTCCGCGCGCGATGTCATCAGACGATACGGCTCATTCGTTCCTTTCGTCACGAGATCGTCGATCAGAACACCGATATACCCTTCTGACCGGTCGATCACAAGCGGTTCAAGCGCCTGCTGCCGCCGGACAGCGTTAATCCCCGCGATCAGTCCCTGTGCCGCCGCTTCTTCATAGCCGGACGAACCGTTGATCTGGCCGGCGAGGAAGAGCCCTTCAATGCCTTTAACCTCCAGCGACAGTTCGAGGATGGTTGGATCGACGCAAAGATATTCGATCGCGTACGCCGGCCGCATGATCTCCGCTTTTTCCATGCCGGGAATCGTCTCGAGCATCGCGCGCTGGATCTCCTCCGGCATGGAGGTGGAAAGACCTGACGCGTACATCTCCTGCGTATCCAGTCCGGTCGGCTCGATAAACACGTGATGGCGCGTATGCTCCGGAAATTTGACAATTTTGTCTTCGATCGAAGGGCAGTAGCGAGGGCCGATCCCTTCAATGACACCGGAGTAGAGCGGCGAACGGTCGATATTGTCAGACAGGAGCTTCTTTGTCCTCTCGGTGGTCCAGGTGATATAGCACGCGAGATCAGCCGCCGGTTTCCACGCGGGATCATCCTCGTGCTCAAAAGAAAATGGCCGCGCCTCGCCGTCGGCCGGCTGCATCTCCATCTGCTCAACGGCGACACTTCGGCGGTGAAACCTCCCCGGCGTCCCTGTCTTGAACCGGCGTGTCGGAAGGCCTAATTCCGTCAGGACATCGCCGAGACCGCAGGAAGGCGCCAATTGATCAGGGCCTGAGCTTCTGACAGAATCGCCGATGATAACCCGGCCGTCCAGAAATGTTCCGGGACACAGGATGACGCCCGGCGCTTTGAAGAGTGATCCGGTCGCCGTGACAACGCCCTCTACTATCCTTTTGTCATTTCCATCGGCGATGAGAAGCCCCGTGACTTCCTGCTGAATCAGCGTGAGAAGCGGTTCCGATTCAAGTACCCGTTTCATGCCTCGCTGGTATCCTGTGCGGTTAATCTGCGCGCGCGGCGACATAACTGCCGGACCTTTCGTCGCGTTCAGCATCCGGAACTGAATCATGTGCTGATCCGCCAGACGGCCCATTTCGCCGCCGAGCGCGTCAATTTCCCTGACAATCTGGCCTTTTGCCGTTCCGCCGATATTGGGGTTACAGGGCAGATTGGCAAGGCTGTCAAGGGTCATCGTAAAGAGGATGACTCTGCGGCCGAGGCGCGCGGCCGCGAGCGCCGCCTCACAGCCGGCATGACCCGCGCCCACGACAATAATATCGGCCTCGCCGGCGACAAAAGCGTGCGGCTGTTTTTGTGCTTCTTCGAAAGACAGCATCTTATTTACCAATACAGAAGCGGCTGAAAATCTTCGTAATCAGCGTCTCGGAGACATCGTCCCCTGTGATGGCCGATAATTCCGTCAGCGCTTCCTTAAGCGATATCGCGACCAGATCATACGAGAAACCGGACAGGAGATCCCCTCTGGCTCTGTTCACCAGTTCAACGGCCCGGTCGATACAGGCTTTATGCCGCGCATGGGTTAAGACGGCATGGCTCTGCCCTTCGTCGTCCCGGCGTGCCGCTTCCCGCAGCGAAGCCACCGCGTCAGCATTCCGGATGGAACGGCTCTCACCTTTCCCTTCTGAGACACTACCAGACTGCACGCCATCCCCCCCGGTAAGTTCGGCCGGATCAGCGGCCTGGCGGCCGGCGATCTGGGCGGCCGTCCGAGAAATAAGCGTGCCGTTCTGAATAAAACCGATGAGCGTATCCTTTAACCGTCCCAGATCCTCCTCAAACCTTTCACTCCATGTAATCGTCGGCAGGTCGGGGAACCGTTCCGACGCATAAAGCGCAGGATCTTCCTCAGGAGGAAGTGTCAGACGGATGTCATCTTTCCCCAGGACCAGGAGGATCTTCTTTCCTTCGGCGAGAAGCCGGCTGATCCGGTCCTCTTCCAGACGGCGCTCATGAATCGGCAAAAGCGGCGGCGACAAAACCCATAAGATCAGATCGGCTCCGCCAAGAGCACTCTCCGCACGCGCAATACCTTCCTGTTCGATTGGATCCGGACTGTCGATGGCAAGTCCCGCGGTATCCGTCAGATGAATGAGATACCCGTCCAGCGTCAGATCAATCTCCACCGTATCACGCGTCGTACCGGGAATGCTGCTGACGATCGCGCGATCTCTGCCGGAGAGAGCGTTGAGAAGTGACGATTTGCCGACATTCGGACTCCCTGCGATTACAACCGCCAGACCTTCGCGGATAACGCGGCCGCTGGCGAAGCTGTCCGCCAGCTTACGGAGGGCGTTTTCAGACTCCTCCAGTTCAGACAGGAGCTGCTGCCGGTCTTCCGGACGCTCTTCCTCTTCATCCCAATCCATCAGCATTTCAAGCCGCGCGAGAGCTCCGTACAAATGATCAGTCCGCTCGTGGATCATCCGGGAAACACCGCCCATCAACTGTTGAAAAGCCACCTGAGCCTGCTTCTCGGCTTGCGCGCCGATCATATCCATCACCGCCTCCGCCGCGGCAAGGTCCATCTTTCCGTTAAAAAAAGCGCGCCTGCTGAACTCACCCGGACCGGCAGGGCTGGCGCCCGCCGCGAACACGCTGTCGAGGATAGCCTGGCGGACAGCCTGTCCGCCGTGGCACGACACCTCATACACGTCTTCGCCCGTGTACGAATGAGGAGCTCTGAAACAGGCGAGAACGACCTCGTCAATGCCGCCCCAAATACCATGCGCGAGCGTATAGCCTTCCATCTCCGACGGCCTGGGGAAGCGCGGTGAAGAGGGGACAAACAACTGATCGGCAATGGCGCCCGCTTGCTGCCCCGAAATGCGAAGCACCGCCAGGCCGCTCTCGCCCGGCGGTGTTGAAAAAGCCGCAATCGTCTCCATGTCAGCGCTGTACATGATCTCAGTCCAGGATCTCCAGTCCGGCTGTCGGCGCAATCACTACATAACGCCGAGGCTCCGAGCCTTCACTGTAAGTTGTAATCCCCTCGGTATCCCGCAGTGTCATGTGAATCACGCGTCTTTCCGCGGGCGACATCGGTTTCAATTTCGATTCGCGCCCTATCTCGAGGACGCGGGAAGCTGTCCTTTTCGCTGTCTGCTGCAGCCGCTGCTCACGGCGGCGCCTATATCCGGCGACGTCGACAATAACTCTTAGGTACTCATCAATCCAGCGGTTCGCAACGATGTTCGCCAGGTACTGGATGGCATCAAGCGTTTCGCCGTGGTGACCGATCGCGACTCCGCAATCACTTCCAATGATGTCAATATGAAGATTATTGTCGTCTTCAAGATAAGATTCAATCCGGCCGTGAATGCCAATTCCTGCCAGAATGTCCTGTATATAGTCGAGTGTGGCATTCTCTGCGGGAACAAGACCGCGCTGATCCGTAGGCATACGCCATCCGTCGTCGTCAGAAGGTTCCACATCGAGATCGTCGCTGTCGAGATCCAGTTGATCAAAACCGCTGTTTTCGTCTTCACCGGAGTCCGCCTCCGCCTCAGTTTCTCCTTCCTCACACGTTGCGGTCACGCGCACGCGGGCCGGACGGCGTCCGAAGCCGAGCAGGCCGCCCGTTTCCCCTTCATCCAGCACTTCAATCAGAGCGAATTCCTCGCTGACAGCCAATTCCTTCAAGGCCTGCTGGACGGCCTGTTCAACTGTCTTTCCCGTTGTTTCAATGGTGCGCTCCATCTAGGTATCCTCCTCACGCACATCACAAAATATCGAATGTATTCCAAAGAACCCCGCCTGCCGCATGAACGACTCAACGGCGGCGCGGTCCTGTCTCTCACTATGGTTCGCATCGCGCGCGGTGCAGCCGCGCTTCTTTACATCCTTACTCAGCTTTGCGGCGATTCCGCAGCTTCTCTTTCAAACCCGCGAAAATACCGGGTTTATTTTCCTCAGCCGCGGAACCGTCCCGCTCTTTGCCGCGCGAACGGTCAAACGCTGCCTGTTCCTCCGCGTACGCGAGACGCAGAGGCATCACATAATACTTGTAGCCCAATACCGACTGAATCAGATACATGATGTTCTGGAAAAGCCAATAGAGACACATGGCCGAGGGCATGCTGAACATGGTAAACAACATGATAACCGGCATAAACAGATTCATGCTCTTCATCATCCCCGCTCCCGGGTCGGGGTTCTGTCCGCGTTTTGCCGGATTCGCCTTCTCACGGGCTTTTTCTTCTTTCGTTTTCTCCGGACGCGCCGTGCTCATGCGCATGATGCGCATCTGGAGCCAGTATGTCAGCATCGTTATGATAATCAACAGCACCAGCGGAAGCTGAACCTGCCAATTGGCGCCAAACCATTCCCAGGGTTTATACGAAGGTGTCATGCCGAGATCAATACCGAGGAAATTCGTGTTGATCACCTGCGGCAGCCGGATCCAGCCTTCCTGAACCGATTGCTGCAGCGCACTCCCTGAATCTCGAAGCCCATTCAGGATCGGAATATCCATCATGGCGATACTCTTAACCTGCGCCTCCGTCATCAATCCCTGTCCCTGCAATACCTGGCCTATTTTCATCAGGTTCTGCACGGGAACAGCGGTGATGTAGCGGAGCGGCGCACGGAAGATGTAGATAATCGGCCAGATAACCGCGAGCTGAAGGATTGACGGCAGACAGCCCGACATCATGGAAATGCCGTTATCCTTATACAGTTTCTGCGTGAGCTGCTGCACACGCTGCGGGTCTTTCGGGTACCGGCGCTTAATTTCATTGATCTCAGGCTGCAGCATCTGCTGCCGCAGCGAACCTCGCTGACTCCTCAATCCGAGCGGTGTCAGAATCAATCGGATGAGTACGGTGAAGAGAATGATTACTAAACCGTAGTTATTCAGCCATGAATACAGCCCCCCGAGAATCCAGCTGAACATATAGTACAGCGGATCCAGAAGTCCCAGCTGAACTGGAATGAGTCGTGTCATATTCCCTCTTTTCCTGCCTTCTGTCCGGCTGTTTCCCGAACACTTGAGCAAATGATATTGGAATGGTTAACCGATTTTCTTTCAGGGACCGGGTCATACCCTCCCCGGCAAAACGGGTTACATCGAAGAATCCGCCATACCGCCAGACAGCTGCCTTTGAGCGCTCCAAACCGGCGGATCGCTTCCGCGGCATACGACGAACAAGTCGGATCGAAACGGCAGCATCCGGGACGCCCCGACGAGATAAAACGCTGATAGAATCTGATCAAATACAACAAGCCGGATGCGATCACCGAAGGTCTGCCTCGATCCGCGCAAACGGAAACAGGCGCACCGACGGCGTGATCATGTGGTGTATGCTTGTCTGCCAATTTCTGCATCGTGTCAGCCGTCTCACCCTTCGACAACCCGCGCTGATTGACAACCGGCTCCCGCTTCTAACAGGAGGCGGTCCATTTCTACAATCAATTCGGCCAGTGCCGGTTCTTCCTTGCGCTGCCAACGGCTCGTCACAATGAGGTCAAAGCCCGGTAAGATTTCAACATGTCGCAAGCGAAAAGACTCTCTCAGCAGCCGCTTAACCCGGTTCCGATGAACCGCTCCGCGGATGGTCCGGCTCACCGCGAAACCGACACGCGGATTAGGGTGCCGTGTGTCTCTCCGCCTTCTGCTGGCGTGAAGCCCGATCCATTGACCCCGGTAGTACTTTCCTCTGCGATATACACGAGAAAAATCACTATTTTGCTTCAACCGATCTACACTTGCCGACCCTGAAAACATCAACTACAGCGAAATGATCTTGCGGCCTTTCAGTCGGCGCCTTTTTAAGACAAGCCTGCCGGCTCTCGTTCTCATTCTTTTTCTAAAACCGTGTTCGCGTGAGCGTTGCTTGCGTTTCGGTTGGTAGGTGCGTCTCATATAATTCCCCCTCGTTCAGGTATCTAATCACATACAGGACATTCGTCCTTATTATTAAGGCATAACATTCAGATTATACTGAATGGACCGCCTGCGCGTCAACAGAATATCTGCGCTCCTGCAGCCGGCTCTGACAGCGGTTGATCTGCCTGAGCCGTCGGTCTATCAGGGCAGCTCCGGCCATCGGCTTTCGGCCGCCTCCACAACATGCCGCATCAGGATGGCAGACGTCACCGAGCCGACGCCGCTCGGGACAGGCGTAATGGCTGCCACGACAGGCTCAACTTCCTCAAACGCGACATCACCGACAAGGCGTCCGCCCTCTGTAAAATTGATCCCGACATCAACAATCGTCTGTCCGGGTCTGACAAACCCGGCTGTCACCATTTCGGCTGCCCCGGCACAGGCGATGATAATGTCGCCTTCCCTCGTCACCTCCGGCAAATTGACCGTTCGCGTATGGCACATCGTCACCGTCGCGTTCTCCTTGAGAAGCATCATCGCAACAGGTTTGCCGATGACAAGACTCCGTCCGATGACAACCGCACGGGCGCCCTTTATCGGGATATCGTAATGCTTAAGGATCGCCATGGCCGCTTCCGCCGTGCAGGGAGCGAAACCGGGACCCAACCCCGTAAAAACACGCGCCATCGACCCAGTCGTCATGCCGTCCATGTCCTTTTCCGGACAGAGCGTATCGCAGATTCGCTTTTCGTCGAGATGCTTCGGCAGGGGTCGGAAGAGAAGACAGCCGTGAATCGATGCGTCGCGGTTGATGCTCTCCAGTTCCCGCTCAAGCGCTTTCTGCGGAATATCTTCTGGCAGCGCGCGCACGGTTACGGCAACGCCGGCTTTCTCCGCTCGTTTCAACGCGCCGCGCTCATAGGACAGATCGTCTTCGCGCGCGCCGAGCCGCACAACAGCCAGTGTCGGCACAATGCCTTTTTCAGTCAGCCGTCCGACGCGCTCAAGCAACTCTTCCGTCACTTTGTCCGCGACTTCTTTCCCGCGCAAAATATTCGCCATGCTTGTCTCCTCGCTTCAGAATCGATACCGGTCGTTTGTCTATCTTAGCACGAATCGCCGACAGCATTGAGAACCGGAAGAGAAATTGCGCTGAGCAAGCCTTATCCAGGGCATATCCGCCGCGGGCGGCTGGCCTGCGCACTCCCCTCGGAGCAAGGCAACTACAAGAAGAAAAAGAAAAGAGCACCCGGAACACATGATTGAATCATATTTAATCGAATGATATGGCTTTTTATTCTCAAATAAAGCTACATACGGTATGATAAAGATACCTTAGCTGACAGCCCTGATTCGCGCTGCCGCTGTCGGACAAGATTGACCCATTACCATGCGACATCCGCACAATACGATCTGCTTCGAAGCGAGCACCCAAAAAAGAAAGGTGGAGTCACCATGAAACGGTCGAAGAAAATATGGAAACGGTCCATCCTCTGCGTATTATGTTTATCCCTTGTGACCGGGTATCTGTTCGCGGCTCCGTCCGATTCGCGCGCAGATACAGTTTTCTCCCAGCTAGTCATCGAAAACGACTACAAATTAAAAGCCGGTTCAGATCTCGGAGCCTACTTCGAGAACTTCAATTTTCTGGAACCGTCATGGGGGGAAAGAATAAAAATGGTCCAATACGGTATGTACTATATACCCGACGATGGAAGTCCTGAAGTGTTTGTAACATCTGGTCGAGTCGTGGAGGGTAAATATCGTTTCGAGATTCAAACGATTGAATTGAAGGAGGGTGGAACTTTCTCAGGAAGCGATAAACTAACCATAGTCCTAAACGGAAAACCCGCCAGTGGAATTCTGGAAACATGGGAAGATGGTTCTTCAACGGCCAACTGCTACTGGAATATTGAGATTCCTCAAACATTTCAAGTTGTTTTCGACACAAGAGGCGGCTCACCAGTTCCGGAAAAACAACTTGTTAAGGACGGCGGCACGATAAAAAAACCAACCGATCCGGGAAAAGCGGGTTTTGAGTTTTCGGGATGGGCTGTTTATAAAGACGGGGAATTCAACCACTATTGGGATTTCAACCAGCGCGTTGATGGCATAGCTCCTTATCTACTTGTTGCCATGTGGACAAAGCTGCCCCCTCCGACCACCACCACAACAACAACAACAACAGCACCAACAACCAGTACAACTTCAACAACCACATCAACCGAAACAACAAAAACTATCAGTATGACAACCGACTTACCTGCCGTCAGCAAACAGACGACGTCTCCGGACTCTGGAGAGGACCAGGCGAAGATTCCCCTTTACATTATCATCGGAGGCGTGGTGATTGTTTTGTGGATACTGGCGCTGATTATTTATTCCGTTGTGTACCGGAGAAAAAAGGACGAGATTTAACTGGATTCCGCTGCCGGATCCTGCCTTTCACGATTTCGTGTCAGACAACAGCGAAATGATTCTGATTAAAAATTGAATTGCGAGCCGACTGATTGTAACATGTTGAAAGAGAGATGATCCGTACAGACAGGCGGCGCGGTCGCTGAAAAGCCTTCACGCCGCGGAACGCCCGCCCGCGCGCCACACCCATGTAAATTGTTCTAGACACCGGCAGAACAGGAAAGAGGAACTGCAATGAAACGGACAACAAGGATAATGAAGGGCCTGCTCTTCTGCGCATTATGTCTATCCATGATGACAGGGTATCTGTTTGCAGCTCCTTCTGAAGTACACGCAGAAACTTTATACAACAAACTCACCATAAAATCCGACCGCGGCCTGTATGTGGGCACAGATATCGCGGCGTTTTTGAATGGAATCCGAATTACATCCCCACCGTCGAGCGCGGTCGCGTCATTCACATGCGAATTGTTCCTGATGCCGGACGGCGGAGGCGAATGGATAGAAGCAACATCCGGCAAGGCGGTGAAAGGAGCATACTGGTTCCAGTTCTACATTAAACTGAAGAACGGGTATTACTTCACCGGATCTGCTCTGGATCATTTCACTTTCAACGGAAAGACGAAGGAACTGATACCGCTTGGCTATGAGGATCCTGATCATCCGAAAACGCCTGAAGCTGCCGCGAACTGGAGAATCGATACCGTCCGTCTGTACAAAGTCACTTTCGACGCGAAGGGCGGTACGCCTGTCCCGCCGATACAGTGGGTGAAAGAAGGCGCCAAAGCAAAGAAACCTGCCGATCCGACAAAGGCGGAGTATCAGTTCCAGGGCTGGGCTATTCAGGCAGGCAGCGGTTATGATTTATGGAATTTCAACACGCCGATGAATGGATCCTCTACGAACCTGAACCTTGTTGCCCTCTGGAAGGAAATTCCGACAACCACAACCACGACCACCACGACGACCACGACCACGACGACCACAACGACGACCACCACAACGACAGAAGAGCCGACAACCACTGAAATCACTGAAACGGAGGAGGAGATCACGACTCCTGAGACAAGCAGGTCTGACGATCTGACGAAAACCTCTCCGGACACCAGCGAACAGACGACATCTCCTCATGACGGAGAAAACGGGACGAAAATTCCTCTTTATATCATCATCGGAGGAGTCCTCATTCTCTTGTGGGCAGCGGCTTTGACCATATTCGCTATTGCGCACAGACGAAGAAAGGACGAGCATTAACCGCGGAATCCGTTTCTGTCCCCCATGACCATCGTGAGGCGCCAGAATAAAACTATCATTCCGGATAGCGGTTATTCTCCGCAGATAATATAAGCGACCTCAAGGAATGGGCATGTGTTCAATGAATAAGGACAGCGATCCTCCGCCCCTTCGGTGGTCAGTGTGCTCTTTTCACACACAGAGCTGAGTCTGTCATTACCGCCCTCTTTCTCCCGTTCCATGACCGACTCCTGTTGATGGCTGTCGGCCCGTCCTTGTTGTATCGGTTTCCCCTCAATGCCGCGGGCTTCTGCCCAAATAGAATGCATGAACGGATCGCTCAGCGCCTCACGCCTGCATACCGGATTCTCGGATAAACACGCCCTCAGACGTCCGGCGAACTCTCCCGGAAGCCTTTTCAACGCGCTGCGGATTGATGACTGATTCATCGCGCAAGCGGCTTCATCCCGCCATACGGAGAGTACTGTCATCGCCAGCGCGAACAAGTCGCTCTCCGGCAGCAGATCGCCGAGAAAGATCTCCGGCGCGGCGTAGCCATCCTTGAAAACGCGCGATGTTTCGGGGGTCCACGCTTCGTTATCCAGAATTCGTGCGCCGGAAAAATCGACAGGAACGGCTTCGCCGGTAAGCGAAATGATGATATTATCGGGAGAAATATCCAGATGGGCAAAGGGAGCCCCCGCACAATAATTAAGCCATGTTAAGGCGGAAAGAACCTCGTTGAACCACTGCTCAAGCGACGTGGGAGTTATTTCTTTTTTATCCATTTCCCGCAGCGGACGGCCATCGATCCACTCAAAGCAGAACGCGCCGGAAAGGGAGACCTCCGCATCGGAGAAATCCTCGGGCAGCTGCGATATCTCTAGCGGTCGAAAAGGAGTACCATTCTCTTGTCTCTTTGCACAGGACGCGCGCTCTCTCTGCCCTATTTCAGATCCCCTCCCGGGAATGCGGGTGTACCCGCCGCCCGGCCCGCAAAATTCCCGGGAACACGCGGGAGACCAACCCAGACACCGAGGAAGATAGGGCGAGTGGATCTGATTCAGCAAAAAGGCTACTCTAAAATCGGCCCAGTTCTCAACAGGTTTCACCACAACACGCGTTCCGTCGCGTGTTGTCGTGAAGAGACCGGCGCCTGCCGACTCCAGTCCCCCTCTTCCTTCGTCGCACTTTTTTTCTTGACAGACCGCTTGAATGTCGATACTACTTTCTTCCATATATTGTTTTTTAAGGGCGTCCGCCGTCCTTGCTTATGTCATCAGCATAAGATTCTCTCAAAAGAAAAAGACCGGAATTTCCGGCCTTTTCGGTCATTACCCGCCATACTGGCGTCAGGCGTTCGCCGCTTCAAGTTCCGGTGCGGATTCCGCCAGCACAAACACCGGCTTCCCACTGCTTTTCACGCTCGCTTTCGTAACAATCACCTGGCGGACATCGCCGCGCGAAGGGACATCATACATGACATCGAGCATGAGGCGTTCAAGGATGGTCCGGAGTCCCCGCGCGCCGGTATTGAGCGCAATGGCCTCTTCCGCGATTGCCTTAACCGCATCCGCTTCAAAGATGAGCTCAACGTCATCGAAACTCATCAGTTTTCTGTACTGTTTGAGCAGCGCGTTTTTCGGTTCTTCCAGGATGCGGATGAGCGCTTTTTCATCCAGCTCCTCCAGCGCGACAACAACAGGCACGCGGCCGATAAATTCAGGAATTAACCCGAACCGCAGCAAGTCCTCCGGCAGCAGATGGGAGAAAAGCTCTTTGCCGTCCATCTTGTTCGATCCTTCGATCTCCGCCCCGAACCCGATCGACTTGCGCCCGATTCTGTCGCGAATGATTTTGTCTATGCCTGCAAACGCCCCCCCCAGAATAAAGAGAATATTGGTTGTATCGATTTGGATGAACTCCTGGTGGGGATGTTTGCGCCCCCCCTGCGGAGGGACATTAGCCACTGTTCCCTCGAGAATTTTTAGCAGCGCCTGCTGAACGCCTTCTCCGCTGACATCACGTGTAATTGACGGGTTATCCGACCGACGTGTGATCTTGTCGATTTCGTCGATATAGATGATACCGCGCTCCGCGGCGGGGATATTGAAATCCGCGTTTTGAATGAGCCTCAGGAGAATGTTCTCAACATCTTCTCCGACGTAGCCCGCCTCGGTGAGCGCTGTCGCGTCAGCGATGGCGAATGGCACGTGGAGAATACGGGCCAGTGTCTGGGCCAGAAGTGTTTTCCCGGAGCCCGTCGGCCCGAGAAACATAATATTGCTCTTTCCCAGATCAACACCATCATCTTCTTTGTCGATATAGTCAGCGTAGACACGTTTGTAATGATTATAGACAGAGACCGCGAGCGTTTTCTTCGCTTCGTCCTGTCCGATCACATACTCATCAAGCCGTTCCTTGATCTGCTGCGGCGTCAGAAGGTTCATCTCCTCTTTCTCCGGAGTTCCTCCCGGAGAGCGGAGGACGGGGCCGTCGTTGAGCATCTCGTCACATAACAAAACGCACTCGTTGCAGATATAGACACCGGGACCCGCGATCAGGCGCTCAACTTGATCTTCTGTTTTGCCGCAGAAAGAACAGTGCAGTGACTTAAACTGGTCGTTGTCGCTTCTATCAGCCATAGGTACTCCCCTTCGCGTGCCGCCGGCGGCGGTATTCACATCAAGCTTTACGCTCTTTTGTTCATGATCTTGTCGATCAGACCGTATTCAATCGCCTGTTCGGCGGATAACCAGGTATCCCGCTCCGTATCGCGTTCAATCACTTCAACCGGCTGCCCGGTATGCTCCGACAGCAGTTTGTTCAGTCTCTTTTTCAGTTTCAGAATGTACTCGGCCGCAATTGTAATATCGGTGGCCTGTCCCTGGGCGCCGCCCGAGGGCTGATGAATCATCAGATCGGCGTTAGGAAGAGCAAAGCGCTTTCCCTTAGTCCCCGCCGCCACAAGGAACGCTCCCATGCTGGCAGCCATTCCCATGCAGATCGTCTGCACGTCCGGCTTGATGTATTGCATCGTGTCATAGACCATGAGTCCCGCAGACACTTCACCACCGGGGCTGTTGATATAGAACTGGATGTCTTTGCCCGGATCTTCCGCCTCAAGAAAAAGAAGCTGCGCTACCACCAGATTGGCCGTAACATTGTTGACGGCGTCACTCAGGATGACAATGCGTTCTTTCAGAAGTCTCGAAAAAATATCGTACGAACGCTCGCCCCGGTTGGTCTGTTCGATGACCATCGGGACCAGGTTCATGTCAATGGAATTCTGTTTGTCAAAAGTAATCATTCGGTTTACCCCCGGAGGTTTTCTTTGCCTCTTCCGTCTCCGTTACGCCGTCTCAACAATCCGGTCAGCCGTGAGCCGATCAATTGTGATCGTGGCCGCAGCCGCAGTCCTCTCCGTGCTCATGAGCGTGCTCGTGACCGCCGTGTTCGTCATGAGCGTGCTCTTCAGACTCCTCAGGCTCTGGTTTTGTCTCCGTCGGCACATTAACTTCGTGGAGCCAGACAAGCAGCTTCTGCATCTCCAGGTCGTGGCGGAAGTGTTCGCGGTCATGTTCTGATTTCAGATGTTGTTCTTCAAACACACTCTTCGCGATACCAGCTTTCTCAGCGGCATCAGCGACGCCTTTTTCGAACTCTTCATCTGAGACATTCAATCGCTCTTCTTCACTCTCCCGAATCGCATCAAGAAGCCATGCCCCCTCGAGCATACGGCGGGAATTCTGCGATTGTTTTTCCCGGTAATCCTCGACTGTCTGACCTGAATACTTCAGGAAATCCCCGAAATTGAGACCATACATGGAGAACTGTTTCTGCTGGCGTTCGATTCCGCGCTCTACTTCGTCGTCAACCATCAGATCAGACAACTCGATTTTTGAATTCTTTATGATGGCATCAATAATGCTGTCTTCAAATACGCGGTCAGCTTCCGCGGCTTTCTCTTTTTCCAGCTGATCTCTGACTTCATTGCGGTACTCTTCAACTGTATCACTTGTCTCACTGACATCACGGACGAAATCGTCGTCAAGTGCGGGCATCTCTCTCACGTGCGCCTGATGAATCACCACATGAAAAACCACATCTTCCCCCGCTAGATCTTTCGCGTGGTAGTCCTGAGGGAAAACCAGAGGCAGATCGAATTCATCTCCTACCCGATGGCCGATCAAACCGTCCTCAAAGCCCGGAATAAACGATTCGGAGCCAATCTCAAGTTTGTGTCCCTCGGCTTCCCCGCCCTCAAAAGGAATGCCATCTTTCAGTCCTTTGTAGTCAATGGTGACATGGTCACCTTTTTGTATCGCTCTGTCTTCGACCGGGACAAGGCGTGAAACACGCATGCGGGCGGATTCGATCTGTTTGTCGATCAGGTCATCCCCGACTTCAACAGCCGGCCGATACGCCTCGAGCCCCTGATACTCTCCAAGCTGGACACTCGGTTTCAGCGCGACACTGACCTCGAATTTCAGACCGGTTTCGCCGCCGATCTCCTGTATATTGAACCGAGGCTCAGAAAAAGGTTGAATTTCGTGTTCATCAAGGACTTCTTCATATACTTTAGGCAGCGCGATTTCGATCGCGTCGTCGTAAAGAACGCTCTCACCGTAGTGGTTTACGACGATTGGATAAGGGACTTTCCCTTTGCGAAAACCGGGAACCTGAAAGTGCTTCGCGAGTTTTCTGTGAGCCGCCTGGAGCGATCTTTTAAACTCATCAGCGGGCACTTCAACCGCGATTTTTACTGTTCTGTTATCTTCCTGAACCTTCTGTGACGTCATGTTCGTCCTCCTTGGCAATATATACAGTGTGCATAGAAGCTAAAGTATTCTACCACACTTCCCCGCTCTGTCGGCACGGAATGGCTGATTCCCGCGTATCCTGCCGGCGCTGTTGTTAAAATAACCGCCGCTGTGGCGAAAACAGACGGTAAACAACAACAGAAAAGCGGACCGCTTCCGCACCGTTCGTCGAAATGTGATAAAGATCATGGACAGATTCGGCGATAACATCTAGAATCGAATCACTGACAATAGACGCAGGAATCTGTTTACCACGCGCGCCTATTGTCTTATGACATTGTCAACAAAAATGTTCAAGATAAACAATCCGAGCGTGACATTGACCGGAAGGATGATGATATGGAAAACAAAGAGAAAAACCAGACCGACCTCTCGTCCGGCGAGGAGGGAATGATAGATACAGATGAAAAAAAACTTGAGGGGGATACATCTGATTATATTAACAATGATGAGTCAGACGCCTCTCCGCATGCAAACCAAGGGGAAAAACCCGAGTATTCCCTTAAGCGTTCGGGACGCTCTTCGAAGCGCTTCGCGCGTCACACTCAGCGGACGACAGGCGGTGTGCTCCCTATGGTTCCCATGCGCGGCATGGTGATTTATCCGGGTGTTCTTCTCTCTTTTGATATCGGCAGAGAACAATCAATTCAGGCGCTAAAACACGCGATGAACGGACGGCATGAGCTGATCCTCGCCAGTCAGATGTCGCTCGACGCGATGTGGCCGGAACCGGACCAGATCAACCGCGTCGCGACGCGCGTTTTTGTCCGTCAGGTACTGGAGCTGCCTGATAACACACTGAAAGTACTCGTATACGGTCTGGAGCGGGTCGAGATTGAGGACTATGTGAGAAATCATTCTCACTACGAGGTCCGCTATTCTTCTCTGCCTTCTGCCATGCCCGACAGAACGCCGATGCTGGACGCGTCCATGCGCCTCATGGTCGATTTGTTTCAGCGTTATGCCGCTATATCGGATCGTGTAGCGCCCGAAGCGGTCACACTTGTCCGTAATGAAACGGATCCGGGGCATGCCGCGGATGTCATCGCAGGGCAGCTTCCGATCCGTTTCGACGAGCAGCAGATGATTCTGGAGACGGTTATCGTTCTCGACCGCGTCCAGATGGTCCTGAAAATTCTGCATCGCGAGATTCAGCTCGCGGAACTCGAACAGAAGATCGCGCTCCAGGTGCAGGCGCAGCTCGAGAAGAACCAGAAAGACTACTACCTGCGCGAGCAGATCAGGGTTATTCAGGAGGAACTCGGCGAAGAGGGTGAAACCGATGACGATCTCGGCCACATGAGGGAGCAGCTTGAAGCTTCATCCATCCCGGATGAGTATAAGCCGAAGATTGAGAAAGAGATTGACCGCCTGGAGCGGCTGCCTTCGCACTTTCCCGAGTATGCGACGCAGAGAACATGGGTTGAGACGCTGCTCGAACTTCCCTTCGGGAAAATCACACCCGAACGCCACGATCTGACGAGAGCAAGGCGCATTCTTGACCGCGACCACTACGGTATGGTCAAAGTCAAACAGCGCGTCCTGGAATATCTCGCTGTCCGTAAACTGCTTGTCGAGTCGGAGGGCGACTCCGCGCTTCGCGGGCCGATCCTCTGCTTCGTCGGACCTCCCGGCACAGGTAAGACATCGATCGCCAAAGCCATCGCGGAATCGCTCGGCCGCCGATACCACCGCCTTTCCCTAGGCGGTATTCGCGATGAGGCGGAAATCCGCGGCCACCGGAGGACCTACGTCGGATCGATGCCCGGGCGCATCATTCAGGCTATTCGACATGTCAACACAGATAACCCGTTGATTCTGCTCGATGAAGTGGACAAACTGGGCAGTGATTTCCACGGGGACCCTTCGTCTGCCCTGTTGGAAGTACTCGACCCCGAGCAGAATAACTCGTTCCGCGATCACTATATTGAGATCCCCTACGATTTATCCAAAGTTCTGTTCATCACAACAGCCAATACCGTTGAGACAATTCCTTCCGCACTTTACGACCGCATGGAAATTATCGAGGTATCCGGGTACACAGAGGCGGAAAAAATCGAAATCGCCGCCAATCATCTGCTGCCCCGCGAGCGCAAACAGCACGGGCTTACCGGTGCCAATCTGCAGGTAACGCGCCCGGCTCTCGCCAAAATAATTCAGGGGTATACGGAAGAAGCCGGCGTCCGGCAGCTCGAGCGGGAGATAGCGCGGCTCTGCCGCCGCGCGGCGATTGTCATCGCGGAAGCCGCGGAGAAAGGGAAAAGCCAGTCGCTCCGCGTCACCCCCCGCAACCTGATCGATCTGCTTGACAAACCGCGCTATTCATACGACATGGCCGATAAGGAGGATCAGGTCGGTGTCGCCACAGGACTCGCGTGGACCTGGGCAGGCGGCGACACGCTCGTGATTGAAGTCAATGTCATGCCCGGAACAGGCAAACTGATTCTCACCGGACAGCTCGGCGATGTCATGAAAGAATCGGCGCAAGCGGCGCTCACCTATACGAGCAGCCGTTCCCAGTCTCTGGGGTTAGACCCGGAGAAAATAAAGGAACGCGATATCCATATTCATGTTCCCGCGGGAGCCATCCCGAAGGACGGCCCTTCCGCGGGCATCACACTGGCGACGGCACTCGCTTCCGCCCTGACAGGCTGGCCGGTCAGACATGAAATTGCTATGACAGGTGAAGTAACCCTCCGCGGCCGCGTGCTGAAAATCGGCGGTCTCAAGGAGAAAGCTGTCGCCGCGCACAGGGCCGGAATCCGTTCCGTCCTCATTCCGAAAGACAACGAGCGGGACATTGAAGATATCCCCGAAACGGTGAGAGAAGGGTTATCTTTCACACCTGTATCCACGATGGATGAAGTTCTCGAACTGGCGCTTGTCAAGAAAGCTATTTCTTAGAAAAAGCGCCTCCGATAACACCCGCGACTACGCTTAACGGATGTGTCTGCAGAATGATGTGGCCTGGTCCTGTAACGACTGTGTTAAACAGGCCTTCGCCGCCGAAGAAGGCGTTCTTGATACCGCCCGTGCTTACAATGTCCATCTGCACCGTTTCGCTCATCGCCGCGAGATAACCTGTGTCAATCACCATCTGCTGCCCGGGGGCGAGGTCGTACTCAACCGCTGAACCGTCGATCTCAATGAAAGCGACGCCGTATCCAGACAAGCGCTGCATGATGAAACCCTCTCCGCCAAAGAAACCGGCCCCGAGCTTTCTCTGAAAATGGACGCTGAGTTCAACGGTGGCTTCAGAAGCGAGAAACGCCGATTTCTGACAGATGATGCTCTGCTGCGGCGTGATTTGAAAGGCGCGGATGGAGCCGGGAAAACTCGACGCAAAAGCAATCATTCCGTTTCCACCGACAGGAGTGTAGTGGTTTAGAAATAAGCTTTCGCCCGAGAACATGCGCCCCATCGCTTTGCCGAATCCGCCCGCCTGCGTCTTCAGCTGCATGTTGGGCGACATCCAGCTCATCGATCCGCTTTCACAAATCATCGTTTCATTTGGAGCCAGGTTGCAGATGACGACGGGAAGCGGCGTTCCCTGGATTTGATACTGCATGATATAAACCTCCTCGATTAACTGAATTCTTGGCATTTGCGCAGCCGTCTTCACTGCGTTAAACGTGTTCTAAAAAGACACTTACCCTTTATATTCTACACTTAAGGACGGTAATCAAAACAAAATTCTCTCATTCCCACAGCTCGGATGCGCGTTCATCTTATCGGATTTTATGCCGCCACATGGTAATATACATCTATGAGACTAAAACTGCGGCAAGACAAGCAATTTGTGATCAAGATGATTATCCTTGCAGGCGTCATTGCCTTGTTAGTGGTGCGTTCTGAAAGGGTCCTGTCAGGAACCGGGAAGCTGATCACGGCTCTGACCCCTCTGATCGCGGGCGCGATTCTGGCTTTTATCCTGACTATGCTGGTCAACTTGTTTGAGCGCGTGTTATTCCCAAAAACAGAGAAGCTATTCCTGCGGAAAGCGCGGACGCCGATCGCTCTTCTTATCTCCGTTATCATCGTGCTCTGTCTGATTGCGCTCGTCCTGTACCTGATTATCCCGCAGCTGATCAAAACCGTCAGCCTCCTGGTTAATCAACTCCCGGAAACCTACCGAACAGTCATAAATTATCTCGAAGAGAAAGCCGTGCATTTCCCCTGGCTTGGCAATTTTCTGAAAGATGCCGGCGCGCAGGACTCCCCCACGATGAACAAACTGGTCGGCCTTGTCTCCAACTTCAGCAGCACATTATTCTCTGTCACGGGATCTGTGTTAAACGCATTGGTGACGACTGTTTTTACGATCATCTTTGCCATCTATCTCGTTCTGAACAGAAAGAAGCTGAGCAGGCAATTTGAGCAGCTCTTCTCCGCCTTTCTCAATCCCGTCGCAAAACGGCGGCTCCAGCATATGCTGTCTGTTGCCCGCGATACCTTCTCAGGTTTTTTTGCCGGTCAGTTTACCGAAGCTCTCATCCTCGGGTCGCTGGTCACCATAGGGATGCTGATCTTTGGCTTTCCATACGCTCCTATGGTGGGATCGGCCGTGGGATTCTGCGCTTTGTTCCCTATTGTCGGCTCCTATGTCGGCGCAGCTGTCGGATTTATCGTGATCGCGCCGCACAGCATTAATCAGGCGCTCCTCTTCCTGTTATTTCTCATCATTCTTCAGCAGCTGGACAGCAATCTTATTTACCCGAGAGTTGTCGGCCACACCATCGGCATGCCCGGCATTTGGGTCTTCGCTTCTGTCGTCGTCGGTATGGGGATGGCTGGTATCGCCGGCGTTCTCCTTGGCGTTCCCTTTGCCGCCACCATCTATAAATTAGTGCGCGAACAAGTAAAAAAACGCAACGCTTTGAAACATCAATCTTTGCAGCCGAAAGAAGCTGACGAGGATCATTCGATGGACGAGCCGCCTGCCGGCTCATAACATACGTTCATAAGCATGACGGGAGCACCGTCTTCAACGCCGTGCTTTAATCAAAATCATAGATTAAGGAGCATTGAATAAGCGATGGACACTTCAAAATTCAAAACGGACATTTTTAACCTGTTCGATAAAAAATGGGCGATCGTCACAGCGGGGAAGCGCGACGACTTCAACTCGATGACGATTGCCTGGGGAACGATGGGAACCATCTGGGGCGGCGCGGAGAAAGGGAAGCCGATTCTGACAGTATTCGTCAACCCGCTACGTTACACTTATGAATTCATGAACAAGAACGATCTGTTCACGGTTTGTTTTTTCTCAGAAAAATTCAGGAAAGAGCTCTTGCTGATGGGAAGCAGGTCTGGCCGGGAAGGCGACAGGCTGAAGGGTACCGGACTCACGCCGGTTTTTTCTGACAACTGCGTTTACTATAAGGAAGCCGAAACCGCCTTTGTATGCCGCAAGCTCTACCAGCAGACTTTGGACAAGAGCCTGATACCACCAGAAATCGCGGCGAAGTATTACAAGCCGAATGACGACGCGCACCGTATGTATATCGGCGAAGTTCTGAAAATCATCGAGAAAGCCTAAAGCAAACCCTGAGCAGTGGCGCGGCGGGTGATGCGGCGCTCCTAAGCTGAAAGGATTGGTAAAGTAATATGAATCCGTGCGAAAAGATTGTGAAAATGGAGAGCATTCTCGACAGGCATCAGGCGCTTATTGATCAGCTCAATCAATTGCTGGACGACTTTGAATTGAGTCAGAAAGAGTATCACGCACTGAGAGATTATTACAGCAGCGCGCAGTTTCTGGAAGACGTGAGAATGTCAAATGAGAACCTGCTCCCTTCCGATCTCAAATGCGGAGTTTTATCGGAAGACGCCGTCTTCGATCTGATCGGCGACAATTTTAACACGGCTGTCCGAATGCTTGAGTTGGCTACCGATATAATCAAGAAACACTGATTGGATGGCGCATGGCAGCCAGGACTATTCTGATCAGACTTTTTTTCTTATGTCTGCCCGCGCTGGCGGTCTTTCTGCTGCTCGGGCTGCCCCAGTCTGCCGCGCTCTACTCCGCCCCGCTTGCGATCGTTGAATCCGTTCAGAACGATAAAGCCGTTCTGACACCGGGGTTTTCAGGAGAGGACGACTATTCCGCTCACCAGACTTTTATCGCACGCCGGACGAACGGCGAGAGGAAAGGTGAAAAGATTGCGCTGGAAAATACTTTTACCTCTTCCGGCGTCTTCGACGAAAAAATAGAGGAAGGCGATCAGATTTTCCTGAGCGACGATTCGTCCAGCGTCAGAATGACCGGCTTCCGGCGCGACCGCTCACTCATCACGCTGTTTGTGCTCGTGCTGAGCGCTCTCGCGGCTTTCGGAAAAAAACACAGCGTCATGGCGTTCATCTCTGTCAGCGTCAATCTCGTATTCTTCTTTCTTATACTCAAAGGGGCGCTTCGGGAGATTGACCTCATGCTGATGATGGCAGCTGCTGTTCTGTTATTCGCCGCGATCCCGCCCGTCCTTTTCATGGGGTTCAGAAAGAAAACGGCGGCGGCGCTGGCTTCGACGATTTCCTCTCTCGTCCTGTCTTTTGGGCTCGCCGCCCTGATCATCCTTCTTTCAGGGTATGACGGTATTGCACCGGAATGCATCAACTACTCGGAGCTCCAGACAAGCGCGTTGAGCATTTTCTGGGCACAGCTCATGATCAGCGGGCTCGGGGCTGAGATGGATGTCTGTGTTTCCATTTCCTCTTCTTTGCAGGAACTGATCGACCAGAACCCGGCGATCACCCGAAAAGACCTGGGGCGCTCAGGGCGCCGAATCGGCCTTGACATCATGGGGACGATGGTTAATGTGCTGTTTTTCACGACGATCGCCTCAGCGATCCCCTGGATTTTACTCGTAGCGCGCAACGGCATCGACTGGCTGCACTTCTATTCGCTTTATGTGGGAGTTGACGCAGCCCGCTTTATCACAGCCGCCATGGGCATCGTTCTTGCTATCCCGATCTCCACCGGATTTTCCGTCCGGATTCTCGCGAAGGAGAGCGCCCGATGAGCCTTCTTCTGCTTGCCGCCGCCCTGTTTCTCCTATTGCTCGCCGTCGGCCGCGGCAAAGGACTTCGTACGATGGCGGCTCTCTCTTCGAACGCGCTCTTTCTGGTGTTGTTCATCTTTCTCTGTCTGAAAAACGTGCTGCCGCTGCCCGCGTCTCTCGTGATCGCCGTGCTGATCACCGCGGTCAATATTCCTTTAAACTGCAAAAGAGGCAGACAAAGGCTCATTGCCTTTATCTCTGTGCTCTCCGTTCTCCTGCTGCTGGCTGTCCTGCTGTTCTGGCTGATGCCCGGCACGCATATCCGGTCTTTCCCGAAGCAGGATTATCCGGGCATCGCCGGGATGGATTTACTGATCGGCATTGATTTTATCGCCGTGGTTATGGGGGTCGTTCTGCTCAGCCTGATAGGTACTGTTCTGGACACATCGGTCGCAATCGCCTCTTTCATGGCGGAATCCGACCGCTATCAGCCGAGCCAGACTTTTTCTCAGCGCTTTCGCTCCGCGATGTCGGTGGGAGGCGATATCCTCGGAACCACCATCAATACGCTGTTTTACGCCTTTCTAGGAGGCGGCCTCTCGATGGCGCTCTGGTACACGTGGAACGGATGGACTTTCGGGCAGGCCATGAACGATACGCTGCTCGCGCGCGAGCTCTTTCTGCTCCTCTTCTGCATCCTCGGCAGCGTCTTCTGCATTCCGCTCACGTCTGCCTTCGGCGCGCTTTATCTGTCGCGCGGAAGCCGCCTGCGGGAAGAGGCCGCTCCCATGGACCAGGATGGGGGCGCTCATTTCACCGGACACCCGGACCGCCCGCACGGGAAGCCGTCTCCCTGCGAAAGGAGCGGGCATGTTCCCTCCGGCGAATGCCGGAACCGTATCCGGAAGCATCGGCTTTGCGCGGGAAGCGGTGAGCACGGCAGACACCAACCCTCCGCCGGACAACAACGCCGCGGCAGCGGTACACCCAGCTGTCCGTCATAACCGAAAATATATATGTAAAACAGTTCCTTTTTCGCAGGAAGGACGGTTTACTCCAGCGTCAGCAACAGCGCCATCTTGAATCTTTCGGCCGCTTTGACGGCATGTAGCCCGCCTTTCGCGAAATGAAAATTCTCTCCCGCCCTGATCGTGTGTTCTGCCCCTTCGTAATGGATTACCGCCTGACCGTCGAGCGCGAAAATCAGCGCTTCTCCCGGCGCCGCGTGCGGCGAGAGCCCTGTCCCGGCGTCAAACGCCATGACAACGAACTTCATCTTGTCGTTGTGAACCACATCCATATTCACGACCCGGCCTTCCCGGTAAGGCACCAGATCCGCCAGTTTGAAAACCTCGCCCGCTTTGACTGCTTTGTTCATCTGATCTTCCCTCCCGATTGAAATCTCTGTATATACAGCGCCGCTTTCCGTCCGTATCCCGACGGGAATCTCTGTCTCCGTCAGAACGGAATCGCCCGCGGCGAGTGTTATGCTGTTTCTGTCCGCTCCATACACGGTGATGCGCCCGGCCGCGACAATCAGCCATTTATGGTACGGGTATATTTCCGCGCTGATATCCGTGTGGTCCGCCAGCGAGAAGTAAGTGATCTCGTTCCGCTCGCCGCCGTAGATCTCTCTCGACACGGTACATCCGGGAATGGAAGGATTGTCTTTCGCGATGGAGAATACTTTCCCCGGTATTTCTTTCATTTCGCCTCTCTCTCAGCCGATCGGCAGTCCCGCGGCAACAAAGGTCAGTGCGCGCGGCGAAGCTGTCTTTCCTTCCGATCTTCCTATTCGATGATCTGTCCGTCTCTGGAGATGGTGACCACCTGCCACGGGATGAACTTCCCGCTGTTGCGGAGAGCGTTCCCGGCGGCTCTCTGCAATCCGCCGCAGCAGGGAACTTCCATCCGCACGATGGTAACGCTTTTGATATCATTCTCCCGGATGATCGCCGTCAGCTTCTCCGTATAGTCGCCCTCGTCCAGTTTCGGACAGCCGATCAGCGTCACCCTGCCCCGCATGAAACGCTCGTGCATCTGCGCACAGGCGTACGCGGTGCAATCCGCCGCGATCAGCAGCCCGGCGCCGTCAAAAAACGGCGCGCGCACCGGAACGAGTTTGATCTGGCACGGCCACTGAGCGAGTCCTGACACGGATTCGCCGGAGGCTGTCCCCTGACGCTGTACGTCCGGCGCTGTTCCTTGACGCGATATATCCGGAGCCGTTCCCTCACTCCGATCAAAGCGCATCATCCGGCTTCCGGGGCAGCCGCCAGAAGACACATGACACGGCGCCGGCGCTGTCTTTTCCCGCGCCTCTTTGAGCAGGCTCGCTTTAACCGCCGCCTCGTCATAGGCGGGCGCTTCCCTCTCCTCAAAAGTGATCGCGCCTGTCGGACAGCCGGGGAGACAGTCGCCGAGTCCGTCACAGAAGTTCTCCCGGACCAGCCTCGCCTTCCCGTCGATCATGTCAATCGCGCCTTCGTGACAGGCACTGGCGCATAAACCGCAGCCGTTACACTTTTCCCGATCGATGTGGATAATTCGTCTGACCATTTCCCTGCACCTCCGTAATCTTTACGGTTCCAGTATAAAACGGAAGCTCAGGGAATAATGTTGTTATTACAACAAACCGCCGCCTATTTCCGCGGCAATTTCTCGATTTCCGCCGCTTTGAGGACTTTCCCGGACGCGACAACTTTTTCGTTGACGACCAGCGCGGGCATGGACATGGCTCCGCAGGCGATGATTTTCTCCATACGCCGGCTCCGCCGCGATCCCCAGGTTGTTCAGCGCTTCCCGCGTGTTTTCGAACAGCGTGTGACAGTTCCCGCATCCGCAGAGCCCCGGTAGCATTTAGAACGGTATCTTTTGGATCCTGTCGTCAACAGAACAAGCTGGGAAACTGATCGACTGCCATGCGCTTAATCAATTAAAGCGGGCAGCGTAGACCTGCATATTCGTCTCTTTGCAGGTATAAATCGACAATCCTTTCATCATCCACCGGAAGAACTCCCTTCATCCTGTACAACAGGAAACGGTTCCGTTTGGTTGCACTTGACAGCGATATTCTAAAAAAGCCGTTCAACAAACGCAAACGGTTCTCCGGAGAGATCGGCTCAAATCCATGACGGTGCTTCGACAGAAGGCCGTCTTTCAACATAGTCCGCGGCGGCGACATAGCCGCCTGCGTCTCTTTACCCGTCTGTTCCAAAGAAGGCTGTCATCGCCTGATTGAATCGCCTGTGAAAAACAGGCGGAATGTTGTGCCCTGCTTTTTCCCAAATCTGGCATTCACAGAAAACGTTAGTATCCGCCATTCGTCTGACGCTGTTTTTTATATCGTCATTTTCTTTGCTTCCCGCGATGGCGAGAACAGGCACCCTGCATTGTTCAAAATGCGGAACGGTTTCAAATGATATGTGATTATCGACGCAGTTCATGACTGTTTCTTCAGAAACCAGCTGCATCGCGTCAGCCAGCTCGTTTCTCTGCTTCCTGGGCATTCCATTCATTATCCCGATCATTTTGCAGAACACTCTGTTTTTCATCTGCGAAAGCTGTTTCAGATTGGCATTCAATATTTCGTCCGGGACAGGGGATTTGTTGACAAGCCACGGACTGACAATGATCGCGCGCTTGAAAAATGCGGGGTATTCAGATACCAGCTTGAACGCAAGCTGCGCCCCCAATGAAAACCCAATCAGGTATACAGGGGCAAACGGCTCTATCAGTTCCACTAATTCAACGATGGCGGCGTTTGTTTCAAAAATCTCTGAAGCGGCTTTCCCAAATCCCTTTATATGGGGAACCACGAGATGGTATTGTTCGCCCACTGTATACTGCCTTCCATAGGTTTCCACGAAAAACGCGCCGTGAAGCATCACAACCGTCGGACAGGCATTGTTTCCGTGTTCATCAAAATACATGACGGTTCTGCTCCCTCAAATCCTTTCCACCATCATACTCCAGGCTGATTCAATCGATCTCCTAGTTGTACACGCCGCTGAGAGGTCTTTCGCTCGTAGTAAAGTTTTGCAGCAGAGGAACAGATCACCAAGAGCATAAAAGGAGAGTCCCAAAACATGTTGACAACGTTCTGAGACTCCCTCCTAGATACGTGCTTTTTCCCTGGGTCAGTCATAACAACATAACAAGACCAACGTGGGCAGATCACAAGCTTATTAGATCTGATGGCTATGTCTACACGCAGATCGAGCACGGGAGACCAGCGTACATCGATCGTTTATTAAACCCTAAACTCAGTATTTTGATTGCTTATAAGAGAGCAGTTTTCTCCTTATGGTCATCATCAGGGCGCTTGCCCATATGAACATCATCCCGATCCACTGGTCTATGCCGTAGTGTTCACCTGTTTTGGGAGGAGTTGTTTTCAATTTGTCCACCATCTGAACTTTTGCCTCTTTGGCTTTGACCCATTCACCGTTTTCTTTGATCTCAACACTTCCGTCGAGTTTCACTTTGAATTCGATCTCGGCCGCCTTGTCATAGCCCAGCGGCGCCTGGTCCTCGACCATCTTGTATTCGCCCGCCTTCAGCTTCAGTACCTTCGCCGTGCCGTCGGATGTCCATGTCTCTGTAAAGGTCTGACCGTTCGCATCCGTCCCAGAGACGGTGATCTTCGCGCCCTTGAGCTCGTTGCCCTGGCCGGCATCCACCTTACTGAACGTCACATCGCGTTCTGTCAGTTCATCGACCATGGTGATCTTGGCCTCGGAAGCAGGTACATAGGAACCGTCTTCCTGTTTCACCTCAACTGTGCCGTCGGGGTTCACTCTGAATTCAATCTCGGCCGCTTTGTCATAGCCCAGCGGCGCCTGGTCCTCGACCATCTTGTATTCGCCCGCCTTCAGCTTCAGTACCTTCGCCGTGCCGTCAGACGTCCATGTCTCTGTAAAGGTCTGACCGTTCGCATCCGTCCCAGAGACGGTGATCTTCGCACCCTTAAGCTCGTTGCCCTGGCCGGCATCCACCTTGCTGAACGTCACTCCAAGTTCAAACTTGTTGTTGAACTCGGTATCTGTCGGCTTCGGATCAATGACCTTGACTTCCAGTGTTCCGACGCCCTTGTCCGTGACTTTTACCTTGTAGGTCACTGTCATGTCGTCATAGGTGACTCCCGCAAGGGAACCCGCTGTCTCTTTGATCGTGTAGGTATGCTCGCCCACATCGGCAAGCGTGTACTTGATCTCCGCAAACGGTACGCTGCCGTCCGCTTCGTTTTTAACCGTCTGTAGTGTCTTTGTTCCTTCCTTCAGGACAAACTCGAACTCATCCTTGGCAAGATCGCGACCCTCCAGCTTCTTCGTTACAACCGGCTTCCACTTGCCGCTTGCCTTGTACTCGTTGTTGAACTCGGTATCGGCCGGCTGCGGATCGATGACTTTAGCTTCCAGCGTTCCGTCACCCTTGTCCGTGACCTTTACCTTGTAGGTGACAGTCATGTCGTCATAGGTGACTCCCGCAAGGGAACCCGCTGTCTCTGTGATTGTATAGGTGTGTTCGCACACATCGGCAAGCGTGTACTTGATTTCCGCAAACGGTACGCTGCCGTCCGCTTCGTTTTTAACCGTCTGTAGTGTCTTTGTTCCTTCCTTCAGGACAAACTCGAACTCATCCTTGGCAAGATCGCGGCCTTCCAGCTTCTTCGTTACAACCGGCTTCCACTTGCCGTTTGCCTTGTACTCGTTGTTGAACTCGGTATCTGTCGGCTTCGGATCAATGACCTTCGCTTCTAAGGTTCCGTCACTCTTCTTGCTGA
>JAKPXB010000003.1 GCA_029570375.1 Bacillota bacterium | reverse complement strand
CGGTGAGTATAACGGAGAGGCCACACCTGTTCCCATCCCGAACACAGAAGTTAAGCTCTCCCGTGCCGACGATACCTGGCTGGCAACAGCCCGGAAAACTAGGTCCTCGCCGGATATTTATATTCCTCCTTAGCTCAGCGGTAGAGCATTCGGCTGTTAACCGAAGGGTCGCTGGTTCGAATCCAGCAGGGGGAGCCACATAAGCACTGCTATTACGATACAATGGCAGTGCTTTTTCTTTGCCCGGGCATGAGAAAGTTAGCGTGTAGCCTGGGTGTATCAGGTGCGGGCAGGGCGATTCTTCGCAGCTATTAGAGATGGCTAACGGCGTTCGATTATTTGCCTGGCGGATAAGGAGTAGTATCCGGATTATAGTGCTTTATCGACAAAGACATTTTGCTATGAATATCAGCGGCATGGTAAAATATAAAAGCGAGAATCGCCTGGCAAAATAATGCCGGGCACTGTACAGGCGACAGCCATTACCCCTTTTTATGACCACCGAGTATCTTAAGGCGCGGCCTCAGGCAGAGAATTAAAAAACAGAGGAAAGGAGTCTTTGACGCTATGAAAAAAATGATCAAGGTTCTTGTCATTTTGTTGGCGATATTGCTATTACCGCCGCTGGCCGTAATAGCACATTACGGTCCTCGCCCGCATCCCGATGCCTATAGCGGAGATCTGTTGGATTATGATGGCTTTTGGATTATTAACGGGCAATTAGAGGTGGACACGGACTGGGTGCTGGAGATCGAGGGCGATCAGTACCATTTATACAATGACTATCAGGACTTCACCGGTGATATCATTTTTACGCCCGGAAATGAAGACTACGGTAAGCCGGATACCCTTTGGTTGGAATTCGATCCTGCCCTTGGCATTGAGATTGTGCTCGAGAACCAAGCGGGCGGGCTGATCGATGTTTCCGGACAGGGTCTCATTTTTGTAAGAGAAGGCCATTATGTCGACACAGAGGAAGTGGAGAAGCTGGAACAATACACGAAGGAAGACATGGTCGGCGATTGGTTGTTTGAAGTCGTGACCGCGATCTCTCCTGATTATCCTATATCTATGGAGATGACCAATGATGAAGTCATGGAGGGAAGCATAACCGGTGATAAGCGGCTTATTCTGAGTTTTGACAACGGTTACGTGTACGAGGTTTCCGAAGTGATGGAAACGCGCGTTCCGATCACCCGTTACCGGAATATGGGAGGCGGGCGCATGTATTTTGAAAATCCGAAACCGATCGCACCCGTTGGTTACAAATTCATTGCCCGCGTCAAAAAAGGCGGGATCATGATCATTGAAGCTTTCCCCGGTCCGCCCGGCCCCGTACGCGTACAAACGTTCATGGTCTTGAGCCGCATCGAAAAGGAAGATGTGTCAGAGGGAGGTGAATAAGCTATGAAAAGAGTATTCGTGCTGGTTGTTTTGGCGCTGCTTCTGGTAAGTATGTCGGCCTGTTCTTTCAAAGAATCACTCTTCAAGTCTATTGCCGAAAGAAAATCCGAGGCGAAGACAGAGCCCTCTGCGGAACCGGGGAGCAAAGAGGAGCCTTCGGAACAAATGGAAAGTACGGATTCAGACGATTTCCAGGCGGGCATCCCCGAGAGATACCGCTTAAAGATCAATGTTCCCACCGACTGGAACACCCCCCTGCCTTCGTCGGCAGACGCCGGCAAATCCGTTTTTTTCGGTCTGGGAAACATTGCAGGTGAGCAGCAAAACCCGCAGAAGTCAAGCGAATTGCCCAAAGTCATCGATCTCTTCACCGTTGAGGAACTGACAGAGTATTTCGGTATGAAAGTGACCGTGGAAGACAGCAGCTCCCATTTTGTCACGGAGAACGAAGACTGGGAGCGATATCTTCTGTATGACACGGAAACATCAAAAAGGAAGGGCTCTGCCACCATCACTATCTCAGATTATGGCAGCCCGGAAGCGGCCGCTGCCGTAAATAGTTTTTTCAGCAGCGAGGATGACCGCGAAATCGAGGTTGCGGGAAAACGCGCGGTGATAAGCAGCGAAAATTCGATCGGCATCATGGTGACAGACTCAGTGAATTTGCACATCACTTTAAAGACTGTTTCCCCGGATGGCTGGCCGGATGAACCGGCGGAAGAAGAGCAAGTGATTGATTTCGCGCGTCTTGTCTATGAAAGGCTTATAGAAAAAATGAAATAATGTGTTATCCGCCGCGGCGGCTTATCCAGCCGCGAGGGGGTCCAACCCGCTTGCGGGTATCCTCTCATGATACGGATCTGAAGCCGCGGAGGCGCAGGGCATTCTTTCTTAATTCGACGCCGTTAGATCAGTGAGGCAGGAATTCTCCACACTTTTTCAGAAATAGGACTCAATGTTTGCGTTGGACAGATCACTCCGTAATAGGGAATACGAGAATCTTCCGGAGCCAGAACAGAAAAGTTTTTATTCGCATGCGAAGGGTCGGCGCTGAGTTTAATCTCTATAGGGTATAGTTTTCCATCTCTCTCAATCAGCAGATCGATCTCTCTCTGGTTGCTGTCGCGATAGTAGTACAGTTCAAGGTCGACTCCGTTATGCCGATAGGACTTATAAATCTCCGATACGACCCAGCTCTCAAAGAGATTTCCTTTCAATGGACTCAATTCAAAGGCCTCAGCGGTTCTTATAGAGCATAGGTAAGCAGCCAGTCCGACATCACTGAAATGTACCTTCGGGCGTTTTATTATTCTCTTTCCTAAATTGCGGCTATAGGAAGGCAACTCAATCACCAGTCCGCTCGTTAAAAGAACATCCAGCCATCTTCTCACAGTACTACTGTCAACACCGAGATCCTTGCCGATGCTCGCCAGGTTTAATTCCTGTGCGGTGCGTGTCGCCAACAGAGTTATAAAATGCAAAAATTGCCCTGTATCCAGCACATTCGTAATGTCCCGCACATCGCGGGCGATGTAGCTATCGACGTATGATTGATAGTAGCCTGCGATATCAATCTCCTCTTGGAAAAGAACTCTCGGCATGGAGCCTTGGAGAACCGTATCCGCAATAGAAAAGGATACAGCGGCTTCCTGCATCATACTGGACAAATCGCGAGGGAAAGGGCATTGTTCCTGCCCGTGACTTTCCTTTCTGGAAAAACCATCTAACTGCAGAATACGTGCTCGGCCTGCGAGTGACTCCTGTACGCCGCGCATGAGAGGATAAATCTGTGAACCGGTGAGCCAGAAGAGACTGTTCTCATTCTTAGTATCGACGATCATTTTTATGTATGGAAGAAGTTCAGGCGCATACTGGATTTCATCGATAATGAGAGGAGGCTGATAACGCTCAAAAAAAAGATCCGGACTAAATCGAGCCAAGTTTCTCAAAGCAGGATCATCAAGGCTGACATAGGCCCTTTTCTTTTCTTTCAAATGCTGTAAAAGCGTGCTTTTGCCTACCTGGCGAGGACCGGTTATCAAAATCGCGGGATAATACTGTGTTTCCTGCAGAAAGTAGGCTTCAATTTGTCGTCTGCGATATGGAATCAAATCGATACACCTCCTTGTAATTTTTGATTATAATATGCAAATCTATGAAAATCAAGGATTGCATCCATGAAAAACAGGGATTAAATCCTTGAATATCATGGACGAATATTTTCTCTTACGGGATAACCTGGTTCGAATCCAGCAGGTGGCTCCAACGCTGTATTGACGTGCCGTCAGATCAGCGAAGAGGGAATTCTCCAAACTTTTTCAGAAGTGGGGCTCAATGTTTGCGTCGGGCAGATTGCTCCGTAAGAGGGGATCAGGCGGCGTTGGATAAAGATGCGGCAAACGAGCCCGTCAATAAAATCCCGACCATGATAAAACAGGCTTATCAGCAAACGAGGTTGATATCCCGGACAACACGTTTAATCTGAAGGCAACAAGGGACTATACGACCAGAGATTGGGATGTCCACGAGGAGTATGACATAGACGCCGAAGCGGGCGGAACCATCAAGGGTATACGTTTCGACGGATCCTCTTCATTCGACGACAGAATTGCCAGAGAGATCGCTCCTTTTAATACAGCCGCGCAGGAAGATTTCAGTGAAGCGTACATAGCCGGGTTTTATTCGGATAAGCTGACAACTCCACCCGAGACCTACGGCTGTTTTTTTCCGCGAAATTTCGAAAATCTACTACCGGGAGAATCATCTTTTTGACATGGGAAACGTGAATCCCGGGAAGGAAAAACAGATAAATAGCAAAGTGGAAAAATCCTGGAGAATAATCGGCATGCTTCGCATACTGTTTGTACTCACCCTGGTTGCGGTGATCGCGTTGTTTCCCGTATGGGGAAAACTGAATCGTGACGGGAACCTGATGAACCCGATAGTCTACGCCATCGCGCTGCTGATCCAAACCAGACTCTTTCTGAAGACGTCGGGCAAAGCTGCAAAAATAGAAAAAAAGACAGCTTTTATACCGATGCTGATTGGAATCATTGTACTCGCGACAGGGATGGTGATAGGAATTATGAATCCCGTGTACGATTATTGGTATTACGGGATGGCGATTCTCTGTTTTTTCGGCATGCTGGCGAATATGATTTCAATGATAAATTATTTGAACTATCTGACCACCAGGCCGGTGCCGGACTTCTTCAGAAGAGAGGGCGCGGACCATGGAAATTAAAAGGAGACGGGTGGCCGTGGTGCTGCTCGCATTTTTGCTTGTATTGATGTCCGCGGTTCCCGCTTTCGCGGAGGGGGCGGCAGGGTTAACATTCACTGCCGATAACGGCAACATGGCTGTGATCCATGATACGGCGGGACTTCTCGGAGAAGGGGAAAAGGAGCGTCTGCTCGAGAATATGAAGCATGTGACAGAATACGGGCACGCCGCTTTTGTCACCGTCTCCGAAAACCACGATACGGCGGAGACTTACGCAAAAAGCAGGTATAACTCCCTATTTGGCAGCCAGTCGGGTACTCTTTTCCTGATCGACATGGACAACAGAAGGATTCAGTTCTACTCGGACGGCCGGTTTGCAAAGCTGATCAATAGCGCGAAGTCGAACGAGATGGCGGATAATATATATCAATACGCTTCCGGCGAGAAGTATTTTGAATGCGCCAAAGAGGCTTTCAACCAGGTTCTTATCATCCTGAAGGGAGGGAGAATATCCACCCCGATGAGGCATGTGACAAACGCGCTCATAGCCGTATGTCTCGGCCTCCTGCTGAATTTCCTGTTTGTGGCAGTCAACAGAAGGAGAAAAGTGTCGATCAGGGAGATCGACAGGGAGCAGGTGATTGAAGGCTCCGGTTTCAGTGAAAGGACCGATTTTATCAGGGGTATAAAAGTGACAATGACATCGGAAACGAGATCGCGCCGCTCAAGCTCATCATCCGGCGGCGGAGGCGGAGGAAGCAGCGGAGGTGGCGGTGGCGGAGGCGGAGAAAGCAGCGGAGGTGGCGGTGGCGGCGGCGGAAGCTCCGGCGGTCACGCGTTCTAGCTTCTCCCAGGCCGCGGGTGGGGAATGCCCGCGGCATGGTGGATGATCATTAGCGGCTGCGCACGATCTGCGCGATGATTTCGTCTATTTTTTCCTGCTCGGGCAGATTCAAAACCGACGGGTTGTCGAGCATCTTTTCTGTCAACCCGGCCATGCAAGGTACTTTTATACGGACGGCGGGCAGAGTGCTCGCATAGGGTTCTGGCAGCTCCTGCTCTTCGGAGAAGCGGTTCATGATCAGAAGCTGCTTCTCAAGGCCAAGTTCCTTCGCCAGCCTCGAAATAAAACAGGCTGTCTCCAGCGACCGGATACTTGGCTCCGTGACGATGAGGAGAGTATCGACAGCTTCGATTGTCCCTCTTCCCAGATGCTCAACACCTGCTTCGAGATCTACTACTACATCGTCATCTTCGGTTGTCAATAAATGGGCCAGTACAGCTTTGAGAAGGGCGTTCGGTCGGCAGGCGCATCCTTCTCCCGCCTGAGCGACTGTCCCCATCACTAAAAGCCGGAGCATTCCCCGTTTATTTTCACACGATGGTTTGTCTTCTGAACACCCGAGGGGGATGTCGACAGCGAGGCGTTCCGGTAAATCCGTTACATCCGGGGAGAGCGATATCAGGCCTTCTCCGATGCGTTCATTGATCAGTTCCTTTTCCTGTATAAGGGGCGTCGGCAGTTCCGAGCGCTGCAGCCCCATGCTGATTCCAAGAGACAGAGCGGTGTCGGCGTCGATGAGCCATACGTTCTTTCCCCGGCGCGACAGGTAATCACCAAGCCAGGCGGCAATGGTCGTTTTACCGCTGCCTCCCTTTCCCGCAACAGCGTATTTCATAGCTATTCCTCGACTTTTCAATAATAGCGAATAGATCGCCGGCTGCCGGTTTATGTGTTAACAACAGTATGCGCGCGGCTTGTTCCGGATATACCGCGCGTGTCATGCCTCACTGAGAATCCTAAATACCTAACTTCTCCCTTCTCTCGAGGATAATGCCTTCAAGCTGATCGGCGGCTTTTTCCATATCTCCTTCGACTAAGAAGTGCGCGCCTACCAGATCCTGAAGACCGGAAACGGCGAGCTGCGTTACTTTGCTGCTCCCCAGAATCATCGGAGGATGACCGAGGTGTGTAGGGATACCGCTGGTGACGGCGTAAAGCCCGATGGCCGCCGCTTTCTCGGAATACCATTCGGGAGAGGATGCGCAGACGGGAAGATCGGAGATATCGACACCAAGCGCTTTTGCCGCCAGCGCCGCGAAATGGATAATTCTCGAGTTATCGACACAGCTTCCCATGTGCAGCACAGGCGGTACGCCGAGTGATTCACAAACGGCGGCTAGGTCGGCGCCGGCTTTCTCTCTGGCTGCCGCCGGCACCAGCAGGCCGGCTTTGGCGGCAGCGGATGTCACACAGCCGGTCACGACCACGAGGATATCTCTCCTGATTAAAGCTTCCAGAAGCGCGACATTGGCGGAGTCGTGTTTAATCTTCGGGTTGTTGCAGCCTACAACACCGACGATCCCTTTTATGTGGCCCGATACGATAGCATCCAGCAGGGGCTGCAGGGATCCTCCCAGCGCTTTGGTGATCGCCTCGACGGAAAAGCCCGACATCATTTCAACCGGTTTGTCCGGGATAAGGACGCGGCGGGGATCACGTTTCGTATACGCCTGTACCGCGCTCCTGACAATCAGGCGGCACTGTTCGCGGGCATTCCCGGGTTCAACCGGCACATGGGTGGCCTCCGGGAAACGACCCTTTGAAGATGTGGTGAAGAACGCGGTGTGATAGCACTGCGCAATTCTCGCCAGGCTGGGCATGATGCACTGGTAATCGACAACGACGGCATCGGCGGCACCTGTGACAATGACGAGTTCCGTCATGAGATGGTTGCCCGCCAGGGGAATACCCTGGCGCATCAGGAGTTCATTACCGGTACAGCAAAGTCCGACGACATTGATCCCTTTGGCGCCGGCGGAGACCGCTTCTTTCAGAAGATCCTCGTCGCGGGAGGCTGCCAGAACCATTTCGGAGACGACAGGGTTATGTCCGTGTACAAGGACGTTGACGTGGTCTTCTTTGAGAACGCCCAGGTTGACCTTCGACATGCGCGGTTCCGGCGTTCCGAACAGCACATCGGAGATCTCCGTGCCGATCATTGAGCCGCCCCAGCCATCCCCGAGGCACGTGCGGGCCGCGTGAAGGAGCAGGCTGGCGTAATCGTTATCCACACCCATGTGCGTGCGGTGCATCATTTCAGTGATCTCTCTGTCAATCCCGCGGGGTGTCATGCCATATTTCTTCCAGATCGCTCTCCGCTGTTCAGGGACACGCTTAACAAAGCTGACCTCCTTGCGGCGGGAAGAGAAGTTGTCATAAAATTCGTCAACGAGATCCGCGGCCACATCATAGAGAGGCCTGTCCTGAGCGCCTTCAATCTCCAGCTCCGCCGCCAGAGCCCGCAGCTTTCCCTCATCCCTGATACTGTATCCGGGCGCCTGGCCGGATAATACCTCTGATAATGTCTCGACCAGGTCGCGGCCATGGTCAGAGTGGCTCGCGCTGCCTGCGGCGACAAACCGTCCGAAATTGCGCGCGACAATGGTATGTACGTCTGCTCCGCAGACGCCGTACTGCCATTTACCTACTTTGCCCTCTATGACACGGCAGGGTCCCATACTGCATATGTGGCAGGACGTGCCGCCCTGGCAGAAAGTACAGCCTGGGTTTTGCAGTTCTCTGCGGTCCCAAACGGTTTGCACGCCCTCCTTATCAGCTTTTTCCAACATCGCCTGAGCGTCCTTCCAAATGGAACGCTCGCTAAATTTTTTTTCTTCCATAGAAACCTCCCATTTGATAACGTTGTAACGGCATGATATTCATTTTGCTGCTTGATATGCACAAAATTGAATAGAACTTCACAAATATATTGTAGCATAATAGAGAAATTAGTGGAACTTTTCGCAGAAAATGACCGTCAGAAAATAACCGCGTCAATTCAACAGACTGTTCAGAAAGGCCGCCTTATCGCCGGAAAGATGGCGAGAAGTCTTCCTATTGCGGCGGATTTGTGGTAAAAAAGAAATATGATTGATATGAGTGGATGTTCTGTTGAATCATTTCGGAAAGATGTTTCGGTACGGGAGTTCATGGAAACCTGTGTTGATGTACCCAGGTTCCTGCGCTGCTGTCAGGCTTGTCCGACGTATGGCAAAACCTGGTCCTGTCCGCCTTACGATTTTTCGTCTGAAGACATCTGGAAATCATATAAATCGTTGCTTCTCATCGGTAAAAAGGTGATCGTCCCTCAGGATCTGAGGGAGAAAACGTTCCAGAAAGCGGAAGTGGCGATGGTTTGCAACAAACTGCTCGCGCCATTCAAACATGCACTTCTCATGGAACTGCTGGCGCTTGAAGCAGAGCACCCCGGCAGCATGGCACTTTCAGCCGGCAAATGCGAAATCTGCGTTGTATGCACCCGCCTTCAGAATCTGCCCTGCCGCAACCCGCATCTATGCCGCTATTCCATCGAGGCGCTGGGCGGCGATGTTGTGCAAGCCGTCGAAAAATACTTTGGCGAGAAGCTGATCTGGGAGAAGGAAGGCCATCTGCCGCAGCACCTTTTTCTGATTGGCGGGCTATTGAAACCGTAAGGGGAAAGTAACAGAGAAGCAGCAAGGACGGTTCTTTCGTCCGGTTTTTCAACCGGGTGAAAGAACCGTCCTTTTGTGTCCTGCCCGGACCTCAGTCTTTGTCGTCGTCTTCGTGGTCATCCGTGTCTTCATCGTCGTCAGGATCATCGTCATCATCCGGGTCTTCGTCGTCATCCGGGTCTTCGTCGTCGTCGCCATCGTCATCATCGTCGTCAAAAGCTGTCGTATCTTCACTTTGGCCTAAATAGGTCTCGGTTGTGATTTCCAGAATTCTTCCGGATATGGCATCAATATCAAATTCGTACTCTGTTCCTTCCAAAACAAACTCAACTTCGTAGATCTTTTTTCCGTTTTCCATCTCACGCTCGATATCAATCATCGACAGCTGATCGGGTGAAACCTTGAGATGTTCCATAGCGATCCGCAGTGCTTCTGCTTCACTGATTGAACCGGCTGGTTCTTCCGTGGCAGGCGCCGTTACGTCCGAGGCGGCGGGATCGGAAGGGCGGGGAATGTGCCGTTCCGTTTCAACATCCAGCACTTCACCGGTCTCTGCGTGGATGTCGAGATCGTATTTCACGTTCTCGCAGAAAAACTCAATATCATAGACATTCATCCCGTTCTCTCTTTCGTACTCGATCTCGCAGCCTGTTACCTGATCGGGCTGAAGCCCCTGGTGCTGCAAAGCAATAGAGAGAGCCTGTTCCCCGGTAATCTCCTTCGCGTTAGTCGTGCCGTAAGATATCGCTGCGCTGAAAATTAACCCGACAATTACCAGTGCGATTATTAACTTCATTCGTTTCATGTGATCACCTCTTTCCTTCAAGGAGGGCCGCGCATGCCGCCCGGCAAGTTATCTTTCTGTTAAAGAATGCGGGTGAACATTCGGAAAACCGGGGCCGCATGAATCGTAAAGACGCGCTGTTCTGCTGGAAATCGCTGCCAACGTGTTCGCGTCAGGCATCTTCGTCATCCGTGTCGTCATCCGGATCATCACCCGGATCATGGTCGTTGTCTTCTTCGTCGTCGTCATCATCATCGTCGTCATCATCGTCAGTCGGATGAACGGTATTCGAAGTACCAGGATCTGCAGTAGGGCTGGAAGTTTCCACGGAAGAGCCGGATTCCGGAGGCTCACTTGCCGATGTTAACAGCGTCGTTGGTACCGGCGCGTTTTGTCCTCCGCTCATTTCCATATGGATGGTGAGCATACCCAAATGAGCGGTTTGTTCTTTTAGGTTCTTTTCAAGATCATCCCATACGCTCCGGGTGGAATCGCGGTCACCGAACCCCATCTGAATTGTGACAGAACCGTGTTCCTTGAGATAACCGTGTCGCGCGGATAACTCAATCAGTTCCCGCGTAACCGTCGAGGGGCTTTTTTGTTTGCCTGAATAGTTTTCAAGGATTGAAACCGCGTCCTCATTTTCTGCCCGGATGCCCGTCACTTTTTCGCGGCGGTTCCATTCGATGCGGAACGCGGGGTTGATTTTCAGACGCATGGCCGCGATCGGACGTTCGAATATCTGGAAATAGGCGAAAAGGGCAATGATAAAACACGCGGCGGCGGCCGATACGCGCTGAAGCCACACTCTTTTCGGTACGCTCCCCTCGGTGAAAGCGTGGCAGGGCGTGACCTTCGGGACTGTCTGCCCGACGGTGTATCCGTCGTTCAGCACTTTAAGAAAGCGGCCTTCCTCATCCAGGACGACAGCGGATTCTTTTTGAGTTTCCAACACGATGTAGTTCATATTGCTTCTAACCTCTAGCGCCTTAACATTTCTTTCAGATGGCCGCGCATCAAAGTGTAACCGTTGCTGAAGATGATCATGATTCCAATCAGGTACTTGCGGTGACGCTCGAGCGTTTTTCGCGGTAATCCTGCGCAGCCGGCTATCTCTTTCAGGGGTAGTTTCCCTGTCTCGATAATCCGGTGGAATAACTCCCCGTTTCCGAGAATGTAGAGGAGGGCTTTTTTGCATATATCCATGCTGCGCTGCTGCTTCGGCGTCTGTTCCGTCAGCTCCAGGAGCGTGATATTGTAATCGCTCAGCTGTTTCTTAAACTCAATGATTTCTGCGATGGCGGCCTTTAGATTTTCGTTTTGTAAAGGATCCTGTCCTTCGGATGCGATAACGTCAGAGAGGGGAAGGTCATCATCCTGCTGAGCGGCATCCAGAGAAACGGTCGTCCGGTGTCTTTGTTCTTTTCGGCCGTGATCGGTCAGTCTGTTTCGGATGACGAGCGAAGCGTAGGGAATAAAGGCGCCACGCTCACGTTGATAGCTCTTCATTGCGTCGTGAAACGCGATCATGGCGATACTCAGTTCGTCATCCTGTTCCGTGCAGATGCGCCCAAGGTAGCGAGCCGCCTCAGCGCGGATAAAGGGGAGATACTGGCTGATCAATTCTTCTGCGAGCTCGTCATCCTGCCTCGCGGCGCAGACGCGCTCAGCGATATCCTGTTCCCTGCGCATGGGCTACCTCCTGCTCCTACTATAGAATACGCGGGGCTCTCCGGAAAAGCGGGACAGGGAGAGAAAAATAAGGATTTTCGTTTCAAAAGAGCGGAAAACTAAAAGGGTATCTCCTCACACTTGAAAAGTGTGGAGAGACACCCTTATTTGCCGGTGTACCCGCCGGCTGTTCAAATGAGGTGAATCACCATCCGATAAGCGGTTACTGAGTAATCCCCGGGAATCCGAGTTCCGCCAGAACAGACTTCGGGAATTCAAAGCGTATGGTGACCTCAGGATCGACGACCTGGCAGAATTTCAGCTCTCCGACCAGTGTCATCAGACGCCCGGCGTCCCCTTCTTCCAAGCCGGCGGTTTCTATCAGGAAGGAGAACATGTGGTCGATGGCCGTTTTAAAGGCTTCCTCTGCCGACCTGGCGGTCGCGATAGCCACAAATAAAGAGTCTGTTTCCAGAAACGGCACAGGGAGTGGCGCTGCTTCAACAACCGACGCGGCAAGTGTCACTTTGGCGGGAGTTTCGGCCCCGCAGACGAGGACTTCCCCGTCGCCCATCAATGCGTGCACATCGCCGCACCCGAACAGCCCTCCATCAACAGATGCCCGCAAATAAAGGGAGGTGTTCTCGCCGATCAGTTTGCAGTCCATATTGCCGCCGTGTTTCCCAGGAGTTCCATTCGGAATGCTCCCCTCCGGAGGGGCGAGGCCGATCACTCCGATCATCGGCTTCAAGGGGAGTTCAAGCGTGCCTTTAGCCGTTTCAACTAAAAGTGTACCGCGGCTGTTGTCAAAGACCCGCGTCGAAAACTGGCTGATCCCCTGGATTGCACCGGCTCCCGGGATGGTTGTCATTACCGAACGGCCGCTCAGTTCAATTTTCTTGATATCAATCCGAACCATATCACCCGCTTTTACGCCTTCAATGGCGACCGGGCCGGTGGCGGGGTTGATCCTGTCCCAATCGAGCTCTTCCAGCGTATCCTCATTGGAACACAGCTGATTGGCGAAACAGTCGCGCGTCTCAAGCAGAAAGAGTTCGCCCTGTTTGACAGTTAACTGTGGCGTCATGTCCGGTGAAAAGGCGTAGAACACCTTGTCGTTTTCGAGAGTTTTCATTTCTAATCCTCCTGTTGCTGAGACTTTGCGGATTGTTTTTTTCTGCCGGTGAAGGATTTCAAGCGGCGCCGGATACTGTTCCAGGTCAGTTCTTCGCCGCCTGTAATACCGTTCGGTCTCCAGATTAAGAAGACGATCATCAGAATCGCCAAAACAATTTCAGTTGCGCCGGATGCCTCAAAACCGCTTCTCGTCAATCCCAATTCTACCTGCCTCAACCCCTGACGGGCAAGCGTGACCAGCAGAGTTCCGAAGAAAGCTCCGGATACTGACATGGAGCCGCCGATCACCAGCATGGAAAGAATGACGAAAAGATCGTGCAGGTAAAAGGAGGCGGCAGTGATGGAAAGGATGTAGTGGGAAAACAATCCCCCGGCAAGCCCGCCGATAAAGGCGCTTGTGATGTATCCGATGTAGCGGGTCGAGACAAGGTTGATGCCGCTTGAGCGGGCGGCGTGCCTGTCATCGCGCGTGGCGCGAAGCTTCAGACCGACGGGCGACTCTTTGAAATAGAAAACAGCCGCGAGCACAACCGAGGCGACGCCGAGGGCGACCCATAGTGTGGTATAGCGCAGACCGCCCAGTGTGAATGTGCGCGGGCCGTTTGTAACTTGCGACCACTGCGACAGCACGACATTGAACACGATCAGTAAGGCAAACTGCGTGATGGCGCCTACCGAATCGGAGAGACGCATGAGCGGCCATGCGACGAGCGCGGCCACAGCCATGGCCGTCAGGGCGCCGGCGATCAGGGCGAGGGAAAAGGGGAGATGGAGTTTGATCAAAAAAGGATACATGGTCGGTATCTGCATCGTTTTTACCGCCGGTTCCATGGAAAATATAGCGGAAGCGAAGGCGCCGATACCGGCATATCCGATGTAACTCCAGTTCAAAATACCCGAATTACCCATATACAGCTGGAAGCCGAGCACCATCGTCAGCGTGATCGCGCTTGATGTAAAAATATCTTCAATAAAAGGGATATTGAGCCACCATATAAAGGCTCCGATAGCCACCAGCCCGGAGATCAGCAGCACGACTGTAGACCATTTGTTTGCAAAGCTGAAGTAGGAACTTGTGCTTTGCGGACGCGCCGCCGGAGCGGCTTCACAATTCGATAAAAAGTGACGGTGAGTACTCATCCTACACGCTCCTCCTGATAGCTTCCGCGCAGCAGTCCTTCCGGTTTCAAAATGAGAAATGAGATGACAATGACAAACATGATCGCGTCACGGAATGACAGCAAAGTGGAAGGCAGTGTCAACGACAGCAAGTTGGCGATCAGCGCGTAGACATATCCGCCGACAACCGAGCCCGGCAGCGAGTGCATACCGCCGATGACAATGGAAATAAACCCTATAAGCAGGGGAGTCGCGCCCATCAGCGGTTCCACCGATCCTGTGCGAGCGGACCAGAACACGGCGACGACACCGGCGAGGAGCCCGCTGATGATAAAAGCGACAGAGATGACAAGGTTGGCGGGCACACCCATCAGGCGGGCTGTGACAAAATCCTCTGACGCGCCGCGCATCGCGATACCGAGCGGTGTGTATTTCATGATGAGCATCACAACAACCAGCAGAATGACCGTTGTGCCGACCAGCAGCAGATTGCGAAGCGGCGTGATCACGCCGAAGAGCGTCACGTTCATATTGAAATAGGCGGGGACAGGCACGGCACGGGATCGCGGGCTGATACCGAGCTGGAATAAACGCTGCAGAATAATACTGATCGCAAATGATGTGACGAGTAGCGCGTCGAGCGACCGGCCGCGAAAAGGACGGTACGCGATCAATTCACTCAAATACCCGACGACAAGGCCGACAATCACCACCAGCAGGAAGACGAACGGCCACGGAATGTTCGTAAAGGTGCCAAGGTAATAGAGCGTATAAGCGCTCACCGTGATAAACTCGCCGTGCGCGAAGTTAATAAGCCGGCAAATGCCGAAGACAAAGCAGAGGCCCATCGCGATCAGGGCGTATAAGCTGCCCATGCTGAGGACATTGATGGCAAATTCAATCAGAATATCCGTATTCATGAAGCCATTCCTCCTTCTTTTGCTCCGAGGTAAACGGAGGTTATATCGACTTCACTGCCCATCTCGTCCGGTTTCCCCGCGTACTCGATTCTGCCGTTGGAGAACAGGTAGGTGCGATCGGCAATTCTCAGAGCACGGCTGGCGTTTTGCTCGACGAGAAGGATTGTGATGCCGCGCGATTTCAGTTCCAAAATGAGGTCGAAAATCTGATCAACCCTGTTTGGCGACAACCCGAGAGAAGGCTCGTCCATCATCAGGAGGTCGGGGTGTGAAATAAGGCCTCTTGCGATCGCCAGCATCTGCTGTTCACCGCCGGAGAGCAATCCCCCCGCCTGATGGTAACGCTCTTTCAAAATGGGAAAGAGATGGAAAAAGTCTTCAAGATCCTCCGCGTAACGCTTCGGTTCATGTCTTCCGAAAGAACCGATCCGGAGATTTTCTTCGACGGTCAGCGTCGGGAAAATATCCCGGCCTTCAGGGACGAGCGAGATGCCGAGTTTGTGGAGCTGTTCTGGTTTCTTGCCGGTGACGTCCATATTTTTGAAACAGACAGATCCGGAGCGAGGCTTTAAAATACCGGCGATCGATTTAAGAATAGTCGATTTGCCGGCCCCGTTCACGCCGCAGATACTGACGAGTTCGCCTCGGCGTATATCGAGTGAAACTCCATGCAGGACCTGAATGGAACCGTAACTGACCACAAGGTCTGAAACCTGCAGAATGAGATCCTGTGGCGCGGGCGATTCGCTCTCAGGATTGACCACGCTGGTTTTTGTCTTCCATAATTTATTCATGATGCGGTACTTCCTAAATAAGCATTGACGACTTCGGGGTTTTTCTGAACGTCTTTCGGCAGACCTTCCGCGATGGTGCGCCCATAGTTGAGGACTTGCAGGCGGTTGCAGAGATTCATGATGAGCCGCATATCGTGGTCGACGATGAGAATACCGATATTTCTGCTTCCCGGAAGCGTTTTAAGAAGAGACAGCAGCATATCTGTCTCCTCTTCGTTGAGCCCTGCCGCCGGTTCGTCAAGCAACAGGAATTTCGGGCTGGCCGCCAGGGCGCGCGCTATTTCGAGAAGCCGCTGATCGCGGAAAGTCAGCCTTTCCGCAGGGAGGCCGATGCTTTCCCCCAGGCCGACTTCCTCCAGCAGTTCTCCCGCGATCTCAGAAGCCGCACGGCGCCCGATCCCGACGCCGATCGCACCCATCATCGCATTTTCGAGGCAAGTCATGCTCTTAAACAGACGAATTGTCTGGTATGTTCGAACCAGACCGTACACAGGAACGAGATAGGCGGGCATATCTCCGATATTGTGCTCGTCGATGGTAATCTTTCCGCTGTCTCTTTTTATCATGCCGGTCATGATATTGATAGCAGTCGTTTTGCCCGAACCATTCGGGCCGATCAGTCCCAGTATTTCACCCGTTTCGATGTGCATACTCACGTCGTTGACGGCCTTTAGTCCGGCGAATGACTTGTTGAGTCCCTCTACATTGAAGAAGGATTTTTTATTCATTGCTTCACACTCCAAATACCGGCAAGTGTGTCCGTGAACGGAACACACTTGCCGAAAGTTTCTATGAGCCAATAAGATTGGGAGCGCACCCTGGAAAAAAAATAATTAAGGCGCACAATCGCTGGTTGTTAACTACGGCGCAGGCAGGTAGTCGGGGATGGCCCATTTGATGAATTCGGGTTTCCCCTTGACGAGTTTAATCACCGCGGCCGCCTTATTGGGTTCGTGACCGGATGCGGCGTCCGACCAGTCAAGTGTCCCGGTCAGCAGTTCAAAGGTATGGTCCTCCATGTATTTAGCCATTTTGGCGCCGTCTGTCCCGACCGCTTTGATCGCTTCCGCGAGAACCATCATGACATCATACCCCGACATTGACCAGGGGGCGTCCACTTCACGGTTGAACATTTTCTTGTACGCCGCGTTGTATTCTTCGAATTTCGGGACAGCTTCTTTGCTGCTGAATGTGTGAGAGTCCCAGATGATATCGTTGCCGAACTCAGGGCCGAGAAGCTCAAACAGAGCCGGATCGTCGTACGCGTCGCCGCCGTATACGGGAGAATCAATGCCCGCGGTGCGCATTTCCTTGATGATGGTACCGAGGTCAGGCATATAGGAGCTGATGTAAATGAAATCAGGTTTTTCCGGAAGCGCTTTGTAGTGAGCGATCAGAGCCGCTGTATCTACTTTGCCCTGGCTGAAGATATCTTCTCTCAGGACTTTACCGCCCAGCTTCGTGAAACACTCGACAAAGTACCGCGATAAGCTCTTTGTGTAGTCGATAAAGTCATCCGTAATCACATACGCCGAATGCAAACCGTCTTCCACATACGCTTTTTCGGCAATAACAGCTCCCATGGTGGTGTTCCACATGGAAAGAGTAAACTGCAGATCGCCCAGCATGGTGCTGCCGAACAGCGGTGAGGAAGCGTTTGAGCTGATACCGACGATACCTGCTTCCTGTGCGGCGCGCGCGGCAGGGCCTCCGAAGTCGTAGTCGGACGATGTGATAATGGCGACGGCACCCTGGTCCACCAGCTGTTTCGCCACTTCAGATGCCGTGGCTGAATCCGACTTCGAGTCCATGTTGCGGAATTCCAGCAGTTTGCCGTCGATTCCGCCTTTTTCATTGAGTTCTGCAATGGCGACTTCAATACCCTCCATAGCGGGCGAATCAAGCGGCGCCTGGATGCCGGTCATGGACATCGCTCCGCCGATGATGATTTTGTCTCCGTTGCCTCCTTTTGGATCGTCACTCTTTCTTCGGCAGCCGAAAGCCGTGAAAGCCATCAGCACGACCAGCATAGCCGCCAGAATTGTTAAACCCTTTCGTTTCATTTTCCACTTACCTCTTCCAGAAAAATTGCACTTGCTCTATTATCTAAATGAATATACATATTAGATAATATAAAATACAAGATATGGCAGATCGATTGTATCTGTCAATTTGTAAAACGCACAGTATTTATAGGAGATTTGCTGTTTTATGAGTAGAATTCGATTGTTCGCATTTACTAATTATACAAAACAGAAGTGAAACAGCCCTGTCAGCGGGACGCGATGCGGTAAATGCGGTCAATCCACGTCTCGGGGAGCAGGTCTAACAATCGAAGAAGAAAGCTGCTGTTTTTACGGTATTGTATCTTTGGATGTTTTGTTTCAAGCGCCTTGATTACTGTATCGGCGAAGACATCGGGGTGTTCGGATTTGCGCAATGTCTTGTCCATCAACGGTTTCAGTTTCGTTAGGACCGCGCGGTAGCGTTTCGTTTGTTTCAGCGTCTCATCATAACCATGTTCAACATCGCCTGTGATGGACGTTCTGAAGGATCCCGGCTGTAATTTGATAACGGGTATGCCGAGAATAGCGAGTTCGCGTCTCAGGCTGTCGTTGTATCCTTCGACCGCCCGTTTTGACATGATATACGCGCCCGCGAAGGGCTGCGCGGTCATCCAGCCGGCTGAAGAAGAACAATTGATGATCCTGCCGTGCCCGCGTTCAATTAATTCAAAGAAAACGGCGTTCGTCCTGGCCGTCCCCAGAACATTGACTGCGAGCGCCCGCTCCACGCAGGGTAGCGGATCGTTCTCGACAAGAGAATGGAAAAAGGAAACGCCCGCCAGATTGACAACGGCGTCCAGGCGATCGGTATGTTCCATGACAGCCCTCCGTGCGGCGTACATGCTGTCTGTGTCTGTGATGTCTGCGCCAATCGGGATAACACCGGGGAGCTCGCCCAGTTTTTTAAGCTTGTCACGGTTCGTTCCAACAGCGAAAACCGTCCAGCCATTCTTCGATAAGCGCTCGACGCATGGAGTCCCCAACCCGCCTGTGGATCCTGTGAGAAGAACGTATTTCATGCGCGGCCTCCGTGCTGGTGTAAACAGTAATATAGATAATTGTCTTCTTATAAATGATACTCTTTGATAAACAATGGATCAATTAAATATAACAGGCGGAAAAGCGCGAAAACAAATAGCATCCCCGCAAGTTCACGCGATGGAATTGACAATAACCGGCGAATCGGTATATTGATATTTGTGAAGCAGCCCGTGTGTCGGGCAGCCAATTAGGAGGGGACGGTATCTTGGGGTGAAGGATAAGTATCGTTACAAGAAAGCGGTCGGTCCTGAGAATATTATCGCGCTGGCGGTATTAGTGCTCATTTTCGTTCTTCTCGGCGCCAGGATGAGCGGCATTGCCCTCATACGGTCGATGTTTTCCATCGCGTACGATCTGTTGATGAACACGGTCTTTTATATTATGGCGGTCGCGGTGCTCGCGGGCGCTCTGGCGGGTGTGCTGACGGAATTTGGTATAGTCGCTCTGATCAACCGGCTGTTGTCTCCTCTGATGTGGCCTGTTTACCGTCTCCCCGGCGCTGCCGCCGTCGGTATTGTCACGACATTTCTCTCAGACAATCCGGCGATTCTGACGCTCTGCGACGATAAACGGTATTGTTCCTATTTCAAGAAGTACCAGCTCCCCGCCCTGACGAATCTCGGGACATCTTTCGGGATGGGGCTGATCGTGATTGTTTTTATTCTGAGTATCGACGCCCGCCCGGGTGACCCGGTCGGGCTTGCGGTGGCGGCGGGTGTGCTCGGAGGCGTTCTGGGAAGCATTGTAAGCACGCGCCTGATGATCCGGCGTATGAGAAAAATATTCGGCACAGCGGCGGAGAGCGATGTGACGCGGGAAGAGACACCGGATGTATCCCTGATCGATTACCGCGAGACGCGTGTCGGCAGTGTGCCGCGCCGTTTGATGGACGCGCTGATGGAGGGAGGCGCTTCCGGTGTAAAGGTCGGGCTGTCGATTATCCCCGGTGTGCTCGTGATCTGTACCCTTGTGATTTTGCTGACCAACGGGCCGGGCGATCCCCATCCCGGTGTGGGGCTGCTTCCCTGGATCGGTGAGAAGCTGAACTTTATGCTGGTTCCCGTGTTCGGGTTCACCTCCCCCGACGCCTTATCTGTTCCGCTGACGTCACTGGGATCGGCCGGGGCGGCCCTGGGATTGTTGCCTGGCCTGTATCAAAGCGGGAAAGTGGCGGCGAATGATTTTGCCGTATTTACCGCGATGTGCATGTGCTGGTCGGGCTATCTCAGTACGCATGTCGCGATGATGGACGCGCTGGAACATCGTGAGCTATCCGGCGCGGCGATTGCCAGTCATACCGTCGGCGGCCTTACAGCGGGAATCGCCGCCAACTGGCTTTTCCGTCTGCTTATCCTTATCTTTTAGTCTTTCCTTAAATGGGAATGGACCGTTTGAACAACCGTGCGGCCTGACGGCACAATAGGTCGTTCCGTCGAATTGGCCGGAACTGTAAAAGAAAGAAGGAAGGTGATCATATGGATCAATCGTTGATAAAAAAATACGCGGAAGTCATCGTTGCTATCGGTGTCAATGTGCAGGAAGGAGATCATGTTTATATAAACGCCGGTACGGAATCGCTCGAACTCTCACGGGCTGTCGTGCGCGAATGCTGGCGGCGGGGCGCGAAAGATGTCATTACCGTGATCAAAGACGAGCAGATGGCGCTCGCCCGGTATGAGGAGGGCCGCGATGACGTCTTCGACGTTTTCCCCGATTTTGAAGCGGATTATCTGGAGAGCATGATGAAGCATAAATACCATCGTATCGCTCTGCGCGCGCCTTCTCTTGACCTTTTCAGCCATATCAGCCAGGATCGGATCCAACGTTCGCAAAAAGCCTCGAACACGGCGCTGGAACCAGTCTTCAAATATATGGATGCAGGCGATATCAAATGGGTTGTCGCCGGCTTGCCCTCAGCCCTGTGGGCGAAGAAAGTGTTTCCGCATCTGACGGAGAGCGAAGCCATTGACGCGCTGTGGGAGCAGATTTTTCATATCTGCCGTATCGACTGCGATGACCCCGCGGCCGCGTGGGCGGAACACGATGCGAAGCTGAAAGCGCGTGAGCGATGGCTCGACGGACAGGATTTTGACCGTCTGCAGTACACCGCGCCGGACGCTGATTTTCATGTCTGTCTTGCGGATCATCACAAATGGATAGGCGGCTCCTCAGTGACGCCTGACGGTGTGTCCTATATGGCGAATATTCCGACAGAGGAGCTTTTCACAACACCGCATGCGAGCAAAGTGTCCGGTTTTATCAAGGCGACCAAGCCTCTCGTCGTGATGGGAAAGATTGTCGAAGATTTCAGCTTTACATTCGCGCAGGGCCGTGTGATTCACTTTGAAGCGGGGAAAAATGAGGATGTGATCAGAACACTTTTAAGTATGGATGAAGGCGCCGGGCGCTTGGGGGAAGTGGCGCTCGTCCCGCATTCGTCTCCGATATCGCAATCGGGTCTTTTGTTCAACAGCACGCTGTACGACGAGAACGCGTCGTGCCACTTCGCCCTCGGCAAATCTTACGCGGAAGCGCTGCGGGAGGGGACGTCCATGACGGAAGATGAGCGCAAAGCACTCGGAGCGAACGATTCGATGATCCATATCGATTTTATGGTCGGCGGTCCGGAGCTCAATGTGATCGGCCACAGGAAAGACGGAACAGAAGTCCCTGTCATGATAAACGGCGAATGGGCGATGGATTAGACGCTAGTCCTGAAGAAAGTCATCGAACTGCCAGACACGGATGTGAATCGGTTCAACCGGAGAGCCACAGTACCGGCACGAGGAAGAGCCGAGTTCGGTGAGCGGCGCGCCGCAATTCGGACAGTTTGTCGTCACCGCTGTCTGTTCCCCTGACGGCAGCTGATCGATATCCTGTACATACACCATAGTCATCGTACAGCGGAGCTGCGAGTCGTGTTCATCCGTTCCGGCGATGACCGCTCCTTCCCGGTTGATCTCTTTGTAAGCGGCGCGGAAGGGTATCTGAAAACTGATCCGGCAGCTCCCCGCGCTTTTCTTATAATCGCTGATCACAACTCTGTGCACGATGACATTTTCGTAGGTAGTCTCAATTTCGCGCTCCTCCCTGTCGCTGATCATCTGCCGGAGCTTTGATCGATACGTCTCACTCGCGTTGACAAGGTCCTTGATTTTCCCGCTTTCGAGAGACTCCAGGGTCGCGCGCAGCAGGCGTTTTGCGACATTTTTCATTTCATCGATGTTGAGAGTAGGAAAATCGCGGGCAATCCGCGGGATCAGGATAGAATCCAATCCGCTGACACTGCGGGGTTCATCAATCCAGCGGTCTATTTCGCCGGAACGGATCACCCGTCTCAATGCCGCAATCAAAGCGCCTAACGTCGATTGCCTGAATCTGTCCATGAGAGAACGAATCACGATGACGCTCAGCAGGAGGGCGGAGCCTGTGATGACGAGCACGAGCGGCCATCCGGTGAGAGTAAATAAAACAGTGTAAGCAGTCCTCATTATTTGTATTCCTTTTGATGAAGAAGGTTCAAAACCGCTGTGTCTGTGGATATACTCCGGCTCCCTCAAGGATTATGTATCCACGAACAGAGAGCCTGCCCGGAATTCAATCTATCGGCTTTACGGCCGCATGTCAAATCAACGCGGAAGTGATAAGGTGTTGATAAGGGTGACGTCGTCATGAACGAGGGCGCGCGTTTGCGGCGGCCGGCAGAGCCGGCGGGAGGTTCATGTGATTCTCGGCATTGATATGGGCGGTACGCATATTGACGGTGCCGCGATCGAAAAAGGTGTTCTGCTTGCCTCAGTCAAACATCAGGTAAACCGCGATGATTATTTCCTGAGCATCTGGCAGTGTCTGGAAGAATTGATTTATCAAACAGGAAGGCGCGATATCACGCGTATTCATCTGAGTACGACGATCTGCACAAATGCCATCGTCGAAGGGCAGGTTTCCGAAGTCGGTCTCGTTCTGCAGACAGGACCCGGTTTGAAATGGCCTTTTGAGCGAATGGGCGATACTGTTGTGTATCTCTCGGGAAGCGTCGATCACCGCGGCAAGGTTGTGCGCGATCTGGACATGGAGGAGCTCCGGCGCGCGCGCGGCAGGCTGCTCGCGAGCCAAGCCGGGGCGCTGTCGGTGGTCTGCAAATTCTCGACGAGAAATCCTGTATTCGAGCAGCGTATCCGGGATTATTTTGAAGATTCCTATGATGACATTACGATGGGGCACACGCTGTCGGGAAAACTGAATTTCCCACGGAGGGTTCAGACAGCCTACCTGAACGCGGCGGTGAGCCGGACATTCCGGCTGTTTGCCGGTCATATGCGCGAGGCGCTTGAACGGGAGGGAATCCGCGCGCCGGTCTTCGTGTTAAAGGCGGATGGCGGCACCATTGATTTCACCAGCGCCCTGCGCAAGCCGGTGGAGACGATACTCTCCGGTCCGGCGGCCAGCTTCATGGGGATGCACGCTCTCTCTGAGGCGGACCGGTCCGACCGCGTGCTGCTCGATATCGGAGGTACGACTACCGATCTGTTTTTCCTGGTCGACGGTGTCCCCGTTTTTGAACCGCTCGGGATCGAAATCGATGGGCGCAAAACGCTCGTGAGAGCGATCTTCAGTCAGTCTGTCGGCATCGGCGGCGACAGCCGGGTATTCTTTGATAACGGTAAACTGCAGATCGGACCGCGGCGCCTGGGGTTCGCAGTCGCCTTCGGAGGAGACGCTGTAACGCCGACAGACGCCCTGGTGTATCTGAATAAAATGGAGGGGAAGTACCCCGGGAAGAGCCGCCGCGCACTGGAAGCCTTGGCCTCTGAGAATGATTTGTCCGCCGGACAATTAGCGGATTTGATTGTCACGCGTATGTGCGGGCGGATCCGCGAGGAGATCGACCGCATCCTGCAAAGATTGAACGCGAGTCCTGTTTATACGATCGAGGAGCTGCTGCGGGACCGGATGATCAGGCCGCGGGCCGTCGAAGTGATCGGCGGCCCCGCGAAGGCGCTGGCCGGCTATCTCGAAAAAGCGCTCAGCATGCCTGTTTTCTGCCCCGCGCACCATGCAATTGCGAACGCGATCGGCGCCGCGCTGGCGAAACCGACGGTTGAAGTCCATATGATTGCCGATACGGAGCGTAAGACCGTATCCATTCCTGAACTCGGCATTTATCAGCCGATTGACCGGCAATATACACAGAAAAGGGCGGAACAGTTTGCCCTGTCGGAAGTGCGAAAGGCCGGCGCTTCTCTCGGTCTCACGGAAGCGCAGACAGAACCGGAAATAGTCGAATCGAGCTGCTTCAACATGGTTCAGGGGTATGGGGGCGGAATGGAAAAGAACATACGCGTCAAAGCGCAGATCAGACCGGGGCTTCTCTATAAACTTGAAAGGGATGAGGTGTGAGATGAAAGCAGCGAACAGACTCGGGCTTATCCTGTTTCCCGCATTTGACTGGGCGATTTCCCCGACACATCCGGAGAGAGAAGAGAGACTTCTCTACACGCAGGATCAGCTGTTGGAGGAGGGTATTGAAGACATTGAAGGCGTTGAGTTTTTCAATCCCGGGATCGCTTCCGACCGCGATATAAACCGCGTCCATTTCTGCTATCCGGGCGCGGAGAGTCTGGTAACGGAGTCGCATCGGATTGCCGCCGGCGGCGTGATGCGGGCGTTTGACGCCGTCCTCAGCGGTGAAACGGATAAATCATTCGCGCTCGTCAGGCCTCCGGGGCATCACGCGCAGCGCGTCGTCTACGGGGACCGGGGCTTCTGTATTGTCAATATTGAAGCGGTCGGCCTGGAGTACGCGAGGCAGAAGTACGGCGATATGCGCGTCGCCATCGTCGACACAGACTGCCACCACGGAGATGGAACGGAAGATATTTACTGGAACGACCCGGATACGCTGTATATTTCGTTTCACCAGGACGGGAGGACGCTCTATCCGGGGACAGGTCCGGTCGAGGACCTCGGCGGGCCAGGGGCGTACGGATACAATGTCAATATTCCGCTTCCCCCTCATACGGGTGACGCCGGTTTTCTGTATGTTCTGGAGAATGTCGTGATGCCGATCCTCGACGAGTACAAGCCTGCCCTTATCATCAATTCAGCGGGACAGGACAACCATTACACGGATCCTCTGACGAATATGAATTTTTCCGCGCAGGGTTACGCGGCGCTCAATGAGCGGCTGAACCCGGATATCGCCGTTCTGGAAGGAGGTTACTCGATTCAGGGAGCGCTTCCTTATGTCAACACAGGCATCGTACTGGCGATGGCCGGTCTGGATTACTCAGGTGTCTGTGAGCCCGATTATCACCTGGGGAAATGGACGCAGCCGGAACAAGTGACGCGGCAGGTGCAGCAAATTGCGCGGCATGTCATCGCGTTATGGCAGTCGCGGGAAGAACTGTCCGCGAGGGTGATCGCCGGCCTCGAAACAGTGACGCGGCGCCGCCGGGTATACTACGATACGGCGGGCATCATGGAATACCAGGTCCAGGAGTTTAATGTCTGCCATGCATGTCCCGGCATCAGCACCGTCCGTTCGAAGAATGACAGAGGCGCGAGCATGATCGGCGTGACGATTCCCCGGAACGCCTGTCACGCGTGCCGTGAAGAAGGGTATCGACGCTTTGAGGTGATGAAAGGACAGGGCGCGAAAAAAATTTATCTGCAGGATCGAAGCCAGGATGAATATTTTGTATCTTCATCCTGACGAGCGGCGCGGACACACTTTCAACTTTCTCCGGAGCCGTGTCGGAAAGACTTGTGATTACGGGTCAGGCTGAATATCGCGCCGCATCACGAGGAGCCAGTCGGACGAGAGACCGGGGACTTCTCTGTATCCTAACGATAAGATCATAGGATAATTCGTATAGTTTACTGTGGCAGCACGTCTCAGAACAATAAAGTCGGGGTATGGCCGGTCTTTACGCCACTTGTAATAGGAAAAATCGTAGAGCTCTTCGATATCGGCCAGGTGAACGGTGACCATGCCGTCCGCTGCGACGACGCTGTCGCGCGGTATCTGATCCAGTAACCGGATCGTATCGCTGTATGTGTAGCGGGCTGTTTGCTGAATACGGCGCGCGTTCAGCGAACGGATGGCCAGCATATGACAGGTTTGGACGAGAGACGCGGCGATCGCCAATAATAAGAGAAAGTGGACGAGCGTCTGCCGTGCCGTAAGAGATGGCCGCGCCGCCAATCGCTCCTTCATGGCTGCGAGCCTTTCTAACGGCGAACGCTGTTTGCCGGCCGACGTCAGATCATTGCGCCTGCAGCCGGCCGTCCGGGACGCATATTCACTGTATGTCAGCAGGGCCAATAGGAACAATAACGCGCCGCTTCCGTAGTTGTACTGGAAATCAATTCGGTATTGGTATACATAATTGCTCATGAGGTTCATCACCACAAAAGGAATCCAGAGGAAGAGCCTGTGGAATTTTCTGTTCAGAAGCGGTAAAAAACCCAGCGCAATGACAGACGTCAGCAGGTAGCCGATCTTGGCTCTGACGAACACAGTTTCCATAAAAAGAGTGAAGTTCAGGAATACCGTTGGGATGACCGACAGGATCCCCCATGCCGGTATACCGGAAAGGTTGTTGAAACGCCCCGTCATGGCGCCCGTTCCGTGAATTGAGAGATAGCTGACGGCCAGGCCAAACCAGGAAACACCTGCCAAAAGCATGCCGATGCCGAGGCACACCGCCGTCCGCGGCGTAAATGAGGTGATTTTTCTGTCACGGAAGCCAAACAGCAGGAGCAGTGAGACAGCGGAAAGGTATAGAAAGGCGTCCTCTTTGACCATGAGCGTCAATAAAGAGAAAAGAACGGTCGCCGTGAGTTTTCCTCTGGCGATGAAATACACCAGAAACAGCAGAACGGGGGCGAGGAACACGTTCTCATGGAAATCGTAGAAGCTGCTCAGGATCATGGCCGGCAATAGGAGATAGGCGCATGTCCACAAAAAGCGCGTCCTTTTCCCGAGCCCGTAGTGTCCCGCTAAAAGATAAACGGGGAACGCGCCGGATGCCGTCAGTACGACCTGCGAAAGCTGAATCGTTGCCGGGTGCGGGAAAAGTTTAAAAACCGGCAGCAGTAGGTAGACAATGGGCGAAATGTGCACCTTGAAATGCGAGAGGGGTATATCTCTTTCAAGAGTCGTGAGGGGAAGCGCTGTCCGGTTCATGCTGTGAAACATCTGGGTGAAGATGCCCATGTCATATGTGGGGGCCATAAAGGTGCGAAGTCTTGCCAGAAGAAACCATCCGGACCACAGGAGATGGATCGATAAACAGGCGATGAGGAGAGCGCGGTAAAAGGAGAGGGGCAGTCTCCTGACAAGGGAGACCATCCCGCCACGGGGTTGATTGATCCAGTACCAACCGTATGCTATTAAGGCAAGGGGAATGATGACGGCGAGCTCAGATGTTATTTCTCCTGATAGAGGCGGGGAAGCCGGGAGCCCTTTGAGATAGGCGGGGAGTTCGCCGCCGCTTTTCAGCAGAAGCGCAGTCAGGCGGCAGATGAAGAATAATAAAGCGATAAATAAAGGGAGTTCTTTTGTATTTTTATAGCACGCGATAGCGGTGCTGACGAGAAACAGCCCCAACACCACGCTGGCTTGCGGCGTCACGGCCGCCAGCACAACAGCGTAAAAAAGCCACGCGCGGAGCGTCGTCAAATGCTCGGAGGCGCGATGCTCTTTCCCCCGCATGTAGAAGATAACGGATGTGATTACAATGGTGGACGGAATCACAAAGCTGTAATGCTGCTCCGTAATCAGCTTCGCACTATCCACATTGATCTGATGGCCGAATGCGAGCAGAAAGAACCCCTGTGTCAGAAAAAAGGCCTGAAGAAGGGAAGAAAAAAGCTGTGATGCGCGCTCACTCCCTCCCATCTCGTCACGTTCGGGACGCGTTGTGTTACCGGAGTAGAAACTCATAAAACAGCAATTATCCCCTTGATTACATGCCTGCGCCGGCCACAGGGACCGCGGTGTCATAACCGAGCGCGTAATAGTTGTTCCCATTAAATTCAAATGGTTTGATGATCTCAAGCGCCAGTTTTTCATGAGCACGGAAAGAGCGGCCGTTGACGCGGTTGATAAAAGTAACCAAAAAGGGGTAACGCTTGTTCATTTCTCTTCGCGAGAATTCGAAGAGATTCGGAAACACGCGAGTGGAACGATATGCTTTCTCAACGCAGATAGGGCCGTATTGATAAGAGTTCTCTGTATTGAGGGGGGTTCCTCTGAAGCTCATATGCGGGAGATCATCAATCATAAACCGGAAGAGCGGCCACTGGGACCAGTAATCCCAGGAAGCCGCCATCGCATAACCGATGACCTTATCGTCATCCAAGGCGATAACCAGCCCGTTCTCATCCTCAATGAGAGAACGGAACTGGTCTGAGGTAAAGAGCGTCGTCACAAAGCCATCCGGTTTGTCTTCGTCTGCGATCGTGCTTACGTGATAACGCTGCTGAATCTCTTCAACGCGGGGAATATCTTGTAAATCAGCCAGTCTGAACTCCATATACAAAAACCTCATTCACTCATCTTTATCGTGGAAGTCATTGTACCAAAATGATTCGTTCCAGTCATTTTTCCATTAAAACAGAGTCAGATCATCTGTCAATAAATAGAAAATATCGTAATTTATACGTTGTTTTATACTATTTTATATGTATAATAAAAATATCGGCGAGTATTCTGCTTTCTGTCGGGTGAATCTGATCGGAGAGCCGGAAGTCAGATGAACCCGACGCTAATTTCCGCGAGCAAGCAATGTGTAATGTTGCACCGTCTTATATCCGGTTCGCGTCAGAAGGAAAGAGTGCCGCGTCGAACACAATGCTCGGAAAGGCTTCCGGGTGATTTCCTGCCTGCGGGCGGTTGAAGGAGGTAGTTTATGGCTTTTTGTAGAAATTGTGGGAATCCTTTAGATGGGGTGCCGGCAGGAGCTAACTGTCCCAGGTGCGGGGCTCCCGTGGCTCAGGCGGCACCGAATGCCGGGCAGGGCGGCGCTCCCAACCAGAGCGGCCAGTATGGTGCTCCGGGCGGTGGATACAATACCCCCGGCTTTATGGATACCAAAGACCACACAGCCGAGTTTGCTTATGATGATATTGAGAAGAACAAGGGCATGGCTGTTCTGTCCTATTTTGGCCTTCTGGTGCTGATTCCGCTGCTCGCGGTGAAAGATTCGAGGTTCGCCCGCTTTCATGCAAACCAGGGATTGGTACTCTTTCTGTGCGAAGTGGGACTTGTCATTGTTTTATCAATTCTTCAGGCGATTTTGCTTGCCATATCATGGAGACTTGGGTTCCTTGTCACCATTCTGTGGCTGCTTATGATTCCGCTGGCGGTCGTGGCCATTATCGGCATTTTGAATGCCATTAACGGGAAAGCAAAAGAGCTGCCCGTTATCGGTAAAATCAAGCTGATTAAATAATCGCCGCAAGCGTAGAAACAGCCAGGAACTGACGAAGTGGCCGGCAGAGGCCGGCTTAGTAACAACTGAGCCTGAACGAGTGTGTCGGCTGTGGTTAAGCCGCGGCTGTTCAGTGTTTAATGATCAAAACAGCGGATCGCCTAAAGCGATCCGCTGTTTTGATCATTAAACACTGCATGTGAGGTCAGCAGAAACACGATAGGAGAATAAGGGTTGCCAGTGCATAAATATTCTGCTATTTGGCTAAGAGATTCAAGGAAGTAAAGCGGAATCTTGTTCAAACCGAAAGATATTTAATTGATATATGCATATATTTAATAAATAAAACGGCGCAATACAGGGAAAGAATGGTGCAATATACTTGATCAAAGCTCTTATGACGGTGTTATTTCAGTTTGACAAAATGGTTCTGTTCATATATTTTTAACATTAGCTGAGATGCATACAAATGCCATCAATTGACAAGCGGCGGTAACGAATACGATGCGCTGATGCTTGATGTTCTTGGAAAGCGTAAAGGGAGGGGCGAGTGTCGGGGTTATGCCGGCACAAGGCTTTTGTCTATCTAAAATCCTCCCGGCTTTAGAATCGCGTATGTCCTGCCTGGGCGTAGAACGGAGAGGTGCGAGAGTATGTGGCAGTATATTGTCAAACGTGTTTTACTCGCGATCGTAACAGTTTTTATTGTCATCGCGATCACGTTTTTCGCTATGCATGCGATCAAGGGCGGTCCTTTTGATAAGGAAAAAGCGTCTGATCCGGCGGTGATCAAGGCACTCCTGGAACGGTACGACCTACATAGACCCCTTGGACAGCAGTTTTTCTCCTATATAGGAAAGCTCTTCCAGGGAGACCTTGGTATTTCGATGCGCAATGGGCGGGAAATTTCCCGTACAATCAGCGATTCCTTTGCTGTTTCGGCCAAAGTTGGCGGCTATTCAGTGCTTGTCTCGCTTGTTGTGGGTCTCACGCTCGGAATGATCGCCGCGCTGAGGAGGAATAAGCTGATCGATCGGGTGATTATCTTTTTCACGACGCTGTTCCAGTCGGTCCCCGGTTTTGTCATGGCGACACTCCTTCTCCTGATATTCGCGCAGCAGCTGGGCTGGTTCCCTGTCTACCGGCAGGGCAACCCGAGCTACTTTCTGCCGGTTCTGTCCATGTCCTTATATCCGATCGCTTACATTACACGCCTGACAAAATCGAGCATGCTGGACGTGCTGGCTGACGATTATATCCGGACAGCTCGTTCGAAAGGCGTGCATCCCGTCGCCGTCGTCGCCAAGCATGCGCTTAGGAACGCGGTTCTTCCGGTTGTTACCTATCTCGGGCCGATGATCGCTTATACGCTGACAGGGAGCATGGTGGTGGAGACGGTGTTTACACTGCCGGGACTTGGACTGGAGTTTGTTAAGAGCATTATGAACCGCGATTATACGATGATCATGGGAACGACGATTTTTCTCGCTATTTTCATGGTGTTTATGACGCTGGTCAGCGACCTCATCTACAAGGTAATCGATCCGAGAATTAAATTTGAGTAGGGCAGGCATATTGATATGAAAGATGATCATTCAAAGGAGTTTAAGAAGCATCCCCTGAGTCTTCAGATCGATCTGTCGAAGTTTACGCTTGCGTCAGACGAAGAGAAACGGAATCTGGATGTGATGCGCGAACCGAGCAGCTTCTGGCGGGATGGCTTCAGAAATTTCAGGAAGAACCGGATGGCTATGGTGAGCCTCATCGCGTTGTTTGCGATTATCATCGCGATTGTGATCCTTCCCGCCGTGATTCCCTACAAGTATGGAGAGACCATCCGCATCAACGGCCAGCGGGATCAGACTGTTTCGAACCTGTATCCGATGAAATGGTCGGAAAAAGAACAGGAGTATATCGATAACGGCGGCAAGCTGTTTCCTCATATTATGGGGACCGACCAGCTCGGCCGCGATTATTTCATCCGCGTGGTGGTGGGGACGCGCATCTCATTGATTGTCGGTTTTTTTGCCAGTCTGATTGTGCTGGTGATCGGACTGTTATACGGTTCGGTTTCGGGTTTTCTCGGCGGCAAGGTTGACCTGGTGATGATGAGGATTGTCGATGTCATCTATTCATTGCCGGATACGCTGATGATCATCCTCCTGTCGTTTGTGCTGAAGGAGACAATCGGCAAACAGATTCAGGGGACGATCTTCGCGCGGATGGGAACCGGCATGCTCAGTATGTTTATTGTCTTCGGGCTTTTGTACTGGGTGAGCATGGCGAGGCTTATCCGAGGCCAGATCCTGTCGATAAAAGAGAATGAATTCGTGCTTGCGGCGAATGCCGTGGGTTCGTCGAAATCGCGGGTCATCCGGAAACATATCCTGCCGAATTGTATCAGCGTGATTATTATTTCGACCGCACTCCAGATCCCTTCCGCCATTTTTACCGAAAGTTTTCTGAGCTTTCTGGGATTAGGTGTCGCGGTTCCCATGCCTTCGCTCGGTTCGCTCGCGAGTGAAGCGAGAGAGGGCATCCAGATTTACCCGTTCAAATTGATTTTCCCCGCTGTCATGATTTCACTGATTGTTTTGACGCTTAACCTGATCGGAGACGGTCTCCGTGATGCGTTTGATCCCAAGTTGAGGAAATAGACATGTCAGAGACGATTTTGCAAGTTAAAGATTTAAGAACATCCTTTATGACGGACGCGGGCGAAGTCAAGGCCGTCAACGGCGTTTCTTTCGAACTTGAGAAAGGCAAAGTACTCGGTATCGTGGGGGAATCGGGCAGCGGCAAGAGTGTAACCGCTTATTCGATTATGCAGATCCTGCAATTCCCTGGCAGGATTATCGGGGGCGAGATTCTTTTCAAGGGTGACAATCTCCTGGAGTACTCGCGCAAGCAGATGCGGGAATTCCGCGGTTCAAGCGTCAGTATCATCTTCCAGGATCCGATGACCTCTCTCAACCCCGTGTTCTCGATCGGCCACCAGATCGACGAGGCGATCAGGCTCCACACGGACCGCCGGGGCGCCGACATCCGCAGGCGGACAATTGAACTGATCCATCTCGTGGGTATCAACGATCCGGAACGACGCGTCCGACAGTACCCTCATGAGCTGTCAGGCGGTATGCGCCAGCGTGTAATGATCGCGATGGCGCTCGCCTGCGAACCGGATATCCTGATAGCGGATGAACCGACAACCGCCCTTGATGTCACCATTCAGGCGCAAATTCTGGAATTGATCGCGGAGCTCAAAGCGAAAATCGGTATGGCCGTCATTATTATCACGCACGACCTCGGTGTGATCGCCGACATGTGCGACGAGATCATCGTGATGTATGCCGGATCCGTCTGCGAACGCGGTACAACCGATGATATTTTCTATTCACCGTCCCATGAGTACACGCGCAATCTTCTGCAGTCCATTCCGAAGGATCGGAAGACTGACGAGCGCCTTATCCCGATCGCGGGGACTCCGATCGATCTTTTGAACCTTCCGCCGGGATGTGCGTTCGCCCCCAGGTGTAAAGAATGTATGAAGATCTGTCTTGAAGAACATCCCGAAGAGATCGCGATATCGGATACGCATTACGCGTCGTGCTGGGTGAATATCCGGAAGATACTGACTGAAGAAGGGGCGCCTGCCGGAGCCGCCGTGGAAGACCGTGGAGGTGAAACCAGATGAGTAACACTCAAACGAAATCAGTGTTCGGCCAGGGACAGCTGTCAGACACCGATTGGAATGAATACGAGCCGGACGGCGGAAATATTCTCGAAGTCCACCATCTCAGCAAGCATTTCTCGGTTAAAACAGGTTTTTTCAAAGAACTGCCGCTGAAGGCTGTCGACGATGTGTCATTCTTTATCAGGCACAAAGAGACGCTGGGACTGGTAGGAGAGTCAGGCTGCGGGAAAACGACGGTCGGGCGGACGCTCATGTGGCTGTACCCGCCAACTTCCGGCGAGGTGTTTTTTGACGGGGAGAGGATTACCGAAAAGAATGTGCGCACGCTCCGGCGCAATATGCAGATGGTCTTTCAGGATCCGTACTCCTCACTCAATCCGCGGATGACGGTTGAAGATATTATCGGTGAACCGCTCGATGTCCACAAAATGTACAAGGATAAGAGCGAGAGGCGTGAACGCGTCTACGAGCTGATGCATCTCGTAGGACTGAACCAGGAACACGCCACGCGTTACTCTCACGAATTCTCCGGCGGTCAGCGCCAGCGCATCGGGATTGCGCGCGCGCTCGCGATCAACCCGAAATTTATCGTCTGCGACGAGTCGGTCTCGGCTCTGGATGTCTCCATTCAGGCGCAGATCCTCAACATGTTTAAAGATCTGCAGGATGAACTCAATCTGAGTTACCTGTTTATCGCCCACGACATTCTGATTGTGACCTACATGAGCGACCGCATCGCTGTCATGTACCTCGGGAAGATCGTTGAACTCGCCGAGACAAATGAGATCAACGATCACCCCATCCATCCTTATACGGAATCCCTGTTCTCCGCCGTGCCGATCCCTGATCCGATCACCGCGCGCGAGAGCCATCGAATTGTGTTGGAAGGCGATGTTCCCAGCCCGCTCCACGTGCCGAGCGGATGTGCGTTTCATACGCGCTGCCCGTACGCGACCGAGAAGTGTTCGCTGGAAGAGCCGCCTTTTACAGATCGAGGCCATGAGCACTTTGTTGCCTGCTGGAATCGATAGAAATGCGTGAACGCGATTGTATCGCGGGACTGATAGTTGTCGGCCCGTCGCCTTATGGTCCATCGGCTCCATCGGTGACATCCCGGTTCGCAAATAGAATAGCGTTCCGGTCAAGCGAGCTTCCTGTTAAAGGAGCTCACCTTAGGAGGATAATATGAAGAAAGCACTGGCAATTATCTTGATGCTCCTCATGGTCATCAGTCTTGTCGCCTGCGGCCCTAAGAAAGAAGGCGGGGAGGAAAAAGGCAAAGTCGCCGCTTTCCCGTGGGACGAGTATGACAAGCTGATCAAAGACATCAAGACAACACAGGACATGGAAGCGCGCATGAAGATGATGCACGCGGCGGAAGACAAGCTGATGGACACAGGCGCGATCTGCCCCATCTATTACTACAACGATGAGTATATGGCGAAAGAAGCCCTCAAAGGCTACTACGCGACGCTCTACGGGTACAAATATTTTGAGAAGGCTACGAACGGCGACAAAGACACCATTGATCTCTGTATTGCCTCTGAGCCTGACTATGTTGACCCCGCCCTGAACTCAGCCGTTGACGGCGCTGTGATGGCGGTAAACTCATTCTCCGGTCTTTATACCTATAATGAGAACCTTGAAATTGTTCCCGACTGCGCCGAGAAAGTTGACATTTCCGAAGACGGCAAAACATACGTGTTCACACTCCGCGACGGTCTGAAATGGTCGGATGGCTCCGAACTGAACGCAAAAGACTTTGAGTATTCGTGGAAACGCGCCGCCAACCCGAAGATCGGGGCGGACTACCGCTACATGCTCGACTGCATCGAGGGATGGCCGGAAGATGAGAATGGCGACGTCGAAAAACTCGAAGCGAAAGCCTCTGAAGACGGTAAAACTTTCACCGTTAAACTGAAGAGCGTCACTTCCTACTTCCTGGATCTCTGTGCGTTCCCGACATTCTTCCCTGTCAAGAAAGACGCCGTCGAATCCGCCCCCGGATATCTCGACGAAAGCGGGAACATCAAGAACCCCGCGGCGTGGACAGAGAACGGCAATTACGTCTCGAACGGTCCGTTCAAGAACACAGGGTGGACACACAAGCAGAGTATTACGTTTGAGAGAAATGAGCACTTCCACCGCGCCGAAAATGTCAAAATCAAGAAACTGGCATTTATGCTGTCAGACGATGACACGACGATCTACTCCGCCTACAAAGCGGGCAACCTCGATTTCATCGACAGCGTGCCGACCGACGAAGTGAAAGTATTGCTTGAGACAAAGAATCCGGAGTTCCATGTGATCGACCAGCTCGGCACCTACTTCGTATGCTTTAACGTCAAATCCGACATGTTCGCGGGCAAGACAGTGGAAGAAGCCGCGAATATGCGCAAAGGCCTCGCCGCCGCGATCGACCGCCAGTACATTGTCGATACCGTCGGACAGACGGGGCAGAAGCTCGCCAACGCCTTTATCCCGCCGGGAATGTATGATGGCCAGGGTAAAGAATTCAAGGTGAACAGCGGCGCTTACAAATATCCCGATGAGGCGACAGCCGGTTACTTCAGCCCCGCGAAAGATCTCGACAGGGCGCGCGAACTGCTGACAAAAGCCGGCTACAAGTTCGGTGAAGACGGGAAGCTTTCCGCTGAGACGCCACTGCACGTGAATTACATCACTAACAAGACGTCAGGGCACAGCAAGATTGCCGAGATTATTTACGACGACTTCGCCGAACTCGGGATCAAGATGACCATCAGCCTGATGGACTGGGATACCACTCTGGCAGAACGTAAAGCCGGTAACTTCGACGTCGCGAGACACGGCTGGGTAGCTGACTTCAACGACCCGATCAACATGCTTGAGATGTGGTCAAGCACCAGCGGCAACAACGACGCGCAGTTTGGACGCTTCGAATAAGAGAGAGCAGGGAGCGGAACACTTTCTTCCGCCAAGCGTGTTCATAGCGGTGTTTTGATCCGCTTCTGAAGAAGCCCGGGATATCTTCACACCCCGGGCTTCTCCTTTTCAGACGAATGGTCCGGATTCTCTGAATTCCGTTTATTCCCCGTATTACAATTAAAAACAGCGTAATTATTTAGTCATTATGTCAACGACTTTCGGACAGATGTCATATGATTGTGTGCGTCTTTGGCGGTTGTCAAGTTTTTTGAACGTGCTATCATCTACAGCATAATAGATCGGAGGTCTATCGATATTCGTTCAGTCAATCTGAATAAAGTCAAGGAGTAGTAAAGATGAGTCTTGTTGTCTTAACAATCATTATGGCTTTCGGCGTAGTTCTGACGCTCGGATACGCGGCCATAAATTATTTTGCTGTTAAGCGTATGGAGGAGGGGAATGAGCGGATGCGCGAGATTGCGTCCGCGATTCGTCTCGGTGCTTCAACATTTATTAACTATGAATATAGAGTGGTCGCCATGATCGCAGCTGTCATCGCTGTTATTCTCGGCGTTCTCATTCACTGGCAGATGGCCGTCTCATTTGTCATCGGCGCGATTATGAGCGGGATGGCCGGTTTTGTCGGAATGAGGATAGCGACATATGCGAATGTCCGTGTCACGAATACAGCGCAGAAAACGCGCAGTCTCGCTGACACGCTGAAAGTCGCGTACCGCGGGGGAACGGTGATGGGATTGAGTGTCGGCGGTTTCGCCATGCTCGGTATTATCACTGTTTATCTGATCTTTGGTCAGGCGATGGGGCAGATGGATGCCCTGATTGCCGGAAACGTGAATAAAAACTGGTGGGGACTTCCGGTGACATTTACTGTCACGCTGTCCGGTTATGCGCTCGGCTGCTCGATTATCGCGATGTTTAACCGTGTCGGCGGCGGCATTTACACGAAAGCCGCGGACATGGGCGCCGACCTCGTCGGGAAGACGGAATACCATATCCCCGAGGACGATCCTCGCAACCCCGCTACCATCGCGGATAACGTCGGAGACAACGTCGGCGATGTCGCCGGTCTCGGCGCGGACTTGCTCGAATCTTATGTCGGTGCTGTGTTGTCAGCCGTCATTCTCGCCCTCGAGGTCTTCCGCGATGTGCACGTCGTGGTGAGTGAAAATCTCGTGCGGGCGATGATCAACTACCCGCTGGTTTTCGCGGCCGGCGGTCTTATCTCTTGTGTTCTCGGCATTATGTCGCTTCTCCTGAAGAAGAAACTTTCGGATAATCCTCACAAGGAACTCAATTTATCCACATGGATCTCCGCCACGCTGACCATCGGCTTCGGCTTTTTAACGGCCTGGCTGCTTTTCTCAAAAGTAGGCGCCGGAGATCTTTCCAATGCCGGCTTCAGAGCGGGATGGGTTTCCCCCGTTCTCGCGGCGGCGATGGGTGTTGTCAGCGGTATTGTCGTCGGCGTTTTTGCCGAGTACTACACGAGCTATTCGTTTAAACCGACGAAAACAATTGCCGAAGCGACGCGCGAAGGCGTGGGGCTGACGATCACAGAGGGTATGTCTGTCGGCATGAAGTCGACGATGTATTCGAGTATTACATTAGGCGTGGCTATTCTGGGCGCGTATCTGCTCGCCGGTATGTACGGTGTGGCGGTAGCTGCTACCGGCATGCTGTCGTTTGTCGTCACCACTGTTTCCGTCGACACATACGGACCGATCGCCGACAACGCCGGCGGAATCGCCGAGATGAGCTATCTCGACGAGGAAGTGCGACAGATTACCGATACGCTCGACGCAGTCGGCAATACGACAGCGGCTATAGGCAAAGGATTCGCGATCGGGTCTGCCGCGCTGGCCGCGCTTTCTATGATGACATCGTATCTGTATTCTTTTACGCCTTCGGAAGACAAGCTCATGCTGAACGCGATTCAGCCGTTGACGCTTGTCGGCATGATTGTCGGCGCGGCGTTCCCCTGGCTGTTCTCGGGGATGCTGATCGATTCTGTCACCAAGACAGCGCGTATCATGGTTGTTGAAGTCCGGCGGCAGTTCAGAGAAATCAAAGGGCTGATCACCGGAGAAGTGCTCCCCGATTATGAGACCTGTATCGCGATCGCTTCGAAGGGAGCGCTTCGCGAGATGAGAGCGCCCGCCATTCTCGCGGTTGTCATTCCGGTGATCTGCGGTCTGTTCTTCGGTCCTCTCTTCGTTGCGGGATTGCTGATCGGTTCGACTCTTTCAGCGATCATGCTGGCGCTCTTTACCGGGAATATCGGCGGCGCGTGGGACAACGCGAAGAAGTTCATTGAAATCGGCGGGATTAAAGGCATCAAAAGAGATACACCTGAACATGACGCCGCAATCGTCGGCGATACAGTCGGAGATCCGTTGAAGGATACAGTCGGACCGTCGCTTGACATCCTCATCAAGATCATGTCAGTCGTTTCTCTCGTGATGGGATCCGTGTTCGCCCGCTTCAATCTGCTCGACTGGCTCCGTTCGTTGATCGGCTAGACGACAGGTCAGTATCAGGTAAAGATCCACAGGACAGGGGCGGTTCCTTTCTTCAGATGAAGGGGCCGTCCCTTTATTTTGCCGCTATTTCTATTCCTGTTCCTCCGCGGGGACTAATAAAGTGACGCGGATGATGGTTCCCACTCCGAGAGTGCTCTTTACGCTGACATCTCCGTTGTAGAGCAGGGCGATATGTTTGACGATGGCAAGTCCTAACCCTGTTCCTTTCGGCTCCTGCGAGCGGCTGCGGTCAATGCGGTAGAAACGTTCGAAGATGCGGCTTTGAGCAGATTCCGGAATACCTGTTCCGTTATCCTCCACTGATAAGGTGATGCGCGCTGTGATCCCTTTGCCGGGAAGCTGGCTCTCTCCGGCGCCGGACGCGCTGACTGACCAGCTGACGGTTACTGTTCCGCCCGGGCGGTTGTATTTGATCCCGTTGTCAATTAGGTTCAGCATAAGCTGCTTTACGCGGTCACGGTTGGCAATAATGGAAAGATGTCTGCTCTCCGATAGTTTCAGCGTGACATCCTTCTCCGAGGCGTATTTTTCAAGCTGAGCTATCACTTCATCGGCCAGCACCGCGAGGTCAAAGGTCTCATCATAGGACCGGGTGGGATTCTGCTCGATATCGGACAGTACCAGGAGATCCGAGACGAGACGTTCAAGTCGTTCACTTTCTACATCCATCAGTTGCAGAAAACGCTCCGACTGTTCTTGTCTCGTTACACGGCCGGAGCGAAGCGTATCGATCATTCCCCGGATCGAGGTCAGCGGCGTGCGCAATTCATGTGTGACATTCGCGACAAAGTCAGAACGCAGGCGGGCGGCTTCTTCTTCTGCTGTGCGATCGTGGAAAAGAATCGCGATACGATGCCTGTGGAGGGGAGAGAAGGTCAGTTGGTAACTGCGCGTTCCCTCAGATGTCGGCAGTGACTTGACTAATGTCCGGTCTCTGGTCTGGCCGCTCAGGATTTCGATCGCGTGCCGGGAGATCTCCTCGTCATGGGTGAGAAGAAAGAGCGGGTACGGGTGTTTGACAGGATCAATGTAACGGCTGAATGCCTGCATGCCGTGTTCGTTAATAAATATGACATCCGCTTTTTGATCGATGACGACAAGCGGCGAAGAAATGCTGCCGATAAGCGCGTCGAGAAAACTCTGTTTCTGCAGAAGAGAGGTCTGCTGTTCTTCAAGCGTGTCAGCCATTCGGTTGTATGCGGAAGACAGCCGCTGAACCTCCGGGTACACCTGATGGCTTTCCTCAATACGAGCCGCGTAATTGCCGCCCGCAAGGCTCTCGAACGATTCCGTTATGGTCTCGAGCGGTTCTGTGACTTTTTTTATCGCGAAGGCAAGGATCAGGCTCATCAGTACAATCGAGGCGATACCGATCAGCAGGACATGTGAGCGGACAGACCGGATGGTGTTATCTTCAAGGGCCAGAGGATAGGCGATTCGGATAATTACCTCGTGATCTGATGAAGGGGCGGCGTAATAGAAGAGGTCATATTTCAGGGTATTGGAATAACGGATTTCTTCCGCCGGTTCCCCTGTTGTCAGAACTTTCTGTATTTCCGGCCGCATCAGATGATTTCCGAGATCCTGCGCCTCAGAATCGTAAAGCACTTCTCCCGTCCTGCTGATCAGAGTGACGCGGAGGGGGATGCCTCGGGCTTCGTAAGGGGAGACGAGCCCCTCGGCGACACGGCGCCAATCGGACGACTGGGTGTATTCTCTTGTCAGCCAGTTTGTGATCGCCATGACATGATTGCGCGTTGTCGTCCGGTTCATGCCCCGCGCTTCCCGGATTGCCATCGCGGATGTCGCCAGGATGGCGATGATAAGGACAATCAATACAATCAGCGTTATTTTTTTACGCATGTCCGGCCTCCCTTAGACGGTACCCGACACCGTGCACAGTCTCGATCAAATCGGGGGATAAGCCGCTCTCTTCCAGTTTTTTCCGCAAGCTGTGAATGTGTACATCCACCGTCCTTGACTCGCCTTCGTAATCGTATCCCCATACGCGTGAGAGCAGATGATCACGGGAAAAGACGAATCCCGGGTGCTCCAGAAAAAAGATGAGAAGATTGTATTCCATACGTGTCGTATCTGTTTCCGTGCCATTGAACCACACGCGGCGGCGCGTTTCGTTGACGACAATATCCCCGTGGCGCACAATGAGTTCTTCAATTGCTTTTCTGCGGTCAGCCGTATCCGCCTGTCCGGCCCTTCCCGCCAGTACGAGACGCTGATCCCCGCGGGCGAGCAGCGTGTTTGTCCGCGCGATCAGTTCACCCATTCCAAACGGTTTTGTCATGTAGTCATCTGCACCCTCATCGAACCCCCTCAGCTTGTTTCTCTCAGCTGACAGCGCGGTCAGCATAAGGAATGAGGACAAATCAAAGCGAGGGTCTTTCCGCAAATGACGCAGTATTTCGTAACCGTCCATATCCGGCAGCATGATATCGAGAATGAAAAGCGAAATGAATTGATCTTCCGGAAGTGACGCGAGACTGTCGAGAAGGTGTTGACCGCGGGAGAAAGGGCGGACATCATGGCCTTCGCTTTCGAGATTGAACACGAGAAGCTCGCGGATCGAGTCGTCATCCTCGACGAGACAGATGATATGCTGTGTTTGTTTTTGCTGGTTGATGAGGTCCATAGGCTTACCTGTTATCCTTCCGCGACGCTTATTTTAAAGGGTAGCGTTCGTCGTCCCGGCGTCTGATCCGTCTTTTCCCCGGTCAGGCTGAGTGTCGGCAGCCTGAGGGGTTCCGATGGAAATCTGCCCGCTGTCTTCCACGTCCTGCGCCTCATTCTTTATCTCGGCGGCATAGGTTCCGCGCAGATGAAAGACAATCCACTCCGCGACATTCTGCGCGTGGTCCGCGGCGCGCTGCAGATGGTTGGCGACGAGGATAAGCTGCACGAGCGCCGGGATTGACCGCGGTTCTTCCTGCATTGAGGAAGTGATAAGCTTCGCGAGCTCCTGACCGACAAAACCGATGCGGTTTCGCGTGCGGATCACATGATATGCCGCCGCGAGGTCGCGCGACACATAGGCATCGAGCGCTTCGTGCAGCATGCGGGTGACAAGGCTGCTCACCATATGAAAGTCATCGGGTATGCGGATAAGCAGCCCTGAATCGACGATGGACAGCGTATTATTCGCGATATCCTCGGCGTGATCAGCAATGCGTTCGAGATCCGTAACCAGTTTCATGCTGGCGGCTATGTCGCGGAGATCGCTCGCCACGGGCTGCTGTCGCGCGATAAGGCGGACACACGCCTGTGTGATCTTCTGTTCGAGGTCGTCGATTTCGTCATCACCCTGAATAACTTCGTGTGCGAGGACGGCGTCCTGATCGCTCAACGCCTGCATGGCTTTGCTGATCGCCGTCTCCGCCATCGATCCGAGGCGGATCATATCGCGGTGAATGTTTGATAAATCTTCCTGAAATTCGAGTCTGTTTACCATAACGGTGTACTCCTGTTTCTAACTCTATTATGGACGCTTTGTCCGGTAAAAGGAAGAAGCTCATGACGGCTTTGCCGCCTGCCCCCTCGCCATCGGGCGCATTCCTGTCAACGGTTCAAACCTGCCGCGCGTTATCCGAACTTGCCGGTGATATAGTCTTCGGTCCGCTTGTCGCGCGGATTCTGGAATATATCGTCAGTCGGTCCGAACTCAATCATGTCGCCGAGGAGAAAGAACGCCGTTTTGTCGCTGATACGGGCCGCCTGGCTCATCGAATGGGTGACAATAACGATTGTGTACTCATCTTTGAGCTGCGCGATCAGGTCTTCTATGCGCGCCGTCGCGATCGGATCGAGCGCTGATGTCGGTTCATCCATCAGAATGACGTCCGGCTCGAGGGCGATCGCACGGGCGATGCAGAGCCTTTGCTGCTGCCCGCCGGAGAGCTGAGTCGCGTCGCGCCGGAGGCTGTCTTTCACCTCATCCCACAGAGCGGCTTTCTTTAAGGAGGATTCGACCGCCTCATCGAGGACTTTCCTGTTTTTTATTCCCTGGCAGACCAATCCGTAGGCGACATTATCGTAAATGCTCTTGGGAAAAGGGTTCGGTTGTTGAAAGACCATGCCGACATGTGTGCGCAGGTCGACCACATCGACGCTGTCACCGTATAATTCGATGCCATTCCGGATGATCGATCCCTCTACCCGGCAGTTTTCGATGAGGTCGTTCATGCGGTTAAAACATCGCAGCAATGTCGATTTCCCGCATCCTGACGGGCCTATAAACGCGGTGACCCTGCGAGAAGGAATATCGAGATTGATATTTTTCAATGCCTGAAAACCGCCGTAGTATAAATTGACATTTCTCAGTGAAAACGCGATATCGTCATTGCCGGCCACCAGGCTTTGAACCGGTTTGACGGAATGCGCGGCGTTCTTATTTATTGTTAAGAGGCTTTTGAGGCTTTGACGCGTCGAGGCGGACATGATGCATTTCCTTTCCTGTCTGTCAGTTCAGAGACAATTTTTACGGTGAGGTTGAGTATTAGAATCATGATCAGAATCACGATGGAAATGGCTGAAGCGAGCCGGAAATTGGGATTTTCACCCCTCATCAGAACGTAAATCTGGACTGCGAGCGATGTCGATCCCTCCGTCAGCTTAGGGAAGTCCTGGATCGCTGTGCCCATCGTGAAAATGAGTGCGGCAGATTCTCCGACAATGCGGCTGACCGCCAGCAGGCAGGCGGAGAAAATGCCGTTTTTGGCGGAAGGCAGAACAACCCGGAAGAGTGTTTCCGTCTGTGTCGCGCCCAGAGCGAGGCTCGCCTGGGCGTAGGAAGAAGGAACCGCCCGCAGCGCTTCCTCTGTCTGCCGGATAAGGACGGGGAGCAGCAGCACCGCCATGGTGAGGCCGCCTAGGATGATGCTCTGCCCTCCGAGCCCGAAGATTTTTATCAGAGGGAAAATGAGTGTAATCCCCATCATACTGAAGATGATCGACGGAACGCCCGCCAGGAGTTCAATGGATGAACGGATAAATTTCGTAAGTCGGTTTTGTTTGGCGACCGCATGAAGATAAACGGCGGCAAAGATTCCCACAGGCACGGAGAAGAGAAGCGACAGGCCGATCAGCATCAGCGTCGCGAGAAGCGACCCGCGCATGCCGCCGCCCGGTTCTTTTCCATGGAACTCTTTGATGAACGCCGCTCTGCTGTCGAGGATCGGCACCCACTCTCGAGGGGATTGCTGCTTTAAACGGCCGACTGTTTCTTCCCGGCCGTCCGCGTCGGAAAAAACAATTTTGTTAACACTCATCCCGGAGGCAAAAGGCGCCGGATCGCCTTGCGCCGCCCCTGCTGTGGTGATCGTTCCCTCGCGAAGCGGGGAGCGGTCGTCGACCCATGTGATGGTGTGAACATGGTTTTTCTGTTTGTCTACCTCATCGCGGACAGCGAACCCGAATTTTACCGACACGATATCCTCTGCCGACAGTGACAGAGGAGGGGTGAAGACCGATTCGTCAAATGATTCTTTCACAAATCCGGAGACGATATTCCGCGCATGGTAGTTGCCGGAAAGGACGGACCAGTCAAGGAGTTTCCAGCCGTTAGTAAAAATGAATACGAGGATCGCGATGAGAACCCATGCGGAAAGACCCGAAGCCGCCCAGGTGATTGATTGCATTAAAATGTCTTTCGCTTTCCGCGCCCGCGTCATAGGGCCGCCCCTCCCTTTTTCTCAAGCCGCTTCTTCGCGGCGGCCACCAGAAGATTCATCGAAATGATTACGACCATGAGGATGACGCCGACAGAGAAACGCACTTCGTAATCAAGTCCGGTGGTCTCGTGAAGCCCCGTCAGCATGGTCGATGTCAGTGTCCGCGTAATATCAAAAGGATTCCAGGTCGGTCCGGTCAGCGCGTTTCCCGCGATCATCGACACAGCGGTCGCTTCGCCGAAAGCGCGGCCGAGCCCGAGCGTAAATCCTGTGACGATGGAGGACCGCGCCGCGGGAACGATCACTTTAAACGAGGTCTGGGTCGGTGTCGCGCCTAGTGCGAGAGAGGCGGAATCGAGCTGTCTGGGTACAGACCGCATGCCCGACACAGCCAATGTGGTCATCGTGGGATAGGTCATAATCGCGAGCAGAAGAATTACGGCGAGCGACGAGTTGCCGCCATATGTCGAAATACCGAAGAGATGTCCCAGATCCCTGACGAGCACCGTGATTTTCCCTGCCGCGAACACACCGTAGACGACGGAGGGAATCGCCGCGAGTGTTTCCACGATTGTCGTGAGAAAGACGCTGACTTTTCCTTTCGCGATCCGGGTGATGAGTATGGCGCTTAATACAGCTGACGGTAACGCCAGGACACCGCCTGCGATCGATACCAGCAGCGTATTGATAATGACAAAACCTAATCCGTAGATCCCCTGATCTGACCGCCATCGGGAACCTGTCAGAAATTCTTTGAGGTCAAGCCGCCCGCCTTCTCCGCCAATGAACGGACGGATGCCTCTTGACGTGACGAAAATGATAATAAGAATGACCATAACCGCGGCGAGCACCCCCGCGATTCTGAACAAATTCCTGAAAACCATGTCAGTTCTCTGGCGCCTCTTGCGTATTCTCGCGAGCCTCGCGCGCTCCGAACTGTTTTTATCTCTCGTTATATCCATCATTCGTTTTCGATTGATCTTTTTCCCCAGACCCTTATGTTGCCGGGTTATCCGCGAAGAAGGGCGGGATACTGAATCCCGCCCTTTTCGTCAATGGACTTATCGGCCGATAGCATCCCATGTCCCGGTATCCCCGGTGAAGATGCTGTAGAGCTCTTCTTTTGTGAGATCCATGACCGCGTTGTCTTTATGGACGACGGCGACGATCGCGTCCTGACAGAAGATGCCGTGGCGAAGCGCGCCGTCAACAGGCTCCGTGTCTTTGAAGTCGCGCGAGGCGAATCCGATATCGGATGCGTTCGGGCCATCCTTCTCGTCGCCGAGGACACGCGTCCATCCGTCCCCAGATCCTGTCTGGTCAATTTTGAACTGGACATTCCCGGCGATTCCCTGGAAAGATTCAAGAGCCGCCGTGATGCACTTCTCTACGGAGGTGGAACCGCCGCAGACGATCTCGAGAGCGCTGTTATCTTTGTCAACAATGGGGTATTGGGCTTTCAGTTCGCTCCAGGGTTTTCCTGTCTCGATTTCGACAATCCCGCCGGCGGCGGCTACTACTTCACGGCCTTCTTTCGAGTCTGCCAGATAGGCGATAAAGGCTTCGACGATCTGCTTTTTTTCATCACTCGCGTAATCATTGCCAGCGCGCGTTGTAAAGCTGAACGGCCGTTTCAGCGTGTACGATCCATTGATCACATTCGCCTCTGTGGCCTCAACTCCCTCGTATTTCAGCGGTTTCAGGTTATTCTCGGCAAAATTCGTCACAAGTGAGACATAACCGATGCCATTGATGTCCTGTCCGACTTGCTGAGCCATAGCTCCATTGGACGCCACTTCGTTCGCGTATTCCGTGAGTTTTCCCTTAAATCCGACGACAGATTCAAAACCCTCACGCGTACCGGAAGCGGCATCGCGCGTGTACACATGAATGGCACGGTCTCCGCCGGGAGAACTCCCGGCCGTGGTTCCGCTGGCCGCTCCGGGCTGTGACGGGTCGGTACCTTGTTTTTTATCGCAGGCGGCGAGGGCTAATATCATGGCAAGTGCGAGGATCACCGTCAACAGAGTCGTAAAACGCTTTTTCAATTTCATATTTTTCTTCTCTCCAAATCATTCTGTTTGTCAGTCATTTGACGTTTTCAGCGTAATCAGTCAGTGTTTTGAGGTCGTATGATAAATGTAAAATATTTGTAAATTCGCGGCGGAACACCGCTATAATGAAATAGCGTGAAAGGAAACAGTTAACGAAAGAGGTGCGGTATGTTCCATATCAGAAAAGCGGTTGTGACGGGCGGCAGTTCGGGGATTGGCAAGGCGCTCGTCGACACGTTGCTGAGAGAAGGCTGTGAAGTCTTCAGTCTGTCCCGGACAATCCGCTCCCGCGATTTTTTCGTTCAGATGGGAGAGCTTCATCAGATCGCATGTGATATTACCGATGGGCGTGCCGTTGAGAACGCTTTTAGTCAAATCGCCGAACAGACGGATTTTTTCGATGTTCTGTTCTCGAATGCGGGCTACGGCATTTCCGGTTCGGTTGTCGACACGCCTAAAGAACAAATCGCGCGCCAGTTTGATGTCAATGTTTTTGCGGCTGTGGAGGTTATCCAGCAGAGCATTCCATTTCTCGCGCGCGGCAAAGGGAGAATTGTACTGACGAGTTCTGTCGCCGCCGTGGTCTCTCTTCCCTATCAGAGTTTCTATTCCGCTACCAAGGCGAGCCTGAATATGCTCGCCCTCGCGCTGAATACCGAACTTAAACCCTATGGAATCCGCGCCGTTGCCATCATGCCTGGCGACGCCGCGACATCTTTCACGGAGAACAGGGAAAAAATCGCGTGTGAAGCGCCCCTTCTGACCGATCGCTGTCAGCGCTCTGTCGCCAGGATGGAGCATGATGAACGGACAGGCGCTTCGCCGGCGCTGATCGCGGAAAGATTTGTCCGGATCGCGAAGAAAAACGCTCCGAAACCGCTTTACGGCATCGGTCTCTTTTACCGATTGGTTTTGCTTCTTTTTAAAATACTGCCGATACGTTTCGCCAACTGGGTGGTTGGCCGGATGTATGGCTGAACCCCCGCGGAAACTTGGGTGATCGTTCGTTCTTTGACAGTGGCAGGCTGGCCGGATGTTCGGCCAAACGCCTTCTGAAAGCTTGCTGAATGCCGTCGAATTGATCGTTGAATCGCTCAACGTGCACGGAACGTCCTTCTGATTTATGTTGTAGACAAATCCGAAATTTATGTTAGAATAGCATGGTGCCTGCCATTGCGGGGCATGACGGGCGATTAGCTCAGTTGGGAGAGCGCTGCGTTCGCATCGCAGAGGTCGAGAGTTCGAATCTCTTATCGTCCACCAACAACAAACCCACGCAGATCAAGAGTTTGCGCGGGTTTTCTTTTGCCATAAAATAAGAGACGAAAAGAGACAAGCGGAATGACGCAGAAGACTAACGGAAAGAAGTAAGAGACAAACGGAATCACGGAGAGGAAATGCGCGCATGGACATACAAAGGGAATTGTTTGCGCTGCGCGATCAGACATACGCAGTTTTTCAAAGCAAATTGACGCCGACGGTGGCAGAGGAGCTGTTCATCGGCGTGCGGGTGCCGGAAGCGCGCAGGCTTGCCAGAGCGATCAGCGGCCATCCGGCGTCTCTGATTTTCATGAAAGAGCTTCCGCACCGCTATTACGATGAGAATATGCTGCACGGACTTCTGATCTCTGAAATGAAGGAGTACGGCGCGTGCGTGGAGGCGGTCGACGCCTTTCTTCCCTTTGTCGATAACTGGGCTGTCTGCGATATCATGTCGCCCCGTGTCTTCAGAAATAACCGGCCGGACCTGCTCGCGAAAATCAGGGAGTGGTCGGCATCGAAACACACGTATACATCCCGGTTCGGACTCGGCATGCTGATGAGCCATTTTCTCGACGAGGATTTTTGTCCGGCGTATCTGGACATACCGGCGTCGATTCCATCGGACGAATACTATGTGAAGATGATGATCGCCTGGTTCTTCGCGACAGCGCTCGCGAAGCAGTGGGAGGCGGCCGTTCCCTATCTTGTTGAAAACAGGCTGACCGCGTGGGTTCACAACAAGACGATTCAGAAAGCGCGCGAAAGCAGGCGGATTACGGCGGAGCGGAAAGCGTATCTGAATAAATTAAAGCGGCCGATGCTTTGACTGTTCCGCGTGTAAACGGATCGTTTTTTATGATAAAAGCGCGGTTTTTTACCTTGCTGCCATGGGGGAATGTGTCCCGGGGCGCGCCGGAAAGGCTTGCCCCTAATCATCGGCAGTACGCTACAATTTGTTCTTCTTATAGAGTATTCTCGCGACGAGAATGGTGATGACGGCGCTCACGGGGATGAGCAGGCTGATCGCGCTCGAGAGCGACGGCCTGATCAGGAAGAGCGTCAGCATCAGCGCCATGGGCACGACGGCGATCTTCCAGTGCTTCGCGAGGAACACGACAGCGAGGCCGCCGAACAGAGCGGGCAGAACATTGGCAAACGCTGGCGCGAGTGTTGCCGATTCGAGCACGGGGCGCAGCGTATTGAGCAGCAGCATCCCGAAGACGAGAATGAGCGTGGTGACAATCGAGCTTACCGCGATGGCAATGGTTGAGATAACCTCGCCCTCTTCGCTGTTCGGTTCAGCTTTCGCGATCTGCATGGCGCGGAGGGCGGCGGGGACTTTCATGGCGGTCAGGTTGCCGGTGACAAACCCGAGATAGGCGCCCCCTGAGCCGAGCATAGGGCCGAACGTCAGCGCCTCGATAGCGCCGACAGTCCAGTAAACGGGGGCGACAGCCAGAAGACCCTGCAGCACGAGCGAGAAGTCGGGGAGCGTCTTGAAATAAACCGAGACGAGTACGGGGTACGAGAGGAACAGGAGAATCGCGAGGGCGAGTGAAACGCGTCCCCAGCGGTGGATTTTTTCTTCGTAGAACGATTTCATATTAACCTCCTATCCAGGATGTCAGCGGGATGGCGAACGCCATGGCGCCCAGCATGCTGACGGGCATCGCGTAATTCTCCAGCCAGGTCATCTTCCATTTTTTGATAAGAAGTCCGCAAACAGCCATCAGCGCGGAAGAAAACAGCATGACAAAGACGGGGATCCAGCCGGAGAGACCAAGATGGATGTCAGAAAAGACCATACCCAGAAAAGTGGCGATCATGCCGATGAAGAGCGAGTCCATGAGGATGGAACCCCACTTCGCGTCTTTTTCCTTCATGCGCTTCAGCCGCGCCTGCATCTTCTTCTGGAAAAAGAGGATGATGAGAATTCCCGAAAGAATACCGACTGTCATGACGACGGCGATCGAGATGTACACGGAGGGGGCAGCGACAGACTGATCCATGGGGAGGTTCAGTATCTTGGCGACAGACGCGGCGGCCGGAAGTTCGTAGGTCAGTGCGCCCAGAACGGAGAGGCGCATCCAGGGGAGAGGGATCCCGAGGAAGCGGGACAGACTGATCAGACCGAGAAGAATCGCAATCGCGGGAGCGACCGTGAAGAGCGCGCTTCCTGTGATCGTCCCGCGGATGATTTTCTTCGATATGCCGAGCTCGACCGCCCGTTTGCGCGCTTTCAGCAGGAAGAAGATCGACTGACCGAGAACGAACACAATCACAATTCCGGCGAACACATAAAGAATGGAGTGGTTGACTGAGAAGTTCATACGAATCTCCTTTATAAGGATGTTCTGAGTATACGCCGGTTGTCCGCTGTTTTCCACAAAGCGGCCGACGCGGAACGGGATGATGGTATCGGTTAGAACCCTGGCGGCGTTACAAACCGCGGCGTATAGGCTACAATAGAATCCGTCCGCTCGGCGGCCGCAAATCGCTTGTTAATGTACGCGGACTGCCGCGGAGAGAAACCGCGGGTGATAAGAGAGAAAGAGGGCATGGATGGTGGAGAACGGAACAGGAAAACCGGACAAACAGGTTGTCATCTTTGATCTGGACGGAACTTTGCTGCAGACACTACCGTCCATTACCGTGTCTTCAAACGCGATGCTGAAATACTTCGGCCTTCCTTCGGTTGACATGGATCTCGTGGCTCGGTTCATCGGGAACGGATCCCGCATTCTTGTCGAGCGCCTGATGCGTCACGCCGGCAGAGAGGAACCGTTGATCGTTGAAGAAGCGCTGAAGGTCTATCTCGACGTTTTCGAAATACACTGTACGGATGGGGTGGAACCGTTCGACGGCGTGCCGGAGATGCTGCGCGATCTGCGTTCGATGGGAGCGGATCTCGCTGTCGTCACCAATAAAAACGCCTCCATGACCGCGCGCGTTCTGTCGGCCGCTTTCGCTCCCGATCTTTTCTCAGATATCCGTGGATACACGCCTTCATTCCCGCTGAAACCGGATCCTTCTCTGACGATCGATGTGCTGCAGAACCTTCAGGCGCTTCCCGGCTGTTCGTTCTTCGTCGGGGACAGCGATATCGATGTGTTTACCGGGAAGAACGCCGGCACGCGCACCATCGCCGTCACATGGGGATACCAGCCGATCGAGCGCCTCCGTGACGCCAATCCCGATTATATCGCGGATAAACCGGAGGAGGTTGTGGGATTCATCTGTCAGTATTTGTAGAATATGGCATGATTATCCCTTGAGTGTCCAGCCAGTC
>JAKPXB010000005.1 GCA_029570375.1 Bacillota bacterium | reverse complement strand
GGGCGGGCGGTTCCGCTGCAGCCGCTGTGCCGGATGAGTCGATGGTGCACAGCGCAAACGCGCCGTCATTCCTGCGGGCAAACACCAGTTCCGCATCCATGTATTCTGCAGCGTCGTAGAGCAAGATGATGTAGTCCGCGTTGACCCAGCCAAGTACGGGTGACAGCCATTCTCCGTCCGCATACAGGTATTAGAAGCGTCTCATTCTATCCATAGCGGGGAAAGCTCTCCGCTTCGGAGAGCCTTCCTTGTATCAAGTTTATCCTTTAACTAGGCGAGGGTACGGAGCGCGGCTTCCTGGCGTTTCGATCAGCGATTGCGGCAGCGCTCGACAAAGCTTTTAAGCAGCCGCGCGTGGACATCGCAGATCGTATAGAGCCCTTCCGGATGCCATTGCACGCCCAGGACTGAGCCATCCGCATTTTCGATCGCCTCAATGACGCCATCCGGCGCAAAAGCGACGGCCCGCAGCCCGGGAGCGGCCTCCCTGACGGCTTGATGATGATAACTGTTGACGTCGATCTTCGACTGTTTCAGGATACTGAAAAGATAACTGTCATCTTCCAGCGTCACACTGTGGGTCATTTCTCCCTTGGCGGCCGCATCCTGATAATGGCAGATCTCGCTCTTGGCCTGCGTGGGAATATCCTGGTACAGCGTCCCGCCGAAGCTTACATTGATCACCTGAATGCCGCGGCAGATGCCGAGTATCGGTTTCTTCTGGCGGATCGCATCGTGGATCAGGGCGACCTCGAATTCGTCGTTTCTCCTGCATGTGCGGCTTACCTTTAGGTAAGGCTGCTCGCCGTAGAAGAGGGGGGCGACATCCGCGCCGCCGGGAATGATAAAGCCGTCCACGAGTTTCATGAGTTCTTCCGAAACGTCGGGCGCGTTCACCGGCAACAGGATCGGAATTCCCCCCGAATCCGCTACGGCGTTGACGTAATTGGCCCTTGTAACAAAGTTGTTGTCCTTCTCCAAAAACCTGCTGGTGACACCGATGATAGGCTTCATGTTCCGTTCTCCCGCGTTTCAATGTAATATTGAGGCAGATTCTGTGCCAGATAATACAGCAGCGCCGCGCCGTAGCCCGTTGCGCCCTTGGGCGAGTAAGGGAGCGGCTCCGCGCGGAAGTTGACGCTTGCCATATCGATGTGCAGCCACGGCTTGTTTTCGATAAATTCCCGGATGAAAAGGCCCGCCAGTATGCACCCGCCGCCGTCACCCGGGGAGCCTGCGGTGTTTCTGATGTCGGCGACCGCAGAATTGAGGCAGGAGAGCATCTCCTCGTCGGCATCCAGCCGCCAGACCTTCTCGCCGGACTGGAAGGCGGCCCTTTTAAGCGTCTCGTACAGCGCGTCGTCGTTGGACAGGACGGCGGAGCTGAATTTCCCAACCGCGCTCCGGGCCGTACCCGTGAGCGTCGCGATGTCCACGAGCACATCGCAGTTTTCCCGCCGGATGGCATAGGTCACCGCGTCCGCCAGAGTCAGACGACCCTCCGCGTCGGTATTGGCGACCTCGATGGTCTTGCCGGCCATGGATCCGATGATGTCTCCCGGCGTATATGAATCGTAGGAAAGCTTGTTTTCGCAGGCTGCGAC
>JAKPXB010000042.1 GCA_029570375.1 Bacillota bacterium | reverse complement strand
CCACCCGCCAGGCACCTGAGGCAAGCCCGCTGACCAGCAAGCGACTGCCGTTCGCGCACGCCACCACGGCGTGATCCGTTTCGCTGCCAGCGACCGGGGTGAATCCCAGACTGACCCGCCCATCGCCGCCAAAGCGCGGGTCCAAGCGCTGCGCTTCACTCGAACCCGCCATACACAACGCCGCCAGCGCAATGCCGCGGCCAATAGTCAGGACACGTTGATACCGATTCATCAGACAGGCTCATGCCAAGGAAGGAGCAAGGCAGTACGCAAAAGCGCTGCCGATTCTTCGCCGCTGACATAGAGAGTTTTTCCTTCCGGAAGCCCGCCGATTATCTCTAAAGCGAGCGTGGATTTCCCGATACCGGGATCGCCCCCCAGCAGAATGAGAGACCCCGGAACCAGCCCCCCACCGAGCACTCTGTCCAGCTCCGAAATCCCTGTCGGCGCCCTCTGAACTTCTGCTGCGGCCATACGGGACAGATCGATCACCTCAGCGCTTTCAGCGGATGATTCGCTTGACAGCCAGCTGCCTGTGTGTCCGCCGGAGGGTCTGGATGTCGTTTCTTTGATTGCGTGAAAAGAATTCCAGGCACTGCATGACGGGCAGCGGCCAAGCCAGCCGCTCGTTTCATGACCGCATTCCTCACATACGTAAATTGTTTTGCTCTTCGCCATCTTATCTCCGAATACAGCGGTGTCCGGTTATCTTCACCGCCACAGGTTCATTCTTTATCAGTATAGGTGAACACCGGCTAAAATGATAGAATAACAAAGTATACATTCGCGGGCAGGCAACGCGATTGAGAAAAGCGCTCGAAACATCTCCTTGTCCGCATTGATAAGAATCGTTCAAAGCATGAGATAAAAAGGAGCGGTATCCTATGATCCGACAATTCCCTGACAAGACTATTCTGGACCCGGCCTTCCGTGAAACGTATCCGATCCCGGAAAAAACAATGGCTGAATTGCTCTATGACATCTGTGATGCCCGCCCCGACGCGCGCGCTCTTTCCTTTCTCGGAGCGCGTCTTTCCTTCGGTGATCTTAAAAACCGCATCGATACATGCGCCCGGGGCCTTCTGGAACTGGGCTTCCGGGCGGGCGATGTTTTCTCCTTTTGCATGCCCAACATCCCCGAGACTGTGATTCTTATTTACGCCGTCAACCGCCTGGGAGGCATCTGCAATATGATCCATCCACTGGCGCCGGCCTCGGCTGTCATCGACTCTGTCACAGAAGTCAAAAGCAAATTTCTCGCTTTCCCCGAAATCTTTCTCAAGCGTCTCTCCGCGCCGCTCAACGAGAAAATGAGCGATCTTCCTCTTCGAAAAGTCATCGTCGCGCCGATGACAGGATCGGCGGATATCTTAAGCCGAATCGGCTTTTGGGTTTCTAAGGGCTATAAAGCGCTTAAACAGCTGCCTCAAAATGAACAATGGGTTCGGTGGAACAACTTGATAAAAAATGGGAAGACCACCCATCAATCGCTTCCTGCCGCGTTCGGCGATCCGCACCGCGTTTCTGTCTACCTCCACAGCGGGGGGACAACAGCCAATCCGAAAATCATCGAACTGTCAGATTATAATTTCAACGCCATCGCCTGTCAGATATTCTGGGCTGTTGGCGAGATCCCGGGCACGCCGCCTGCCGGCGGGCACGCGATGATTACTGTTTTGCCTTTATTCCACGGATTCGGGCTCTGCATTGGCATGCATGCGATGCTCGTAAACGGCCAGTGCTGTATCCTCGTCCCACAATTTTCCGCCGATAAACTCGCCGCCATCATCAAAAAACAGCGACCAACGCTGATGGCCGGTGTCCCGACACTTTATGAAGCCATTCTCCATTCCGAGGCGATGGCGGATGTCGACTTTTCCTGTTTTAAAGCGCTCTTTTGCGGCGGTGATTCACTACCTGCGGAACTCAAAGTCCGCTTTGATCAATTCCTCCGCGCTCACGGATCTTCCTGCAAGCTGCGCGAGGGATTCGGATTGACGGAAACCGTGACGGTATGCAGCCTGACACACGAGGTCTCCTCAGACAGACATGGGATCGGCGTTCCCCTGTCGTGCATGGAAATGAAGATCGTAGACCCCGCCACGAAAGCTGTTCTTCCCGATGGCGAGACAGGCGAGATCTGCGTGACGGGACCGACGGTTATGAAGGGTTACCTGAACGATCCCGAGGCGACGGCGAAAGCGCTGGTCCTCCATGACGACGGAAAAGTCTGGGTCGAGACAGGCGATCTCGGGCAGCGCGACACCGACGGGTTCTATCATTTTATAAGCCGGATCAAGCGTATGATCAAAGTATCCGGCGTCCCGGTCTATCCGTCTCAGATTGAGACAATCGTCTCCGAACTTCCGGAAGTGCTGAAAGCGGCTGCGATCGGGATCCCGCACCCGTACAAGATGCAGGTCGTAAAAGTCTTCGTCAGTGTCCGCGAGGGCGCCGACCGCGCAGAGGTCGAAAAGAAGATCAAAGACACCATCGGCGCGCGGATGCTGCGCTACGCCATTCCGGAAGAAATTGAATTCGTCGACGCATTTCCCCTGACAGCCGTCGGGAAAATCGATATCAAAGTGCTGGAAGAAATAGAAAGGGAAAAAAGAAACGCCGATAATAATAAATAAACCATTTTTCTCGACTGGCTGG
>JAKPXB010000029.1 GCA_029570375.1 Bacillota bacterium | reverse complement strand
CCGCGTTCGTCACTCCGGTCTGTACAACCACAGGATTTTCCGGATCGGTCACATTCTTCAGCTCAAAGCTGAACTCGCCTTCGGTCAGCGCGCGGCCCGCCAGATCCTTCGTCACCGCCGGCGTCCAGCTCCCGCTCGCTTTGTACGTATTGGTGATCTTCGCTAATTTAGAAGAATATGTTCCAACGGCAAAATGCGTCCATGTATTTTCTCCCTCAAAGTCCAGAACCGATGTTTTAATTGTTCCATCATCGTTGAACGTTATGGTCACTGTGATCAAGCCGTACCCATTATTCTGAGGCGGGAAAACGTCATAACTGACATTGGCGCCTTCGATCCAGCGGATATCGGCATTAGCACCCGCATGTTCTAACGCTTTAATTGGTTGATTATCCAGCGCCCCAGGAATGTTATAAATATGCTGCAAGAAAGTAGCCCTTTCAGTTACAGGCATATGGCTTAGAGTCCAAATGACAAAGGGACCATTTTTAGTCGTTCTTGTAATCACAAAACTAGGTTTGATAAGATTCCAGCCAATAGAGGAACAATCAGGATAGAATGAAATACTATCAATAGCGCTAGGTGTATAATTGGGTCCAGTTTGTTCAAATGCATCCGCATTAATCTCTCGGACAAAATATTCAATGGTTGTGTCGCCGTCTTTATATGGCAGATTCTTCCATTCGATCTCTGTCGCGGGATGTGTCAAAGTGGCAGTTCTGACTACATGTATTTGACCATCTACTAATTTATAAACTTGCACGGTAATAGAAGGATGATGACCTGCTGTCACACCAACCCATTCTTTTATAAATTTTAGTGAAGTAATATTGGCAGGATCTGCGTCAGGGATACGGGTATTTGTAACTGTCAGTCCATCTTCGAATTTTGTAAACCCTCCAGGGACATAATCAACTCCACCAGGATTCTCATCGTCAACATATACCTCACGAACACTGTATGTGTACGGCGCGCCTTTTGAATCATACTCCGGTAAATTCAGCCAGGTAACTTTATCCGTACTAGTATCCGTACTAGGAACTTTTAAGGGATCAACGCCACTTACAGCACTAATAGCTTCATTAACACTCTCTCTGTAAAGCCTGAACCATATATCGGGCTTTACTCCCGGCTGCTGACCTTCTCCCCATTCCCAAATTTTTTCAGCGGTTACATCATAAGAGCCAGAATACTGATTCGTAACCGTCATTACTTTTTCGCGATCAGTAAAAGAGAGTTCAACTTCTTTGCTTACAGGGTCATAGCTTGCGATGTAGGGTGCACCATCGAGAATTACTTCTTTTAAAGTGTATGTCCCATAATGAAGATTTTCAAAAATCTTTTCCTCCCCTGCACCCAAAGTAAATGGAATTGGTTCGCCTTCAGGAGGAGTTAGGATAAAGCTGAAGACCAAAGGATCGCTTCTCTTGTCATCACGTGAAAGTGGAGAAAACTGTGATTTTCCATCAGGAACAGGAGATTCGTTCAGGAAAATCTTTTTTACCGTGATTTTTCCAAGAGGTTTTTCTTGATTCGTTACCAGAACCGGCGAGTCTGGATCATTCTGTCGAATAGAAAATGAGTTTTGATCAGTCCCGTAAACATTAATGGCTGTATCAAAATCCGTTAAAACCGAGACAGGATTTCCGGTAACCCCCTTCTCGGTGACCGTGTAAGTATCCTCCAAACGAAGGTTGGTCATCACCTTCTTTTGGCCTGCTTTCAGGTTGTATGTCTGATTATAACCATTCTCACTGATTATGTTAATTTCGAACACACGATCATCGTTAGGAATTACTACACCTTTGTCATTTTTTAACACTTTTTCGACAATCAGCAGAATAGGATCAACAGTTGGGCTAGGGAAAGAAACATCTGAGACTGTATTTCCTTCACTATTCTTATAAGATATTGTCGCATTCCCGTTGGTCGGATAGAGCCCATTAGAGGGGACAGGATTAATATTGAGAATATCGTCATTGATTTCAATCCTGTACTTGAGTTCCGCGTATTTAATGTCGCTGCTGGGCGCAATCGGCGTGGTCAGCGTGCCGGGATTCCAGGTGATCTTCTTCGTTCCCGGATCATAGATGGCTTTTGGTGTAGCCGGTACTGTCGTGATCGAGTCTACACTTGCAGCAGGAATCTCAAAGCCCGGTCCCATCGGATCGTTGACAGCGGAATCCTTCACCGCTGCGCCAATCTGACCGGCAATATTTGCGAACACTGTCGCGAGATTGCCCGGAGTAGCCGTGAAATAGCTGCTGGGAGAAGCCATCTGCTGCAGAACGCCTCGTCCAACCGCATCGACTTCCAGCGCGATCGACCACATCCTGCTACTACTCTTGGCAAAACCGGCTTCCGCGATAGCGCTATTGCCATGATGATAATAAGCATTTCTGCGATTATATCTTTCAATATATTCAGTTATAGAACTACCTGATCCCACCTTAGTTGTTCCATATGCTGAAGAAGCATATTCGGCACCTGTAACATAATATTGATCACCAATAAGAACATATCCATTGCGGCGTGTGGTGTTGTCGGGTATCTCATAGCTATAAGTCGGCACACCGTCGGACAGGAGCACAATGTGCTTATTGTCCGCGGTGGAATTGTGAACTGCCAGAAGCGCCTCCGCTTGCTTGACGCCGGCCTGGGTAAAGGTGCCGCCGCTGGCGCGCAGCCCGTTGATCGAGGTATGCAAGGCTTCAGCATCGTTCGTAAGTCCTATTTTTAATTGAGCATATTCCGCGAAACTGACCACGGCAATGCGGGTCGTTGCCGCGGAGGCACTGTTGGGAGCCAGCAGCGTATCCACAAACTGATTCGCCGCGTTCCTTGCCGCCGCCATGCGTCCATTGTCATTCATACTCCCCGAAGTATCGATGACCAGAACGATGTCACTGGTCTTGACTGTATCCTTGCCCTCTATCCGCAGAGTAACTTCCCAGGTATTGACCATCCCCGCAACAGGCGTCGCTTGCTTGAAAAGCATCACATCACCGGGATTTGCTGGATGATCCGTTCCGATAACGGGGGGATTGTTCGCTCTGTTTTGGCGCGTCAGATTCTTCTGAAGAGCCGCCAAGGCAGGGAAAGGTGTTAACGGTTGAATATTGTAATAAATCTTTCCTGCATAAGGTGACGAATCTGGAGCGTCTAGGTGATCGGGGTTGTCTTCGATAATTTCTGGATTCTCTGAAACCTCTTCTCCTTTAGTAGCTTCTGGCTCTGTGTTGCCAGTACTCTCCGTACTCTGAAGTTCTTCGGGCTCCGTCTGAGACGATGCATTCGACGCAACTTCTGAGCCGTTTGCCTCTGGTTTGGTAGAAGCAGTTGATTCACTCACTTCATCCGCTTTTCCTTCTGTTTCCGTGCTCTCCGTTGCCGTCGCTGACGTCTGGGGTGTCTCTTCCGTGACTCCACTGGGCTCACTATCTGCTTCCGTTGCAAATACCGGTGCTCCTGTGAAAACCATGCCACTGATCATGACCAGGGATAGAAACACAGCCAAAACGCGCCTGAAATGTCCTTTTTGCATCCGATTTCTCCTCCAAGCTAACAAGTCTGAAAATAAAGAGCGGTTAAACAGATTGATCGACAAATGAACCCCTTTTCTGATATTGACGACTTGCTCCAATCCATCTAACTATATATTGAGGTAATAATAAACCAACTTAGCAGACATTACAACTATATTTTTCATTGAAATTTGAAAGTATTTCCCCGCTCAACCTCTTGAGTGAGCATGAATAATGAATAACCACGCGCCACAAAGGTTTGACGGCTGTTGCCATTTCATTTCTGTGGATGGAATTCGTTGAATAAAACACGATAATCGAGATTCGATTGACAGCAAAAGATGCGACTAACTATTTATAGTACAATCTTGTGAACGGCAATGGATGATGTCATAACGCCCTGACATCAAAAAACATCACTGATATTGCGTACAAGAATGAGAATACATAGAAAAAGTCCTGATTCGCGACGCCGGGGAATGGCCCGATTGTTCGCTGCCGTCGTGGAGCACCTAGTCTCATTTCCAAAGTAAAGAGGCTGCCATTCCAAGCAGCCTCCGATTTCAAACCAGTCTGGTCTCTCGTTACTTCTGAGCACACTTCCTGCGTCTGATCAGGCATAGAGATGCACCGAGGGTTATGAGGCTGACAGCCATCAACGTGTAGTACCCCCAGCTCTCCCCTGTCGTTGGAGGAGGCGGTATTGGCGGTGCCTTCGGTTTATGTGAGTTCGTGACCGTAAACCCTGTCTTGGCCTCATCTTCTAAGATTAGAACCTCATAACCCGCGACGGGCTGTTCATGAACGGTATAGATGATCTTAGCCCCTTCCCTGTATTCGTCAAGATCTGTGAAGGCGCCCATCCATTGATTATCCGCTGTCAGTACCAGCGTCTTTCCTGTATCTGTGCCATCCGCCAAGAGCTTAATGGTAACGCTCTTCGGACGTGAGCCGTCCTTATTATTTTCATCGTCCCAGATTTTTTCAACTTTTATCTCTGTCTTGCCCGGCACATGACTATTCGTAATGGTAAAACCCGCCTCTGCGTCTCCTGTAATCATATTCGCGTAACCGTGGGGAACCGGAGTCTCTTCAACGGTGTAGACAATCTCCTGTCCGACCGCTTTATACACCGGCAAGCCGCTGAACATCCCCATCCAGCTGTTCCCCGCGTTCAGCGTCAGCGTCTTTCCGTCTACGGCTTTGCCATCCGCGAGGAGCTGTACTGTCACATCATCCGCCCGCAGTCCGTCCTGATTATCTGCGTCCTCCCAGACCTTGGTCACGCTTATGTCGGTCGTTTCCGGCACATACGAGTTTATTATGCTGTAGCCGTTGATCGTCGGCGTGTAACCCGGTACCGCTTCCTCAGAGACACTGTAAGTGATCAGTTGGCCGCCCTGGTATTTCGGGAGATTCTTGAAGCTCCAGGTCCAGTTGCCGCCGGCATCCGGCGTGACATCCTTGCCATCGACCAATACGGGCGTCATGCCGCCGACTGTCTTGTACAGCCTGATCGCGATACTACCCGGCCGCTTCCCGTCCTGGTCGCCTTGATCGTCCCATGTCTTCGAGCCTTCGACATCGACAGTCTCGGGAGTCCGGCTGTTTGTGACAGTAAATCCTTTCGTCATGTCGCCAGCGACAGTGGTCGCATAACCGTTCCCGACAGCTTCCTCCTTTACTGTGTAAACGATATCCTTTCCTTCTTTTTGCTTATCCAGGTTCGTAAATATACCTGTCCAGCTGTTAGCCGCGTTCAGCACGAGTGTCTTGCCGGTATCCATACCGTCAGCGAACAGTTTAATTGTGACGCTTTCCGGGCGTTTCCCATCCTGATCATTTGCGTCATCCCACGCCTTCGTCACCTGGACGTTAGTCTTGCCCGGTGTATATTCATTCTTAACATAGTACCCGTCAATAGTGGTACTGTAGCCGTTCACGACATCTTCCGTAATCGTATAGACGATCTCTGCGCCATTATGATATTTCGGTAAATTCTCAAAAAGCCACTTCCACCCGCCTGCATTATTCACGGTCTTGGAAGCAACCTCTGTTCCATTCGCCAATAAGCGGATGGTAATGCTGGCGGGACGTTCTCCGGCGCTATCGTTTTCATCGTCCCATGTCTTCGTACCTTCTATGTTAATAAGTTCCTGATGATAGGAATTCGTTATCCGAGCCAGCCGGGGGGAAAGTTCTCCAATCGCGAAATGCGTCCAGGTACTCTTCCCCTGATAATACAAATTGGAACTCGCAATGGTTCCATCCGGGTGAAATGTGATGTTTATTCTGATCTCCCCCTTCTTGGGATCTGCGGGCATCACATCTTCATCAACCTGAGCACCTTCAAACCAGATAATGTTTGTGCCGCCGCCATTGAGATACGATTCAAGGTCCTTGAGAGGCTGTTTGAAGTTAGCCGGCTTCGATGCGGCGATCACATTTCTGAGGAAAGCGGTCCGATCCGCCATCGGCACATGGTGCAGCGTCCACACGATAAAGGGCTGATTCGATCCGCCAATTAAACGGGTAATCACAAAACCCGGATTTTGTAGCGGCCAGTCAACCTGTTGCTGGGACGGCTCACAATATACCGTTTCCACCGCGCCTCCCGGTGTGTACACGGTCACGCCCTCATCGAAATCAATGATCGGTTCTTCCTCAACCGTATAGTCGATCGCGACACCATGACTGTCGCTGTACGGAAGGTTCATCCATTCCAATACGGTATTAGGGAACTGAAGATTGGCCTGACGGTAAAGCACCCCATTCGCTTTTAGCAGCACCGTGATTTCAGGCGGCGTAATCCCCGCGGGAACATTCGCCCAAATCTTCTGAAAGCGCAGAGATGTAAGAGGAACAGCTTCCGCGGCCTTCGAATGGTTCGCCTGAACACCTAATGAGATCATTAGAAGCAGAGCCAATAATAACGCTATCGTCTTCTTTTTCATTTTTCCCTCCAGAAGCTTCTGTGGTTTGCCCTTTTCCTCTTAAAGGCTGATGAGCAGCTATAACAACTTGATGTTATTACTTCATTATTACCTTACTGTTTCCACGTCTGACCCGCCGGTGCTGCTGTCACGCACACTGTCTCGCCAGTCACGTAAAAACCAAAGGTTTGATGATCATACACATATCAGTTAACTCTTATAGAATCGTAACATATCCTTTGTATAATTATCAATACTTGTTGTCGAATAGATTTTTACTCTTATTGCGATTTACCATGCGCTCAATTCATGCCTGGAGACAATATTCCGATTCGCGCGAAGCGGATCTTTATCCCCAAAGAGAAACAACCGATTGAACGCGAGGGGTTCCATACGTTTACCGCCTCCGGAGATCATTAGAATCCCGAGGTCTTTCAGGGGGGAGCAATCTTCCCGGTGGGCGCGACGGGCGCCGATATGGCGCTTCCGACCGTCCGTAAAGCTCCCGGGCTGATGATGTCTCCGGCGCGCGGTGGCGATTCTCCGCTGATCTTCTCCGGTCACTGTCCGCATTCCGGCCGCGGTTCATGTTTCCCGATCCGTATGCCGATGGCGATTTCGGCCGCGGGCGCTCCCATCGGCGCATGAAAGCGATCAGCCGTATCGCGAGATAGATAACGGCGAGAATCCCGACGGCGAGGAATATCTGAAGGACAATCGGCAGCGCCCGAACCGCAGCCACCACGCCTGTCCCCGGCGTCCCGGTCTTGGCCGGGACATTCCCCTGCTGTGCGCTCGTTCCGGGGGGCTGATCCTCCGAATGCGCGGGTTCCTGCGCGCCCGCCGAGGCGGGGGGATCTTCACGCGGCTCCGTCGGAAGCGTTGACGCGTGAGGTGCCAGGAGATTCACGCCGCGGTCGACCGCGGGACATCCGAGTCTCTTAGCCCCTTCTTCCATCAGCGCGCGGACGGGCAGGGCGCGCGCGAGCCAGGCGTTATTCGCGTGGCCGGCCGGCAGGGTTAGGTTCAGAGCGACGCAGATGATCATTTTCCCGTCGTATGTCTCACCGGAACCGACCAGGCATTTGCCGGCCTGTGGTGTCGTCCCCGTCTTCACGCCGGTGTAGCGCCTGAAATACTTGGAGTCGAGCAGATCCGCGCCGTAGACGACGAGCCCGTTCGAATTCGACATAGGCGCCCAGAAGGCGTCCCTGTGATCGCCTGTCGGGGACAGGCGGTATCGCTGTATCCCGACGATATGGGCGATCTGTGGGTTCTTCATCGCGCCGAGCGCGATGTACGCCAGATCGCGCGCCGTCGTGTAATGGCTCTTATCCGCCTCGTCGAACCCCGCGGGGTTCGTAAAGTGCGTATTTTCCAAGCCGATTTCCTTCGCGCGGCGGTTCATCTTCTCGACAAAGAGCTTCTCCGAAGCGACGGGGTCGTTCTTTTTCGCCGGGTCGATCGCGCCATAGGCGCCGCCGTAATTCTCCGCGATGACGCGCGCGATATCGTTGGCCGAGGCGATCAGCAGAGCGGCCAGGCATTCTAGCGTGCTTATTTCGTCGCCGGCTTTCAGACCTTTGATCCGCGCGGAATTGGGGTCACTGAGCGTGATCGCCCTCTCGGAAACCTTCAGCATCCGCGAGGGATTGTACTGCGCGTCGTCGACGAGCGTGAGCGCCGTCAAAATCTTGGTCGTACTCGCGTTGGAACGCCGGGCTTCCGCGTTCTTTTCGAAGATCACCTGTCCGGTGCTCCCATCCAGGACGCAGTACGACGAAGCCTTCACGTCTTCGAAAGACATCCAGCCGTCATCATCGAAATCGGCCGCGAGCGTCGCGGAGCGGTTGATGGAGAAAATACCGAACAACAGGATAACTGACAGCAGGAACGCCGGCCAGCGCCGCGAAATCGCCGGCTTCGTCACGGTCCTGTTGATCTGTCTTCTCTCCTCACTGGAATGAATCTGTCTGTCACTCATGGGGCGTCTCTTTCAAATAATTCTTCGCACGCTGCGGTTCATCTGAGCAGATTGAGCGCCATATCGCGCACCGGCACCGTCAACGGCGCGATCGGATCCGCGGGACGGTCGAACGACCGGCAAAGCGACGTCCACATGGCGACAGCCGCTTCGTCGGAGAGTTTCTGAACCGCGTCTTTGCGCGGATTATTCCCTTCTTTGTGCCCGAAGACCGATCGCGCGCAGATGTAATAATCGAGCAGCGGTGAACGCTCCGCGATAAAACATGTCATCCGCTTCGCGCATTCACTTCTGTGAGACGCCCAGCACGCGACAGCTTCCGCTGTCCCGCGGTCGACCAGATAATCCCACTGATCGTAAATGGAGAGGATCACATGCTGGCAGCGCTTGAAGTCGCAGCCCGAAACGATCAGCGACTGGCGGAGGAGGTCTGTCTCCTCCGGGCTCAGGCAGAGCGAGCGGTTCCGCTCCAATCCGGCGATCTTTTCTGACAGACGCTGATGATTTCTCCCCATGATCTCGAACAACAGCACTTCAAAGTTGACGGGGAGGCGCGGCTCCCGACCATGATCGCGCCCTTTTCTTTCCCCAGGCAGGGTGAGCTCCCCCTGTGAGAGCAGGCTGGATAGCGCATGCGATTCACCCTCGCCGATATAGACACAGGCGACCGGCAGGGAAACGCTGCTCGCGTATACCAGGCCGGTGAGAAAGACCAGATCATTCCGGGCGACGACGAAATCGACCCCCTCCTGGCCGATACCCCCGGCGGCCCGGTCGAGTTCGACGAGCGATGCGGCGGCCAGAGCGCCCGCCGCGAGCGCCCGCAGGGGGTGGGCGTCGGCCAGAAACACCGGCTCATAACCGGCGGCCGACAGCGCCTTGTCAAACGCGCTGTCTGAAGCGATGCGCGCCAGTTCGGAGAACATCTCCTCTTCGCGCGCGTCGTAAGAGCAGAGCGTCCATCCCTCCGGCTTCAGGGCGCTCGCCTCTCCGCAGCGTTCGCTCTTTGCGGAGATCAGCGCGAGGGCCGGGACAACAGCGCTGCCGCGGAATGAACGAAGTGCCGCGATCGTAAAGTCATCGCTCCCCAGCGCGATCACAAAGGGCCGCAGGTCCCGCCCCCTCTTTTTTACCGCGCGGGGGATGGCCTGCCGCATCACCGCCGCACAGAAGTCGTTCAGTGTGCCCGTCGGCAGCGTGTCGCCGGCAAGCACATAGTGGCCAGGCAGGTAATCGTTCACGGTGGAAAAGGGGATTTTGAATGGCTCGCCGCCTTCCGCCAGAGAGCTGAGAGCATCACGCGTCATCACGCGCCACTCATCGACGGAAAAATCAGGAATAAAGCGGTTAAAAAACACCGCCATCACCATCTCCGCCGGCAGACACCGCAGCTGGCTGAACGCGATCGGATGCGGCGGACACTCAGGCACATAGATGCCTCCGGTATCGGATAATCCTCGAACAAGGGCGTCCAGGCTATTCACCGGCCTGCCGCCCCTTGTGCTAATAAAAAGCATGCGCTCTCTCCAGATCAATCATCATTGGGTCGCCCGTTTCACAGAACGCGTCCGTCAGCGGGCATCCGCCTCACCGAACGCTTTATCGTAGGCGTCCAGGATTTCCCCGATGGGTTTATTTTCATCCGCGCGCTCTTTCAGCGCTTTCTCAAGCCATTCCACACGCGCGCGCTGATTCTCGTTCTCAACGATCACCGGCCGGATCGCGAAGTAAAAGATCAGGAACAGTATAGAGGCGATGATCACCGCGATCGTGAGCCCCTGGATCGTTTTTGCCGTACCGGTGCGGGGCCGCAGCGGACCGTCCGTATAGTCGCCGCCCGTCCTGAGGGCTTCTTCCTGTTCTCTTCTGGATGCCATCTGAACGCGGCCGGTTCCGTCTTCGTCTGCCGCCCGCTGAAGGATGCCGCTGCTCGCGAGACTCGCCCGCACAGGCAGAAGTTTCTGCTCTTTTCTCCTCTTCGAGCTGTCCCGAGCCTGTTCCCTGATCCGCTCTTCACGCGCCACTTTCCGCCACATATTGACGGTTGGCGCCTGATCCGAGTCGGGAGAAGCGAGCAGAACTTTCTCGAACTGTTTCTCCGCTTCGGCAAACCGCCGCATCTTCGCGAGCAGAAGCCCGTACAGCGTGGACGCCTCGGTAAAATGCGGCCAGCGCGCGCTCAGCTTCTCCAGGGCGATCATCGCGACGTCCGTGTTGTCCGTGTGGATCTGATCGATCGCCCGGTTGTAGACGGACAACATTCTCTCCCGCTCTCCGGCTGATACCGGCAATTCGCCGGACAAGCTGTCGAGTTTCGCGAATGGAAAAATCGCTCGATCCCAATCGAATACATTGGCTTTATTCTTAACGGGAGCGGCTGTTTCGTTCATGATTCATCCTTCCTCATCGTATGGATTTGATCCGGCGCCTCATGGGGCAGAAGATCCCGCACGGCGGACTTGATCCCGGCCGCCAGATAGAGTGATCCGCAGGCGCAGACAAGCGCGCCTTCCCTGCCGGCCATCTTCAGCGCTTTTTCTACCGCGCGCTTAATATCCGGTTCCGCCTGAATCGGCGTCTCTTCCCTATTATGAACCAAAACGCCTGCCGCGGCTCCCGCCAGCGTCTCCGCGTCGAGTTTCCGCTCGCTCGGAGGCTCTGTCGCGATGACCCCTGCTACCCGGAACGGTGGATCACCGAGGAGCGCGCGCAGCATTTCGCTGTAATCTTTATCCGCAAACATCCCCAGAATGAAAACGACAGCGTCACCGCGGGAAAGCCTTGCGAGCGCCTCTTTCAGCCCCAGCATTCCCTGGAGATTGTGCGCGCCGTCGAGCAGGATGAAGGGAGAACGCGACAGCACCTCGAGCCTAGCCGGCCAGACCGCCGCCTCGATACCGCGGCGGATGGCCTCGCTGTCGGCGAGTCCGGCGCGGGAAACGGCGAGCGCTGACTGCATCGCGTAGATCGGCTGGTATGGCCCGAGGAGCTTCGTCGAGTACAGATGCCCCGTACCGCACGACCGGAAGCGCTGTCCCTCTCTCCCGTATTCCAGAATCTCCACATCGCCGTAGCCGACGAACACGAGGGGCGCCTGCATCGCGCGGCACCGCTCCTCCAGGACGCGCCTCGCCGCCGCCGCGTCAAGCGGCGAAAGGAGGGCATCCGCCGGTTCATAAGCATAGACGGGAACGCCTTGCTTGATGATCCCCGCTTTCTCCCGTACAATCTCCTCCATCGTGTGGCCGAGCCTGTTCATATGATCGTAGCCCGGAGCCGCCATCATAACCGCCAACGGTTTCTCGAGCACATTCGTCGAGTCCAGACGGCCGCCAAGCCCCGTCTCCAGCACGGCGTAGTCGCACCCCTGTTCCCTGAACCAAAGAAAGGCGACGGCGGTGATCATGTCAAACTGCGTGGCGTGCTGGCCTGTCTCCGCGCCCGCTTTTTCGGCCTCCCGGCCGACCATCCCCATCAGACGGACGACATCCTCATCGGGGATTTCCCCTGTCGTCAGATCGGCGTCGAACCGCGCGAGATCGTCCGGCCCGTCGAGAACGCGTATCCGCTCATTGAAATGAATCAGATACGGCGAGGTATACCATCCGACCTTGTAGCCGGCCTGACAAAGAATGTGCGTCAGATAACTGCTGATGGACCCCTTGCCGTTTGTACAGGCGACATGAAACGACTTCAGGCCGCGCCACGGTTCGCCGAGCCGGCGGTATAGATGCAGGGCGCGGTCACAGCTCTCCGCCACTCCGAACACCTCTGCCTTGTTGATTGTATTCAGCGCTTCATCAATACCCATTTAAAAAAAGTCAAACCCTTCGGGATAACTAAAGAAGATTTTAACAGATAGCGCCTCATAATCCTATTCAATCGGAGTGTCGTCTGTCGGAACAGCGCTTGTCCGCGATGACAGGCCGGAGCCGCCGCGGAGCAGATCGCCGGTGGCGGAATCCGCATTTTCTTTCCGGCAGCGGTCACTCCTGAAAACATAGAATTTCCCTGTCACCCGGTTTCCGAGGATGACAAAAAGCAGCGCGAGAAAGCGCGCCAGAGGAAGCCCCCTGAAAATTTCAAAACGGATGTTGAGCACGTAGTACAGAAGCGGATAGAACAGATAGGTAAAGAACGCGGATATGCCGACGCGCGTACCGGAGAAGCGGAGAAACTCCCTGAACACGTGATCATCTGAATGGAAAACCCACAGGCGGTTCATCACATACGCGGCGACGACGGAAGCGATAATGGCAGGAAGGTTGGACCAGTACCACTGCGACAGCCCGAGCTGGCGGCTGAGCAACGTGAAAACACCGAGATCGACGATCGTCGCGACGAGACCCGAGATAAAATACCGGATAAATTCCCGGGTAAAGAATAATTCTTTCAGCTGCGCCATCAGTTTTTTCATAATTCGTCCCTGTCGCCGGGATCATCCGCTTCCTGATAACGGTTCATCCCACGCATACGTTTCGCCGGCATCCGCCGCTTCGGATGATCGCCGCTCATGCCCGGCTGAATAATCCGTCTGCTTTCTTTAACCGGAGCGCCCGGCGCGCCTGCCGCCAGCGGTTCCCCTGATGCTTCCGCTTCCGCCGGAAGGCCGTCCCCGCTCCCTTCACGGTCAGCCGCCGGCCGGTCGACGGCACTTCCTCCGCCGATACCGTCCCGGATGCGGCGGCGGCGTTCTGAGGCCGATTCTACCACTTTTTCAAGGTTGGCCCACGCGCCGTCCAGCTGTCCCTGTGGCACGCCCTGAGAATCAGAGGCCGCGTCCCCGCTGTTATCCCCCTTATCGCCGGAAGCTGCCTGTTCCGCGTCCGCAGGCGTCAGAGCGGGTGCGCTGCCGCCTTCCGCCGGTTCTTCCCCGTATTCCGCCGCCTGATGTTCTCCCGGCTCGTCGGGTGCGCCCGCGATATCGACGATGCCGAGGCGCTCCCAGGTCTCTTTTGGCGTAAGGTCCTGATGATCCGCCGCGTCGCCGCCTTCAGATTCTTCATCATCCGCGCTCTTCAGAATCGTCGCGGGGTCGAACGATTTCGATTTTTTCAGCCGGACAAGGAACCAGATCATCAGCGCGAGAAGCGCGCACAGAAACACCCCGGCGCCGATCAGCAGCCACAGAGGCATCGTAAAACCGAAGAGCGTCACGGCCTTCGCCCCCTCAGGCTGAGTGGCGTCGCCGCCCGGCTCCGTTACCAGTTCTGTCGGAGAACTCGTCGTGGATAATCCGCCGGGATTGTCGGAGCTGCCGGGCTCCGGGCCAACCTGTTTCAGCGGCACAATCCACAAGTCCGCGCGGATCAGCGAATCGAGCGTCCGATCGTAAAAGTAGAGGGCCTTCTTCTCGCTGTCATTCATCCGCAGAGCGAGGAGATAGAGATCGTCGGGGAGGTCGGACGCGCCATCCTGAGTAGAGCGGTAAGCGATGTAGCCGCCTTTCGACGGCACATAGACGGGCACCTTCCTGTTCCGGATGTCAGCCGTCTTCAGGACAAAACCATCTGGTAGTTCTTTATCGGGAAACACAGAGAATGTGAAAAAGCGCGATGACCATTCCGTTCTGACATATGGGATATAAGAGGATGTCTCTTCGTCGAAATAGTAGAACTGCGCTTCTCCCTGCTCATCCTCCAGCCAGAACAGCGTATACGGGAGCGTTTCGGAACGGTAGGCGGTCACCTGTGTGCCGAGATGGCTGATTTCGGCCGGCTCGAAGGATGCCGGTATCGTCTCTTCAGACGGCACTGTCTCAGGGATGGCAAGCCGGGCGCTGTCATACCGCCTGCCCGTGAAGACGGCGCCCGGATCGGTATCCCCCGGATGTGACGGCATGGATGACGGCGTCGTCACCGTACTCGCCGTCGTGCTCATTGTGCTCGTCGTCGTTTTCGGCGTTGTTTTCCTGGTCGTTGTCGTCGTCTTCCTGGTTGTCGTCTTTGTCGTTGTCGTGGTGGTTGTGGTGGTTGTCACCGCCGGCTGGCTGGTCAGCGTTACCGTTTTGGAGGCGCCGTACTGAATGACATTCCCGCTGTTTCCATCGGAAGCGTCCAGAAATTGAAAAGTCACCGATCCGGTCTTGATCACTTCAAACTGGAGTGATACGGCGCGGTCTATCATCGCACCGATCTCCTCGCTGTAGGACGCCCCTGAGCTCGGTCTCACTTTACCCGGTGACGGCGTGCCGACAGTTATCACATGTGAGGAGGAGCCGGTTAAATTGCTGAACTTGCCTGTGTACTTAACAAGCGAGTTGTCATATGTCATCGTGAAGTCGAAATTCCTTGTCGGAGCCTTGGGAGAAAAGCCGAGTACCACCGTAAATTTCTCGCCGACCGCCGCCCTGGCGGGCGCTGAGATCGTAACCGAACGGCTTTCCGCCGCGACGCTTCTCGGCGTCAATAACAACATCAGCCACAGGCTGATCAGAAGATAGACTAAGAATGTTTTCTTTTTCATTGTCACAAACCAGTTTCTGTAGGTCCGACGGCGGCCGGCTTCAATTCTGTGCGATCGGCGTGCCTCTTAGCATTTGATCGAGAATCGCGGAAATATCGTTGGAATTCACCCGCCCGTCCCTTGTCGGATCCATTGCTTCCATTCGCGCCGGTGGAAATACTTTTCCCCTCAGCATCTGATCGAGCATATCCGACAAATCATTGGAGTTAATCTTTCCATCGCCGCTGGGATCGCCGTAAATCACAAGCGTCAGTGTGGCGGACGGCTTCGACGATACGCCGTCGAACCATTCGACGATCGATCCGGTTCCGAGGAGCGACGCGTCGGAGGCTTCCGCGCCCGCGGCATCACGTATCCGCACGGACATGCCTTCGGGGATATCCAGCGCCGCGCGGATCCTGTCCGCCCGGTTCCTCCCGTCGTCGGGCCACGCGTTCAGCAGGAAGCCACCGCGGATGGCGTATCCATCCGATACTTTCGGTTCGTGCGGGGTGGGATCAGGCGGCGCTTCTCCCGTGCGGTTCACCCGAATCGTGTAGAGGCGCTTCGTTCCGCGCTCGGAGACAGCCTCAAGGATGACCTCATTCACGCCGGCTTTCAGCGTGTGCGTCCCCGTGTTTTGAACCGTACAGCTGGCAAGATAGGGAGACGCCGCGATCGTGATCTCACCGACGGATCCGTCGACATCCACTGTATACGCGTACTTCTCGGAATGAAAAGCGGGGGTCAGCGTCCCCTGCGAAACAGTCACCTCTTTCAGCCAGTTGTTGAGACTCTTATTGCTTGTCGGGTATGGGGAGGCTTTGGCGGGGAGTTCTGTGAGCACGGGGATCTTGAAGAGAAACGGCATGCTGAGGAGATTCTGCCGGCGGTACATGTCGTACACGCGCGCGGACTCGTAGTATGGCGCGTACACATTGCCCATGTATTGATGCCAGTATGTTCCGTATGTATCGCCGTCCAGGTTGAACTTCTGGAGATACTGTGTATCCTGCCCGGCGTTGATATAGCCGCGCCCGATCCACGCCGCCCCGCCGACGATCGCCCGCCATGGGCTGTCCCACGGCAGAAGATACTGCTCGCGTTCGGTGCTGGTCGGACCGGCCCCTGTACTGCCATACCGCGCGTAGCGCAGGCTGTTCAGAATCGGGTTCGTCCCCGCGGTGGCGCCGATATTGTAGTAATTGTAATACCCTTCAAATCCGGGGACCGTGCCCGACACAGAGTCGGAGCCGTTGCGGCCCACCTCCATCAGACAGCGCTGGGCGAGGAAAAAAGGATTGATTCCCGTGATTTCGGCCGCCGCGATAAAGATCTCGGGGTATGTCATCGTCTTCTCGGTATTGTCGCGGTGATCAATAAAAGTGACGGTCTTATTGGCCATGAACGTTCCGGCCAGCGCCGCCTGGACAGCCTCGATCGGATGCGCCTGATTGTTATAGCTCAGCACTTCGAACTGGAATATCTGCTGGTCCGTCAGAAAATTGCGCGGGTCGAGCGAGTACGCGATAATCTCGCGGCTGGCGCCTCTCCAGCCTCCCGCGTCGTAGATCTTCCAGGTATTCGTCGCGTAATAATAATCCTGAGGTTCATACGAGCGATGGCTCAGCAGCGAAGATGACCCCACCAGGTTGAGTCCCGGCTTCGACTCCGCGTTCAGGGCTTTCTGGAATGTCAGCGGCTGCCGGCTTCCGGCGGGAGACTGGACATCCTTGATATGCTGGGCGGTGAAAATCCACCGGGGAAACGACTGATGGAGAGAGCGAAGTCCCGGCTTGTAGCTGTCAGGGAACCCCTGTGCCGTCAGATAAGCCTCAAAATCCGGATCCTCGCCGGGCTCGGGGGAATCGATAGGCGTATTCGTCAATGTCACGAGAGGTGAGTGAAGGTAACCTTCCAGATTGAGCGAGACAGCGCGCACATAATACCAGGTATTGACGCCGTTCACCGCCTCCCCTTCCACCTTGACGTAGACTTCGACGCGTGTGCCGTTCGGAAGCAGAGCGAGCCTCGTTGCGGTGGTCGACGCCCCGCTCCTTAGAATACTTCCATTCGATGAGTTGGTATACCCGATGCGGTTGACCGCCTCCCCGTCGGGGGGAACAGCGCGCGATACCGAGCTGAAACAGACGAGCGCGAGTGCCATCGCCGCCAGAACGACGGCGATGCGGCGGGTAAACCGCTTCCCTTTCCGGCGCGTCGGGGAAACACCCGCACGCGGTTGATGCACGCTCACAATCTTACCTCGAAAAAATCAAGACAATCTGCCTATGTTATCAACCTATATTACCAGCATCTTAACGTTGGTTGACGGCGATTGACGAACAGATACACGCGCTGCTATCCAGCTGTATTCTTTTTGTCATCAAATTGCATTACCGGCGCAATCAGGCTGTTTAAAATCAAAATCAAATTCGATTTCGTCGAGCGATTTCGCATAGGCGGGAAGGGCGTTCTCTCGGAACCAGTCGACTTCGGGCAGGTTGAACGCCTCCAGCCGCTCCCCGATTTCCACGCGCGCGCGGTCGAACTCGCGGTTGCCGACCTTCTGCTCATCAAGACATTTGACATACGCGGAGAAGCAGTCCGCCGCCTTGACGAGGACGAGCGCCTCTCTCACCTCGGCGTCACCGGTATCCGGGAGAAGGAATCTCCTGTACTCGCCGGCGAGATCTTCCGGCAGCATGCCGAGGAGAACCTCGCAGGCTTCCCGTTCGATCGCCTTGTACGTCGACTCCATCGGTACATTGTGGTATTTGAGGGGCTTCGGCATATCCCCGGTCATGATCTCGGGGAGATCATGGTAGAGCGCGAGCATCGCGACAAAGGCCGGATCGGGACAGATCCGCCCCTCGGCGAACTTTGACTTTCTGAGGAGCGCGAGGAGATGAGCGATGACGGAGACATCGTGCGAATGCTCCTGGATATTCTCAAGTTCCGTGTTGCGCATCAGCCCCCAGCGGTTTATATAGCGCATACGGTGGATCATCGCGAAAAAAGAAGTGTTCATGGTCATTCCTCTCTGTATCGGTCAAACGCGTCAGAGTCCGTAAATCATACCGAACATGCGGTTCGCGTACGGATCGGTCATCCCCGCCATATAATCCGTTACGACGCGGAGCGGACCGGCCCCCTTCTCCGGATGCTTGCTCCTGTATTCCAGGAATGCCCTCGCCGGCGTTTCTCTGTCGTTCGGCTCATTTTCCTCCGCCAGGCGCAGGTAATAGTCGAAAAGCCCCTCCAGCACATTACGGACCTGTATCTCGTACCGTTTCACGCGCGGCGATTTGTAAATGCGGTCGATATTGATTTCGATCAGCTGCTGCAGCGCTTTCCCCGTGCGCCCGCTCATCGCGATCACATCTTCGCGCATGCTGTTCCGGATGACATCCCTGACGAGTGTATCGACGATTTCGCCGTTGTTCCGGCCGAGGATCGCGCGAAGATCCGCGGGAAGCTCTTCAAACGACAGCAGACCGCTGCGCGTCGCGTCTTCGATGTCGCGGCCGACATAGGCGATGCGGTCGGTGAACCGCACGAGACATCCCTCAAGCGTCGCCGGAGGCGCGTGGCGGAGCGCGCCTTCTTCGAGATCGGCCTCCCGTTTCCCCCGCATCGGGGCGATGGCCGTCTCATGATACTGCTCGCCGCAATGGGAGGCGATGCCGTCCCTCACTTCAAAGGTCAGATTCAGACCGTGTTCATTTTTGTGATCCGACAGGAGATCGACGACCCGGAGACCGTGCCGCTCATGGCGAAAAACGAAATCGCCGCCGCGGCGGCGCACCAGCTCATCGAGCGTCGTCTCCCCGGCATGGCCGAACGGGGCGTGGCCAATGTCGTGGCCGAGCGCGATCGCGCGGATCAGGTCTCTGTTCAGACCGAGCGCGCCTCCGATCGTCTCCGCGAGGTAACTGACGTATTGCACATGTTCCATCCGCGTACACACATGGTCATTCTGCGGATCGAAAAAGACCTGCGTCTTGTGGCGCAGTCTGCGAAATGGCATGGAGTAGATGATGCGCCCGAGGTCGCGCTCGTAGACCGTCCGTACAGGGCACGCGCGCTCAGGTCTCTTTCTGCCGCGACTCTCCGCCGAGAAAGACGCCCGCGGATCGAGCGTCAGCCGCTCCGCTTCTTCTTTGCGGCGCCGCGGGGCATCCGGCTCGCCTGTAAGCGCCGCTGTGCAGTTGCGGCGAGAATTATCCTGTTGACATGACGTACTGTTGTCGTATATAGAGTGACCGCCCATCGTCCACCTCCCTGAGAATCAGCCGCGTACCGACAGCGCCGATTGACTGGCCATGAACCGCTTGATCCGGCCGTTGAAATCGATCGTCAGAATGGCGTCGTCGCCGGTCTCTGTCATTTTTTGAATGGTTCCCTCGCCAAACGTCATGTGCTGAACCCTGTCCCCGACTTTCAGCGCCGAGACATCGAGCCCCTGAGCGGCTATCTTCTCCGGTGGATCCATCTGGCGGCTTGTCACCGCTTTAACCATCGGTTCGTCCGCTTCTGCTCCCTCTTTGCCGCCGGCGCGGTTCCCGCCCGCGCGCTCCGCCCGGAACAGGCTGTCGGACGGTGTCCCCCACCCGTTCAGCCCGCGGTCGTCCGCGAAGAAATCCCGATAGCCGGGTGAACCGAAGACGCCTCTTTTCTCGACGAGATCTTCACCTATCGCGTCGCTGAATCGGGAAGGCGGGTTGTACTGTGTATGGCCGAACAGGAGCCGCGAGACCGCGGAACTGATCACGAGTTCGCGTTTCGCGCGCGTCACCGCGACATAGGCGAGGCGCCTCTCTTCCTCTATGCCATCCGGCTCCTGCTGCGATTGCAGGCTCGGGAAGATGCCCTCTTCGGCGCCCATCAGAAACACGGTGTCGAATTCGAGCCCTTTTGAGTTATGGATTGTCATCAGGCTGACCGGCGGGTTGTCCCGCTCCTTGTCCTGATCCGAGTACAGGGCGGCGCGCTCGAGGAACAGCCTCAGGACGCCTCTGAGTGAGCGGTCCGCCATCAGCTCGGCCCGCTGCTCCCCTTCCGCCGCCAGTTCCCACATATCATCGATGGGTTCGGCGGCGAGGCGCGCTTCAAACTCGATCGCGTCAGAGAGGAGCTCGTCGAGGTTTTCGAGTCTCGATTCGGCCTCCGCGTCGCCGCGCGCTTTCAGTTCCTGATAGTAGGCGATGAGACCGGTATCGGTTTCTACGGTCTTCACGAATTCCGCGAACGACAGTTCATCGGAGAGAAGCGTTTCGCGAAGCCCGTCGATCAGGCGGACAAACAGAGAGAGCCTTCCCGCCGCCCGCCCGAGTTCCGGCATCTCACCGGCACACCCGGCCGCTTCGAGAAGCGTCATCCCCCTCTTTCCCGCGAATTCTGCCAGCTTCTCAATCGTCACAGCGCCGATGCCCCGACGCGGCTGGTTGATCACGCGCCGAAAAGCGATCTCATCTTCCGGCGACAGAATCAGCGACAGGTACGCTGTCACATCTTTAATCTCGGCGCGCTCATAGAACCTCGTCCCGCCGTAGATATTGTAGGCGATACCGAGTTCGCGCAGCGCGAATTCGAGGTTCCTGGACAGGGCGTTCATGCGGTACAGCACCGCTATCCCGTCTGCGCGTTTGTCTTTGGCGAGCTGGAACCGGCGCTGGATTTCGCGGGCGATGAACCGCGCCTCATCGATGTGATCGGCGGCGCGGTACAGGAGGATGGGAACACCCTCGCCGCGCGCTGTCCACAGCGTCTTCTTCTTGCGCAGTCGGTTATCCCGGATGACCTGGTTCGCCGCCGCGAGAATTGTCTTTGTCGAACGGTAATTCTGCTCAAGGCGGATCACGGCGCAGTCCGGAAAATCGTCCTCAAAGTCGAGAATGTTGCGGATCGTCGCCCCGCGGAACCCATAGATCGACTGGTCGTCATCCCCGACCACACAGAGATTGCGGCTCTGGGACGACAGGAGGCGGATCAGCTCATACTGCACCACATTGGTATCCTGGTATTCGTCTACGAGCAGGTACCTGAACTGCGCCTGGTAATGCGCCAGCACGTGGGAATGTTCGCGGAAAAGCCGGAGTGCCTGGACAAGAATATCGTCGAAATCCATGGCGTTCTTTTCGAACAGCGACCGCTGATACGCCCGGTACAGATCGCCCCACTGATACTGGTTGTAAAGACCTGCGGTTTTCTCGTCAAGGTCTTCCGGTTTCACATCGTCGTTCTTGAAACGGCTGACCATCGCGAGCGCTTCTTTCGGCGTGAGGATGCGCTCGCTGATTTTCAGTTCCTTCAGCACATCGGCCATCACGCGGCGCTGATCATAGGCGTCAAAGACAGTAAAGGACGGGCGGTATCCGAGCAGATTGCCGAACCGGCGGAGGATTCGCAGCATCATCGCGTGGAATGTGCCGATCCAGCAGCCGCGGCTTTCGATGCCGATCAGCTGCTCAATGCGCTCCTTCATCTCATTCGCCGCCTTATTGGTAAAAGTGATCGCCAGAATGCGCGCGGGATGAACGCCCAGCTGACAGACCAGCCACGCGACGCGATGCGTGATCACGCGCGTCTTGCCGGAGCCGGCGCCCGCAAGGATCAGAAGCGGGCCTTCCGTGGTCAGGACGGCCCGCTTCTGCTCAGGGTTCAAATCTCTCAGCAAAACGGAGTCTTCGAATGATGTCGCCTGGCTCCGATCCAATGCCTCATGTATCGATTCAGTCATACAAAGCGATTAATAGGCAGGCTCAATCAGGCCGTAATCACCGTCATCGCGCTTATACACCACACACACTTTGCCTGTCTCTTCAGAGAGGAAAATCAGGAAAGAATGCCCGAGCAGTTCCATCTGAAGCGTCGCTTCGTCGGGCGTCATGGCTTCAATGGGGAATGATTTGCGGCGGATGATACGGAACTCATCTTCAGCCGCCGGTTCGTCCTTCAGAACTTCCTGCTGCTCAAAGTACGCCTCCATGTAGGAGTAATCCTTGTTGCGCTTCTTCATGCGCGACTTGTACTTGCGGATCTGCCCCTCCATGTTGGCAATCGCCTGCTCAACGGCTGTCATCGCGTCTGGTCCGACAGATTCTGCGCGGTAAAAATGCGTCCGAATGTTAAAGGTAACTTCGGCACGTACATTGTTTCCCTCAGGCTGGAGCTTCACCTCGCCTCGCGCGTTCTCATCAAAAAAACGGTTAAATTTTGCCGTTTTCTGTTCGATCGCCGCGCGAAGCGTGTCATTTACGCGCATGTTCAGGCCAAAAATTTCAATTCTCATATCATCTGGCTCCTTTCATTCCGGCAGCCTTCCCCACCGGGGGCTGGCTGTTTTTTTCATTATACAGCATCGGGTGAATCTCTGTCCGACCTTCCGCCCATCGGGTATAATATCTTTTTACCGGACGGCTGGCCGGGATCACAGATGAGACCAAACAGCGCGTGGTATAGTTGACTCAGAAATGAAGACACAGGCAGTGTACGGTAAAGCCTGGACGATGGCATGGCAGGCCGGGGAGGACATATGAACAATCACAAGACATCTACCAACCATTTGACATGGCGGGCGGTCGCGCTCGCGATTCCCGGGGCGATTCTGATCACGGCGTCGTCCAGTTATGTCGCGCTCCGCGCGAGCGCCCTTCCGTGGCCGACGATCTTCGTCACGGTGCTGGCGATTGTTGTTATGAGGATGTTCGGACGACGTGATGTCAATGAGATTAATGTCGCGTCCACGGGCATGACAGCCGGCGCGATGGTCGCGGGCGGTCTCGTCTTCACCCTGCCCGGGCTTTTTATCACGGGGATCTGGAAAGTCGACAAATCGGCGGGACAGACGGCGGGCGCCTTCATCCGCCAGCACTTCCCCGCCGTTATGCTCATCGCCCTAGGCGGCGTCCTTATCGGCACGACGCTGTGCTGGTTTTTCCGCAAGAGGAATATCGAGCAGATGGAGCTCTCCTACCCGATCGGAAAAGCCGCGGCCGCCACGATCTCCGCTGGTGAATCGGGCGGAAAGAGGGCGCTCGTTCTCTTCGGCTCCCTCGCGCTCGCGGCGGTGATCACACTTCTGCGCGATCAGTTCCATCTCATCCCCGCGTTTGCCGCTTTTTCTATCGCCGGTATTCCGCTCTCACTGCAGATTTCGCCGATGGCGATCGGCATCGGCTCGCTGATCGGCTTCTCTTCCACGGTCTACTGGATGGTCGGCGCGGCGATCACGACTCTGGGGCGGTTTATACTCCTCCGGATGGCGGCGGGAAACTGGGCAGACGCGGAAACCTCTTTTGCCGGCTGGAACCTCACGACGGCGATCGCCCTCATGGTGGGCGCCGGCGCAGGCACGCTCATCCGGTTCCTTTACGGCTCCTTCAAAAAGGGGCGAACGCAGGTGCCGCGCGGCAGCAAGGCGGGCGGCAAGCCCCAGACGTCAAAAACGCCTCCCGTAACTCAGAATAAGGGCGTCGGCCTCTTCTCTCTCATCCTCGTCGCTGTCGCTTTCGTCCTTTCGATCGTGCTGGGACTGAAGATTCTGCCCGCGATTCTGCTGATGGCGGGCGTCTTCTTCGCGGCTATGATGTCGTCCATTATCACGGGACAGACGGGAATCAATCCCATGGAAATCTTCGGGATCATCGTCCTGCTCGCCATCCGCATCGCCGTCAATGTCAGCGCGGCGCACGCGTTCTTTATCGCGGCTATTGTCGCGGTCGCGTGCGGCTACGCGGGCGATATGATGAATGACTACAAAGCGGGAGCGATTCTCAGGACAAACCCGACGGCACAATACATCATCGAACTGATCGGCGGCGCGTTCGGCGCGCTGACGGCGTCGATCGCCATTCTGGCGATCATCTACTCCGCCGGGGGCATCGGAGCGGAGGCTGGCCTCCCCGCCGCACAGGCGCACAGCGTGGCGGCTATGGTCCAGGGGATCGGCGATCCGGCCATCTTCGTCGTCGGGGCTGTCGCGGGCTGTCTTCTCACGCTCCTGAATATCCCCGCGATGATCGTCGGTATCGGGATGATGCTGGCGGGATACGGGTTGGCGATTCCTATTTTTATCGGCGGACTGATCGAATGGATCACGCGCCGTGTGCTGACAGAGGAGGGGCAGCAGTCCGTCCAGATGAGCGCCGCTGGCCTGCTCGGCGGCGAAGGCCTGACGGGGACAATCCTGGCGATCATCGGCTTGTTCCGGTAGTTTTCAATCGCGGGGGCGGTTCCTTCGTCCGGGCGGCATCGGCTGCTCAGGCCGGAGAACCGTCCCTGTCACTTCACGTATTTTTTGTAGAAAGCCAGCCTCGCTCTTGCGCGGCGCATGGCATGGCGGGCGTGATAGCGCTGTATCTCCGTTGATGACGGATTTTGATAGAGCTTCTCAGCTCGCTCCAGCGCCTTGGCGGCGCGCTCCGCGTCGAGCTGATCCGGTGTCTCAGCGGCGTTGACGACAACGGTGACCTGGTCGGCCTGTATCTCCGCGTAGCCGACGGACACGACCATCGCGTGCCATGTTTCCCCTTCGCTGTCCGGCGAAGGGACGCGGTAGCGGACCGGGCCGGGCACGACTTCCACAATGGTCGGCACATGATGGCGCATGAAGCCTTCCGAGCCGTGTTTGGTCGTGATTACCACGAGATCCCCGCCGTTGAACTGCCAGGATCCTGTCGGAGTCAATAGAATCAGCTTGATCGGATTCACTGCGAGGACACCGCCCTGTTACCTGCTCTTATCTGACATCATCCCTGACGGCCCAGACCTGGTCGACGCCGCCCTTCATGAAGAACGCCTGTTCGGGGACCTGGTCGAGTTCCCCTCCGAGGAGCGCCTCGAAACTGTTCAGCGTGTCATCGGTCGTGACGTAACACCCCCGGTAACCCGTCATATCTTCCGTCACATGGAACGGCTGCGAGAAGAACCGCTGGATCTTGCGCGCTCTGGCTACGAGGGCGCGGTCGTTGTGATCGAGCTCATCGAGCCCGAGAATCGCGATAATATCCTGAAGTTCCTTATACCGCTGGAGAATCTCTTCCACGCGCATCGCAATGCCGTAGTGGCGGCCGCCGACAGTTGAGGGACTCAGGACGCGCGAGGATGAGGCCAGCGGATCGACCGCCGGATAGATACCGAGTTCGACGACATTTCTTGAGAGGACCGTCACGCCGTCCAAATGCGTAAAAGTTGTCGCCGGCGCCGGATCCGTCAGGTCGTCGGCCGGCACATAGACAGCTTGAATTGAGGTGATCGCTCCGTGTTTTGTACTCGTGATCCGCTCCTCGACGAGGCCGACATCCTGCGACAGTGTCGGCTGGTAGCCGACCGCGCTCGGCGTGCGGCCGAGGAGCGCCGAGACTTCGGAGCCGGCCTGGATATAGCGAAAAATATTATCGATGAAAAGCAGGACATCGCGCTTCATGATGTCACGGAAATACTCCGCCATCGTAAGCCCCGTCAGCGGGACGCGCATCCTCGTCCCGGCTGTTCATTCATCTGACCGAAGACGAGAACCGTCTTATCGAGAACACCTGAGGATTTCATTTCATTCCACAGGTCGTTCCCTTCGCGCGA
>JAKPXB010000020.1 GCA_029570375.1 Bacillota bacterium | reverse complement strand
GAACGACAATCAGGAGTCCTGAGAGGGCTTTGACTGTGAATGACCACGCTTTTCTCTTTTTTCTCATCAGGATAAGCGGAATCGCCATTATCGCGATCCAGATGATCGTATTGATGACAAACGATCCGCTGCGCGCGCTCCAGTCAATCTGATCGCCTGTCAGCGCACCGAGACCCCTGTTCAGGAAATTTCCCTGCACGTATCCCGCCAGAACGACACCGAAAAGGAGCGAAATACTGTTGTCAAAGAACCTGCCCCGAAGGAGCAGACAGAGTCCCGACAGAATAAAAAATATAACCAGTGAAGTGAGTACGACCGGCCAGAAGATCAGTTTGAACGGGAAAATAAAAGAATGAATGTTCAGTATAAAGATTTCATAAATGCCAAACAGAACAAAGGTGAAGGAAAATGCTCCGCCGACACTGGCGGAGAGAAACAGGCGTTCGCGAAATGACTGGCCGAACCTCTGTGAATGGCTCTCCCCGGAAGAGGGATACCTGTCTGTTTCAGGCGGTATCCGCGTCTGAACTGACGGCTTCTTTTCTTTGTTTCCCGAGAAAAACCGGATCATAAACCCTGAGAAGCGGGCGTAATAGGTGAGAAGAGAGAGCCGCAGTTTCGTGAAGAACACGCCGATCGTCACACTAAGCGTGATCACGATCGCGGTGACAATCTGAATGACATACGTCGTCGTCGCGGGATCGATATACGCGTAAACCGGCGTCGTGAAGACGAAAGCCACAAGAAGGAAAAAATAAAGCCCCCATTTCACTTTAGATTTCATCCCGCTGCTCCTTTGCGCCTGTTTTCTCTTCGAGTTCCTCCATGATCTCCCTCATCCACTGCCCTTTCGTTTTCTGTGCGAGTTCTTCCGGGCTGAGCGGCTGATTGAGTATCGCGTCGAATACGCTTTCGCATTGCTGTTGACAGCGCGCCAGATTCTGCCATCGGCGCGCGTATTCAGCAAATAATGGCGGACCGGCCTCTTCTTGTTTCACATCGTCCAGAACCGCCGCGCCGCGGGAATGCGCACGACTTCCGCTTTCCTCGCCCGCTTTCTTCTCGCGTTTTTTAAGCGCCTCCACAATATATTCGCCGCCCCCTCTGGCGCCGTCTCCGACATCAAAGATATTGTTCCTGACGACATCTTCAATATGATTTTTGAACCAGTCCGCGCGGTCAAACAAATCGCTGACCACATCGGGGAGCGTGCCGAGTTGATCAGTATCGATCGAAACGCCGATTTCATCGCGCAGAGAGATGTCGAGCGGAACGAGCGGGATCTTTTTATAGTTCGGGTTCATCACTTTCATCGGTGTGTTGATAAAGAGAGACGGTTTTTTGGTCGCGTAGGAAAATTCGTTTGCGATTGAGGACCAGTCGGTGATCACGAGATCGGCAGAGTAGACGGTTGTATTGGAGGCAAATGATGTCTGAATTTCCAGGTTTTTCCCTGTTTCATCCTTATAATCGTCGATGATCTGCTTCATTTTCACGGGGAAGCGCTTGATAAATTCGGGGTGTGGGCGGAGAACCACCCGATAGCCTGCGCTAAGAAGCGGGCGAAGCGTCTCTTCCAGGCAGTACTCCAGGATGTTATCCTGCTGCCAGGACGGCGCGATCAGGATAATCTTCGGGTCATTGGAGACGTGGCGGATCGCCTCGGCTCCCGCGATCATGGAGTCCAGAAGCGGAAAGCCCGTCTTTACGAGTGTTTTGGGGGGCAGCCCATACACGCGCTCTGTCTCGCGGACTTCCCGCATGTGGTTCGGTCCGTAGCAGAAAATCGTGTCGAAGTGGTCGAGTGCGTTCTCCTGGAGCATCAGGTGGAAACTCGTCATGCCGTGGTCTGTGTAAATATATTCAATGTCTTTTCTCACGAGCGAGCGCTTGATATGGTATTTTTCGAGATCCGGCATGGTCATGACGACAATATCCGCGTCCATCAGCATCATCAATCGGATCAGTGCGATAGGCCCCACATAGTACGGACGCAAGCGCGGGTTGTCCTGCCTAAATACCTGGTCGTTGACATCGCTGGTGACATAGTGGATCACAACATTCGAATGCGCGAGTATATGACGGATAAATCCTTCGAAATACTTGAAGAATCCGCTGCTCTCCGAATAAAAGACGAGGTGCTTGTTTTTAACCGCGTGGAACCTTTTCACATCCGCCCGCTGCCGGCGGCGCTTCATCGCTTTCAGGCTGCGCTGCCTGCGCCTTTCCTCCCTGCTGAGCTTTGGCGGAGCGGATGCCGCGGCGCGGGCACTGTACTCACCCGGATCGTAAATCCTGTTGCACAGCCAGAGGACGGGAATTGACAGCAAATTCCCCGCGATCCAGTACAGCCCAACCCCACAGGGAAGTATATAAGCGAAAAAGCCGGAAAAGACGACGAGGAACAAGGTCATTCCCCAACGGCTAACAGCTCCCTGAGCGCGCTGCAGCACGTTATATTTGTTCTGGTAGACAGCCAGAAGGAGCGCGCTCAACCCGGACAGTACGGGATAAACCATGCTGATCGAAAGAAGCGTCGGCACCTTCGCCATGTCCAATCCGAGGAAGTCAAGATTCATCGTCATTATCTTGTCGACACCGGGCATGCCGGCAAAATCTCCCGCATGCGTCTGCACTGCCTCCAATACGCTCAGTTCAGCGCTCGTCCCCAGATCCTGAACTGATATGCCGAGTACGGCAGACGTCGTTTCGAGGAGTGGATGAATCACCTCAGGTTCTAAACGAAGCAGATGCTGCAGCGGATTGTAGATCACGTTGATCAACCCGAGAATGACCGGGATTTGAACAAGAAGAGGAAGCATCCCTTTCCATGTACTGTAGCGCTCCTGTTTATACAGAGCTTTCTGTCTCGCGGCGATCTCCGCGCCGTTCCCTGCGTAACGCTGCCTGATCTCCTCTAACTGCGGCTTTATGCGGACCATGACGATTGAGTTCTTCTGAGAGATCAGTGAAAGCGGAAACATGATTATCTTCGTGATAAGTGTGAAGAGGATAATGGAAAGGCCGTAATTGCCGGCGAAGCGGTAGCAGACATACATGATATATCCGAGGGGAATACCGAAAATTGTATTGATCACACTCATAGCGATGAAATATTTCGCTCCTTTTCATCATCGGCCATAGCTGACGGCAATGGTCAGGCCACACCGGACACGATAATGTTCCTTGCGTCGAATCAATACGCGATGCGTCCCGGATGTATGGCAGCGTTCCTATTTTGCATGACTTCGAACCGATCGTCAATCGAACGGTACACTGACTTGTCTTCGCGTTATAATGAGCATGATGTCGATTAAACAACATCTGGCATCCGTCCGGCTGACCGGATGATCAGGCTGCTGAAGCCACAATACTAACCCAGGAGAGGCATAAATCGAATGAAAGTCAGGCATGCTGTCATCATGGCCGCGGGTACTTCTTCCCGGTTTGCCCCGTTATCCTATGAAAAACCGAAAGCGCTGCTTGAAGTGCGCGGCGAAATACTCATCGAGAGACAAATCGAGCAGCTGATGCTCGCCGGCGTCCCATCTATTGTCGTCGTCACCGGTTATAAGGCGGAAATGCTCGATTATCTCAAAGACAAGTATCCTGTCAGGTTAATCCATAATGCGGATTACAGGACGAGAAACAATCACGGAAGCCTGTACGCCGCCCGCGATTGGCTATGTGAAAGCTACATCTGCTCCGCGGACAATTACTTCGCCGTCAACCCTTTTGAGGAGGATGTACCTTCCGCGTACTATGCTGTCGTATACGCGGAGGGGGAAACGGATGAATGGTGTGTCCGAACGAATAAAAGCGGCGTCATTACCGGCGTCACGATTGGTGGCCATGACGCTTGGGTTATGATGGGGCACGCCTATTTCGATCAGCTCTTCGCCGATCAGTTTGTTAAGATTCTTGAGAACGAATACGATGACGCGGCGACGCGTTCTCTTTTCTGGGAGGATATTTATCTCAACCATATAGACGCACTGACTATGAAAGCCAGGCAGTATGGCGCGGGTGTCATCGCCGAATTCGATTCGATCGACGAACTCAGGGTTTTTGATCCGTCCTATGTGGCCAATACGCGCTCGCCGATTATTCGCCGGATCGCCGCTTCTCTCGGTTGTTCGGAGAGCGATATCCGCGGCATGTCGCCTTTGAAAGATGATACGGGGGATGTCATCGGTTTTCAGTTCACCGCGCTCGATGGAGGCTACGCATACCGATACCGGGACGCCGCGATCCTCCCGGTTGGGGAGGCGCGCGGACTGTGAATACAGGCGATCGAAACAAACCGTGTATTCATGCCGCAATCCGCGAGCTCGCGGAATCGACGAGACGCCGGGGAGGTTTCAGCTCCGCTTTGTTTGCCGGTCTCTCTGGAGCGGAAGGTACGAGGATTCACCAGATTTTCGAGAAGAACGCCCCCGCACTGTTCCCCGGTTCTCAGCTTTTCCCGGAAGAACCGCTGACGGGGTTCTTCTCGTCCGATGATTACGCCTTCGATCTCAACATACAGGGGCGCTGCGACCTGATCGCCATCTCCCCTGCCGGTGCAGTTACACTACTGGAAGTAAAAGGATTCAGGGGAAACGTACGCTCCATACCAGTCGAAGGCGATGACGCGCACTGGGCGCAGGCCATGCTTTACGCGTATCTGCTGCTCGGACATCCGCTGATCAAAGAGCGCGGCAGGACATGCCGGGATATTCGGGTCGAAATACATTATGTCTCTTTTGATTCGCGTGATTCGATCGTTCTGAGCAAAGATTTCACCGCTGACGCGTTGTCATCTTTCTTCGACGAGACATGCCGCGTATACCTGGAAACGGCCGTTCCGCTTTTTGAATACAGAGCACTCCGCGACAGGCTTAATAAAGCCGCGTCTTTTCCCTACGAAAAACTCCGGGATGGCCAGAAAATCATGATGCGCGAGGTCATCGCGGCGATCCGCGATACCGCCAAACTGTTTATTGTCGCGCCCACAGGTATCGGAAAGACGATGGCGACACTCTACCCCTCTGTGAAAGCGCAGGCGAACGGACTGACGGATCAGATTTTTTATCTGACACCGACGAGATCACAGCGAAAAATCGCGGAAAAAGCGCTGAATGATCTGGCATCGGAAGGTTTCATGGTTCGTTCACTGACTGTCCGGGCGAAGGAGCAGATGTGTCTGTCACGCGAACATTTCTGCAACACGGCCCAATGCCCGTTCGCCAAAAACTACTATGAGCACCACAGAGACGCGTTGAAAGAGAGCTTCCGGCTGTCCCGCATTCTGCCCGAAGATGTCATCGGACTCGGTATCAAATACCACCTGTGCCCTTTTGAATTGTCATTGGAAATCAGTGCCGGCTGCGATGTCGTCATCTGTGACTATAACTACATTTTTAATCCGCGCGTGCGGCTCCGTTATCTCCTTGACGATACGAAGCAGCGCTACACGCTTCTGGTAGACGAAGCGCACAACCTCGCCCGCCGTTCCAGAGAGATGTTCTCCGCACCGCTGCGGCGATCCGACCTCCGCCGTCTTCTGAAGGCTTTTCGGAATTTTGCCTCGCGAAAATACGCCGCTCATCACGCTTCCGGCGTTGTGGACACAGGTGATCTGCACTCCTTTAAAGAAAATGCCGGAAAATGTGTCAAAGCGATCGAACGCGTTCTGCGCGACTTTGACGGGATTGAGCGGATTCTGGCGGCGGGGGACGGAGGTAAACCGGACAGACACGAGAGGTTAAGCGAGCTGCTTCCCTACAAGCCGATGGTTAGTGACCGGTTTATGGCGACACGTGTGATTCCGCCGCCATTTATGAGCGGCATCGAAAAACTTATTGCCGCCCTCAGCTGTTTCTTCAATGACAGCCAGAGCTTCGAGGGAAGAGAAAAAATGATGGTCACCTATTTCGATTTGCTCTTCTTCCAGCGCGTATCGGAGCGGTACTACGATCACACCTATATCACCGCCTGGCGTCTTCTGGAGGATGATGACCTGGCCTGCTCACTCCTCACGCTCGACGCATCGTATCATCTCACAGATATCTATAAAGACAAATCTCCCGTCGTTTTCTTTTCCGCGACGATGACACCTGCTTCTTACTATATCTCTCTGCTCGACGCGGATAGTTCGGCTCAGCATCCTGAACTGCTGTCGCTCGATTCTCCTTTTGACTCGGCGAGGCGATTGGTTTTGAGCTACGAAGCCCACTCTCTCCGCTACCGGGACCGCTTCTTAACGCTTCCCTCCATCGCGTCGTTTATCGCCGATGTCATCCGCGAAAGAACAGGTCACTATCTGATATTTTCTCCTTCTTTTTCTTATCAGAACGCGCTTGCCGACGCGCTTAAACGAATCAATCCGCCACACGCGCGTTTTATGATCCAGCCTCCGCGCATGACAGAGCAGCAGAAAAACGCCTTTTTAGACAGGTTCAGAAAAAAAGGTGACAGTCGGTCTCTCGCGGGACTGACTGTGATCGGATCCCTGTTCAATGAAGGGATTGATCTGATCGGAGAAGAGCTGACAGGAGTTATCGTCATCGGGACGGGACTGCCGGGGCTGTCCCCCGAAAGAGACATTCTGCGGCAGTACTATGAAGAGAAATCCAACAGGGGTTACGAGTACGCGTTCATGTGGCCGGGGTTCAACCGTGTGACGCAGGCGGCCGGACGCTTAATCCGAAGCGAAGACGATTTCGGTATCGTCCTGCTGATCGATGACCGCTACGGACGGCCTGATTACCGCCGTCTGCTGCCGGAAGAATGGCATACCCTCCATACTTCGGACCGCGAAGAAGCGTTGGGTGCGATCAGGGAGTTCTGGGCGGATTTTCGATGATCCGCGTTCAACCGCCGATTAATATCAATCATCGCCTCCGGAAGCCGGAAATGGCCAGAGGATGTGTCCTTCTTCTTTCAGCATCTTCGTCATGCGGCGGGCGGTCGGCGTCTGTGCCAGACCTCCCAGCGCCGTCTCACGCAGCGCCATCGGCATCATGCGCCCGATGGATCCCATCGCCTGAATAACTTCATCGGCAGGGATCCGGCTCTCAATACCCGCCAGCGCCATCTCCGCCGCGGCGATTGCATTCACAACCCCGATCGCGTTGCGTTTAATACACGGGACTTCCACCAGGCTCGCGACCGGATCACAGGTAAGGCCGAGGATGTTCTTCAGCGCGATGGCAAGCGCGTGGCCGGACTGCGCAGGCGTTCCCCCCGCCGCCTCGACAATGGCGGCAGCCGTCATCGCTGAAGCCGACCCGACTTCCGCCTGGCACCCGCCTTCCGCTCCGGACAGCGATGCCTGGTTGCCGATGAGAATCCCCGCGCCGCCCGCCGTGATCAGGAAATCGAGCTGCGCTCTCCTGCTGAGATTCAGGCGGTTACGGATCGCCAGGAGAACACCGGGCAAAATTCCGGACGAGCCGGCAGTCGGTGTTGCACAGATGACCCCCATCGACGCGTTGACCTCGTTAACCGCCAGCGCGTTGATCATCGCCTCCAGATAAAGGCTGCCGCCAAAAGGAGATCCCTTGGCGCGATACGCGTCAAGGCGCGCCGCGTCACCTCCTGTCAGACCTGAAAAAGACCTGACGCCCGCCATCCCCCCTGCTGCCGCGTTCTCCATGACGCGGAGATTATTCTCCATTTTCCGGATAATCTCCTCTTCCGTGCACTCATTGAGAACGATTTCAATGTCCAGAAAATAACGGGACAAAGGGATCCCGCTGATATTACAATTGTGGACAACGGTAGAGAAATGTCTGGGATAGAGTTTCATACAGTCAGCCCCTTCTGCTTGGCTATGCTATCGATCGGCACGAGATCGGGTTCACGTTTGAGGGCGCTCAAAAAAATGATCGGTCCGACATCGCGGATGTCCCGGATCTTGTCGGTCACCTCCTGCGGGATGGTTCCATCCGTCGCGACAATCATCAGAGCCTGGGAGCCGCGCTCTTTGCGCGAAACTTCCATCTGACTGACATTGACTTCATACTCCGCGAGGAAACGCGTGACAGTCGCGATCAGTCCCGGCCGGTCCCGGTGGAAAATGAGGACGACCGGGTTGTCACAGCTGACATGAACATTAAAACCGTCGACCTCGACAAGATCGATCATGCCGCCGCCGATGGAGCGCGCCGTAATGCTCATGGTACGGTCGCCGGCGTGCATGACAACCTGCGCTGTATTCGGGTGTCCGGCGTTCCTGTCGGAAACCTTCACCTCAACCCTCATCCCTTCCTTCTCAGCCAGCTTGTAGGCGTGGCGGATCTCTTCGCTCGCCGTCGGTTTTCCGAGCAGACCGGCAATCATCGCGATATCGGTGCCATGCCCCCGATACGTGTGTCCGAAAGAACCGAAGAACGTGATGACTACTTCTTCAGGTTTCTCGCCGAAAATGGAACGGGCGGCTAAACCGATCCTGACGGCGCCGGCGGTGTGAGAGCTCGACGGTCCGACCATCACAGGTCCGATAATATCGAATACGCTCTGAAATACGGCCATATAATCCTCCAGAAAGAACGATGAGATGAGAAACTGATCTCAATCATACAACACTAGCTGAAAAAAATATCGGGGCGCTGGTCAAGAATCGCGAGACGCCTGTAGCGCTTTTCCATCCGTTCCTCGAGCCACCGATCCGCGAATCCCGACGCTTCCGAGCGAATTTCGGGGGACGCGAAAAATCGGAATAATCTCTTATACGGCGCTGACGCCACATAACGCAGAAGGGCGACTGTCCCGGCTGTAAGTGAAGTCCACTCCGCCTGTGACTTTCTGAAATCTTCCTGTCCGCACAAAAGTCCCCCTTCAGAGAAACTGAAACAGAAAGGCTCCCTGTCTGCGGTACCGCCGCATCTGACACAGGATTCAAGGCACGGTTTGAGTCCTATGTCCACCATCAGGCGGAAAGCGGCCATACGCGAAATAAATACAGGTTCCGGTGACACGGAAATCTCATAGAGGGAATACGCCCACAGATCGAATGTTTCCCTGTTCGGCTCATCGTGTTTTGCGACATCCAGAAACACTTCCGCGGCATGTGAAGCGGCTGCCAGGCGGTCAAGGTCTTCGGCAATCGCGATAAAGGACTCGATCACGGACGCGGTGCGGACAGCGTAGCGCGACTGTTTTTCCGTTAAGGTAAATTCAGACAGGGAAAAGAGCTGGGTCGCACCCCGGATTTCACTTCTGAGCCGTTCGCTGGCAGGCGCGAGCACTGTAATCAGCCCAAGCCCGGGCGTCAGAAGGTGCAAAAGACGGTGCCGCTCCTTCCAGGGGAAAGAATTCATGACAAACGCTTTCGTTGTGATTGTGCTCATTTTTCAAGGAGTCCGGAATCCTGCAGGTACTCCGTGCGGTTCTGCCAGCCAGAGCGCACCTTGACAAACAGAGAAAGAGTGACACGGGCCTCAAAAAGCGATTCCATCGCCTCGCGCGCGGCGGTACCGATCGATTTTATTTTTGAACCGCCCTTTCCGATCATGATTTGTTTGTGCGACTCTTTGCCGCATAGAATGACCGCGTCAATTGTTAAAGAACGTTTCCCTTTGCTGTCTGATTCGTCAAAACTCTCGACGATGACTGTGACACCGTGCGGGATTTCGCGATCCGTCTGGAACAGGACTTCACGACGGATGAGCTCGCCCGCGAGCACCTTTTCCGTCTGATCCGTTTCATCGCCCGGTGTGAAGAGACGCCTCCGGACCGGGAGCATCCTTACGATCTCCCGGATCAGCAGATCAATTCCATCGTCCTTCTTCGCGGATATCGGCACATAGGCGGCCAGTTGATACGCTTCCTCGTATGCCTGAATGAGGGGCAGCACATTCTCTTTCGGCGAGGCGTCAATTTTATTGATGACGAGTATCACCGGTATGTCGTTTTTGCGCGCCTGTTGGATCACCTGGCGCTCGGATGTTCCGATTACCGGACGCCACGCGGCTTCGACCATAAGAACCACAACATCGGACTGCTGTATCGCGTTTGAAGCCGCTTTCATCATGGCTTTGCCAAGTGCTGACTCCGGGCGGTGTATCCCGGGTGTGTCTATGAACGCGATCTGATATTCATCGGTCGAAAATACGCCGCGGATGGCATGGCGTGTCGTCTGCGGTTTTGGCGATGTAATCGCGAGTGTTCTCCCCGCGATTGCATTCAGCAGAGTGGATTTCCCGACATTCGGACGGCCTGTCAGGGCGGCAAATCCGCATGGTATCTCTTCGAGTCCCGCCATAACGGCCTTCTGCATGGCGATCATTTCACGCTCTTCATCGCTGCTCTGGTGATCGTATCCAAGGAGGTGGAGCACACCGTGAATTACGAGAAATCTCAGCTCGCGCTCAAAAGAGTGGCCAAGCTCATCTGCCTGCTCAGCTACGCGTGTCGGAGAGATAATCAGCTCGCCGATCATGAGAGAGGGGCAGCTGCCGCCTGATAGCTCCATGAATTCCCATTCCTGCGGCTTTTCCGCGAACTCTCCGCGGTTCATCGCGCGGGCAGGGAAAGAGAGGATATCCGTACCGGAGTCGATACCCCGCTGTTCACGGTTAATCCTCCTCATCACGCGCGGACCGACGAGTGTGACATCGACCGCGATTCTGATTCCTTCCCCCATCAGAGACAGCATGGAGGGAAAACAGAAGAGCGCGTGCTCTGCCGCCTCCTCAATCGTATGAAATGTCTCGCGGGCGCCGAAAACGCGCTGTCTGTTATAGCACCTGACATCGATCATATCGTTGCACCATTCGCCGGGTAGTCTTCCTTGATGACTGTATGCGTTGCTGTCTGCTCCGGCTGGCGCGCGGTTTTTCTGAGCCTTTGCATGCGATAAGGAACGCGCTCATGGAAATGGCCCGCGTAAACCTGCAGAAACGACTGAAGAATGGTATCTATATCGGCGAATGACAACCCGGACTGTGTGAGCTGTTCCTGGTCGATTTTGTCTTTGATAATACTTCGAATCAGCGATTCCGCCTGTTCCAGCGTTCTGACTCCTTCAGAGCGCATCGCGGCTTCTGTCGAGTCTGCCAGCATGACAATCGCGGACTCGCGTGAGCTGGGAATCGGTGTCTTATAGCGGAAAGAATCTATAGACGGCGGATCCTCCCCTTTTTCCAGCGCTTCTTCATTCGCTTTGTTCCAGAAATACTGCAGGACAGTTGTTCCGTGGTGTTCATGCGCAATGCGCAGAAGAGGAAGCGGCAGGCGGTACTTTCTTCCGATCGCCATACTGTCTTCCGGATGTTTCGTGATAATACGGGCGCTTTCCAGCGGCGGCAGATGATCGTGCGGGTTCTCGCCCGACTGGTTCTCCGTGAACATAAGCGGCGCTTCAAGTTTCCCCAAATCATGGAAATAGGCGCCGACGCGGGCGATCATCGCATTCGCGCCGACCGCTTCAGCTGCCGTATCCGCCAGGTTGGCGACCATCATCGAATGCTGAGAAGTCCCAGGAGCCTCGACAAAGAGTTTCCTCATCAGAGGATGGCCAGGCTGCGACAGCTCGATTAACCGCAGCGGCGACACCGTGTTGAAGATCAGTTCGAATAACGGCATGATGCCGATCCCGATAATCACGGACAGCGCGCCCGAGATTGTCGCCTGTGTCACATGGCTCGAAATGAGCGCCCACGACTCTTTCTGAAGGAAGCTGACCAGAAAGGCGGTCGCCGCGGTAGAAAGTGACGTCGCGAGGATAATGCGCGCGTAATTATCCTGCCTGCTTGTTCCCTTGGTAAAGAGCGACGCGACCACGCACCCCATCATGGCGACGATGGGGAAGGATGGGTTGAAAGAAGTCATCGGCGAGATCACCATGATCAGAAGCGAGGACAGAAAAATCGATGTACGGAGTCCGAAATAAGCGGTTACCACGACAGAAGCGAAATAAATCGGAGGCGAAAACGGGTATTCCCTCGCGAGGTACGCGGACATGACGAGCGGAAGAATGATCGCGATCAGGAGAGCGATCAGGTTTCTCGGAGCTGAATACATCAGATCCGACGCGTAGCGCCTGAAAAAGATGACAGACGCCAGGCAGGTAAGGAGAACGAGCGCTGTTATCGATCCGAGCCGCTGCCAGTCAAACCGAGCGCCGACCGTCAGATTCAGACCGTCCAGCATCGCTTTTGCTTCCGGCGTAATGACTCCTCCCTGACTGATGATGCGCGCGCCGCGGTTGATCATGACGGGGTCGCCCATCACGCGGTCGTACGCCGCCTGCCGCGCTTTGTCCGTTGCGTCGGCATTGTATTCAACGTTGGGACGGATTACGAGTGAGAGAATACGCCCGATGAATGGAGCGTCATCCTTGTAAAACTCCATGGTTGATTCAAGCCTCGCGACCGTGTCGTCAATGACCGCGCGCAGCCCTTGCTGATCAAGCGTCTTGGCGGCGATCGAAATGGTTTCGGCGTGCGTAATCGCCTTAATATTCTGGAATCGCCCCTCTTCCATGCGGATGAACGCATCCGCCTCTCCCGAAGGAAGCACGAGATTCAATGTCTGATCCACAACCGAAATTAATGAAGAAACGGCGATCTCGATCTCATGATTGTCCGGGCGACGCGGTCTGATTTCATCCGGCGGGGATGTCTGGCCAGGATCGGAGTTCCCCGGTTCTGTCACGACCGAAATGACTGGTTCTTTGTAGAGCTCATCGCGTTTTTCCTGAATGGTTTTCAACAGCTGCCGCATTGTATCCGAAGACGCGTCGCTCAGCTCTTCCGAGCGTATCATCACATTCGGGACCTGCGCCATCGCTTCAAGCGCGCGCCGCATTGTCTCCGCGTTATCAGCGAAATCGCGCGGAGCTGAAATGTCATATGCGCTGACATCCCCAATCTGAAGATCGTACTGTTTGGGGGAAGATCCGATATAAACGGTCGCGACCATAGCGACTGCCGCCACGATCACAAACAGCAGATTGACGGCGAGCCTTGCTTTTCTCTCTAAACCGGTCATCGCGCAGGCCTCCTTTGGCTATCTTTCTTTACCGAGGATTCTTTCTCATAAGCGCGGATAATCCTCTGGACGAGCGGATTGCGCACCACATCGCGTTCCGTCAGCCTGACGCTCGTCACGCCTTCGAGGGAACCGAGGAGACGGGCGGCTTCGGCGAGGCCGCTTTTTCGTCTCTGAGGAAGATCGATCTGCGTAATATCTCCCGTTACCACGGCGCGGGCGTTGTAACCGATCCTCGTCAGAAACATCTTCATCTGCTCACGCGTTGTGTTCTGAGCTTCATCCAGAATGATAAAAGCGTCATCTAACGTGCGTCCGCGCATATAAGCCAGCGGCGAAATCTCAATTTCACTCCGTTCCAGATGGCGCTGATAGACATCAAATCCCATCAAATCATTGAGCGAATCATAAAGAGGCCGCATATAGGGATCCACTTTACTCTGAAGGTCGCCGGGGAGGAATCCCAAATTCTCCCCCGCTTCAATAGCCGGACGCGTCAGAATAATGCGCGATATATCATGAGCTCTGAACGCCTTGACGGCCATCGCAACGGCGAGATACGTTTTCCCCGTGCCTGCCGGCCCGATCGCGAACGTCAAATCGTGATTTCTGATGGCGTCCACATACTTCTGCTGTCCCGTTGTTTTGCAGAGGACCGGGCGTCCTTTGGCGTTGACGCAGATCAGGCTGGGTGTGAATTTCTCCGCGTCAGCAAATTCCCCCTGGGTGGTAGAATCCACAAGGTAACGGATGAGCTGTTCCGTTACCGGCGCGGCTCCCATCTGACAGAGTTCGTGTAAACGATTATAAATACGGGCGGCTGTCTCAACCGCTTTTTCTTCTCCTCGGATAACGAGACCTGTCGCTGTCGCTTCGACCTTTACATTAAACGATTTTTCGACGATCCCGGCGTGTCCGTTACACGCTCCCAACAGCGCCAGACCTTCTTCAGGGGTATTTAATTCAAGGTGTTTTTCCGTGTTTATCACTTCACTGTCCATTGTTTCTATTATAATCCATCTGTTTCGTTTTCTGTCTCACAGAGACCGGGAGAATCGTACCTTTACCCGGCACAAAGTATCTGCCTGAGATGCTTCTCAATCCGCGGGCTGGAGGAGATCGATCGCATATCCGATTCTGTCTTCGCTCAGCGCCGGAATCATAATGTCTCTCTCGTGACGCACAGTAATCGCCACAGTATCCTCTCCCACCTGTTTCTTAATACTCGTGCTGACTGACTGCAGATAAGGCACCACATAACTGTCTATTTTAAGTGGATCGACAATCGCTTTTATCTCAAATGGTTCTTCGCGGCTGAAAGAGATACCGTTGATCAGAATATTATCCTGGCTCGTGCGGATTTCCGTGGTCGTTACCTTCCGCTCATTATTGATCGATATCGCCTGCGCCCCCAACGCAGACAATTCATTCGTAAACTGACGGACAAGCGCGTCCTGCATCTTGTAGCCCCCGATCGGCGAAAGTGTCACGACGACGCCGTCATTCCTGACTGCGCGTAAACCGGCAAAGATAGCGAACTTTTCTCTTTCCTCGATGACGCGGAGATAGCTCTCGCCCTCTCCCCGCTCAAGTTCCCGGATATAATCATAAAGGCGCGCGTTTCTGTTATTCAGTTCCTCATTTTTCCGCTGGTATTCAATGATCTGGTGTTGCAGTTCCTGAAGGCTCTTGCTGCCCAGATCGGAAGCGTTGACATTCTTCATTAACAGCGCCATAACGGTACCAACCAGTACGCAGACGATAAGAATGATTCCGTAATGGTATATTTTTTTGCGCTCCATGTCTACCTCCTTTTTAATCATCCCGGTACAGCCCCACCTATGGCGTCTCAAGTAAATTAATATACCGCAGATAATCGCGCGCCTTCGAGAAAGACGGCAGGGTTACGCTGTCCTCCTCTCCGATGCTCATCCTGATCCCCACCTCAGGCTTAGTCAGTCTAGCCAGATATGAATCACTTCTGACGGCCGCGGAAAGTTCGCCTGTTGGGCCGATGGCAGAGATAACATAGGGCGGCATCTGTCTGACGCCGTATGTGAGAATGGTCGGCCCGACACAGTTGATCTCGGATACAGCTGTCAGCCTCACTTCATTTAACGATATAGCCCGTGCTCCCGCTGCCCAAAGCACATTGATCACATAGTTGATTGTACTGTCGTGAATCACGGATTCAATGGAATCAACCAGCGGGTCATAGTCTTCCTTGTCTTCCAGCGTGATGATAACACCCTGACCTTTGACGTTTGTAAGGCCGGCTATCATGGCGAACTTCTCGTGCTCCGCAATCGCGTCCGCCATCATGCTCTGTTCACTCAGGCTCTGTAACAGCAGCTTCTTGCGAGATTCCAGCTGATCGTTTTGCGCACGAAGTGATTTATAGTTCGCTTCCTCAGCTGCAAGCTGATCACGCGCGCGAAGCAGTTCGGCACTGACACCGCTCTCGACCGAAAGAACTGTCCATTGTTTGACGGCGGAAGCGACGCCAACTCCCACGATGGCAGCGGCAGCCACGGCAATCAGCTTGTACCAGTACTTGACTTTCATATGCTTAGAATACTCTATCCGCCCGCCTTACGGATACAGTTTGTGCCGATCATTTGAAGATAAGACGAAAAGCGATCCGGAAGCGGACAGGAAATATCCAGGCGGGCGCCTGTTATCGGATGATCGAGAACGACACGCGAGGCGTGCAGAAGCTGGAAGGTGTTCGCACCTTGTCTCGTCCGGGTGCCGTACAATTTGTCTCCGACAATGGGATGGCCGAGGTAGGCGAGATGAACACGTATCTGATGTGTGCGTCCCGTAATCAGCTGACATTTAAGGTGTGAGTGCTGACCGTCCGTAGCGATGATTTCGAATCGCGTCTGAGAGGGCTTGCCGTCGGCGCGGACTTCCATTCTCATCCTCCCGGCTCCGGCTCTGGCGATCGGGAGATCGATGATCCCATTTTCCGTGTCAGGAACACCTTTCACAACCGCGTCATAGTATCGTTCGATGCGGTGTTCTCTGAACGCGCGGGCAATCCGTTCATGAGCCAGGTTATCGAGCGTGACAATCAGGAGACCGGAGGTATCCTTATCGAGACGATGGACGATTCCCGGCCGTTCCGGTCCCCCCAGATTCGAAAGCTTCTCTGAAAAGCGAGTGAGAAGCGCGTTCACGAGAGTCCCGGAATCATGGCCGAACGCGGGATATACGACCGTCCCCGCTTCTTTTTCGACAACGGCAAACCATTCATCCTCATACAGCAGTTTCACCGGAATATTCTCCGGCTCAGGTATTTTTATCGCCTCTTCTTCGGGGGGAATCATATCTACCCGGTCGCCTGACCGAAGAATGCAGGACGGGGAAATCCTCTTTCCGTTAACCGTGACCATCGCGTTTTTAATCTGTTTCTGCCAGCGCTCGCGGGATACAGCAGGATAACGTCGGGCCAGCCACTTATCAAGCCGCATCCCCTCATCTCCCGCTTGTGTGATGATCGATGTTCCGCTCATACGTCACCTGACAATTCATCCGTGCCATTGTTGTGATCGGGGGACGCAGCTTTCCTACGTTTAAGAGCAAAAATGCCATCAACAAATGTCCGGTCGAACAGGATAAAGGCGATAAGCAGAGCAGTACCGACAGTGATAAACGAATCGGCGGCATTGAAGCTGGGGAATACGTAGTCACCGAACGTGAAGGAGAAGAAATCGGTTACCGCGCCGACGCGCAGCCTGTCGATCAGGTTTCCCGCGCTCCCGGCGATAAGTAAGATCAATACCAGTCTCATGCGTTTTCCTGTGGCTTTTCTCAGCAGGTTGAGGAGAAATGCCGTTATAACCGCTGATACGAGACAGAGAAGAATGATTCCCCATGGTTTATCAGCCAGAAAACTCCATGCCGCGCCTTTGTTATACGTGACTCTCAGTTCAAAGAACTGCGGAATCACCGTTACATAACCGGAACGCGGGATAAGCCTTTCAGCTAACCCTTTCGTCCATTGGTCGAGCGTAATCAAAAATATAATAATCATGGCATCCATAAGCTGAGATCCTCCACATTTTTATAAGGTGAATGCCAGCAGCCGGAAAGTGTTCCCTGGACGTTACGGCCGTACGCCACCATCGTTTCCGGTATGGCGAGACCGATAACGGGAAGTCTTGAAAAAACGCGGGAAACTGCTTCAACGTAAGTGCGTTCGGAGAATGGAGACGGTTCCCGATCGCCCGACGCTATGAAGTGGCGCGCTTCTCTCAGGGTGGCGACATCCTCCGTATCGGCGTATGCAGTCCAGTCCAGCAGCTGATAATAACTGAGCCCATTCAAATAATCCGCCGGATCCAAAAACAAGCTGCTCGTGTCGCACAGAAGCGCGGCATCGAACCGTTCGCGGCTAAGCCTGTCAGCCCATTCCCCGCTCGGCGCCGTAACAATTGTCAGCCGCCTTCCGAGCCTGGCGGCACAGGCGCCGATATGACCGATCAAGCGGTTCGGCGTGAACCCTTCCGGAACGAGCAGGACAAAAGGCGCGCGCGTATCGGGCTCAGTAACCGAAGGAGACCCGGAATCGTCATTTGTTCCGGAAGGTTCCGGGCTGTTCTCCGGAAGCGCAAGAGCGGGCAGTTCCTGAATGGCGTACTCCGGGACAGTGGTGTTTGTCTTTCTGAAATCCCCTGTCATAATAGGAAACATGGCCCGGCTGAAAGGAGACGCAAAATGATCGCTTTTCCCGTCGGAGCGCATTTCACGTATCATATAGTCACGCGCTAGCAGAGTGTCTTCCCGCGTGTCTCCGCGGAAAATAAGCGAGATAAACCCCGGGTAGTCAATCCTCTGCTTTCGAATACGTGTTCGATCCGCGTACAGGGAAGTCTCGGTCGTATTCAAAACTAAGATGTCGAGTTCGTCGCTGTCAAAAGCTTTCATCGCGAGAGAGATATTGTCGAACGCCGTGGCTTTGATCCTGTTCACTCCCGTACCGCGCTCCACGCGCTCCAGAATCATATGTTTTCCGCTTCCCGTATCGAGAATCCTCCAGGAACCTGTTCCGGAAATCGGGTTAAACGTGCGCTGATTCACATCTGACTCAGGAATAATCGGAAAGGTAAGGAGCCCCGCGATATCAGGATCCGGATTTCTCAGGTCGAGGAGAATCGTGTCGTCCCCCTCTGTGCGTACGCTGATAATGTTTTTGTATTCGTTTCTTCCCGCGTGTGTCATACCTGAGAACGAAGACGGGTCGAATCGCGATGCATCTCCGTACAGAGCCGTCAGATTATCTGTACGCCGTGATTTTTTGGTATCTGTTGATTCCCCGCTTTCCAGTTCATGATCTGTCTGATTCCCCGGGTTCTCCTGTCCATTTTCGGGATCAGTCGCCGGGACACTGCCCGTCATTAAACGGATTGTTGTCAGTAGTGAGGCTTTGACATCGGAAGACGTCAGTTTCCTGCCGCTGTGGAAAGTCTTACGGCCGTCTATCACAATCTTACAGACCATCGATGACGCGTCGAATTCGATTGATTCCGCGAGCACCGGTATGAGCCTTCCATCCGGTCCCACTTCAAATAACGGATCATAGACGAGCGCCATTAGTGAACGAGTTGCGTAATGTTTCGGATACAGCGGGTTCATATCCGTTTCGCGCCGCATGGCCGCGCGAAGCTCTTCCGCATTTGTCTTTTCGTCCGGTCCGGGAAGTGCCGGGATCACAAAAGCTGAAGATGGCGGCGTAAACAACTGCCCGTCGTCCTCAAAGCGTGGCGCGCAGGATGCGGCGCATGCCGCGCATATGAAAACGCAAAATGCAATCGCTGCTATTTTTCTCAACTTCTTCCCTCTTCTCTACTACAGGTCAGGATAAGGGTATCATACAGTAACACTTACGGAAATAAAAAGCGAGCGACCGCGCTGACTCTTTGAGTCCTGCGATCCGCCCGCTTTCTATTTGTTTCTTACCCGCATGCTCCGAATACAAAATCCTGTTCCGACAGGAATCATTACTTCGCAAAATCGCTGTAACGACTTTCTCGTATCATATTGACTTTAATCTGCCCCGGGAAATTCAATTCGCGTTCGATTGTCTTGCAGAGTTCATGGACAAGCAGCGGCATCTCTTCGTCTGAGACGCTGTCCGGCATCACCATAACGCGGATCTCACGCCCTGCCTGAACAGCATAGCTCTTTTCCACTCCGGGCAGCGACTGCGCGATTTCTTCGAGCTTTTCGATACGCTTGATATACGTTTCGATGTTTTCTCTTCTCGCGCCCGGTCTCGCCGCCGATATGGCGTCAGCCGCCGCCACAAGACAGGCGATCAGCGACTCCGGTTCCACGTCACCGTGATGTGACTCGATACTGTTGATAACAACCGGATCAAGTTTATAGCGTCGGGCAATCTCGCTTCCCAACTCTATATGCGACCCGTCCATCTCAAAATCAACCGCTTTACCCAAGTCATGTAAAAGACCCGCGCGCTTAGCGGCCGCTTCATCGAGATCCAGCTCTGCCGCGAGCATTCCCGCAATCCGGCAGACTTCGACTGAATGCTGCAACACATTCTGTCCGTAGCTTGTACGGTACTTCAGCCGGCCGAGAATATTGATAATCTCAGATGGAAGTCCCGCGACTCCCGACTAAAAGACAACCTGTTCACCCGCTTCCCGGATCGAATTCTCGACATCCCGTGTGGCTTTTTTAACCATTTCCTCGATGCGCGTCGGGTGAATCCGCCCATCCTGAACAAGTCTGTCGATCGCCAGCCTGGCAATTTCGCGGCGAACCGGATCGAAACTCGAGAGAATCACAGCTTCCGGCGTATCGTCGATGATGAGGTCGACACCGGTGAGTTGTTCGATGGTACGGATATTCCGGCCTTCCCGGCCGATAATTCTTCCCTTCATATCTTCACTGGGAAGCGAGACGACCGAGACGGTGGCATCGGAGACATAGTCACTCGCGTAACGCTGAATCGTGCTGACAACAACTTCGCGTGCTTTCGCGCCTGCATTGCTCTTTGCTTCTTCCTCGATCTGTTTGTACATGACAGCGATGTCGCGCCGGTACTCATGTTCAGCTTCCTCAAGTACCAGGGTGCGGGCTTCACCGACTGTCAGGTTCGCGATGCGTTCGAGTTCCTCACGCTTCTTCACTTCAGACGCGTGAAGATCCTCTTCTCTTGCGTTCAGACTCTCTTCCCGATCGGCGTGATTGCGTTCTCTGTCTTCGAGACTTTGTGTACGCCTGTCCAAAACGGACTCTTTCTGATCAATACGTTGGCGTTCCCGCGTCAGTTCCTGTCTTTTTTCCCGCACATCGCGTTCCAGCTCAAGCTTGGCTTTGTGTACTTCCTCTTTCGTGGAAAGGAGTATTTCACGTTTTTTATCCTCACCCATTCTGATCGCTTCGCCGATAATATTGATCGCTTCTTCGTCCGTCTTTTTCTTTGACTCCAGTAATTCACGGCCTTTCCTGCTAAACCCTTTATGATAAAACAGCGCTGTCAGAACAAGTCCTATCATGGCGCCGGCAAGCAAACCGATAACAAAATACAGCCATTCGATGGTAATCACCTCCATATTCAATTTTCAAGTTTCTAAAACGACAATGTCTTGATATGCATCAATCATTAAAGCAAGATCAGAAGACCACGCCTTTTCGTTTAATCTACCTGTTAGTGTATGGTTGATTAACTAAAATGTCAATAAATTATATGAATGACTTACAGGCGAGCGGCGACGCTCATTTCAATTTCTTTTGTCAGCACGTCAGAATCTTCTAAGAGCGCCTCACATGTGCGATCCGCCTTTTCCGCGAAATCTCTGTCCTCCAATCCGGGGAGATTAATTCTCACATTTAATACAGCTGATTTGAGCGCCGCGCCCGCCAGATAGGCTGCCACTCCTGCGTCTGATATACAGTTTTTATGGCCATACCTGGCGATTGTTTCAAGGTGGCGCATGACTTCCATCGATTTTGTGGCTGTCTCAAGCGGTACTTTTGTCGCGATAAGAGCGGCTTCAGCCATCGCCAGACGCCGTTTCTCTTTCTGCTCATCAGTCGATTTTGGCATGGAAAGCGCATCCATAAACGTATTGAACGCCTGGATGTCTCTATCGATCAGATCTGTCAAATCCTTCTGGAGCTGCACAAGCGATTTGTAATCGGACAACACCACGGCTTTTGTCATCTCGTCGTGCTCCTGATAAGACTTTTTTTGATATGTCAAGTTGTAAACCATCTGTCCGAGAGCTGCCCCCAGAGCGCCCGCGAGCGAGGCGACGCTTCCGCCGCCGGGGGTCGCGCAGCTTGAAGCCGCGTATTCAAGGTATTCCGTGATGGGTAATTTTTTGTATTCTTTCATATGGATCCTCCTGACTCGCTTTCCGTTTTTTATTCTCATCTCAGGCTTTGGTAGGATTTAGCTGTTTCACGGCTTTTCTCACAGCCGGTCATAACGGTCATTGTCATCCGGACGCCGCTCATCACGCGCTGTCAGATGGCAGCCGGTTTTCAAAACCGCATAACCTCTGAAACCCGGCCATCCGCGATAAGTGATGCGATTAATCCGATATCAGCCGAAGGCGGACGGTCTTCTGTGAGCTTCGGAACATATTGACGGATGAGGGAATACAGGCGGTTTGTCCCCTCTCCCAGCCGCCGGCTCTCCTGAAGGTCGATCGCCTGGGCAGCGCACATTAATTCAATCGCAATGACATGCCGCGCGTTTTCGACAATTGTTCTCACTTTTCTGGCCGCGATGGCCCCCATGCTCACATGATCTTCCTTATTGGCGGAAGACGGGATGGAATCGACACTGGCCGGATGCGCCAGTACCTTGTTCTCCGAAACGAGAGAAGCGGCGACATACTGAGGGATCATGAAACCGGACTGGACGCCGCCTTCCTCAACCAAAAACGCCGGGAGGCCGGATAATTGTGGATTGACAAGTCTTTCCGTTCTGCGTTCGCTGATATTGGCGAGTTCGGCCACAGCGATTCCGAGAAAGTCAAGAGCCAGCGCCAGTGGCTGTCCATGGAAATTGCCTCCCGAGATCACCTCCCCTGTCTGGGTGAACACAAGAGGGTTGTCAGTAACGGCGTTTGCTTCTGACGCGAGAACTTCCCTGATATAAGCAAACGCGTCAAAAGAGGCACCGTGCACCTGAGGAACGCAGCGCAGCGTGTACGCGTCCTGCACATCTTCCGTCCGCGTATCGGCGTACGCGGATCCTTCCAGGAGACGGAGCATCTGAGAAGCGATTTCGATCTGTCCTGTCTTATTGCGCAGTTTATGTATTCTGTTATCGTAAGCGTTCCTGAAGCCGTGCAGCGCTTCAAAGGAAAGCGCGGCCGCTCCGGTTGCCGCCTGCAGGACATCTTCGGCTTCCAGATAAGCAAGCGTGCCGACGCCCAGCATGACCGCCGTTCCGTTGATCAGAGCGAGCCCGTCTTTGCCGCACAGTCTGATGGGTTTTAATTGTTTGAGCGCAAGCGCTTCCCCTCCGCTCATTTCTATGCCATCGACGATCGCGCGCCCTTCACCGACCAGCACAAGCGACATATGCGCGAGATTCGCGAGGTCACCCGAAGCGCCGAGAGAACCCTGCTCGGGAATCACAGGCGTCACGCCCCGGTTTAGGAGTGAGGCGAGAAGGTCGGTAATCTCCGGGTTAACACCCGAATATCCGACGCAGAGCGCGTTTAGCCGGAGAAGCATGATCGCGCGGACCGTCTTGACATCAAAGGGACGACCTGTCCCAGATGCGTGGCTGCGAATAAGATTAAGCTGAAGTCTGTAGTTCTGGGCATCAGAAAGATGAACGCGGCTGAAATCTCCGAAACCTGTCGAAATGCCATACGTCGGCCGCCCGCTTCTCAGAATCTCACCGACGAGCGCGTAAGAAGCATCCATGCGCTTTCTCGCATCCCCGTCAATCGCAATTTTTCTGCCGTAGACCGCGACTTCGCGGACATTTTCCAGTGTCAGGCGTTCACCGCTGACGATAAGTGTCTCTTCTGTTTTCCTTTGCTCCCGCATAACTTGTTTGCCTGTAAGGCTGCCCCCTTTGAATACGAACCGTATAATTCAAGCGCGGCACGATGATTCTGCCGCGGTCGTTCTCAGCGCGCGGCTTTCCCTTCGATAAGCTGTGCCGCCAGAACCCGCGACGCGCTGTCTTCCGGATTTCCGGATAGCAGTCTCGCGACTTCCGAAACACGCTCCTCTCCGTCAATGCGGCGGATATAGGTTCTCGTTCGTCCGCCCTCAATCTGTTTGCCTATTAAGAGATGATGATCGGCCGCCGCCGCGATCTGCGCACTGTGCGTCACGCAGATCACCTGGCGGTGACGGGAAATCGCCTTCAATTTCGCTGCGATCATCGTGGTCGTCTTACCGCTGATACCTGTGTCAATTTCATCAAATATCAATGTTGACACGCCGTCGATTGAAGCGAGAACTGTTTTGACGGCGAGCAGGACGCGCGAAGCTTCTCCTCCCGAAACGATCGATATCAAAGGCATCGAAGGCTCGCCGGGATTTGGTGCGATCGTAAAACGTATCTGTTGAGGATCGGATGGCACGTGCTCATCATCTATCTTAGCCGCGTCGATCACGACATCGAAATGTGCGTTTTTCATGTTGAGATCCCTGAGCTCTTCGTTAATTTTACCCGAGAGCTTCACAGCCGCGCCGGTTCTTGCGTCGGAAAGCCTCCCGGCGGCTTTCCGGAGTGCACGGATCAGATCGTCTTTTTTCTTTGTCAGCTGAGCAAGTTCTTCCTCTGTCCGATCGAGCCGGTCGAGCTCCTCTCTGGCTTTTCGTCCGTATGCGATCACAGATTCCGTACTGTCCCCGTACTTTTCCTGCAATCGTCGAATCAGCGAAAGCCGCTGATTCGCACGTTCAAGTTCGTCCGGATGAAGATCAAGTTTGTCATACACGCGCTCCAGATCGTAGATGACTTCGGACAGATCTGACCGCAGCGTTTCAACTCTGCAGAGAATCTCCTGCATATGCGAGCTGTACTTCGCCGCGGCACTGAGGTTCGCCGCGACTCTCCCCAATCGCTCCCGAATCGAATGAGTGTCGTCACCGCCTAATTCGTTGACAGCCTGCCCGACATACTGAGCGATATCTCTGGCTGCCGTCATGGTCCTGATCGTCTTCAGCAGTTTTTTTTCCTCATCCGCAGCCAGGCGGGCATTCTCGATTTCTTCTGCCTGAAAAGCGAGAATGCCGCGGCGCCTTTGGCGCGTTTCAGGGTTTTGAAACAATTCCTCCAGGCGTTTATCAGCGGATAGGAATTCACCGTAAAGAGAAAAATACGCGGTAAACTCCCGGCGAACAGGTTCACCCCCGAAAGCATCCAGTAGCGTTCGATGGACAGACTCTCTGAAAATCGATTGCTGATCACTTTGGCTATGAATCGCTAAAAGCGGTTCAGTTAATTCGCGGAGTTCAGAAACGGTCGCGAGCCTCCCGTTTATTTTCGCGTAACTTCTGCTGTTATCTCTTAAGCCGCGAATAACGGCAAGTTCGCCGCCGTCTTGCGGATCCCGCGTATCAAACAGAACCGATACGACCGCTTCCTCTTCTCCGGTCCGAAGCATCGACCGGTCGCTTCGTCCGCCGGACGCAAAATCAAGGGCGTCAATCACAATCGATTTACCCGCGCCGGTTTCACCGGAAAGAACTGTCAATCCCGCGTCAAGACTTACTTCAGCATGCTCCACCAGCGCAAAATGATCAATCTCTACGCGATGAATCATATGTAAATCGAATTCAGCTCTCTGTCGGTTCTGTTATGTCGGTCTTTGACAGCGCGATCAGCTTCAGTCTGAGCATTTCCGCGACTTCGTTATCCCGTGTCGCGACAAAAATCGTGTCGTCGCCGGCGAGCGTGCCTATAATCTCATCGAGATACATAGAGTCGAGCGCTGACGCGGCTCCCTGAGCCATGCCGGGAAGTGTTTTCATGATGACGAACGTATTTGACCGGTTCACAGAAACCACCGCTTCTGAGAAAACGCGTTTCATACGCCCGGCAGCGACTTCACCGCTGTGGCTGAGTGTGACGTACTTTTGTGTGCCTTCACCTGTCATCACTTTTACGATACCAAGTTCTTTGATATCGCGTGATACAGTTGCCTGCGTCACATCCATTCCTGTCGCCAGCAGCGCTTTCACGAGATCTGCCTGAGTCTCGATGTTCTGCTCATTGACGATTCGAAGAATGCGTGACTGTCTTTGTTTTTTCGGTGCTTTCTTCATCGGCACAGCCCCCTTTTGTGGATTTTTGTGGGAAGAGTCTTAAAGAAATCTTCATCCCACAGGCGAATGTACTGAACTTTTCTATCGGAAACACTGACCGTAACGCGCGACCCTGTTGTCATCTGGCGCCCGATTCTCCCGTCGACAGACAGGCTCGCGCCATCCTGATTTGAAATCAGCCGCAGCGTGATCTCCGATTGAATACCGGTGATATACGATCTGTTCTGTAAGGTGTGAGGACAGATGGGCGTGATCAGTATGACTTCCGCCGCGGGATGAATAATAGGGCCGCCGGCTGACATGGAATATGCAGTCGAACCGGTGGGAGTAGCAATAATGACGCCGTCTCCCGGGAGATCTTCCACGCGCTCACCGTCAATTTCAAGGCCGACAATGATCGACGTAATCGGATTTCCGCGCGCCAGAACGACATCATTGAGTGCTTCATCAAAGACAGTTCTGTGACCGCCTGTATCGTAACAGGATGACGCGAGCAGAGATCGCCGTTCAATCGAATATTTTCTCTGTACCAGAAGGCATACCGCCTCTTCAAGCCGGTCCACGTCGATCTCATGGAGAAAGCCTACACTACCGAGGTTTACGCCTGTCACAGGGAGATACTTGGCGCTTTCATGGTGCGCCGCGGAGAGAAAAGTTCCGTCTCCGCCAAACAGATCAGCAGATCACATGTATCGTATGAATCGCGGACGAGACCGTCTGACAGCAGTTCCGGCGCGATATCGTTCTCGATGACAGCGGTGGCGCCCTCTTGTATGATGCAAGAAATCAGACGGCGCGTAACGACAAAGCCGGGGTCTCTTTCAATATTAGGATAGAGAGCGATTCGCACGTCCAGTTCCTTTCTTCCCTTTAAATCACGGGGCCGGCACAACCGTCCGGCTGATCAGCCGTATCATTCGCTCCGACAGCCCTTCCGGGTCAAGCGTTTCATCGTGTCGCAGTTCAGTCCGCGCAGCCTGCCCGGATGTCCGATTGAGTACACCGGCGAAATCCGCATAAAGTTTCCCGTATAACCTCACGGCTTCCGATACTATCATCGATCCGAAGCCGCCAATCTCGCAGCCTTCCTCTACGACAAACAATCTTCCGGTCTTATGTATAGATTCTAACATATTGTGATAATCAAAAGGTAAAGCGCATATACAGGAATATAAATCGACAGATAATTCAGGATTCATATTTGTAATATGATTCACAGCCTTTTCTGCTTCCCGCATAGCAGTCCCGAGCGCGATGACAGTCAGAGAAGTTCCGTCAGAGAGCTTCCTGAGCGGGAAGAGCCGGTCCAGAGGATCTGAGGCGAAATCGATATCATCCGGAAGCAGATGGCCGGATCCGGCTATATCGTGCGGATATCGTATCATAACCGGTCCCTGATGGCGGCGCGACAAATGCAGTATCGCCTTTAAATCTATCTCCGACGCCGGCGCGAAAACAGTCAGATTAGGATATGAGAGTGATAAAGCGAGATCATAGATTCCCTGGTGTGTCTCACCGTCGCCGCTCACCAGGCCGGAGCGATCGAGGGCGAAAACGACAGGCAGATTCTGCAGGCAGACATCATGCAGAACCTGATCCTGAGCCCGCTGCATAAAGGTGCTGTAAATCGCCACATAAGGGCGAAGACCGCCGGCCGCCATACCTGCGGCCATCGTTACGGCATGCTGTTCGGCGATGCCGACATCCCAGAGTCTATCCGGGTACCGGCCGGCAAACGGCAGCAATCCGGTGCCTTGTGTCATCGCTGCCGTGACAGCGACGACGCGCCTGTCAAGACCCGCGAGCTCGATCATGGTTTCGCCGAATACCTGCGAGAACGATTTTGCTTCTTCATGCGACTGAGATTTCCCATTGGTTAAATCGAAAGGCGATACGCCGTGATAGAATTCAGGCGCCTCCTCAGCGAAGGAATACCCCTTGCCTTTTACTGTCACAACATGCAGCAGCAAAGGCCCCCGGACAAGTTTCAATGCCTGGAGATGGCGCTCCAGATCCTTCAGGTCGTGCCCGTCTACCGGTCCGTAATAGCGGAAGCCGAGCTGTTCAAAAATTGCCCCGCCTTTTCTTCGCCAAGATCTGCCAAATCTTTTGATCGATGCGAGCACGCGTATCAAAGGTCTGCCGAGAAGAGGGATCCGGCCGAGCCGCACTTCCCAGGCGGTCTTGAACCTGATGTAACGCTGAGAAGTGCGCAAATACTCAAGATGACGCGCGAGGCCTCCGACAACGTGGTCGATACACATCTGGTTGTCGTTCAGGATTACCAGAAGATTCTCTCCTGATTGACCAGCGTCTGAGAGCGCCTCAAATGCCATTCCGCCTCCCATCGATCCGTCGCCGATCAGGGCAACCGTACGCGTTGCCTCGCCTTTTGCGCGCTTCGCCCTGGCAATGCCCAGGGCCGCCGAAACAGAGGTGCTGCTGTGCCCCGTATTAAACGCATCATAGGGGCTTTCGTCGCGTTTCGGGAAACCGGAGAGTCCGCCTTTCTGCCGAAGGGTCGGGAATTTTTCCAGACGTCCTGTAAGAATCTTCCACGCATAACACTGGTGGCCGACGTCGAACACGACAGAATCATCCGGCACATCCAGCGAGGAGAGCAGCGCGATTGTCAATTCGACGACACCGAGATTCGGGGCGAGATGTCCCCCGTTTCGCGAGACGGTTTCGATAATCAGTTCGCGCAGTTCCTGTGCTAACCTTGTTTTTTCTCCATGAGAAAGATGATGTATCTCAGAGGGGTTCTTCAATGATGACAGCAATGGGTAACCCGACAACCTCAATATGTCCTTTCCATCAGACGGCGCGTTAAGTCATGAAGCTCCGCAGTATTCAGCCCGCGCCGCTCAAGGCGCCTGAGCGCATCGGCCGCCCTGTCTGTATGATCTGCCAGCCACATTTCCGCTTCTTCAGGACCGGCGATTGTTACGAAAGTTTTCTTTCCGTCGCGCACGTCTTTATGTCTCGTTTTTCCGAGCTTCCCGCCAACCTCAATTCCATCAAGAATATCATCTTTGATCTGAAATGCAAGACCGACGGAGCGGCCGACATCCGACAAATCCGCTAGATCCGTCATGGACGCTCCGCATAACAGAGCCGCGGATCTGATAGCCGTTTCAATTAAGGCGCCCGTCTTTAAGCAAGCCATCCGTTCGACGTCCCGGATCGTCACATCCTGTAATCCGCGTTTCTCCATTGCGAGATCGAGATCCTGTCCGAGCACCATCCCTTCCCCACCGGCCGCCTTCGCGATAGATTTCATCGCATTGAAAAAACCCGCCGAAGGCGGATGCACACACGCGCCGAACATTGTCTCATAAGCGCGGTTGAGGAGCAGATCCCCGGCAAGAATGGCCGTACCTTCGCCAAAGACCACATGGCAGGCCGGTTTGCCCCGTCGATAATCGTCATCATCCATCGACGGTAGATCATCGTGGATAAGTGAATACGTATGGATCATCTCAATCGCAGCCGCCAACCGGCATGCTTCTTCAGTAAAGGCGGCGCCAAAAAGGCGGCAGGTGACGAAAAAGAACACAGGGCGTATTCTTTTGCCGGCTCCCAGAGCACTGTATCTGGCGGCTTCCCATACCTTGCTGTTCTCACAGCCCTCCGGCGGTTTCAGCCATTGATCGAGGAGTGATTCCAGACAGTCGAGATCCCGGGATTGTTGCGCAGTAAAAACGGTCACTTTATTCCTCGGGGAACGGTTCTGTCCGGCCTGTCTGGTCGACCAGGATCCGCATTTCTTCTTTCATGGCATTAAGCTGTTCGGCGCAGAAGGAGGACAGCGCGACCCCCTCCCGGAATAAATTCATCGATTGATCAAGTGTGCCTTCGCCGCGTTCGAGAACAGTCACAATCTCCTCGAGACGTTTGATAGCGTCTTCATATGAAAGACCGGAAGGCAGCGGGTAATCTGTCATATTTAATTCTCCTCTAATTTCTTTTCTTTAACATAACATACGGCGCAAACACGAGTTTACATTCTGAGTCAGCCGCCGAAAGGCCTTATAATCTTAGCGCCTGCTTCACCATCAGAGAATACAATATCGACCACATCGTCCTTTGATAACACAGCCGCCGACGATACCATTTCTCCCGAGGGACGCCTGACCGCCGCGTACCCTCTTGTGAGTACCGCCAGCGGTGATAGTGCTATCAGCGCTTTTGACAGCATTTCATAGCGCGCGATTCTCTTCAGCATCAATTGCCTGCCCGCTACAAGATGACGTTCAATAAGCTTTGAGGTACGTGTCTCTGAACGGGATGTACGGTTGAAATTCACATTCAGAAAGCGCTGGTTTAAAAGAGCGAGTTTTGCCTCATGGCGCTCGACGATGCTGACCGGTCTCACAAATACAGAACGGTCCGATAGAGATGCGAGCCGCCTGTCTGCGTTTTCCAGACGATTTGCAGCTGATTGTTCCAATGAAGCCGTTAACTGTTCAATCCGATTGTAGAGCGTTTCTTTCACAGGGACCGCGAGCTCCGCGGCCGCTGACGGTGTCGGCGCCCTCAGATCAGCGGCAAAATCGGCAATCGTATAGTCCGTTTCATGCCCGACAGCCGAAATAATCGGTATAGATGAGGCGGCGATCGCCCTCGCCGTTAACTCCTCGTTAAAAGGCTGTAAATCCTCAAGCGAACCGCCTCCCCTGCCCACAATTATCACATCACCAAGCTTCAGACGGTT
>JAKPXB010000004.1 GCA_029570375.1 Bacillota bacterium | reverse complement strand
GCCGAAGTCCCAATGACTGATTTTCATCAACGAGTACGCACAGGCGCTTACAGCGGCGGCACCGTCCGGGATTTACACCCGGTTCCCTTGTCCATCTGCGAAGGCTTGTACGCTTCGCAGCCATAAAATGCAATCTGCACTGGTTCAGCGGGGTTTGTACCCCGCTCATATTGTTATTATTCAGTTGTTAGTAATTTTATCACATGACCCACAGGGTGTCTATGGCTTTTTTTTATTATTATGCTCTGGACGTTTTGAAAGGAAGTCCCATATACAGTACTTTCGGTGGATTATTGCCGTTTTACGCGAATCCCGCGATTTCTATCCACAGCCGCCTGAAGACCGCTCCTGTACCCGTGTCCTACCAGATGACCGCGCGGTCCTGCGCTTCCCGGATGGCGCGCCCGAGGATAATCTCCGGGGGCTCCAGCAGGAGATCCAGCCCGTCGGCGGCGATATAGTCGAATTCTTTAATGCCGAAGAATGACGCGAGGTTCCGCAACATGGGAACGCCCGTCTCAAGAGGAGATTGGCTGTAAGCGCCTCCCCTCGTGGTCAAAAAGAACATCTTCTCCGCGCGGCAGATGCCGGATATCCCGTCGACCTCGCTGATATCAAACGTGATCCCCTGCACACTGACGTTTTCGATGTATATTTTCAACAGCGCAGGGACACTCAGATCCCAAAAAGGCGCGGCAATGACGATGCGGTCGGCGGCGGCGAACTGGTGCGCGTAACGAAACCTCGGGTGGGAGAGACTGCCTGCGGCCAGCAATCTCTCGCGCTGCAGAAAAAAATCACCTGTGAGAGGAACGAGCGGTTCCTCCATCAGGTTGAGCCGATCGATAACGAACTCCTCGCGAATCGCCAGGCCGAAGAGGAAAGCCTCTCCCAATTGCCGCGTGCGCGATTCCCCGCCGCGGATACAGCAGTCAATATACAGAACATTTGTCGTCATTCGATCATCTTCTTTCCTGTTTTCCTTTTCACGCGCGGTAGCGGTCAAACAATTCAAATAGTCTCGCCTTGAATGCCTCGCGATCCACATCGACGACGACCAGGTGATCACGCGGTTCCTTTTTCTTATCAGAGTAGAGATCAGTGACTGTTTTGCCGTAGGTGATCTTCCCCTTGGTCTCCACACGAACCCACGCCGGATGCGTCTTAAACATCGAATCGTCGACAGCGTACATTACAGCGGAAGGGTCGTGAAGAGAGATGCCGGGAAGTTTCAGCGACAGTTCATACGCGAGAGCTCTCTGCAGGCAGGCGCGCGCGAAACGTGCCTGCCGCGTCCCCGTATCCCCCAGAGCGTCCAGTTCTTCCGCTGTGAGATACGCTTTCATTGTCATATCGAGACCGCACATCGCGACCTGTACACCGGCGTCAAAGAGCATCGCGGCCGCTTCCGGGTCGGCGAAAATATTGAACTCGGCGGCCGGCGACGTATTGCCGCCCACAGCCGCGCCGCCCATAATGACGACGCGTTTGAGAAGTCCGGGAAAATCTTTGTATTTGGTGAGCGTCAGGCCTACATTCGTCAGCGGGCCAACCGCAACCAGGACGAGTTCCCCCGCATAGGCGCGCGCGGCCTGATACAACGCGTCCCATGCGGCTGCCGCCTCAACCCCGCGCGAAGCCGGCGGAAGGACGATCCCTCCCAGCCCGTCTTCGCCATGCACCGCCGCGGCGGTGATCTGATCGCGCACCATCGGCCTGGAAGCGCCGCGGTAGACAGGGTACGGCGCTTTACAGAGGTCGAGCACGCGGAGCGTATTCTCCGTCGTCTTCTCGAGTTCGACGTTCCCCGCCACTGTTGAGACGCCGATCACTTCCAACTCATCGAGCTGGCGAAGAACGAGCAGCGCGATCGCGTCATCGACGCCCGTGTCGCAGTCAAACCACACCGGTATTTTCTTCATGCGCGAGGCTCCTTTCCGTAAAACGCAACGGCTTCAACCAAAAGGTCGACAAATCTCTCGCGGTAGAGCCCCATGATGCAGGAGACATTGGGCGGCTGTTTCAGAATATGAAGACGGTCGCCGACCGTCGCTCCCCGCGCGTAGTCGCCGCAGAGTTCTACCTCAACATGCATCGCCTCGAAAGTAAAAAGGTCGGGGCGTACGAGCGCCGCGACAGCGACCGCGTCGTGGACGGGAGCGCCCGCATACCCGATACGCTGATGAAAACCATAGAAAAATGTGAGCCACTCCGCGACCACCCGGGACACTTCATTCCCGACACATCGGATGCGTTCAATATCTTCCGGGTACACCAGCGCATTTTCCGTTACATCAAGCCCCGCCATCGTGATCGGAAGCCCGGAGCGGAACACGATATCGGCCGCTTCCGGGTCGACAAGGATATTGAACTCCGCCGCCGGCGTCCAGTTCCCCTTTGTTATGCCGCCGCCCATCATATAGATGTGCCCGATTTTGTTCTTCAGATCCGGGCGGAGAAGAAGAAGTGCCGCGGTATTCGTCAACGGGCCGGTCGAGACGAGCGCGACAGGCTCAGGGCTCTCCTCCAGAACGCGGGAAACGAAAGAAACGGCGTCCTCGTCTTCCAGCGGCCGCACGGGCTCAGGGAGCGCGGGGCCGTCCAGCCCCGATACACCGTGAACACTGGGAGCGACGATTAATTCGCCAAACAGCGGCTTCCGGCGCCCCGCCGCAAGCGGGACATCCAGGCCGATCAGCGCCATGATGCGGCCGGCGTTGTATGTCGTCTTCGCGAGCGTCTGATTGCCGGCGGCCGTTGAGACCGCCAGAATGTTCAATTCAGGTCTCGAGTTCGCGAGAACCCAGGCGATCGCGTCATCATGTCCGGGATCGCCGTCGAGAATCACAGGAATGCGCTTCATGAATACTCCAACAGCATTTCTACTCTTTGACAGGCTTTAATTGATGCCGTCTGGCTCTGCGTTTAATACTGATCGCGTAGACCACGAGCCCGATAATCGTTACAACATATGGGATCATTTCGATCAGATAGTTGTAGCTCGCGATTCCCCGCAATCCGGAGACTTTCGTTTTCATCGCCTGGGCTAAGCCGAACAGAAGCGATGAGAACATCGCACCGACCGGTTCTCCCCGACCCATCGCCTGAGCCGCGAGAGCGATAAAGCCTCTTCCTGCCACCATTCCCTGGTTCCATCCCTGCGAATAATACATCGACATAAAGGCGCCGCCGAAACCGGCGAGCGCGCCGGACATCGCGATCGCAATGTATTTCATTTTCAGGACGCTGACGCCGACGCTTGACGCGGCGCTGGGGTTCTCGCCCACGGCCCGCATCTTGAGCCCGAGAGGTGTCTTGTAGAGAAAGACACGGATCACAACGACGAGAATGAACGCCAGGTATGTCAGGATCGCGTGCCCCGACAGCATCTCGCCGAGAATCGGGATTTTGTTGATCAGCGGAATGTCTATTGTCGGTATCAGAATATTCGGCGAGACGAGCGCTCCCGTATTGCCGCGGAGCCCCGTAAACATGTGAAGCAGAAATATCGTGCCCCCTGCGCCGAGCATATTGACGGCGATACCGGACAGAATGATGTTAGTCTTCAGTTTGAAGGAGAAGAAGCCCATCATGAGACCAAGGAGAATGCCGATCAGCATCGCTCCGAGAACACCGATCGCCCAGCTCTGTGTCCAGTAGGCGATGAGAAAACCGAACAGCGCGGAAATCATCATCATGCCTTCAAGGCCGATATTGACAACCCCCGCTTTTTCAGCGATGACGGCAGCCAGCGCGGCGAAGAGAATCGGAGCCGTAATCCTTATGATGGCGAACAGAAAATCAGCCCGGAATATTGATTCATACAGTTGTTGAAGCATGGCCACTCTCCTCCTCTAACACATTGACCGATTCCATCTTCTTCAGTTCCTCACGCGTTGTCTTGACGACAAGCTTCTGACGGAATCCCGACATAAACTGCTCCGCGGCGAAGAACAGGAAAATAGTCGCCTGTATGATATCGATCATCTCGCTCGGCACATCGCTGTGGGTTGCCATCAGCTGACACCCTTTGTTCAGGTAAGCGAGGAAGAAAGCGGCGAGAGGCACCGCCGCCGGGTTGTTTTTCGCCAGGATGGCGATGGTAATCCCCGTCCAGCCGTAACCCGGCAGTTCCCGCCATTGGAATGTGTTGAAACGGCCGAGTACTTCAATGCTTCCCCCCATCCCTGCCAGCACACCGCCGAAAACAGAGGACAGGACGATGGTCCCGCCGACATTCATGCCGGAATAGAGTGAGAAAGACTCGTTAATGCCGATCATGCGAATGGCATATCCCCACCTCGTCCGGTACATAAAGAACCAGACGACGACCGCGACAATGAGCGCGATGACAAAGCCCCAGGTCAGCTTGCTGTTCCCCGGGACAAGTGACGGAATCTTCGAGGACTCCAGAAAAGGAAAGGTCATCGTCGCTCCTTTTGAACGGTCTGCGAAATGGTAGTTAAGGAAGTGCAGGACCACATACAAAAGGACAAAGTTGAGCATCAGACTGGTGACCATCTCACTCGCCCCCAATTTGACCTTGAGCAGCGAGGGGATCAACATAATCAAGCCGCAGACAGCCGCCGCGATGAGAACGCAGACGACCGCGTGAAGTCCCGTCACCATATTCACATAGATGCCGACGAGCGAACCGGTAAAGGCGCCGACGAGGACGCATCCCTCAGCCGCCAGATTGAACTGGTTGGCGGAGAACATCACACAGACGGCCAACCCCGTAAAGATGGTCGGGATCATCGCCGCGAGAACCTGGTAGAAATTCTGGGTATTAAAGGCGATCTCCCCGCCGTGGAAACTCAAAAACGGTCCGATGAGCAGATAGCGCAGCGCGGTAAACGGTTCTTTCGAACTGAGGAAAATAAAGATGGCACCCACAGCGAGCGCGACCGCGATCGCCGCGGCACCCCGCACCAACCCGAATAGGATCATTCTTCTGTCACGCATGGCAGGCCCTCCTGATCTCTTCATCACTCTGACTCTTGAGTCCGAGCATATACTCTCCCATCATGACGTCATCCCACTTCCCATCGTCAAAGTACCCGGCGATCCTGCCGTTGTACATGACAATAAGGCTGTCCGACAGTTCCATGACTTCATTCAAATCAGCGGATACGAGCAGAACCGCGCATCCCGCGCGCGCGAGTTCAACCAGCCTCTTTCTGATCAGTTCCGTCGCGCCGACATCAATCCCGCGCGTCGGCTGGTCGGCGATAATCAGGATCGGATCGCTGGAGAACTCACGGGCGACGACGACCTTCTGGATGTTGCCGCCCGACAGCATGCCGACTTCCTGCGAGCGCGACTTGCAGAGCACGGCGTAATCGACGATTAGTTTGTCACTTTCTTTGTGGAGCGACTTCATATTGAACAGCGGCCCGTTATTAAACTCTTTCCGGCTGTAGCGGTCGGAAATGACATTCTCCTGGATGCTGGCAGTCTGGGCGACCCCGAATGTCATGCGATCCTCCGGGACATATGACACGCCGAGATGTCTTATTCTTGCCTGCGGAAGACCGATCAGCGATTGGCCGGAGACTCTCGCGTCACCCGAGGCCGGCAGCTTCAGACCGAACAGAATATCGACGAGTTCGCGCTGCCCATTGCCCTCGACGCCCGCGATGCCGACGATCTCCCCGCTTCTGACCGCGAATGACACGCCGTTCAGCGTCTTCTTATCCCACTCGTTGATATAATGCAGATCATTTACGGTGAGAACTGTTTCAGCCGGGACAGACTCGGTCTTGCTGACTTTCAGCACGACATCGCGGCCGACCATCAATCTTGAAATCTCCTGCTCGGAGATTGAATCTGTCTCGTAAACGCCGACGGAAAGGCCGGAGCGCATGATGGTAATGCGGTCGGTCAGCTCTTTAATCTCCTTCAGCTTGTGTGAGATAAAGATGATGGTAAAGCCCTTTTCCTTAAGGTTCTTCAGTTCCTGGAACAACTCGCCCGTTTCCTGTGTTGTCAGGACGGCTGTCGGTTCATCAAGAATCAGCACACGCGCGCCGCGTACCAGCGCTTTCAGTATTTCGACTTTCTGTTTCATCCCGACCGCGATGTCCGCGACGCGGGCATCCGGATCGACATGCAGATTGTATTTTTCGGAATATTCCCTGGTCAGACGAACGGCTTCTTTATTATCAATGAAAATCCCACTCTTTTTAGGCGCCATGCCGAGGACAATGTTCTCCGCGACGGTCAGACTCGGGACAAGCATGAAGTGCTGGTGCACCATGCCGATTCCTTTGCTGATCGCCACGAGGGGTGACGCGAGCGTCACTTTTTCACCATTCAAATAGATGTTACCGTCTGTCGGCTGCTCCAACCCAAAGAGAATTTTCATCAATGTCGATTTTCCAGCGCCATTCTCACCGATTAGGGCGTGAATCTCTCCCTTTTTTACGGAAAAATCGACATCGCGGTTGGCGGCAATTCCGTTTGGATAGACCTTTGAGATCTTTTCCATGCGGACAACAAGTTCCTGTTCTTCCATGCGAATCGCTCTCCTGTCTCCTCTACTTAATTGATGTGAAAAATGATATCGATAAGCGAAGGGGATCCGCACAGAGATCCCCTTCCCGTTCTTCCGATATCATTGTCAGCCATTGAAAGACCGCGAATGATTAAGGCTGCATTTCGTCGCGCAGCGCGATGACCCCGTTCGTCTCGTCGCCGATGGCGGACGGTACCATGATCTCCTTATCGCGGACGGCTTTTTCAGCGGCTAAGACTTTGTCCTGGACATCCTGCGGCGCGATATTCTTGAAGTTTTTGTCTGAAACAAATCCCACACCGCCCTCGGCGAGTCCGAGGTTGACTTCTTTCCCCCAGTAGGTGCGTCCGGCGTCCCACTCGTCGAAAATCCAGATGAGTGAGTTGCCGACATTCTTGAGGCCCGAAGTAAGCGTAATGGCCGAGAGTTCATCCGACAATGTCAGTTCCTGGTCGGAGTCAACACCGATGAACCAGGCTTTGCCTGTCTCCAGCGCCGCTTCCGCGCCGCCGTTACCGGACAGACCGGCGACGCCCCAGAGGATGTCGCATTTCTTGTCGTTGATCATCGAGATACCCATCTCTTTGGCTGTCGCGGTATCCACATAGCTGTTGACATAGCGTGTGTCTACTTTGACCTCCGGATCAGTCGCCTTCACGCCTGTCAGGAAACCATAGAGGAAGTCGTTGATAACGGGGCTGTCGATTCCGCCGATAAAGCCGACAACTTTCTCGGGGTTGATGTTTTTCACGTCTGTTTTGGATGTCATCGACGCGGCAAAGACACCGATCAGATAACCCATATCATTCTGCTTATAGCTGACGTTGACCACGTTTTCATTCTCACCGACATACGTTGTATCGTCATAAATAAGGAATTTCTGGTCAGGATACTGGGTTGCCGCTTCCTTCAGGAAATCAGGCATCTGGTATGTTCCGCAGATCACCAGATCATACAGCTTGCTCTCCGCGACTTCGTTCAGGTTCTCCTGCCACTTCGGCTTATCATTGTCTGATCCGCCCATTTCAATTGTCTTCAGTGTGATACGGCCCTCTGCCTCAAGCGCTTTGAGACCGGAATTGGCGGAATCAAAGAACGATTTGTCACCGAGGTTTCCGTTCACGAGGTGGACGACACTGTAAACTTTCTTTTCCGGTTTGGAATCTGACGGCTCCGGCATGTCAGAACCGGCAGGCGTCGGTTCCGTCATACTTGGCTCAGCTGGTGTGGAATCGCTGGGTTCTGCCGGTTTTTTGTCGCACGCGACAACGGCGAAAACCATCAATACAACAAGCAGCCACGCAAATAATTTTCTCATCTTCTCACTCCTTAGTTTTTCGCAAAGCACCAAAATACTAAACACTGTTAAATTGATACACAGTGTTCTCTTCTGTATTATTGCCTGCGTTTGTATGTAATTTTATCGATTTGATTGTGAAAAGTCAATGAAAAAACATTGGAGAGGGCCGGTTAAGCTCAGGGTTTTAAACGGCGGACAGAAGTGATCCGCGATGCGATCTCGCGCGCCTGAGCCGATTCCAGGTCAATCAGGCGCAGCGCCTGCCGATTGGACAACGCGATAAGCAGCTGGGCGTCTTCCACGCAAATGGCGACGGATTCCAGTGCGGAGGGATCGCTTTTTTTGCTGATAAACAATAAATCGCCTTCCTCGAGTTCCTTAAGATCCTTCAGGCCCTCTTCGTCAGCCGGAAGGGAAACGGGACGGCCATGTGATTCAAGAGCTCCGATCGTCCGGGGGACATCCAGCCCGTTCAGTCTCGCAGCGATAAATACCGCGCCTTCCGGGCTTATGCCGCGAATCGTCACACCTCCCGGTACAAGCGGGCGGTTGCAGAAGGCCATCAGCGCGGAAATGAACTGCTGATCAAAATCTTCCGATTGAATCGGCGCGTCCGGTTCGAGCAAAAGCACGCCTGCTGCGTTGATCCATCCGCTTTTCCCTTCGGGAAGCCTGACGCGGAGCAAATCGGCGTTTCGGTAATCGGCATAGAGAACTGTCCCCATGGGCGCCTCCACGAGCATGACGCCGCTTCGCGCGTGCGACATCACACGTTTGAACGGCGTGCGGACCACCACTTTATACAGGATTCCTGAAAGTGACAGTGATTGCAGATCGGCGCTCAGGTGATCCCGCAGGATAAATCCTTCCGTCCCGTCTACGAGACGCGCCCTGATCATCGTGCGATCGCTTGTGTCAATCATCGTCACGCGTTCGTTCAGAAGTGCTTCCGCGATCCGGATACCGCTCGGTTCAACAGAACTGAAAACTGGCGCGCTCGATACTTTTATGATGGCTGAATGACCGTCGGACGGCACTTCAGTTTCGAGAAATCCCGGCGCGTTCGGATCACCTGTGGGAAGGGGTGATTCTTTTCTCTCCATCAGCTGAGGGACAATCAGGAACAGCCCCGCCATGATCGCAAGAAAAACGGCGATCGCGACAGCCCAGGGGGGAAGGCGCCTTCTCTTAGAACCGATGAAAACAGGCTTCTTCTGCCCGTGATTATCCTGTGAATCCAAAAGCCCCGGCACATACCCCGGGCCCCGGTGAATCGCAATCTTCTCCGGCGCTTCCTTTTGTTTTGATGTAACTTCCGATACAGGATTCTGTCCGGCAGGTTTAATTTCCTCACTCATGCGCACAGACTCCCCGCCCCGCTTCAGCCATCGGTTCCCCCGTGACTTGTGTTTCCAGCACACAGAAAGCGATGGCGTAATCGTTCTCATGTGAAATACTGAGGGATATTGAAATGCCCCCCAGCGCTTCGAACCTCGCGCGCGCCGCTTTTCTCAGGACGACGGCCGGGGCGCCTGAGGCATCCGATTCTATCTCAATATCCTGAAATGTGATCCCGGAGCGCCCTATGCCGGTGCCCAGCGCTTTGGAAACAGCTTCCTTCGACGCGAAGCGGCCTGCGAGACGGCGGATGTCGCCGGAGCAGATTGCGCGCTCGCGTTCTGTGTAAACGCGGTCGAGAAAGCGCGCGCGGTGGCGTTCCAGAATGTTCTCCAGCCTTTTGACGCGGACGAGATCAACACCGATACGCATGAAATACCTTCATTCGCTCTTCTCGGCGCGGCGCTGCCGCAGATCTCCGGGAGGGAAGCTGTAGATAAGAAAATCACCTTTCAGGCGGCTGTCAATCCGCCTGTCATACTGTTTGGCGAAATCAGGCACTTTCAGGTTGGAAGCGATAACTGTTCCGAGCCGTCGGCTCTGCCTCGTATCCAGAACAGCGATCAACTGAGCGAACGTCTCCGGTGTCGCGATCTCCGTCCCCAGGTCATCGATGAGGAGGAGATCCCAGGTGATAAAAGCGTTGTAGAGCATGGCGGCTTCCTCAAGCTGATCCGGATCAGGGCGAAAAGACTGCTGCAGCCTCTTATATCGCGTCGACAGATCGAACAGATTGGGAGCGGTGATATAAATGACAGACGCGCCATCCTCCATGAGACGGTGCCCGATGCACTGCATCAGGAATGTCTTGCCCGTTCCCGGATCGCCACTGAAAAAAAGATTGCGGTCTTTCAGACTGAAAAATTTCGCCGCGTAAAACTGTGCCGCCTGTAAATTACCCGCCATGACTTCACGCGCGGACATTGATTTCAGTCGCTCAGAAGGAGCGCTGTCATATCGGTTGAGATTGAAGTGCGCGAACGTGTGATCAGCTGTCATGGTATCCGGAAAAAACGCGGGCAGAATATCCTGCAGAATCTGTCTGCGGCAGAAGCACCATCTGTTATGGACTCGCCCTGTATCATGGCACACATGGCAGTAAAAAGCGGGCTGGTCGTACCCCTCCTCGATGCGGTGCTCCGCAAGAAACGCCTGCCGCTCCCGGAGAACCCGGTCAAAAGCGCCGCTCTCCGGCTGCGTTTGCCCGAGCGCTGACTGAAGGCGCCTGAAACCTTCCGCGCGGAGTCTCTCGTCAAAATTCCTGAGCGAAGGATAGCGCCCGTAAAGGGACGATATGCGTTCGTCGCGCGCCGCGAAAGCAGAGTGGCGCCTCTTTTCATATACGCGGACAATTTCGCTGTTGATTTTATCGGTTAAGTTCGCCATGATACTTCGCGCTTAATCCTCCCGGTTCCGCGCCTCGGCGTCAGCAAGGAGACGGGGGAGGCGAATGCCCGAATTGATGTCGTGATCCGGATCAAGGGCAGAATCGGGAGTAAAGTTATCCCTGTTGTCGCGCCTGAGTGTCGGCGTTTTCCCGCGCGAGGCAGCTGTTTCCGCTTCGCGTTTCCCCTCATACTCACGCACAGCATCCAGCGTCTTCAGCTCCCGGTCATGCCAGTCTTTCAGCACAGCGCTGACAAAGCGTACACTCGGTTTCGAAGCGCCGCGTGTCTTTGAGAGCGCTTCTTCGATTATATCCTCGCCGTATCCGTATTCGTCAATCCATGTGTCGACATCCCTGAGATCGTATTCCGTCATGCTGCGCCTGAGCCGCTTGCCGACCAGAGCTTTTATCTCATTCTTTTTCAGGAAATGCGTGTAATAGAGAGACAGCTGCTCGTATGTTCTGACACCGGCGGAAGCCCAATCTTCCGCAACACGCATCGCGAAACCAGGGCCGTTCAGGCGGTTCTGATTCGCCGCTTCCTGAAACAGGGCAAACATCACCTGGGGGTCAAAACCGTAAACTTCAAACCAGCGGTCAATGTGATCGTACCAGGTAAAAGTCATCATCCCCTGGAAAAAAGTCATATTGATCTGATTGACGATCAGCTCTCTTTCTTTGTGGAGCTTCTCACGCCCGACAATTTCTTTCGGCGGAGATGAGGTAATCGGCCTGTACCGCTTCTGCAATTCCTGCATCTTCAGATCATGGATCGCGATATCCTGATCGCCGACTGTTATAAGGTGCATCCGCTGCAGTTCGAGCAGCGAGTCTTCCACAGCTTCCTCGGAAATACCCAGGCGGTCCGCTAAATCGGTACGCGTTGCCTTCCTCGAGCCGTTCTGAAACACACTGTTGAGAAACAAATAACTCTTTACCGCGTTCCCGCTGAGTTTCGGCATCATATCCTGAATAAAAAGATCAGGAACAGGCGTATCACTAAAGATAATGGATCGACTATCCTTGATTCTCATAAGCCATCCCTTCTCCGTTTCCTGTGACCCCATTCCGTCGACTGCTGCGGCCGGAATCCGCGCTTCAGTCAGCCAATCTCCCGGGCGGCTTCACCGGTTCGTTCAAAGCGCGGCATTCTGTGCAAATCGTCCCGCCCGGGGAACGACAGGTAAAGGCGTACAACAGCGGGCACCGTCCACTGTCAAGTAAGCCCGGTGTCCGCTGTCAATTCTACAGAGAGGTCCGTTCGGCTAAACGGACATAGCCTTGATATCGTTCTTCCGCCGCTTTTCTGGCGAGCGCGAATATCTCTTCCACTTCTTCGGCAGAATACTTCTTGTAAAGAGATGTGTAGCGGACTTCCTCCTTCAGGAACTCAGAGTAATCTCTCATCGGAGGTTTCGAATCGAGAACAAAGGGGTTCTTCTTCTCGTCTTCCGCCAGCACCTGCGGGTTATAGCGCCACAGATGCCAGTACCCTGTTTCAACAGCGTCCTTCTCGCGGCGCTGAGTCTCTGACATGCCGCCACGGATTCCGTGGTTGATGCACGGCGCGTAAGCGATAACCAGTGAAGGCCCATGCCACGCCTCCGCTTCGCGGAGCGCGCGCAGTGCCTGCGCCTGCCCCGCTCCCATGGCGATCTGCGCGACATAGACATAACCATACGCCATCGCCATCATGCCGAGGTCTTTTTTCTTCAGTGATTTGCCGCCGGCGGCGAACTGAGCCACGGCGCCGAGCTGCGTAGCTTTGGAAGCCTGCCCGCCTGTATTGGAGTAAACTTCCGTGTCGAGAACCAGGATGTTGACATCCTCGCCGGATGCAAGCACGTGGTCGAGGCCGCCGTAGCCGATATCATATGCCCATCCGTCGCCGCCGATGATCCACGTGGATCGCAGCATGACATAGTCTTTGAGCGCGAGAATCTTCTCTCTGAGCTCAGCCGCCTCCCCGGTGAGTTCCGCTTTCTCGAGCGGGATTAACAGCGCGTCGGCGATTTCGCGCGCCTGCTCTTTTTCTTCCTTCCGCTCAAACCAGACGTCGATCGCATCTTTCAGCTCCGGCGAAATCTCTTCGTCCCTGAGCTCCGAGACAAATTCCGCGGCACGGCGGCGAAGCTGCTTGACGCCGAGATGCATGCCGAGTCCGTATTCGGCGTTATCTTCAAAGAGCGAATTCGCCCATGACGGACCGAAACCTTTGTCATTGGCGCAGTATGGCATCGACGGCGCCGAACCGCCCCAGATCGATGAACAGCCTGTCGCGTTCGCAATCATCATGCGGTCGCCGAACAGCTGGGTAGCAAGGCGGACGTAAGGCGTTTCACCGCAGCCGGCACAAGCTCCCGAGAACTCGAGCAGCGGGCGCTCAAACTGACTGCCCTTCACGGATGTCTTGTTCATCGGGTTGTCTTTATTCGACAGAGACATCGCGAAATCCCAGTTTTTCACCTCATCCGCATGCTCCTCGAGCGGCTCCATGACGAGCGCCTTCTCTTTGGCTGGACATGTCTGGACACATGATCCGCAGCCCGTACAGTCGAGCGCGGATACCTGAACGCGGAAATCGTAAGCCTCGTACGGGCGCATGCCTTTCAGCGTCCGGAATGACTCCGGCTTATCCTTTTTTTCCTCTTCGTTCAGCAGGAAGGGACGAATCACGGCGTGCGGGCAGACGTACGAGCATTGATTGCACTGAATACAGTTTTCGGGTATCCATTTGGGAATATTGACGGCAATGCCGCGCTTCTCATAGCGGGAAGTGCCCTGCGGAAATGTTCCGTCACAATAATCGGTAAATGCCGAGACAGGCAGCGAATTGCCCTCCTGGCGATTCATCACGTCAGCGACATTCAGGACAAAAGCAGGAGCTTCCCGGAACCGGACCGGATCGTCTTCCGCACGGAGCCAGCTCTCCGGGACTTCAACTTTCTGAACTTCCGCGATACCTGCGTCAACCGCGCGGTAATTCATGTTGACTATTTCCTCGCCTTTGTCACTGTAGGATCGGACGATGGCTTCTTTCATGTGACTTACGGCCTCTTCAACCGGTATAACCTCCGTTATCTTGAAGAACGCCGCCTGGCAGATCGTATTGATCCTGCCCCTGAGTCCGATCTCCTGCGCGATACGGACGGCGTCAATAATATAGAAGTTGATATCATTCTCAGCGAGAAAACGCTTGACTTGCCCGGGGAGAAACGCATCGAGATCTTCAGCGCTCTTCGTCGTATTGAGAAGGAAAGATCCACCCTTTTTCAGTGCTTTCAGCATGTCATACTGGTGCAGGTAAGCCTGGTTGTGACAGGCGACAAAATCCGCGCTTCCGACAAGGTACGGTGCACGGATCGGAGAGTGCCCGAATCTCAGATCCGAGATGGTCACGCCTCCGGATTTCTTTGAATCATAGGAAAAATATGCCTGCGCGTACATCGGCGTATGGTCGCCGATAATTTTGATCGAGTTTTTATTCGCGCCGACTGTTCCATCAGAGCCGAGTCCCCAGAAGCGTGCGGAGATCGTCCCGGGCGGGGAAACCTGGATGTCGTCCCCGACGGGGAGCGAAAGATTCGTCACATCGTCCTCAATGCCGATGGTAAAACGAGGCTTCGGATCTTCCTCCGCCAGGAGATCGTACACAGCGGCGATATCCGCCGGTTTCGTATCTTTGGAACCGAGTCCGTAACGCCCACCGGTGACTGTGATATGGCGGCCGGCATCTGCGAGCGCGGTGGCTACATCGAGGAAGAGCGGCTCGCCATAGGCGCCGGGCTCTTTGGTTCGGTCAAGAACCGCGATTTTCTGTACTGACTCCGGTATCGCCTCGAGCAGACGCCGCGCGGAGAAAGGCCTGTACAAATGAACGTGGACAGCGCCGGTTTCACGCCCCTGCTCGTTGAGAAAGTCGGATGTTTCACAGATTGTGTCGTAGACGGACCCCATGCAGATGATGATTTCTTTCGCATTCGGAGCACCGTGGTAGACAAAAGGCTTATATTCATGTCCTGTCAGCTTGCTGATCTCATCCATATAATGCTCGACAATGTCGGGAAGAGCATGATAGTAAGGGTTCGCCGCTTCTTTCTCCTGAAAGAAAATATCGGGATTCTGCGCGGAACCGCGGAGACAGGGACGGTTGGGAGTCAGACCGCGCTGACGGAAAGCCTGAACGGCTTCCATATCGACAAGTTCCTTCATATCATCGTAATCGATGACCTCGATTTTCTGAATCTCATGTGATGTTCTGAAACCGTCAAAGAAATGCACAAAAGGAACACGGCCTTTGATAGCGGACAAATGCGCGACCACGCCGAGGTCCATTGCGGATTGCACGCCGTGTGACGCGAGAATCGCAAAACCTGTCTGACGCGTGGCCATGACATCGCTGTGATCCCCGAAAATGGAGAGCGCGTGCCCCGCGACCGCGCGGGCGGAAACATGGAAAACAGCCGGAAGCAGTTCTCCGGCCATTTTGTACATATTGGGAATCATCAGGAGCAGCCCCTGTGAAGCCGTGTAAGTTGTCGTCAGCGCACCAGTAGCGAGGGAGCCGTGAACCACACCCGCAGCGCCTCCTTCTGATTGCATTTCAACGACATGGACATTCTGACCGAAGATATTCTTTATCCCCTGCTGAGACCATTGATCCACGCTGTCTGCCATTCCTGAAGACGGCGTGATCGGGTAAATCCCCGCGACTTCAGTAAAAGCGTATGAGGCATAGGCCGCCGCCGTATTCCCGTCCATCGTCACAAAGTTCTTATTCTTTGCCATTGTTCCCCCCCATCGGTCAATTGCTGACGAGTTTATCGCTATGATAGTATAACACGTCGCGCGCACGCGATTTTCGCATCCGGCGCGCGTTTCCCCTCACCTGAGCCAGAGAGATTTTCCTGTCATCCCCGGCGATTTTTCCAGATTCAGAAGGTCGAGCATCGTCGGAGCGAGATCCGCCAGCCGGCCGTCTGATAATCTGCCTTTATCGATCCCTGCGCCGATAAGCCATACGGGATTTGTCGTATGCGCAGTGAACGGTCCGCCGTTCACAGGATCGATCATCTCCTCAAGGTTGCCGTGGTCCGCTGTGATCAGCGCGATACCGCCCAAGCCGAGAATGGCGGGGACAATTCTGGAAAGACACCGGTCAATGGTCTCCATCGCACGGCAGGCGGCATTGAAAAAGCCGGTGTGCCCGACCATGTCACCGTTCGCGAAATTGAGAATGATGACATCGGGCGGACAGCTGAGCGCTTCCAGCAGCTTTTCCGTCACTTCCGGCGCGCTCATCTCCGGCTGGAGATCGTATGTCTCAACTTTCGGCGAGGGAACGAGGATGCGGTCCTCTCCCCGATAAGGTTCGTCTCTTCCCCCATT
>JAKPXB010000040.1 GCA_029570375.1 Bacillota bacterium | reverse complement strand
TGTCCGCCGGCTTCGGGCGACGAAAGCAAGGGCGAAGCGACTCCCGTCATTGAGACCGGCAAGTGCCTCGATGATCCCGCGGAGATCAATCTGCGCGAGCTCTACCTCGTTCCGAATCCCGCCAACAAAGAAGCTTATATGGAGATTAAACTGCACTCTCCCGCGCGTCTCGGCATCTGGCGTGCAGGCGCACGTTACAAGACATCGACTTATCTGCGTTTCAGAGCGGACCACTCCGCCGCGCAGGACGCTGTCTTCACGAACGTTCCCGATGAATTCATCGAGCAGCTCAATCTGATGAGCGTTCAGAGCCAGTGCGAATCGAAGGATCAATACTTGACAAGACCGGATCTCGGACGCAGACTTTCAACAGAGGCCGCAGAAGCGATCAAGAAGAATTGCAAAGCCAATCCGACTGTACAGCTTGTGGTGGCGGACGGGCTCAGCTCCTCGGCGATCGTCGCGAACGTCAAAGACGTGCTCCCTGCCATTGAACAGGGCTTGAAGAGCTATGGCATTGACTTCGGCACAACCTTCTTCGTGAAGTTCGGGCGTGTCGGCGTGATGGATGACGTATCCGAAGTGACAGGCGCAACAGTTACCTGCCTGCTCGTCGGAGAACGTCCCGGCTTGATCACAGCGGAGTCCATGAGCGCGTACATTGCGTACAAGGCGACAGTTAACATGCCGGAGGCACGCCGCACGGTTGTGTCCAATATTCATTCCGGCGGTACTGTTCCTGTTGAAGCTGGCGCTCACATCGCGGAAATTATCAAAATCATGCTGGAAAAGAAAGCCAGCGGTACGGATCTGAAGCTATAAGCATAGGAGGAATTCAAGAATGAAAAGAGATCCAGTAAGAGCAGCTGTGCTCGCAACAAAACTCATCCCCAATGTGGATCCTGATCTGGCGAAGGAGCTGAATCTGACACCTGAGCAACGTTCACTCGGTCTGATCACCTCAGACTGCGATGATGTCACTTACACAGCGCTGGATGAAGCCACCAAAAAAGCGGATGTTAAAGTCGTTTACGCGAAAAGCTTCTATGCCGGTGCCGCCAACGCGAATACAAAGCTCGCGGGTGAAATTATCGGCATTCTCGCCGGACCGAACCCTGCTGAAGTCAAGAGCGGTCTGGAAGCATGTATCAATATGATCGAAAATGACGCTTATTTTATCAGCGCCAACGAAGACGACACCATTGTCTATTTCGCCCATTGCATTTCCCGTACCGGCAGCTATCTGTCAGAAGGCGCGGGCATTCCGGAAGGGCAGGCTCTGGCGTATCTGATCGCTCCCCCGCTGGAAGCGGTGTACGGCGTCGATGCAGCGCTCAAAGCGGCGGATGTTTCGATGTGCGTGCTCTATGCCCCTCCGTCAGAGACGAACTTTGGCGGTGCGTTGCTTACCGGCAGCCAGTCTGCTTGTAAGGCGGCATGTGACGCTTTCGCGGCAGCTGTAGAGTTTGTGGCGGACAATCCGAAAGTCATCCTGTGAGGGTAAGGCCATGGCAGCTTTAGGTCTCATTGAAGTTATTGGCATGGTCAATGCGGTTACGACACTTGACGCCATGCTCAAAGCTGCTCAAGTCAAGAGGGTGTCTGTTGATAAAGTTAAGGGCGGGCTCGTCGCTGTTCTTGTGACCGGAGAAGTCGGAGCAGTACGTGCGGCCGTCGATGCGGGACTCGCGATTGCACAAACTCTTGGTAAGGTTGTGTCTCATCTCGTGATTCCGAGGCCTGCGGAAATGACAAAGTGGATATTAGGTCCATTTGATCCGGAGCCGGAGAAAGACCCTGATGGTGAGAAACAACTGAAGAGAAAACCGGATGTCCAGCCGGAACCTGAAGAGGAACACGAGAAGCAGCCAGAATTGGAGAAAAAGCTGGATGCAGAACCGGCTCCCGGGAAAAAGCAGGATGTTCAGCTGGCAGACGAACCAAAGAGCAGCACAGAAACAGCAAGAGCGCAGGCTCCTGCCAATGTTGTCAAACCGAAAGCGGGTATTAGAACAGAGGAAGAGCTGAGCGCGATGAAAGTGGTTCAATTGCGTAATCTGGCACGCGAGCTTGATGTGAAAGAAATGACACGTCAGGAAATCAAATTCGCTCGCAAAGATGAATTGGTAGAAGTGATTCTTCGCCATCTAGGAGAGAGGTGAGACGATGCAGCTATACGATAAAGATTTGCTGTCCGTCCAGGAAGTACGTGAGTTGGTTCAGAGAGCCAAGCACGCTCAGCAGCAGCTGGCGACAAAGTCGCAGGACGATATCGATGAGATCATCCGCGCGATTGCGGACGCCGGAGTCAGAAACGCTGTGCGGCTGGGACGGATGGCCCAGGAAGAGACCGGATTCGGCATCGCGGAAGACAAAGCCGTCAAGAATATTTTTGGCAGCCGGGTCGTCTATGACTATGTCCGCGATATGAAGACGGTCGGAGTTCTTGAGCACGATGAGGTCAATAAAACGTTTACGGTCGGCGTGCCTATGGGCGTTATCGCCGGATTAATCCCGTCGACGAACCCGACTTCAACCGTGTTCTACAAGTCGATTATCTCCATCAAGGCGGGAAACTCGATTGTTTTCAGTCCCCACCCGAATGCCAAGAACTGCATTCTGGCGGCGGTCAGCGTGATACGACAGGCGATTGCGGAAGCGGGCGCCAATGAGGATCTCGTCAATTGTGTGACTATTCCAACAGTTCAGGCAACAAATACATTGATGAGTCACCGTGATACGGCACTGATATTGGCGACGGGAGGCTCCGCGATGGTGCGGGCCGCCTATTCCTCCGGAACACCTGCTCTCGGTGTAGGACCCGGCAACGGCCCGGCCTATATCGAACGTTCAGCGGACATTCCGACTGCCGTGAGACGCATCATCGCAAGCAAGACGTTTGACAACGGGACAATCTGTGCATCAGAGCAGTCTGTTATCACAGAGACAGATCTCGTGCCGGCCGTCAAAGCGGAAATGGAAAAGCAAGGAGCATATTTCCTGGATCCGGAACAGATCGAGAAGCTGGGCAGGTTTATCCTGCGCGGCGACGGGACGATGAACCCGATGATTGTCGGCCGGAGCGTTCAGGTGATTGCAAATCTCGCGGGAATCGAAGTCCCGCAGGGAACGCGTGTTCTTGTTGCTCGTGAGGATGGTGTTGGCTATGGCCATCCCTATTCGAATGAAAAATTAGCGCCGATTCTTGCTTTCTTCTCAGAAGACACTTACGAAAAGGTTTGCGAACGCTGTGTTCAGCTTCTCACATATGAGGGCGCCGGGCACACATTCTGTATTCACACGGAGGACAGAAAGATCCTCGACTACTTCGTGTCACGTATTCCTGCTTCGCGCATCATTGTGAACGCGGGCGGGACATTTGGCGGTATCGGCGCGACAACGCATCTGATGCCGTCCATGACGCTTGGCTGCGGAGCGGAAGGGGGCAGTGCGACTTCCGATAATGTCGGACCGCTCAACCTGATAAACAAGCGGATTGTCGCCTACGGACTGCAGGAAATAGAAGATGTCAAGAAAGAGGCATTGGAATGCAGGCCGATCTGTTCCGTTGAAAACAATTCTCACAAACCGGCAGTCGACCCTGCACTTGAGGATATTATCCTCGCGGTATTCCGCAAAATGCAGGAACTCGGAACACTATAGGAGCATCGGAGTACCGGGCTATCTTATAGAGCAACTAACTTAAAAGGTGTCGAAGACACCTACAACGAATAGGAGGAATTCACATGGCTTCAGAGCAAGCATTGGGAATGATTGAGACAAAAGGTGTTGTCGCGGCAATTGAGGCAGCCGACGCCATGGTCAAGGCGGCGAACGTCACCCTGATCGGCAAAGTGCATGTTGGCGGCGGTCTCGTTTCAGTTATGGTCCGCGGAGATGTCGGCGCGGTGAAAGCGGCGACAGACGCCGGTGCCGCTGCGGCTGAACGTATCGGCGAACTGATTTCAGTACATGTCATTCCACGCCCGCACGAAGAAGTCGAGTATATTCTGCCCAGCCTGAAATAATGGCCGTGACAGAAGCTGCTCGTTTAAGTTCGCAACGGGAAGCATCACAGCCCGAACGGGCTGATTGAGGAGGAAATCAAATGGCATCAGATCAAGCATTAGGAATGGTCGAGACAAAAGGCGTTGTTGCGTCAATTGAAGCGGCCGACGCGATGGTCAAGGCGGCGAACGTCACCCTGATCGGCAAAGTCCACGTCGGCGGCGGTCTCGTTTCAGTTATGGTCCGCGGAGATGTCGGCGCCGTCAAAGCTTCGACAGACGCCGGTGCCGCTGCGGCGGAACGCGTCGGAGAACTCATCTCTGTGCACGTTATTCCGCGCCCCCATGAAGAAGTCGAGTTCATTCTGCCGAGTCTTGAAACAACGGATTAGTGTAAGCGCTTTCCGCGATGAAAATACGTGGAAAGATGCAGTTTTGTAATAAAACTGAATAGGAGGATATTAAATGGCATCAGATCAAGCATTAGGAATGATCGAAACAAGAGGTGTCGTCGCCTCGATTGAGGCGGCCGATGCGATGGTCAAGGCGGCAAACGTCACGTTGATCGGCAAAGTCCACGTCGGTGGAGGCCTTGTTTCGGTTATGGTCCGCGGAGATGTCGGCGCAGTTAAGGCTGCGACAGACGCCGGCGCAGCGGCGGCTGAGCGTGTCGGAGAACTTGTCTCTGTTCACGTGATTCCGCGCCCCCATGAAGAAGTCGAATTCATTCTGCCAACCCTGGAATGAAGTGCGACGCCTGAAGCCGTATTCAAACCGGCTAGGGAGGTGAGCTGAGTGAAAGCTATTACCGAAGCGATGCTAAGGCTGGAGCTGCGCGATGTGCAGCCGGAAGTATTTATCGTGCCCGAGGGCAGGATCATTACCCCGGCTGCCCGCGAATATCTCCGGCAGCGAAAAATAGGTATAGAGATGGAAGGGAAGACCGTCCGAACGACGAAGCGTTTCTCTCTGGCGGAGGAAAAAGTGTCGGAACCGATAGAGGATACGTCAGTTCCCTTCAAGAAGGGTGGAGAGAATCTCTCCTCAGGCAAATACCGCGATTACGAGACAGGTGTCTACTACAACGAAAAACCGGAGCATATGACGCATCTGTACGGCAACGTACTGGTGGCGAAGAATCATCCGCGCATTCGTTTCAGAGGGAAGCTTGACAGTCTGCAGGCGCTGATCGTGCTTGCTCAGGCTGAAATCGTAGCAGCGGGAGATAAAGAAGGTGTTCTCGACGACTTAAGCAATATATTGTCCGTTCTGCGCGAGATGATGCGCTGCGATGTTCTCGAGGAACCTTTTATCAACGAATCAATAATTGGGCTAAACCACAGCGAATTACGTGATCACTCACATCATCCACAGAAATACTACGCGATAAAGCAGATGCTGCTTCCGGAGTTTCCGATGGGTGTGACATATGCGTGGCTCAACCGTATCCGGACAGAAGTCCGATCATGCGAAATCACCGCGCTCGATGCGTACTTGGAGCAAGGAAAGCTCAAGAGGCCGGAGATTGTGGAGTGTCTTAACCGTCTCTCAAGCGCGCTGCATATTATGATGTGCAAATACCTTGGGAAAGGATATGAATAACTCGCGGAAGGCCGATGGAAAATCGAGCAGGATAAACGAAAGAAGTTATGCGGACACTTAGGGAAATCAATCATTTGATGAAGCAGGTCCAGGACTCGATCCTTACGACAAACAAACCTGTTTCCCTGCCACTCAGGGTTGGCGTGGATCTCGGAACCGCGTGCATTGCGGTGGTCGTGCTCGACCACGAGAACAATCCGATCTGCTGTGAGCTGGAATGGGCTGACGTGCTCAAGGACGGGCTCGTTGTCGATTTTTTCGGGGCTCAGTCAATCGTTCGCCGATTGAAGGAGAATGCGGAAAAAAGACTTGGAAAGAAGCTTGAAGAGTGCGCCATTGCGATGCCTCCCGGGACTACCGGGAACGAAAGAACCCACCGCTTTGTTGTGGAGGGGGCAGGCTTCGAGGTGATCAACGTCCTTGATGAACCGACGGCAGCCAACGCGGTGCTCGACATCGCGGATGGCGTCATCGTCGATATCGGAGGCGGTACGACGGGTATCACCGTTTTTCGGAACGGAGAGCCTGTCGAAGTAGCCGACGAGCCGACAGGCGGAACACATTTGACGCTGGTCATTGCCGGGAATCAGAAAATCCCTTATGCCGAGGCGGAGGCCATGAAGCTTAAGCCGAAGCATCAGAAGGAGCTGCTCCCCGTTGTGGCGCCTGTCATTGAGAAAATGGCGACAATTGTACAGAAATCTGTTTCGCTTCAGCCAAATGATGTGCTCTACCTGGTGGGCGGCACGTGCTGCTACCTGGGTATTGAGCATATATTTTCTGCGGTGACCGGTCTGGAGGTTATCAAACCGAGAAATCCGTTCTTGATTACACCTACCGGTATAGCCATGAACGGTTAGAGAGGTGACCAAGCTTGAATGAAAAAATGTTAGTAGATGAAATTGTAAAACGCGTCAGCGAAAAGATGCTGGCGCTGGGAGACAGGGATGCCGCGCAGCCATGCTGCAGTTGTCAATCACAAATCGGCACCGGGGCCGAACGTCCCCGATTGCTATTGCTCGCAAGAGAGCCCTCCGATCTTCTGGGGACCTATTGCCATAGTGAGCATTTGGATGGCAGCTGGGTGTTGGATTGCCGCTTCCCGCATGATCTTGAAACACTTAGTTTTGACGAGCTCCCGACAGCCCCGCAGGTTCTTGTTTTCAACCTGACGGTGGCTGATCTGGCGGACATCTCGTCAGCTTCCCCTCAGTCCGGTTATACGCGTGCGATTCTTAAAGCAATATTGAATGGCAGCAAGATAGCGGTAAACCAGGACGGCGTGGAACTGGCGAAGTGGGAAGGAAGCTGCCCGCCCTGTTATTACAAAGTGCTGAGCAATAAATTGCATTTTCTGGAGAAATGCGGCGTTGTTTTCACGGCTCTGGCATCCTATATGAACGTCTTGTCGACGGCCGCTCCTGAGGTAAAACAGGCGGCTCCTCTGTCCGCGAGTCCAGGGCTAGGCTCAAAACCTGCCGTTATCTGGGACCGGCGCGTGCTGACCGAATCAGATCTGGTCAGATTGCTGCAGGACGGACAGAAAGTGATCGCTGTTTCACAGCGCACGATCCTGACTGATCTTGCGCGTGAGTTTATCTTGCGGCATGGTTTTGAACTCGTACGCGAGAACAGTTAAGGAGAAAGAAATGCAAATTGGCGTGGTGATTGGGACGGTTTGGGCTACCCGCAAGGATGAAGCGTTAGCTGGCTTGAAACTTCTCATCGTCAAACCGATTGATCTGCTGAAACCCGACAGAGAAATCATTCCGCTGGTAGCGGCGGATAGAATCGGCGCCGGTGTCGGCGAGCGTGTGATCTTTGTCGGCGGCAGTTCCGCGAGGAGCGCAGTCAGGGATAATCTGATTCCTGTCGACGCTTCTGTTGTCGGAATTATTGATGATCTTGAGGTTGAAGAGGGATAGTTCGGCAAAGCGGATTGAATCTATGGCGAAGGCACTGGGGTTAATTGAGTTTACGAGTATCAGCTGCGGCATTGATGTCTGCGACGAGATGTTAAAAGCTGCCAATACGAAGTTATTGCGCGCGGGAACTCTCTGCCCCGGCAAATATATGGTGCTGCTTTCGGGAGAGACGGGAGACGTGAGACGCGCTCTCGACGCTGCCATTGCCACCGAAGAACGCCATATCATGGATCATTATTGTCTGCCCAATTGTCATCCCGAGATTCTCTCTGTATTAGAAAGGCCGAGGCGTTCTACGCCCAAAGCGGAAGGCGCCTTAGCCATGTGCGAATACAGCAGAGTCATCACATCGATCGCGGCGGCAGACGCCGCCTTGAAAGCCGCGCAGGTTCAGCTGCTTGAACTGCGCACAGGATTTGGTATCGGAGGCAAAGGATTTTTCCTGCTGTCGGGCTCGGTTGGAGATGTGAGAGCGGCGGTGGAAGCCTGTGATTCCATACCAAACCAAATTAGCTGCCGGGTTATTCCAAAACCGGACAGCCGAATATTTGAGTATCTATAGTTACACTTTGGAGGTGTTTATGTTTCAAGAATTGATTGATCACGTAAAAAATATTGGCGTGTTCACAGACAGTATTAAAGAATATGCACAGAATATCTCTGTCAATTCAGTCATTATTACCATTATGATGATTTTCATGGTGGTTGGAGCGATCGACAAGATCCGTGGCAACAAAAAAGGCTACGGCGCCGCGTTCGATGAAGGCTTCAACGCCATGGGCCCCCTGGCGATCGCCATGGTCGGTGTTGTCGCGATGGCTCCGGTGCTCAGAATCCTGCTGCAGCCGATCATCGCCCCTCTGTACAAGCTCGTAGGCGCTTCGCCCGCGATGTTCGCTACCACCCTTCTGGCGTGCGACATGGGCGGTTATCCGCTCGCGATGCAGCTCGCCGGTGATGACGCGGTGATCGGTAACTTCGCCGGATTGATTCTGGGAACGATGATGGGACCGACAATCGTCTTCACCATCCCCGTCGCGCTCGGTATCATCGCGAAGAAAGACCGCCCCTACCTGTCAGCTGGTGTGCTGGCCGGCATGATCACCATCCCCATCGGCTGTATTGTCGGTGGCGTGCTCATGAACCTGACACCTTATAAGATCAACATTCTGACCGTTCTCATCAACCTGATTCCCGTTATTATCATCGCCGGCCTGATCGCCGTCGGACTGTGGTTCAAACCCGGCAAGATGATGAACGGCTTCAACCATTTCGGAAACGCGATCACCACATTGATCACGATCGGAACAGCTATCGCTGTTTTCCAGTACCTCACCGGCATCCGCTTCCCGCTGTTCAACGTCATGGTTGACCCGGATCCGAAAACCGGCGTTGTTCCTCTTGAAGACGGTATCATGATCGTTGGTGCGATCGCGATCGTCTTGATCGGCGCTTTCCCGATGGTCGAATGGATCAAGAAGACATTCCGCAAGCCTTTGATGGGGCTCGGCAAACTGTTCGGTATGAACGAAGAAGGTTCAACCGGATTGATCGCCACACTCGCGAACAACATTGCGATGTTCAACATCATGGGCAATATGGACCCCAAGGGCAAATTGCTCAACGTCGCCTTTGCTGTTTCGGCAGCCTTCGTATTCGGTGACCACCTCGGCTTCACAGCCGGCGCTGACAAAGAAATGATTTTCCCCGTCGTCGTTGGTAAGCTGGTAGCCGGTATTACAGCTCTGATCCTCGCGAGCATGCTGTCAGGCACCCTGCTCAGCCGCATCAAAGAAGACCAGGCAAAAGAAGCGGAAGAGCCCGAAGAAGAAGTTACAGCAGCAGAATAACAAGTGAATGCTTGATTGATTGTTGCCTGCTTCCGGCTTGTGCGCGATCTGTGATCCCGGACGAAGCTTGAGGAGCAGGCAACCGATCAGGCCTGTCCGTTATCCGCTCATACTTCTTCCTCAAATCAATGCCAGGCATCTGGCATGTGTTCCCGAACGCCGGAAAGGTCTTGAAATACGGTGGTTTTCCGTGAGTAAGCTTTTTCGGGCTCCAGACCGGCTATTGTCAGCCTGGAATAAACAGGAAAGGAAAAGGAGATACAATGCAGCTAAACGAAGAGACTCTCCGGAATTTGATTCGTGATGTCATTGGTGAACTTCAGGGAGTGAAAACAGAAGGATTTGTCAAGGACAAGGATCCCAGCGGCATCTTTGCCATTCGTACAAAGACTGTCAAGACAGAGCCGTTTGCAGGTGCCGAGGGCGTCCGCCTTCTGGATGTGACAACACTCGACGAAGCACCGAGAATGGGAGCCGGGATCATGGAGCTCGACCATGCGCGTTTTGAATGGACGCTGACATATGACGAGTATGATTTTGTGATCGACGGCATCCTCGAGATTGAAACGGACGGCCGTGTGGTCACTGGTTACCCCGGAGACATTATCTACATTCCGAAAGACAGCCACATCTTCTTCCGGTCACCGAATAAAACGCGGTACGCTTATTTCGTCTATCCGGCGAACTGGCAGGAAGAATAACATAACGTTTGACAATCGAACGTCTGTATGAGTAAGCTTAATCGTATGTATCGCTCTGCATAAAAGCGATGCATACGATTTACGGGGTCAAATGAATGGGAGACAACACGTATGTCAGACTTTATTGAGAAGATAAAACAAAGAGCCCGGGTTCAGAAAAAGCGTATCGTTTTGCCTGAAACCGACGATCCAAGAGTGCTGGACGCGGCGCAGATGCTGCTAAAGGAGAAGATCTGCGACGTCGTGCTTCTTGGCAATCTGGATGCCATCAGACAATTGTCCTCTGAATCGCGGTTGACCGGAGCCATCGTCATCGATCCGCAGACGAGCATGCTTCGTGATGAATTTGCCGAGAAGCTTTTCGAACTGCGAAAACACAAAGGAATGACGATTGAAAAAGCGCGGGAACAGCTCCTCAATCCGGTCGTATTCGGGATGATGCTCGTTCACGTGGGCATGGCAGACGGTCTCGTTGCAGGCGCTGTAAACAGTACGCCCAATGTTCTTCGACCCGCTCTTCAGATCCTGGGAACGAAAGCAAACTCAAAGCTTGTCTCCGCTTTTTTCATGATGATCGTTCCAAACTGCAAATTGGGACACCGAGGCACCTTCCTGTTTGCGGACAGCGGCCTCAATGAAAACCCGACACCAGAACAGCTCGTCGAGATCGCGGGATCGTCAGCCTCCTCCTTCCGCCTTTTGGCGAATGCGGAGCCTGTTGTCGCAATGACCTCGTATTCCACATATGGAAGCGCGAAGAGTCCGTTGACAGAGAAGATGATTCAGGCAACTGCTCTGGCAAAAGAGCGTTTCCCGGAACTCCGGCTCGATGGCGAGCTGCAGATCGACGCCGCGCTATGTCCGGCCGTCGCCGCAAAGAAAGCTCCCGGGAGCCCTGTGAAAGGCGAAGCTAACGTACTTATTTATCCCACACTCGACGTAGGAAATATCGCTTACAAACTTGTACAGTACCTCGGCAACGCCGAAGCTTACGGTCCTCTGCTCCAGGGGATCGCCAAGCCGGTCAATGACCTCTCGCGCGGTTGCAGCGCGGAAGACATCGTCGGCGTCGCCGCGATCACCGCTGTACAAGCGCAGGACACACCGTAAGATTAGTAACGGTCACATCCTGATCATAAATCGAATTATACTTACTTTGGTTTCTCTAATCCCTGGGTTACGTTAAGGATCAGTCTCACAGCGAATGATCCTTAACGTAACCAATATTATTATTTTTCTTTTGTGGTATATCGTGTGAGTCCTTCCTGCAGGAAGGAACCGCCTTCAAAATAATTGATCCGCATCGCCGCGCGCACGCGCCGCACCGTCTGTTCCGCTTTGGCGCCCGCTGTCCCGGTCGATGCTTCCAGGTAGCGGATGACCTCCGGAAGGCGCGATTCCCAGTAGCGGCGGCGCGCGCGTATCGGCTCAAGTGTGTCTTCAAGCACATTGATAAGGAACCGCTTTACCTTGACATCACCCAGCCCTCCCCGGCGGTAGTGATCCTTTAGGGCGTCAAGATTCTCGTACGCAGGCAGGAACCGCGTGAAGTGATCGGCAGTGGCAAATGCGTCGAGGTAGGTGAAGACGGCATTCCCTTCCACTGTCCCCGGATCTTCCACCCGGAGGTGGTTCGGGTCGGTGAACATCGACATGACCTTCGTCCGCACTTCCTCTGGCGGGTCGGAGAGATAGATACAGTTGCCGAGCGATTTGCTCATTTTCGCCGCACCGTCGAGCCCCGGGAGGCGCATGCCCGCCTCCGTCTCCGGCAGCAGCGCTTTCGGCATTACGAGTGTTTCGCCGTAGACGGCGTTAAACTTATGGACAATTTCCGCGCACTGTTCGAGCATGGGAAGCTGGTCATCGCCGACGGGAACGATCGTGGCGTCAAAAGCCGTGATATCGGCTGCCTGACTGATTGGGTAATTGAGGAAACCGACGGGTATGCTCGACTCGAAGCCTCTCATCTTGATCTCAGTTTTTACCGTCGGATTGCGCTGAAGGCGCGCGACAGTCACGAGGTTTGTGTAGTAAAAACAGAGCTCCGTCAGCGCCGGAACGCCGGATTGAATAAACAGCACGGTCTTTTCGGGATCAAGACCGACGGAAAGGTTGTCGAGCGCAACTTCGAGAACATTTTCCCGGATCTTCCCCGGGTTTTCCGCGTTATCGGTCAGCGCCTGTGCGTCCGCGATCATAATATAGATCTCATCGAACATCCCTGAATTCTGAAGCTCAACGCGCCTTCGCAGTGAACCGACATAATGGCCGAGATGGAGCCGGCCCGTCGGGCGGTCACCGGTGAGAATAATATTCATAATTTACTTGTTTCCCCTTCCAATCTGCATTTTGGAATCCACAGAAATTCCGATTCCCGAGAGGTTCTATGTACTCCTCGAACTCCGTTTTCGTGCGGAGCTGTCATTTGTATCGATTCTCCGGAGAGAGGAGTGCTTTGTTCTAAAGAGTAACATATTTCTCCTGGCCGTATGGCCCGGCAAAAGCCGTATTCCGCTCCCCCGGGGGCAGCGCGTCCGCAGTGACTTGGATAACCTTTCCTGCGCGGCGGCCCCGTGTCCGCCAGAGCGGGTCATGCTATCTATTTCTGATCCCGGATCAAAAGAGCCCGTGCCGGATCATCCGTCATGATCACGTCAATATTCTTTTTGCCGGCGGTGCGCATGAAAACGGGATGATTTACTGTCCACGCGCGGATCTTTACCCCTTGTTCCCGGCATTGGGCGACGAAGCCCGGTGCCAGCAGATTGAGGTAATGTGGGTGGAGAGAGTCAAGTCCATACGCAAGTGCCCATCTCAAGGCGCGGTGCGGCCAACGCTTAAAGAGGTAGGCGCAGTCGATATCGGGCGCGAGATGCTTCATTTCGACTACACTCTGCAGGTTAAAGGAAGAGATGATCACGCGCTTCCGAAGGTGATAATGATCGATCGCGTCAAGAATTTCCGACTCGATGAGGGAGAAGGGAAATACGCTGTTCTTTATCTCTATATTGACAGTCAGAGGCGTTTGGGCGAACCAGTTGAAGAATTCCTCGAGCGATGGAATCCTCTCCACCGGCGCTCCCGGGAAATAGAACCCCGCATTGAGCGCCGAGAGCTGTTCCCATGTCAGATCTTTCAGGAGCAAATCGTTCCCTGTCAGCCTCTTCAGATTTTCGTCATGGCAGATGACGAGTCTGCCGTCCGCCGTCCTCTGAACATCAAGCTCGATTCCCTCAAGCCCCATGGTCAAAGCGGCGCGAAAAGCGGGCATTGTATTCTCGGGGAAGTCTTTTCGAACGCCTCGGTGGGCGAAAATCATCGGCATTGTCATTCAATCCTACATATTCTCAAGCGCCGACAAGCCGTCTTCCGACGGCGGCGCTGCTGTGGCGCCGGCTTCCCCATGCTTAACAAATGACGTACAGAGGAGCGCGAGCCCGAAACAAATCACCGCGTAGATGAACAGTGTGTTGTAATTCTGCGTCATATCGCGGATCCATCCGAAGAGGATCGGGCTGACAATAGAGGCTGCGAAGGAAAAGAAGTAGTAATACCCCGTGAAACGGCCGATCTTGTCGTGAGAGGCCAGTTCGACCACCATGGGCAGCGAGTTGATGTTGACGCACGCCCAGCCGATACCGGCGCAGGCCAGAAGCGCGATGACAACAACCTGTTTGATCATGGCGGACGAGGCGCTTGCGGTGTCGACGCCAAATAATACGAGAAGCGGGTTGACGAAGACCATCGGCATAAGGAATACGAGGAGCAGGATGAGCCCGGCGACGATGGTCTTTTTTCTTCCGCGCCTGCTCGCGATCAGTCCCGCCGGGAGCGCGAACGCCACGAACGTCAGGGAGAAAGCCGTCAACATGATGGTCGCTGTTCCCTTGTCGACATGCAGCGTATTGGTCGCGAAAAGTGTAAAGAAGGTCTCAATCCCGTTGTAAGCGCAGAACCAGAAAAAGATCGCTCCCAGGAGCAGAAAAAGACTGCGTTTTTCGCCGGCTGTGAGCTTCCGCCCGATACCGCCTTTATCTTTAATTTCCTCAGACGCTTCTTCATTCTCGAGCGTCGCGGCGAATTCTCTCGATGTCAGGCGGCGGTTGATCGCGCTTCGCTGCGCGTCGCGCCACGCGTCCGCGACAGGTTCACGGATAAAGAAAAGCAAGCAGATGAGCGAAGCGACCATCAGCAGAGAACCCATGCCGAAGGCGAGCCTTCCCGAACTGTCTATTTTCGCCAGAAAACCGCCGGCGAGGAACGCGATGATACTGCCGATGCCGCCCATGAGGTTGATGAGACCATTCGCCTTGCTCCTAAGCGGCCGCGGGGTGAGATCGGGCATCAGCGCAATGACAGGTGAGCGCCACAGGGACATGATCAGATTAAAGCAGACGATGAAAGCCATCATGAGCCAGAGCGTCTTCGCCCAGGGAATCAGGATGAAAAAGAGCGCGGACAGAGGGATGCCAACCATAATCCAGGGCATCCGGCGGCCGTATCGGGTAAAGGTCCTGTCACTGAACGCGCCGACGAGCGGCTGAAAGATAATGCCGAAGAAATTATCAATCGTCATGATCACGCCGATGACCGTTGTCGTGAGCAGGAAACGCTCTTCCAGCAGCACCGGCACCAAGCTGTTATACAGACTCCACGCCAGTGAGCTCGCCAGGAAGCCAAACCCCAGCAGTGTCGTCTTTTTGTAATCGAGTTTTCCCGTTGAAATTGACATAGATACCTCCGTCTGATACATCTCCAAAGACGATCCGCCGACGCGCCTGCCGGGTCAGTGATTCTGTCCGCGAAGGCGAAATGAGCGCCGAATCATGTGTTCATTGTATCAAAAGGCTGCCGGTCTTGGTGTACTGAATGCAGTGGTATAATGAGCGTCTGCGAACGAAATGCCGATCCGTTCTGACGAAGAATGCGTTTACCGATCCTGGAGGGGAATTGTCTGCCCGGACGGTTCGTGGGAGGGTGTGCCGGACGGTTCGTGGGAGATTATTTCGGTTGGTCCGGGTGGAGCGTTATTTCGAGCCAGCCTGGGGGAAGATTTTTCCGCACCGGCGCGTGGCGGCTTCAGGAAGCACGGACGCGCCCTTATTTATGCGTTTTCCCTGGCAGGCCAGTGGCGGCTTTCGTTTTTGTGGAGGAATTGAAATGAAAAAAACATGCTTCCTTTTGGCGTTGGCGGTATTTGTTATCTTTTCGGTGTCATTAACCGGCTGTGGCAAGGGGAGAGATCTGTTTTCCTTTTCAAGACAATGCGGTGTCGGCCTGACGGGTGGCCGTGTTGTCTCGGAGACGGACACACACGGCGGTTTTCACGGAGACGGACACAAGCTTCTCATCGTACAGTATCCTGACAGCTCGATTGCGGGAAAACTGAAAGCAAGCGATCAGTGGCATGCTCTGCCGCTCTCCGCTCCATTACAGACCTTTGTGTATCAGTCCTGCGATGCCGTTCTTTCCATTCCGGCCATCGGACAGGGATGCTACTATTTCCGTGACAGACATGCCGAAAGCCGCGATCCTTCCGATGATACGGATTTGCTGAACCGGCATTCGTTTAATTTCACATTCGCGATTTACGACACAGAAACCGACAGGCTATATCTGTGCGAATTTGATACATAGCTGACAATGGTGTGAATTGCCCGGCACAGAGGCGGCGGGCGGCGATCCGGCGGTCCGCCGCCGTGAAACGCAGAGCAACGAGTTACAACACAAGCCGGGATGGGACCGGCGCGGCTCGCGCGGCCGGGACAGCCGGAGCAACGGGGTTTGGAAAGAGGTGGCGGCATGGCGTATATGGAAGAAGGCTTGCTTCAGGAATGGCTTGAAGCTCTTAAGGATCTGAATGTTCATGTGAAGAAAATGTTCGGCTGTCATTGTCTCTACTGCGACGGACGGCCAGTTGGCTGGATGAGCGGCGACGTTTTTTCTTTAAGGGAAACAGGCCTTGATTATCTTCCGAACGATCTGAAACGTCCGAAGCATGACGACTCGGTTCACGAGATCCCGATTCCTTTCGATTATTGCCGTGCAGATTGGCTGCCGAAAGCCGTTCAGGACACGGCGGACAGCATCACCGATATATGAAAAGATCCAGCCGGTTTCCTCAGCCAACGATTCGCTCCGCGACAACACACCCACCCCGGGCGGCGATGCCTTTATCCGCGGGAGACGACGCATTCTGACAGCGGCATCCTGAAGCGCTATCGGGCGACGCCTTTATCCGTGGGGGAGGGCGCGCGGCGCGAGCTCATATTCGAGTGTCACAAGGGCAGTGATGTCGTTTGAGTGGACATGGCGCCCTTCAACCGTAAGCATGCGATCATTTTCGCTGTCAGGGGTGACATAAAAGACCAGTTCGTCAAAAAGCGACGCCTCGTTCATAAACTGGATGTGGAACTTCCGGATGATCAGTTCTTCTTTCCAGGGATCAACGGAAAGGTAGGCTCCGACAGCGTCGATGGCAAGCCGAACATAATGGGAGCTGTGTAGATGCGTGTTCGTGTCGAGATCGCCTAGCTGCACCCGGTAACGCATCACTTCGTGCCCGGCAGGATTGTCGAGAACGGACGAAAGACGGGGGATTGATTCCATATTGCCGACCCGGGAGTCTGCGACAGTCTGCAATTGATCGAGGTCGCAGACAGAAGAAGGCCGCAGTGGTCTGTGGCCGCCAAGGGTGCAGAATACCCATTCAGAGGAAGCCGCTCCGAACCGGCTGGTCTTATCCATGGTATTGCGGTAATAGATATTCTCGCGGAACAGGCGGATGCCGTGCGTTCCGCGCGGCCATGAATCGACGATGAGCGTGTCTTCCGGTTCCGGCCATTCGCTGGTGAATGAGAACGTGTTGGCGAGTAATATCCAGCAGATTCCCCGCGCGCGGAGGTCTTCCGATTTGCAGCCAAAAAGACCGCAGCTGTGGTCATCACTATCCTGAGCAAGATCGGCCAAACGATGCAAATGCACGTGACAGCGCGGGTTGCAATCTTGAAAGCGAATCCGATAACGCGCGATGGTATGTCCGGTTTTTAAATGAATCATCTGCTCTTGCTGCTGCATTTGTTTCTATCTCCTCTCTTGTTTCCTGAATGATAAAGACCAGTCTACCATCAGAATGCGAAGACATTGTGTCGAAAACGGTTATTTCGTCACTTAATAACTTGCTCACAATTCCGTGTGATAATATCCTGTAAGTGTTGAGATGTCTGCGATCGTTTTTTCAAACGGAGAAAGGATCGGAGATTTTCTCAATCCGGAGGAGGCGTTATGTTCGATATCGATCAATATGCGAGCGCATTAAAAATAGATCCGGGTTACCGGACAATATTCAAAATGATAGCGCAGTACGGGGAAGGTACGGCGATTGAGATGTACACGCAATCAGGCGTGGTGGAGATTTCCTACCCGGAGTATCTCGGCATGATTGACGAGACAGCGCGGCGGGTATCCGCTTTTTTCCAGAAAGCGGACATGAAGCGCGCGGTGGAAGCAAGAGCGCGCGATCTGGATGCGGATGACCCCGGAAGACGTGGCTGGATTGGCATTAAACTGCCTAACAATCCGTCATTCGCTATTTTGTTCTGGGCTGTAATGGCCACAGGACACCCCATTGTCCTCATGGACGCGCGCGCGTCCGATCCTCTGACAGATATGCTGGCGAAGGAGACGGGGATCATCGCTTTGATAACGGATGAAGACGCGGGACGCGCGGCAACATATCCGGTTATTCTGGCGGACAGTCTGGTTCCGGACTGGCGGGACCCGCAGATATTGGCACAGTTCAGCCGGAAATCAGGCGACATGATATCGCTGAAAGCGGAGGACCGCCCGGATTGGAGCGGCCATATTACACTGTGTACGAGCGGGACGACTGGGATGTCGCGCTGTTTCGTTCACGACAATTTCGGTATCGCGGAGCAATTCAAAAGCCTTTTCCGTCTGACGGAAGATTCCGATCGATGGATCAGGGATGATGTCCGCGAAAAGGTTCTCGCGTTTATTCCCTGGCATCACATCTTCGGCTTTTTCGTCTGCTTTATTCTCCCGCAGGTGTTGGGAAGCACCATGGTGATCCCGATGAAACCTTCTCCGGAGGCTATCCTTCAGGCCTGCCAGGGAAGCGGCGTGACACAGCTTGTTGCCATCCCCGCCGTATGGAACGGGATCGCCCGGGCGGTGAAAAAGCGGTTCACCGAGGCAACCGGTCAGACAGAAGTTGAATTCGACGAGTTAATCGAACTATCTCTTTCCTATCAGAAAGCTGGCGTGGATCTCCCGCCCCCGATTGCGGGTGTTCTCGGAATGATCCGCAGTCAGTTGTTTGGTGAGACACTGCATCTCGGTGTGAGCGGCGGCGGACCTGTTTTGCCGGAAGCGCTTCGAACGATTAATGGCCTCGGTTACCACCTTGTCAACGGATACGGGATGACGGAGATCGGCATTTTCTCTGTAGTCATCAGTGAGGATGTTGACGACCGCCTGGATGGCAGCGTCGGTTATCCCCTTTACGAGCACTCATTGGTTGTCGACCCGATCGGCGAAGTGCCGGCACATGACGACGAATGCGAGCAGGGAGAGCTGCTCGTGCGGACCGGGGCTGTCTATGCGGGTATGCTGAAAGACGGACGCTTCACCGCGCGTGACCGCGGCGAATGGTTCCGCACGGGCGATATCGGGCGGCGCTGTGGCGGACGTGTCTTTCTGGATGGGCGCGTGAAAGATATCATTTTAAGAGCCGACGGCGAGAACATCTATCCGGACGAGCTTGAGACTCCATACAGCGTCATTCCGGGTGTGCAGAGGCTGGTTATTTTCGGTTTATCCGACGGGTATTACGACGAAGTGGCACTGCTTGTCGAACCGGTTCCCGGCGCCGACCCGGAAACGCTCGCGGAAATGGTAATCGATATCAACGCGAAGGTGCCCATGGCGCACCGCGTACAGCGCTTCTTTGTTTCTGACATACCGCTTGAGCTCTCGGCGTCCGCTAAAGTGCGCCGCGGCCCTGTTTCCGAGGCAGTCACAAAAGGCGAATGGCCATTGACGGAGTATTCTCTGTCTCCCCGGCAGGCGATGCCGGTAGAGGAACGTCCCACTGAAGTTGACAAACAAATTTCCGCCTATTTCCTGCCTGAACTCGCGGCTGATCCCGCTTTCTTTGAGGTTCGAAAATCAGTGCAGGCGATGGTATCCGAAGTACTGTCCCTTCCGATTGAAAGGATTAAACCCTCTGCCTGGTTCGCGCAGGATCTCGGCGGCGACAGCCTGCAGAGCATCTCACTGCTTACGCTCGCGGAGGAACAGTACGCGCTGACCATCGACGAGCGCCTGTTTAACCGTGATCTGACGATTAACGATATCGCCGCCCTCGTGTACAGGAGAATTGGCGGCGAATTCGCTGAAGAACCGCGTGCGGCGGACCACAGCTCCGGAAAGGAAAAGCCTGTCAGGCGAATCAAATCCTTTGAGGAGACGCCGGAATTTGAGGCGTTCATGGCGCGCCTTGAATTGCTGGCCCCCGCCGTTGAAGCGTTCGGCAATCCGTATTTTGTCGCTCAGGATTCCTCGCTTCGCGATGTCTCCTATATCGGAGACAGAAAGATGATCAACTTCGCTTCTTACAACTACGTGGGCATGTCCGGGGACCCCGAAGTGAATGAGGCGGCGATCGCGGCGATTAAACAGTACGGTACATCCGCGAGCGGGAGCCGGCTGCTCGCCGGAGAGAAGACGGTTCACCAACAGCTGGAGAGAGCGCTCGCCCGCTGGAAAGGCACGGAAGATGCCATCGCCCTCGTTGGCGGCCATTCCACGAATGTCACCTTTATCGGCAATTTCTGCTCGGAGAACGATCTGATTTTATATGATGTTCTGATTCATAACTCCATCACGGAAGGTATCCGGATGTCCCTCGCCGACGCGAGGCCGTTCCCGCATAACGATTTTAAGTCGCTTGAAAGTATTCTGCGGAACAGACGTGACCGCTATGAGAAAGTCCTGATTGTGATTGAAGGCGCCTACAGCATGGACGGGGACGTCGCGCCTGTCCCCGAGTTCGTCAGAATTAAGAAAGCGTACGACTGCTTCCTGATGGTCGATGAAGCGCACTCAATGCTCGTGCTCGGAGAGACCGGACATGGCGTCGACGAGCATTTTGGCATTGATCCTAAGGATATTGACATTCACATGGGCACCCTTTCGAAGGGTTTCGGAACCTGCGGCGGGTATCTTGCGGGAAGCCACCATCTCATTGAGTATCTTCGCTACAACCTGCCGGGGTTTGTGTTCTCGGTTGGCATCAGCCCGCCGCTGGCGGCAGCGGTTATCAAGGCGATTGAGATTATGGAGCGGGACAACAGCCGCGTCAGGAGGCTGCGCAGGAATATTGCCATCTTCATGCGTGAAGCGGAGCGCTATGGATTTGATACCTGCCTGGCGGGGGAAACAGCGGTTACGCCCGTCATGATCGGTCCCGATGAGCTCGCGTTCACGCTGTCCAAACAGCTCGAAGAGGACGGCATTATTGTTCCCCCCGCCGTCTTCCCCGCTGTCGCGCGCGGACAGGCGAGACTCCGTTTCTGTCTGACGAGCGAACATACGGAAGAACAGATTGTGTATGCTCTTGAGAGACTGCACAGCCGTCTTATGCCCTATCGGGAGCAGGCAGGCCGGCAGGGGGAAAACCGATGAACATAACAGGATGTGGTAACTTCCCGGGAGATGAAACCGGCGGGGTACGATTAGTGCAGGACGCCCGGGATATCACAAAACTCTACGATTCACTGGCGGATGCATATGAGCAATGGTTTGACGATTTCCCTCTCATCCTGGAGGCGGAAACGGAAGCGATGCGGAAGGTCACCCCGCCTTTTCAGCGCGGCCTTGAGGTCGGTGTCGGCACCGGGCGTTTCGCCGTGGCACTCGGCGTTCCGCAGGGGGTGGAACCATCTGTGAAGATGGCCGCTTACGCGCGTGGGCGCGGAATCGACGTGATCGAAGGCGTGGCCGAGGCGCTGCCGTTTGACAATCAGGTCTTTGACGCGGTCTTCATGGTTACGCTCGACTGCTATCTCTCCGACATGAAACCGGCTCTGCTTGAGGCGTACCGCGTGCTGGAGAAAGGGGGGCATCTCCTGATCGGACATATCGACATCGATGCCCCGCTGGGCGCCGTCTATGAGCGGGACAAGGAGAACAACGCCTTCTACCGGGACGCGACCTTCAGAGGGACGGCGGCGGTGCTGCGGGAACTGGAAGAGACGGGGTTTCATGTGCAGAAAATCTGTCAGACCATTGAGTCACTTGATAACGTCGTTCAGGAAGTGAAGGAGGGATTCGGTTCCGGCGTGTTTGTCGCTATCCGCGCGGAAAAAGCCGGGCTGACAGGACGCAGGCGATGAAAAGAGAAGGCGCTTACACTATCTACTGGTTTTTCTCGCTGGCTCCGTTTTTGACAGCGTTCCCGCTTTTCTTTCTCATGCCGGAAAATGTTCCCGCCCGCGTGCTGGCGCTCACCATGATTGAACGTCAGGGGACGCGGTGGGAACTATTCCTTATCCCTTTGAGCTGGCTTGTCGCGGCGATCATCATTGATATTATTTTTCGCATGATTGAAAAGTCTTCCGAACGTATCCTGCCGATCGTGCTGGTGGTCACCCGCATCGCGATGTCCATCATCTTCTGTACGCTCGCCATCTATATGGAGCTGATGCTCTACCGGGCGGCGATGATCAATATTTAAGCATTAAGGTGTCACGAATCAAAATGAATAAAGTTAAACGCAGCAAATTTATCGGTGAAGTTATACAGCGGCTGTCCGCGCTTGTTCTGGCGCTGGCTGTGATCGTTCTGGTTCCCGGGGGGTGTCGTCTGTCCGGCCGTGATCCGGCCGAAAAAGGCAAACTGTCTATCGTGGCGACTATCTTCCCCCCTTATGATTTTGCCCGGCAAATCGGCGGAGAGCATGTAAATGTCACGCTTCTTCTGCCTCCGGGGTCGGAGAGCCATACGTATGAACCGACACCGAAAGAAATTGTAAGGATTGCGGAAGCTGACCTCTTTATCTACACAGGCGGCGTATCCGACACATGGGTGGAACGGCTTCTCGACGCGGCGGAGATTGATCGCGCCAAAACAGTCCGCATGATGGATTATGTCAACGCGCTGGAGGAATCCCATGAGGGGATCCTCGACCGGGAAGCGGATCACCATGACCATGCGGACGGGGCTGAACCGGCCGGAGAGGATCACCATGAAGGTGACGGCTCTTCTGAAAGCAAAGTGCAGGACAACGACGGGCACAGGGATGAGGATGCCGAGGGCAGCGACCACGAAGAGGAACACGGGCACGGCCACGAGCACGGTCTCGATGAACACATCTGGACGAGTCCCGTCAATGCCTTGAAAATCGCTGAAGGGATCGTGTCCCGCCTGATAGCCGCTGACAAAAAACACGAAAGTGATTACCGGAAAAATTTCGACAATCTCCGACATGACCTGATGGAACTTGACAAGGAGTTCAGGGCGATCAGAAACGAAGCGAAACACCCGGAGCTCATTGTAGCGGACCGCTTTCCGCTCCTTTATTTCGCATCGGAGTATGGTTTCTCCTACATGGCCGCCTACCCCGGCTGTGCCGCGGAAACGGAACCAAAGCCCCAGACAGTCGCGGCGATGATTGAGAAAGTGCGCTCCGGTAAAGTTGCCTACGTTTTTTACATTGAATTTTCCAACCAAAAACTTGCTGATCTGATCACCGCGGAGACGGGAGCCGGCAAGCTGCTCTTTCACTCCGCTCACAATGTCACAACGGAGGAGATGAAGGGGGGCGCTACGTATGTTTCGATCATGAGAGCCAACGCGGAAAATCTGCGAAAGGCGCTGATCGGCTCATGAATAAACTGCTCGAACTGAAAAATGTCTCTTTCGCGTATGACCGGCAGACGGTTGTCAACCGCGTCAATTTCTCTTTGCACGAAGGCGATTATCTCGCTATTGTCGGTGAGAACGGGTCAGGGAAAACGACTTTGCTGCAGGGACTCCTCGGGTTGAAAACGCCATCAGCCGGCGAGATTGTGCGGCGGGAAACGCTGAACAGGCTGCAGGTCGGGTATCTCCCTCAGCAGACGCCGCTGCAGCGCGATTTTCCGGCGACCGTCAGGGAAGTGGTGTTGTCCGGGAGACTGAACCGCCACGGATTTGTTTCCTTTTATTCGCGGGAAGACCGAAAGGCGTCAGCGTTGGCCATGGAGCGCCTGTCCGTCGACGGATTAGCGAACCGATCCTATCGGGAACTGTCAGGCGGCCAGCGCCAGCGCGTTCTCCTCGCGAGGGCTCTGGCGGCTTCAAACGGCCTGTTGCTGCTGGACGAGCCGACAGCCGGCCTTGATCCCATTGTAGCCCACGAATTCTATCGTCTCGTCCGGGCGATAAACCGCGACGATTGCGCGACGGTGATCATGGTCTCGCATGACATCCACTGTGTCATGCACGATGCGACGCACGTCCTCCATCTCGGCCGCAGCCAGTTGTTCTTTGGCACGACGGAGGATTATCTGAAGAGCGTTGTCGCGGCATCCTATCTGTCCCACGGAGAAACGGTTTCTCATGAGCCCGCCTGTGAGGGCGGGATTGATGCCGACGGGACACCTACCTGCGGCTGCGGCGTTTCGGCACCTCTTGAAGAGACGCCGGAATCTGATAAGGGCGGGCGGTTCTCTGCCGACGATCCGGACGGACATCGCCATTCTCGCGGCGGCCGCTGCAGTGCGAACGGCGAGAAAGAGAGGGGATGACAGAATGGCCGGTTTAATCTCCCATTTCTTCTCATACAGCTTCCTGCTCCGCGCTCTGATCGGCGGTTCGCTGGTCGCCATCTGTGCGGCTCTCATCGGAACGAGCCTTGTGTTGAAACGCTACGCGATGATTGGCGACGGTCTTTCCCATGTGGGGTTCGGCGCGCTGGCGGCGGCGATGGCGCTGTCAGCCTCCCCTCTCGCTGTCGCGCTCCCCGTCGTGATCCTTACAGCGTTTCTGCTGCTCCGATTGAGTACTAACAACCGTATTCACGGCGATGCGGCGATCGCCATGATATCCTCCGCGAGCATGGCGGCCGGCGTCATCGTTATCTCACTGACATCCGGCCTGAACACTGATTTCTACAATTTTATGTTCGGGAGTATTCTGGCGATGAGCCGGACGGACATGACGTTGTCGATCATTCTCTCTTTTGTCGTGCTCGTCCTCTTTTTGTTCTCCTATAACAACTTGTTCGCGGTGACGTTTGACGAAAGCTTCGCGCGCGCTTCGGGTATTTCCGCCGGATTCTGGAACGCCGTCCTCGCGGTGATCGCGTCAGTCACCATTGTGCTGGGTATGCGCGTCATGGGGGCGATTCTCATCTCCAGCCTCATTATCTTTCCTCCGCTCTCGGCGATGCGGCTGTTCGGCAGTTTCAAGGGGGTGACAGTGGCGTCGGCTGTCATCGCGCTCGTCTGTTTCAGCACCGGTCTGTTCCTTTCCTATGCGCTCGACCTGCCGGCAGGTCCCGTTATCGTCATCGTGAACTTTCTGTGCTTTCTGCTCTTTTCATGGTTCGGATGGCTGAAAAAACTGAAGCGCGCGTAAGCGTGGCGGCGTGGCGGAAACAGCTTCACTCCGCTGGGAGTGATTTCGCGCGGGGACTCAGCGGCGGATTAAATCGCTGATCACTTCTGAAGCCAGTAGAAAACCCGCTGCCGGCGGGACAAAAGGGACGCTGCCGATGGCGCCCTTTTCTAATCCGCAGGGTGTGAGGGGAGGTTCGTCGGAGAAAACGACTTTGACGTGTTCAACGTTTCGTTTTCGTAGTTCCCGTCTCACGATTCGCGCGAGGGGATCCGTATGTGTCTTTGAGATATCGGAGATTCTGAGCCGGGAAGGGTCTAACCGGTTGCCCGTTCCCATTGAAGAGATAATGGGGATTCCCTGTTCAATAGAAGACGCGATGAGGTCAATCTTCGCCCCCAGCGAATCGATCGCGTCTACGACATAATCAAGGGGAGCGAACCGTTCCAGAACAGCGGCGGTTTCTCCGGCGATGAGCATGTCTTCATATGTCTCGACCCGGAGACGGCTGTCGATATCGAGGAGCCGGCGGCGGGCGATGCCGCATTTTGACTGTCCGATGGTGCTTTCAAGAGCGTAGAGCTGGCGGTTTAGATTGGACGGCGTGATAATATCGCGATCGATGAGGATCAACCGCCCCACACCCGCTCTCGCGAGTGCTTCCGCGGCCCAGGAGCCGACGCCTCCGAGTCCCGCGACCAGAACGCTTTTCCGGGAGAGCGATTCGACAGCCTCCTCGGAAAGAAGCGCTTTTGTCCTGTCATGGCGCGTTTCGGCGTAATTCGTTTCTTTTTCGGACGAACTCTCTTTTACCATAGTTCCATCATACACTTTGACACGCGGGAAGTTGTCCTATTCGGAACAAAAGGCGTCGATCGTCCTGATTAACGTGTTATCATATCACCGTGCCAGGTCACAGTAATAAGGCACAGTCTGGAGTTAAAATGAAAAAAGTAGATGTAGCGATTATAGGTGCGGGTCTCTCCGGTATTTTTGCCGCTTATGAGCTTGTTGTCCGGCGCCCTGATTTGAATATTCTGCTGCTGGAGCAGGGAGAGCCGATTGCCTCAAGAAACTGCCCCATTCTCCTCGGGAAAGTGAACACATGCATTCACTGCAAAACGTGCGCCATCATGCGCGGTTTCGGAGGAGCGGGGGCATACTCCGACGGTAAGTTTAACCTGACAACTGAGTTCGGCGGCTGGCTGACTGATTATCTCGATGCGGCCAGCGTGCTTTCACTTATTCACGATGTCGATGCAGTCAATCAGAAATTCGGCGCGACGAGCGAGTGGTACTCAACAGAGACACCCGCCGGGGAATCGATCCGCCGCCGGGCTCTCGCGTGCGATATCCATCTGCTTAATGCCCGCTGCAAACACCTCGGGACAGAGAATAACCGCAAGATTCTGATCAACCTTTATAACTGGCTGAGTGAGCATGTCGATCTCTCCTGCAATACAACGGTGATGTCGATCTTTCCTATGAAAGACGGCAAGGAGATCCCCGAGGTTAACGGGATCGTTCCGGACAGCTACAGGCTTGAGACTTCAAAGGGCGACGTTCTGTGCGATATCCTGATCGCCGCTCCCGGGCGTTCGGGGGCTGAGTGGTTCAGCAATATCTGTCGTGAGCTCAAGCTGCCTCTGATCAATAATCAGGTCGATATCGGTGTACGCGTTGAGCTTCCCGCCCTCGTATTTAAAGATATTACCGACGCGATGTATGAAGCGAAGCTGAAGTACATGACGCGGCGTTATAAGGACGTCGTCCGGACTTTCTGCATGAACCCCTACGGTTATGTTGTAACGGAAAACACAGACGGTATTATCACTGTCAACGGCCATAGTTTCGACGATCCGGCGCTGCGCAGCGAAAACACGAACTTCGCGCTGCTCGTCAGCAATCGCTTCACAGAACCTTTCAAAGAGCCTTACCGCTACGGCAAGCATATCGCGTCATTGTCGAACATGCTTGGCGGCGGTGTTATGGTGCAGCGGCTCGGCGACCTCCGCGACGGCCGGCGCACGAATGAACACCGGATGTCCAAGAGTTTCGTCAAACCCACTCTCGACGCGACACCCGGCGACCTCAGCCTTGTGCTCCCCAAGCGCCATCTCGACAATATTATGGAAATGCTTGAAGTGCTGGACAGATTGGTGCCCGGAACGGCCAATTCCGATACCCTTCTTTACGGCGTTGAAGTTAAATTCTACAGCGCGCGGTTGGAGCTTTCGAATGAATTTGAGACGGGGCTGCGGAATTTCTTCGCGATCGGCGATGGGGCGGGAATCACGCGCGGGCTGTCGCAGGCGGGAGCCTCCGGCCTCCACGCGGCGCGCGCTGTTCTGAAAAGGCTGAACGGAGGGGAATAATCGGTCGGACGTGTCACAACGCGGATTCCGGCGCGCTGTTATTGAAGCATTAATCAAATTCAATGGCGGAATGTGTTAATATTGTAGGGATAAAATACATCGCCTGCGCTGTATGCTGTCACAGGGAGCACCACGGCGCGGCCTCTCTCCGACCATATTGATTGGCATGGCGAAAAGGCGGCGATGACAAATGATTGCGTATTGCAGAATATGAATAACGAAGGAGAATAATATGGGCTTACTGAAAGCAGCCGGAGGCGCGATTGGCGGTGTGTTAGCCGACCAGTGGCGGGAATTCTTCTACAGTGACGCGCTGGCGGATGACGTCATTGTAAAAAAAGGTCAGAAGCGTTCGTCTTCGCGTTCGAGCAACGTCCGCGGCGAGGAGAATATTATCTCCAACGGCTCGATTGTCGCGGTCAATAACGGTCAGTGCATGATCATTGTTGAGCAGGGGAAAGTTGTCGAATTCAGCGCAGAGCCTGGCGAGTACATCTACGACGCTTCGACGGAGCCGTCGCTGTTCTACGGATCTCTCGGCAAGAATATCCTCGGGACGTTCAAGCGTATCGGCCAGCGTTTTACCTTTGGCGGTGACACAGGCAAGGATCAGCGCGTCTATTATTTCAATCTGAAAGAAATGATGAACAACCGCTTTGGGACTGCCAACGCCGTTCCTTTCCGCGTGGTTGACAAGAATATCGGCCTCGATGTCGATATCGCGATCAAGTGTTTTGGCGAATATTCCTACAAGGTCGAAGACCCGCTCCTGTTCTACACGAATGTGTCGGGCAATGTCGAGGAGCCCTATACGCGCGATCGCATGGACAATCAGCTCCGCGCGGAGCTGATGAACGCGCTGCAGCCCGCCTTCGCCAAAATCTCCGAAATGGGAATCCGCTACAGCGCTCTCCCCGGCCATACGGAGGAGATCTCCGCCGCGCTGAATGAGGTGCTGACAGAGAAATGGCGCAATCTGCGCGGACTCGTCATCGTTTCGGTCGGTATCCAGTCTGTAAAAGCCTCCGAAGAGGACGAACAGCTCATCAAAGAGCTTCAGAAGAGCGCGGTTTTCCGCGATCCCACGATGGCAGCCGCCGGACTTGTCGGTGCTCAGGCAGACGCGATGCGCGCAGCCGCGTCGAACGAAGGAGCGGGCGCCTTTATGGCGTTTGCCGGCATGAACATGGCGCAGATGGCTGGCGGCGGGCAGGCGAATCAGCTTTTCCAGCAGGGCGCGCAGTATCAGGCGCAGCCGCCTCAGCCGATCCCCGGCTCGACGATGGTTGCCTCCACGGCGCCGGTCTGGAAGTGCGGCCAGTGCGGCAAAACTGACAATGTCGGTAAATTCTGCGGCAATTGCGGGACGCCGAAGCCTGTCAAAGAAGAATGGGTCTGCGCGTGCGGCGCAACAAATGAGGGCAAATTCTGCCACGACTGCGGCAAGCCGCAGCCGGTCGCGCTTCACTACCAGTGTGACAAATGCGGCTGGGAGCCTCAGGATCAGAAGAATGTACCGAAGTTCTGTCCTAACTGCGGCGATGCCTTTGATGAGAAGGATATCAAGGGGAATAACCCCGCGGGGTCTCCGTCCGGAACGCCCGCCGAATAACAGGAAACGCGCGTCAATCGCTCTATCCACGGCCGAAAGGCTTTGAAACGAAGAGGGACCGCTCCGGCTCAGAGGTGTTACCGGGGTGGCCCCTTTTTCGTGTGTCGGATATTACTGAGGACCGATCCCTCATTATCTGAGCAGAACGCCGGATAGGGAAAGCAGCCGGGTCCGGTATAGATGTCTCCGGCCTGTGCCGCAGGCGGTGCCCCGTTGGGGATCAGCTCTCCTCTTCGGACAGGGGGATATCCTGGAGAAACCCGAAGTCGGGATGGCGGATTTTGCTTCCGGGCGTATTGAGCTGTTCGCGCAGCAGTTCCGTCGTCTGACTCTCCAGAACATCGATGTAGTGGACAATCGTCGCGGCGACGGTCGTCGGGTGGTCGCCGTACAGTCCGTGGTGTCCCGCGATGACCGACTGAACCTGGCGGTAGAACGACTCATCATAACGCCGGATTACTTCATCTTTGAGCGAAGCCAGAAATTCAATGCCGCGCACGCGGTGATTGGCGAACCAGAATTCTCCCATTTCAAGGTTGTGGTATTCAAAGACTTTGCCGATGTCATGCATGAAAATCGAGAAGACAAGCAAATCCGCGCTCACGCGAAGCGCCGGATTGTTCTCGAGGACCGCTCTGAGGATATTCAGCATTTTGAGCGTGTGATTGGCAAGGCCGCCGAACACATTGTCGTGATGGCGGATGGCGGCGCCTTCAATCATAAACCGGTCTTCCAGCCGCGGATCGGCCAGCACAGAGTCGAGCAGATCCCAGCAGGAAGCCGTCACGCCGAGCTGATCGAGCGACGCCCTGATTGCCGCGAGCCTGCGCTCGAGATCTTCTCGCGGTATACCGCCGAGAAAATCGTCCCGCGTCACTTCTGTTCCGGGGTAGACATCGATTGATTTCACTGTCAGATAGGGGCCGTTATAGTCGGAGCCGAGTGTTTCCGCTACGTAGATACCCGGGCCGAATTCGAGAATGATTTCAAAGACATCCTTATCCCAGATGCGGAACAGATAATTCTGCCCTTTGAAATAAAAAAATCCACTCATGAAGTCGTCGCGTTTTCCGCTTCTTATATCGGGCATGGTGTTGATAAGAACGAGACCGCGTGAGCGCCGGCCTTTTTCCAAAGAAACAGGCAAATTGAGAATGTCCATAATAAACTCCTTTGTTTTCATTCTACCAAATTGCCGTGACGTGATAGAATCATTTTGACGGCAAACCCGGGAAACCTGCCGTCAAGCGGATAGTTTCACAACACGATTTCTATGTCCGGATCGATGTCAGCCATCCATGGGTGAACGAGATGTCATTGCGGGGCAACCGGTCGAAGCTTAATGACACGAACGGTCCCGACTACCGGGAGGCGGAACGAACGGGACGCGAAAGAGATTGTCGCCGCGCTTCTCGCGATGCGCGAAGGGGCTGCCTGTCTGAAACAGGAGATGAGAAGCGATTCACCTGAAACGGCGGGCCGGATCGGCGTGCAAGGCGTGTTTTCGGAGCGTTGGTGAAGGAGGACGATTCTATGATTATGAAAGCGTATGCTGTTCCTCACCCGCCGATCATACTGCCTGAAGTGGGGCGGGGTGAGGAGAAGAAGATCATCCGCACGATTCAGGCGTTTCAGCGAATGGCGCGTGAAGTAGAGTCACTCAGACCTGATACGATTGTTCTGTCATCACCCCACGCGCCGCTGTATGCCGACGGTTTCTATATCGCCGCGGGTGACAGCGAGTCAGGCGATCTCCGGCCTTTCGGTCTGCCGCGTGTCCGCGAGGAGGCGGCGCTTGACAGCGAATTCTCCGCGCGCCTGGCGATTGACCTCTCCGGACAAGGTATCCCATCCGCTGCGAGATCATCAGGAAGCCGCGGTTTCGACCACGGAGCGCTGATCCCGCTCCGTTTTATCCACGAGAAATACCGCGCGTTCAAACTCGTCCGCCTCGGCCTTTCGCTTCTGTCCGGGGAGACACACCGCGAAGTCGGCCGGTCTGTCGCGCGCGTAGCGGAAGAGCTTGGCCGCCGCGTCGTCTATATCGCGAGCGGCGATCTGTCTCACGTCCTGAAAGAAGACGGGCCGTACGGGTATCGTCCGGAAGGCCCGGCGTTCGACGCGGCGATCGGACGCATTTTCCGCGAAGGCGAACTGGAAGCGCTGTTCGCCTTTGACCAGGATTTTCTCGAAAAAGCGGCCGAGTGCGGCCACCGTTCTTTCCAGATCATGACAGGCGCGCTCGACGGAACCGCTTTTGAGTCGGAACTCTATTCATACGAAGGTCCTTTCGGCGTCGGATACGCCGTGGCCGCTTTTACACCGCTCTGAGCAGGGGAGGCCGCCGCGGTTTTCGAAGACACGGGAGCGGATGGGCCGCCGCGGTTTTCGAGGCTGTTTTGCGTCGGAGGGAACGTGCGGCTGCCAGGATGTTTCGGCGGCGGGGCGGCCTTGTCTGTCTTTTGACCTGTACGGAAAGGAGCGAACGATGACAGAATATCAACACATGACTCCGAAGAAGGACCCCTGTGTCGCGCTTGCGCGGCAGACGATTGATCTGTATGTGCGCGAAGGGAGAGTACTTCGAATCCCTGAGGATACACCGGAGGAACTTCTCTCCGCGCGGGCGGGCGCTTTCGTCACACTTTACAAGAACGGGCAGCTTCGCGGCTGCATCGGGACAATCAGCCCTGTCCGCAAGACGCTCGCCGATGAGATTATCCACAACGCGATTTCGTCGTCCACCGAGGATCCGAGGTTTTCTCCCGTCACGGCGGATGAGCTGTCGGACCTCGTTATCAGTGTCGATGTGCTGGGGGACGCGGAACCGATTGAATCGATCGAAGAACTCGACCCTTTGCGGTACGGGGTGATCGTAACACAGCGGTTCAGGCGCGGACTTCTGCTTCCGAATCTGGAAGGGATCGACACGCCGGAAGAGCAGGTCGCCATCGCGCTCCGCAAAGCCGGGATCTACGGCGGAGAGTACAAGCTCGAGCGCTTTGAAGTTGTCCGGCACAAGGACTGATACCTCATGTTTTCGGTGACGGGGAAAGGAAAGCAGGCTGAGATGACAGTTCCTTCGACAACCGAGCGCCAGCGGACGGAATGCGGGGTCTGCTGGAGGCGCTGCCGTATTCCGGAGGGCGGGCTCGGCTTCTGCCGCGCGCGTACGGCGCGGGGCGGCGTTGTGACAGCGGAGAATTACGGGAAGCTGACGAGTCTCGCGCTCGACCCGATTGAGAAGAAACCGCTGTCGCATTTTCATCCGGGGAGCATGATTCTCTCCGCGGGCAGCTACGGGTGCAACATGGCCTGTCCGTTCTGCCAGAACCATGAGATCGCGCAGGACGCCGACGCGGGGCGGCATACGGTCTTCGTCTCCCCCGTGGAACTCGTGGAGAAAGCGCACAGCCTTCGCCGCCGCGGCAATATCGGGATCGCTTTCACGTACAATGAACCGCTCGTCGGATACGAGTATGTGCGAGATACAGCCGCGCTCGCCCGCCTGGAAGGGCTTGAGACGGTCGCTGTCACGAACGGGCAGATTGAGGAAGAGCCGCTGGAGGAGCTGCTTCCGCTCATCACAGCCTGGAATATCGATCTCAAATCCTTTCATGAGGACACATACAAAAAGCTAGGAGGACGGCTCGATGTGGCGCGGCGGACGATTCAGCGCGCGGCCGCGGTCTCGCACGTCGAAGTGACGACACTCGTCGTTCCCGGGCTGTCGGACGGCGAGGAAGAGATGAGGCGGGAAGCGGCGTTCCTCGCGTCCGTCGATCGGGAGATCGTCCTGCATCTCTCGCGCTATTTTCCACGCTGGCGCTGCAAGGAGCCGGCGACGCCACGGCAGACGTTGTGCCGGCTGCGCGACATCGCGAGGGAGTATCTCCAAACGGTGCTTCTGGGTAATATCTGACCCGCCGCTGCCGACAGATCAAGACAGGGACCGGAAGTCTGGCGTGGTGAGAAAATGATCCGGGCTTTCCCTTATGCGTGCATCGCGGCTCCGTCCCTAACGCATCCTTTGATTCATTTGCCTAAGAAAATCGGCGAGCGGCTTCAAACGGTCGGGATTGACGGGGTAATCCAGGATGAGAGACGCGTCCGGGCTCTCAGATTCGCCGCCGCTGAACAGCGTTACGCGGAGGACGCACGGCGCTGTCTCCGTGTATAGCCCGCGTTCAGCCTCTGACGAGGAGAGGAGATAGCCCGCGATCAGACCCCTCATCTGGAAAAAATCATGGGGAGAGATGTATTCCCCTTTTCCCATATCTTTCTGGAGGTCAAAAACCCAGCGCGGCCATTCGGAGGGCGGGATATTCTGTGCTGGCCGTATCTCGAGTTTGTATTGGGCTGGGGTCGCATAACCGGTAACCGCATAGGGGTCCACGAGCGTTTTAAAGCTGTATTCCGCAAGGAAGTAGTCGCGGTTCCGCGCGATCAGAGCGCGGAAACAGTCATTCCGAATGTTTTCATTCAAAGGAAGGCGGCGGCTGATCTTTCTCCCGTCTTTCGTCTCTAACGTGAAGACGGTATCGGGATAGTTCGAGGTTAAGCCTTCTCCGGTTTTCGCCTTCTCTGGCCAGAGCGTTTGCCGTTGGTTCTCCGCGAATTGGCGAACCTGCTGATTGCTTGACAGCGTTCTCGGCAGGGAGAGGCCGGGGTTTTCCGGCGTGAGGATCTGTCTGTACAGGGCGGTGAAAAGCTCGATCTCTTTCTCGTCTGTCAGCGTCACTTTCACGGAAGAATAGCCGTGTTCCCGAAGAGGCCATACGTCCATGTTGCTGTATGTGATTGTTACGCGCGCCACATCGGAGGCAAGCGGGAGTTCTGTCGAGAAGCCGGAAGCACCCGTGATGACCACGGCAAGCCAGACGGCGAGGGGGATGGCGGTCGCCGCCGCGGGCAGGATCAGCGCTTTCCACCGGATGCGTCCTTTTCCTTGGAAGAGGTTGAACGCCCAGAGAGAGAGGATCAGTCCGAGAAACACGCCGATCAGGAAGGGAAGAGGCGAGGAAACAGCCGTCTGTCCGGCGGCCGACAGCGTGGTGATCACCCGCAGGTAGTGACCGGCGTAGCCGCCGAGCAGGGAGACGGCGAGAACAACCATCCATTGCGTGATGGTCTGCGGCCAGTTGAACCGGCCGGACTGCCTTGAATTCTCCGCCGGTCTTATTCTGAACAGCGCCCAGGCGGTCAGGAATGTCAGGGCGAGCAGCAGAAGCGTGAACCAGCTGAAGGCCGTGTCGGATTCCTGAAAGAAAGCCGAAACCGGCGAAAAGATCTGAATAACGCGGGCGATCCAGGGGGAGATCACAGCCTCAGATGTCAGCGACGGCGCGATGAAGCCGGGCAGGAAGCTCGCGGTCGCGTCGGTGAAGAGCAGGATGACCGCCGGCCAGAAGGCGTTGACGAGAAGAAACAGCGTGACGGCCGTCGTTGTCTTCTCGGTGATAAGGTAGAAGATCAGCATCATGAAGAAGAAAATCAGCATCCTGATCCACAGCGAGAGGATGGGCGTCCAGTACGCGGCGTATCCGTGTGAAACCGCGAAGGGGAGCGAAGGCATGTTCTCGTCCCGAAGGAGCCGCAGAGCGAAGTGAAGAGCCGCCGTAACAAACGAGGGGCCGAGCAGGCAGGCGAGAGCGCCGAGATTGAGGCCGAAAAACAGCCGGGTCCGGCCTGCCGGAAGCGAGAAATAAAAGTCGGACGCCGGCACCCGGTGCATGAAGCTGAAATACTGGTGCGCCACAATGAAGCTCATGAGCAGAAGAACCAATCCGTGAACCCGCGGCATGGGATCGATGAACCAGTAATGGTTTCCTGCGAGCGGAACGATTGTGGTGAGGAAGAGGAAGACGGCGGGCAGAAGCCACAGCGTGACGGGGCGCTTCCAGATGAGCGTCCGCAAGGTGCCTCCCCGATAGTCAGACTCTGTATTCAATGCGCGTTTCACTGTTTCTCTCCCTTTTCTGATCATGTTCTTCCGTGTGCGCCTGTTAAGCGCGTTGTTGTTCTTTTCTGTCTTCCTTTACGGTCGTTCCGTACCGGTTATCTGCCGCCTCGCTTTGCGCCGCCGTTCTTGCCGGAAATATCTGCCGCTTCGCTTTGCGTCGCCGTCAGCGCCGGAGCGGAGGGGCGTTGTTCAGCAGTACAAGCGCGTACAGGAGAGCCATGCCGAGGAGGCTCCACAGCCACTCGGCCAAAAGCGGATGGAGCGTCCTGCTTCCCGTCTCTCCGTGAGGATCGCGGCGGAGGCGTTTCCCCGTGATGACGGAGGAGAGAATCTGGCCGAGGAACGCGCCCGGCAGCATCCCCAGGACGAACGACGGCGACAGGAAGAATGCCCATCCCGGCTGGGTGACGCCAAAGCGGAAGATTGTGCTGAAAAAAGCGCCCAGCATCCATCCGCCCGCCATGGAGTAGACAGGCTGAATCCATCGGAACCACCGGAGGTTCCCTGTTTTTATTCCTGCCCGTTCGGCCGGCCGCCTCACTGCGGAAAACCAGGCGAGAACGAACCAGAAAACAGGGAGGATTATCATGTGCGGAAGATTCTGCCGGATGAATGGAAGCCTGAACATATCGGCGGCCGGAGCGAGAAGCCACGTATAGATAGGTTCGTGGTGAGCGTTTTCCGTTGCCAGGAGCGAGATGCCGTAGATGGGAACAGGCCACGCGAAATGCAGCGTAAACAGGATGACCAGCGCGTCAAACAGCCGTCCTGAAAGCGATAAAAGGAGTACGGTAAATCCGGCAAAATTTAACGACGCGAGGAATAACAGCAGATAGGCCTGACTGTAAGCGAGGAGCAGATCTGTGAAATTCCGTCCCCATGCCGCCAAAATGCCAGCCGCCGCTCCGGCGTTGGAGGCGAACGGGATCGCGATTCCGGCGGCAAGAGCGAGCGCGCGGCCGAGGGACCAGCTGTTTTTCGTCAGCGGCATGCTCCATTCGGCGTCGACCGCGTCCCGGCGGTACATACGGCGGAAGAGAGCGCTTCCCATAATGAGAACGCCGACGGCCGCGAGCGACGTCACGGCGAGATGGAACGGAAGGAGCGCGGCGTTGAACGGCAGCGGTTTCCCGAAAATGGTGTTGCCGATCCACGGCGTTGCCGTCATGCCGGAACTTGACGATTGTGGCGCGAATGCGTCTGCCATGGCCGCGAAATTCTCCCGGCCGATGAGCAGGAGCGCGATCGGCATCGCCAGGAGAAAAAGAAAGGTAAAAATAGCGACGAGCGACCGGATGTCGGACAAGGACTTGCAAAAAGCCCAGCCCGTTCCCGGCACGCGCCGGCGGTCGGCTATTTTCGGTTTATCGCTGTGTTGTTCGGCTGTCATCGTGTGATCCTTTCGGAGTTCCCGGCGTTTACGCCAGCAATTCGCTGACGACATACGACTTTCGGCTTAGCTCGTAAATAAAGACTTCCTCAAGCGTCAGCGGAAGGACGTCGAGCAGGAGCGGGTTTTGCTGGATGACCACGGACCGGAGCTCCTGTTCCGTGTTCCGCGACAGAATCTCGATCAGCGAGCCGCGGGCGCTGAAGCGCAGAATATCGAGCCCGAGGTCTTTCAGCGCGTTTTCCGAGACGGGTTCGCGGAAGGCGATCTGCGCTTTAACGAGGCTGAGGCGGAGTTTGTCGAGTTCTTCGACGAAGAGCAGCCCGCCCTCGTGCAGCAGCCCGACGTGGTCGCAGAAATCCTCGAGTTCGCGCAGGTTTTGGGACGCGATGAGAACTGTCATCCCGCTGTCGCTGACCTGTCGCGCCAGCACACGTTTCAGATTCTGCCGCATGACCGGGTCGAGGCCGTCGAACGCCTCGTCCATCAGGAGAAGACGCGGTTTCGCGGCGATTGCGAGGATCAGCGCCGCCTGCCGCTGCATGCCTTTTGACATATGGTCGAGGCGCTGTTCCTCCCTGAGCGGGAAGATGCGCCGCAGTTCTTCGTAGAGCGGCTGATCCCACGACCGATACAGCGACCGGAAGAAAGACGCCATTTTTTTCAGATTGTCGAAATGAAAATACGGCTGATCCGCCACGAACTGGATCTCACTCTTCGCGGCCGTGTTCTCGAAGACAGGCTGTCCGCGGTAGAGCATGTGGCCTGCTGTCGGCTTGTACACGCCGGCAGCGAGCCGCAGAAAGGTCGATTTCCCGGCGCCGTTTGAGCCGATCAGCCCGAAAATGGAAGCGCCTATGATCCGGCAGCTGACGCCATCGAGCGCTTTCACCGCGCCGAAGTGTTTTTTCAGGTCTTCGGCGTCGATGACCGCTTCCTCTGCGGGGGCAGGCCATTGCGGCTGATCCGACGCCGTCGTTCCCCCGCCGGGGAAAGCCGCCGGGGAATCCTGTAATAAGCCTTCCTGTCTGGTACGTTCTTGCTCGCTCATCTTGATTCTTAACCTTTCCTGTCAGTGTCGGCGCGATCGCTTCCTAATCCGTCAGCTGATCGCTGATGCATTCGTCGAGAAGGTTGTGCAGGGCTTCGCGCGTGATACCGGCTGTCCATGCGACATGGACGGCCGGCCGGAAATTCCGGAGGATCTCCTCGCGTTCAACGGCGAGGTCTTCCCTGACGCTTCCAAGGAAGTTGCCTCTGCCGGGAACGGCGTAGATGAGCCCTTCCTGCTCAAGCTCCCGGTAAGCCTTCTGGACCGTGTTGGGGTTGATGCCGAGTTCTGTGGCCAGCTGGCGGACAGAAGGAAGCTGTTCGTGCGGTTGAATAATTCCGAGAGCGGCCATGCGGTGATAAGCGTTCTTCAACTGCCGGTAGATCGGCACGCCGCTCTGGAGATTCACTTCGGGGTAGACCATCGCTCGCTCCTCGTCTTTTGAGTGTTAATACCGTACTATCATAACTAGTACACTTGGAGTATAGAACAGCGCACTCTATTTTGTCAACAGCCGTTTTTTTGTTGTCGAAAGGAATGGAAGCGGAGATTCCGGCCTCTGCTGACGCTCACGGAATTGAAGAATCCGGACGCCGCTGATGCATATGGAAGCGGAAATTCCGGTCGCCGTTCAGGATCATAGCGGACTGTGGAATTCCTGAAGCAGATGGAGAGGGGAAAACGGCGTTCTCAGCAGTCGCCCTCGCGGCCGATTCTCCCGCAGGGAAGGAGGCGGATCTTCGCCGCGTACGCCTGCATAGCCTCGAAAGTCTCTTTGGAAATCACATGTTCGATTTTGCAGGCGTCCTGATCGGCGGTGTCGGGGCTGACGCCGATATGCTGCAGAAAAGCCCGCATCAGAACATGGCGTTCATATGTCTCCCGTGCGACCTTTTCTCCTTTGGGGAGCAGCGTGATACATCCGTCACCTGCCATTTCAATGTGACCGGATTCGCGCAGTTTGCGCATCGCGATGCTGACGGAGGGTTTGCTGAAATCGAGAAACCTGACAATGTCGATCGAACGAACGCAGTCCTTTCTCTTTTTCAGAACGAAAATGCTTTCGAGATAATTTTCCGCTGAATCTGTCACTTGACTCATGGCATCAACACCTTCCCGCCGCTGGTACTCATTAGCCATATTCTATCAGCAAAGGGCAGTACCGTCTATGAACCGGTATGCGAAGGTGGTTATGCAGCCATTCCGGGGAATTGCCAGAGCAGATCCTCTACGCAGCGCTGTTCGGGGGATTGTGGTTTTGGCCGGCGGACGGACACCCGCCCCGGCGCGCCATGCCGCATGTTTTGCCGTAGGGGCAGCCGTAGCAGCCGCCGCCTCTTTTTTTATGGCGGATCATGGAGAAGAGAATCGCACCGGCGATGAGGAGGATGACACCGATAACCGCGTAGTCAATGCCGTGCAGTTTTGCGGCGGCGCAAGAAAGAGACAGGGTATGTGTGAGCGTATGTGACATGATATATAAAAAGCCTGTGTGGAACATGGTATTGCTCCTGTATTCCCCGGGGACCGGCAGGAAGGAGAGTAAGACCCGCGATCCCCGGGACTCAATGGTTGATGACGATGTCTGCGGATACAAATCCGCGGCACCGGTACATCCTGTGTTATGCCGGCGCCGTCGGAGTGTGGCGAGTGCCGGCGATTCTTGTCTTCTGCGCCGCCTTCGGCTGTTCTCGCGAAGCCGCGCCGAAGATTCTGTTTCCGGCGGATAAATCGATGCGCCGGGGGCTTTGCGGAGCTTCCGGCTGGCTGACGCATGTCGCCGCAGCCGGAAGCGCGCTGTGCGAGTGTCGTAAACAGTGTTACGAAAGCGTTGTTTTTTCGCTCTGTTTCCGGAACAGGAGATAGAGCGACCCCGTCAGCAGAATGACTGCCACGCCGGAGAGAACGGTGAACGCGGCACCCGTAAAGAGGACGCCGATCTGGTAGACGATGAAGGACAGGATATAGGCGAAGACGAACAGGTATCCGATAGCGAACCATGTCCATTTCACGCTGTTCATCTCGCGCTTGATCGCGCCCATCGCGGCAAAGCACGGCGGGCAGAACAGGTTGAACATCATGAATGAGAAGGCCGACAGTTTTGTGAAATGCTGCGCGATGGCGGCGACGCCCTCGTAATGGCCTTCTTCGACGAGCCCCAGCGCGTCTTCAATTCTGAAGATGACGCCGAAAGTGGAGATGACCTCTTCTTTTGCGATCAGGCCGGTAACGGTCGCGAGCGATCCCTGCCATCCGCCGAAACCGAGCGGGGCGAAGATAAACCCGAGGACGGTTCCGACTTTTGCCGCGATGCTGTCAGCGATCATCTCATCTTCAATCATGGTAAGTCTGCCGTCAATAACAGCGAAGTGCAGCAGGAACCAGAGGACGATGCTCGAGAGCAGGATGATGGTTCCCGCGCGTTTGATGAAAGACCAGGAACGCTCCCACGTGCTCCGCGCGACATTCCCGACGGCGGGGATATGGTAAGAGGGCAGCTCCATCACAAATGGGGACGGGTCGCCGCGGAACATTTTCGTCTTCTTGAGGATAATACCGGAGACGATCACAGCGAAAAAGCCGAGGAAGTAAGCGAGAGGGGCCACCCACCACGCGCCACCGAAGACAGCGCCCGCGACAAGCGCGATGATAGGCAGCTTCGCACCGCACGGGATCATCGGCGTGTTGATGATCGTCATGCGCCGGTCGCGCTGGTTCTCAATCGTCCGTGAAGCCATAATACCGGGGACGGAGCATCCTGTGCCGATGAGCATGGGAATAAAGCTCTTTCCTGAGAGCCCGAAACGACGGAACAACCTGTCGAGGATAAACGCGATACGTGCCATATAGCCGATATCCTCCATAATACCCAGGAGGACAAACAGGATGATCATCTGCGGCACAAAGGAGAGTACAGCGCCCACACCGCCGATGATGCCGTCGCACACGAGACCGGTGAGCCATTCGGCCGCTCCGGCGTTCTCGAGCCATCCCTGGACGAGCGGGATCAGACCGTCGCCGAACCACCCGTCGACCATATCCTGTGTGTTGATTCCGAGGCTGATCGCGATATAGTAGACGGCAGCCATGATGACAATGAAAATGGGATAAGCCCAGAAGCGGTGCGTCACGATCTTGTCAATGCGGTCCGATTTACTCAGATTATCCTGTCGTTTCGCGCGTTCAATCGACGTTTCCGTGATCGCTTTAATCGCCGTATACCGCTCCGCGGTAATGATGCTCTCGCTGTCGTCGTCGAGATCTTTTTCACAGCGGTCAATGATCTCCGCAATCTGTTTCTTCCGGGAGGGTGCCAGAGGAATGCCGGCGAGCGCTTTTTCATCGCGTTCGAATGCCTTGACCGCGAGCCAACGGTGTCTCTCTTTCGCGGTTTTTCCGATCAGAGTCTCAATCTCCCGGAGCGCGTTTTCAACAGGTGCACTGAAGGATGTGCGGATTTTGTCCCGTTCGTAGTGTGGGTCTTCTCCGTTTGCGGCGAGGATGCATCGTTCAACACACGCGTCCACGCCTTCGCCTTTCAGCGCGGACGTCTCGATCACGGAACAGCCGAGGAGACTTTCAAGTTTTTTTGAATCAATCTTATCGCCGTCGCGGCGCGCGATGTCGATGAAGTTGAGGGCGACCACGACCGGAACACCCAGTTCCAGCAATTGTGTCGTCAGATAAAGGTTGCGCTCGAGGTTGGAGCTGTCGACGATATTGAGAATCACATCAGGATTTTCGTTCAGCAGGTAGCCTCTTGAGATCTCCTCCTCCGGCGTATAGGGGGAGAGAGAATAAATGCCGGGGAGATCCTGAACGATCAGATCCTTCCGGCCTTTGATGGAGCCCTCCTTCTTCTCAATGGTGACACCCGGCCAGTTGCCGATGTGCTGGTGGCTCCCCGTGAGCTTGTTAAAGAGCGTTGTTTTCCCCGAATTGGGGTTTCCGGCAAGCGCGATTTTTATTCCTTTTTGTACCATAGTCTCTTCTCCTGTCTCTCTTCTCTTTAACGCGATGGGGTGGCACGGGAGCCGGCATCCGTTTGTCTTTCGACTTCGATCAGCGCGCAGTCGTCTTTTCGAAGCGAAAGCTCATAATGGCGCACTGTAAGTTCGACGGGATCGCCCAGCGGAGCTAACTTCCTGACAAGAACAGGAACCCCTTTTGTAATCCCCATGTCCATCATCCGGCGCCGGACGGGGCCTTTGCCGTGGAGTCTCACAACGACGGCTGTTTCTCCGACTTTCAAATCATTCAATGTCAGCACTTCTTCTATATCTCCTTCTGTTTCTTTTTCATCTGCTTTTCGTACGGTCCGGGCTGTTTCCGCTGGACATAGGGCACGCCGGGCAGGAGCACAGCTCTTCTTCCGGCGATTCTTCAGAGACGAAAATCCGGAGCGCCAGGCTTTCGTCCAGCGCCAGGCGGCACCCGCGTACGGCGATAATCACGTTTTTTCCATTTCGATGCGTGAGGCGGACGGGCTCGCCTTCTGTTATGCCCAGAGATCGCAGATGACGGCACGTGCCATCGTGGCCGCGAATGCATTTGACATACCCAGTTGTATCAGGCCGTAACCAGTTCAAAGGCATCATGGTGTCACCCTCTTTCGTGTTGGAATTGACCGGTCGGCGGTCTCTCGAGATTGAGAGATAAGCGGCGGTCATGTAGTTAGCTATTTCTAACTCTGAAACATGTTAGTACTGACAAACTTATTTGTCAAGTACTTTTTGGGGATTTTCCGGAAAAACCCGGAGGGCGTTCAGCGCGCGGATCAAACAAAACGGTTATTGTGTGCGGAAACGGTTGCGGTATCATGACAAGCGGAGGAATTTGCCCGATGTATACATATCCTGTTACGAGAAAAGAAGATTTGACCGAAACGCGTTTCGACATCGCGATCGACGATCCGTACCGCTGGCTGGAGGATGATCAGAGTGCGGAGACGGCACAGTTTGTGGAGCGGCAGAATGCCTTTACGAGAGCCTATCTGGATCGCATTCCCGGCAGAGAACAGGTTCGCGAGCGCCTGACCGCGTTACACAATTATGAGAAATATATGGCCTTTGATCTGCATGAGGATACGATCATCTATCAATACAACAGCGGGCTGCAGAATCAGCCAGTCTGGTACGTGCAAAAGGGACTGGACGGTGAAAGCGAGCTTCTGCTCGATCCCAACACGCTTTCGGAGGATGGTACCGTCTCGGTGACGCTGCTGTCGTTCTCGAAGAACGGGAAATATCTGCCCTATCTGATTTCTCAGTCCGGTTCGGATTGGCAGACGCTGAGAATTCTCGATATGGATACGAAGAAGCCGCTCCCGGATGCATTGCGCTGGGTGAAATTCACAAACGCCGCGTGGGAAGGGAACGGCTTTTATTATTCCCGCTACGCCGCTCCGGACGAGGGCGGCGAGCTCTCGGCCAGGAATGAATATCAGAGCGTTTATTATCACGAACTCGGCGCGGATCAGGCTCAGGATCAGCTCATCTATAACGACCCGGGGCACCCCCTGCGCTACTACCGGCCGGTGACTTCAAAGGATGAACAGGACAGAATCATCCATGTGAGCGAGGGAACCTACGGCAACGAGGTGCTCTGGTACGATAGAGACGAAGGAGACTACCGCTCCGTTTTTGGGGGTTTTCACGCGAACCGCTTTTTCATCGGGAAGTATGACGGTCAGTTGTTGTTCCTGACGGATGAGCACGCGCCGAAAGGAAAAATCGCCGCCTTCCGTCCCGCGACAATGGAGATAACGGATCTTGTGCCGGAGGGGGAGAACGGCCTGAAATCCGCCCGCCTGTCCTGCGAATATCTGATTCTGGAATATCTCGCGGATGTCGCGTCGCGGCTCATTCTCCTGAACCTGAAGTCAGGCGCGCGCCGGGAGGTCGCTCTGCCCGGGCTGGGGAATGTCCTTCAGTTCGCCGGTTCGGCGGAATTGGGCGGATTCCTCTACAGCTTCGGCTCTTTTATCGAGCCGCTCACGCTTTACTTCTGCGATTTCGAACACGGGCGGTCGACGGTTCTCAAAAAGTCGAAACTGGCGCTGGATATGTCGGATTTTGTCACGGAACGCCATTTTGTCGAAGCCTCGGACGGCGCGAAGATTCCTCTTTTCCTGAGCTACCGGAAAGGGTTGAAATGGGACGGGAAGAATCCCGCGCTCCTCTACGCGTACGGCGGTTTCAGTATTTCCCTGCCCCTCAGCTTCAGTCCGCAGGCGGCCTATCTCATGGAAAGAGGATGCGTGTACGCCCAGGCGAATATCCGCGGCGGTAATGAATATGGCGACGCGTGGCACCGGGCGGGCATGCTTCTGAATAAACAGCGGGTATTCGATGATTTCAGAGAGTGCGCCGAATACCTGATCAGCCATCAGTACTGCTCGAGTGAGACGCTCGCCATTGAAGGGAGGTCGAACGGCGGGCTTCTGATGGGAGCGGTCATGAATCAGCACCCGGAACTGTACCGCGTCGTTATCCCCACCGTCGGGGTCATGGATATGCTTCGCTATCATCTGTTCACGGTCGGCTGGGGGTGGATTCCGGAATACGGCCATCCGGACGAGGAAGCGCATTTCCGCAATCTCCTCGCGTACTCGCCGCTGCACAACATTGAAGAAAAGCCTTATCCGAGCGTCATGATCCGCACGGCGGACCACGACGACCGCGTTGTCCCCGCCCACTCGTTCAAGTTCGGCGCGACGCTCCAGGAAAAGAACCGCTCGGAGCACCCGATTTTGCTGCGCATCGACCGAAAGGCCGGCCACGGCGTGGGCAAGTCACTGACCAAGCTGATCGACGAACAGGCGGATACCTATGCCTTCATGTTCTACGAAATGGGTATGCAGGATTGAGTCGTGCCGCGGCGGTCGCAACCGGCCGGCTGATTTCGACCGCCGCGGTTATCAGCAAGTCACTGCTATTCGTTTCGGCATCAGTCCTTGAAAAGCTTCGTGTCGATACTTACCGCCTTTAGTTAACGTAAGGGTGGAAAGGATCGGCGCCGCGCCGTTGGATAAAGCGACGGCAGCCGCCGTCAGTCCCGGACGACGACTTCGCCGTCCGGCCGGATCTCAATCGTCATGCCGTCTTTCACGTAGTCGAGGAATTCGTCGCCGAGCTGATCGACGGTCGGAATGTTGTTGGGTGTCCAGACCGAGGCGAGGATCGCGCCGGCCGCGGCGAGCGAATCGATTGGCTTCGAGAAGAGCATGGCGCCGGGGTTGCAGTTGATGACGGCGGCGTTGAAGAAGACCATGCCGCCCGTCGTGGAGCCGATCGTCTGGGGGAGGCACAGCGCGACGCCGACGGTCGACTTGCCGAAGAGATCAGGGTTGTTCTGATCCGTGCAGATGTTCTTTCCTTCTTTGCAGTCTTTGTAGGAGGCGAGTGTGTTGAAGCCGCCGTGCGAAACGAGCGCGGTGAGCGTCGCTTCGCCGGGGACGACGACGCGGCCTTTGAATATTTTTTCCATTATTTTGTTCCTCCCGTGATCTGATCGAGAATTTCCGCGTCTGTGTAATAACGTGACGACGTGTAGGTTCGGAGCTTGTTGGAGTTTGTGATGACGGGCATCTTGGCGCAGAGCGGGTTGTTCATGTACATCAGCGGGCAGATGTAGGAGAGAACGACGCCCATGTCCTTCAGCTTCCGGCTCCGCTCCGTCTTGTTAAAGGCTTCGATCACCGCGGGGGCGGAGGTGAAGACGGTTTTTATCCTGACTTTGGAGAGATTCTTTTCGCGGAGTTTTTTCTCCAGGCGGTCTGTCCAGTCGTTGAGCTGCGCGAGCGTCATGTGCGGACAGCCCATGAAACAGAGCTTCGGTTTGGCGTCCTTCTTTTTCCAGATAACGGGATAGGAGGCCTTCACACGCTCGAGCTCGGCGTCGTCGATGACGTAAACCTTTGCGTCGGGGCGGATGAGTTTCTCGCCGTGTTCGACGGCTTCGGGCGTCAGCCTGTCGATGTGGTAGAGGCCGACGGAGCCGTTCGAGGCAGTGGCCGCGCCGAAATCCTTGAGGTAGGTAGTGGCCGCGTCGTTGAGCTCCGTTCCGATCCAGCGGTCGAGGCCCTTGACGTAAGGCACGTCTTCCAGCACCTTCATGCCGACGGCGGAACCGAGGAGCTGTGCTTCGGGCATTTTCTCCGTTCTGACCTCGACAATCCACGAGGCCATGCGCCCTTCGTCGGTGAGAAGTCCGAAATACGGCACGTAGCCGACGATGGAGCCGAACATTTCGATGATCCCCGAGTTTCTGTTGCAGCGCGCCCCCAGGACGGAGTTCGCGTAGTTGACGGCGCTCGATTCCGCCCAGGAGAGGATGTCGCCTTTCTTCGGCCTGTTGCCGACTTCCGGGAAATAACACGCGCATGTAAACGCGTCGTCGGAGAGCAGCCCGATCTTCCGCAGCTGTTCTTCGTAGCGCTTCTGCGGCCCGTACATGACGTGAAACACGAGATCCTGCAGGAGGTTCTTCGGGACTTTCTTATCGAGCGGCCGGGGGTCGGCGGAGAAAAGCTGTTTGGATTTCACGCCTCCCGCGATCAGCTCGTCCATCAGCTCAAAGACGCCCTTGAGCACGATGACGCCGAAACTCGTGACGATGTGGCCGTAGGTGGACGTGACGGGGACCATCTTCGTCGCGCCGAAAGTCTCGCCGTACATCACGAGCGTTTTCATGATTTTGCTCATGACCTCTCCCTGGCTGCCGTCAAGGATGGCCTGTTGTTCTTTTGTCAGTTCCATGTGTTAGCTCCTTTGTGCGTTTGCGTTCAGAGACGGCGTCGTCAGATGGCCATGGCGGCATCCCAGGCGCGCCAGATCACGGTGCGGAGGTTGCCGACGTCTTTGCAGTCGCCCACAAGGCGGACGCGGCGCGATTTCTTGATAAGCGGGTCGGGGAGATAGCCGACAGACAGCAGGACGGTGTCGCCGTCGATGGGGAAGGTCCTGCCGTCCTTGTTCCGGACGATCACGCCTGTATCGGTGACTTCCGCAAGGGTTGTATTGAGGTGGATTTCGGTTCCGTTCAGCGCGAAATAGTCGCGCAGATAGGAGGAGTTGGCGAGGCAGAGGCCGCGGACGGCCATGAGGTCGTGCTTCATCTCGACGATCACGGGCGTCTTGCCCTTCAGCGAAAGGTCAAGCGCGATTTCGCAGCCGGTGAGCCCGCCGCCGATGATGATGACGCGGTCTCCCGTCTGTGCCGCGCCGCTCAGATAGTCGCACGCTTCGATCGCTTTTTCTGCGCCGGGGACCGGGAGCCGGCGCGGGCGGCTGCCCGTGGCGATGACAATCTCATCCGCGCGGATCTTATCGAGCGAGCTGATTTCCGTATTGAAAACGACGGGGATATTCAGATCGCTGATTTCTTTCTCATACCATTTGAGCAGGTCGCGGTCCTTCTCCTTGAATGACGGCGTCGAAGCGCAGACGAAGACGCCGCCGAGCTTGTCTGTCTTTTCGTAGATAGTCGGGTTGTGCCCGCGGAGTTTCAGGACGCGCGCCGTTTCCATGCCGCCGATGCCGCCGCCGATGACGGCGACATCCTTCGGGTGCGCCGTCTGCCGGATGCGGTATTTCTTCGACTGCATCGTCTCGGGGTTGAGCGCGCAGCGCGCCATGCCCGCGTTGTCGGATAGCGTCTGGTCGTTGCCGACGCCCTCGTAATGCGCCATGTTGAAACACGCGTTATGACAGCAGATGCAGGGACGGATGGAATCTTCGTCGTCGTTCATGAGCTTTGTAACCCACTCGCTGTCGCACAGGAACTGGCGCGCGACGCCCATGGCGTCGATCTTTCCCGCGCCGATCGACTGCGCCGCCGCGTCCGGTTCCATGCGCCCGGCGCAGACGATGGGAATGTGGATATGAGGTTTGAGGTATTCGGCATCGGGGAGATTGCAGTTCTGCGGCATATAGGGCGCGGGATGGCTCCAGTACCAGGCGTCGTACGTCCCGTTGTCGCAGTTCAGCATGTCGTAGCCCGCGTCCTGCAGATACTTCGCCGCCCGGATGCTCTCTTCCATATCGCGTCCTGCTTCCTCATAGTCTTCGCCCGGAAGCGCGCCCTTGCCGAAACCTTTCGTTTTGGAAACGACAGAATAGCGGAGCGATACGGGGAAGTCGTTTCCGCACGCCGCCTTGATCGCGCGGACAATATCGACGGGGAAGCGGTAGCGGTTCTCAAAAGTGCCTCCGTACTCGTCCGTGCGGAGGTTCGTGTACTTCATGGTGAACTGGTCGAGGAGGTATCCCTCGTGCACCGCGTGTACTTCGATGCCGTCGACACCGGCGTCCATGCAAAGCTTTGCCGTCCGGGCGAACGCGTCGACCATTTCCTCGATCTCCCCGACTGTCAGCGGCCGGGAATGGACGCCGTCATACCACCGGTTCGGCGTCGCGCTCGCGCTTGCCGTTAGATAGCTGACGTCGAGAAAAGGTTTCATCACGGCGGCGAGCGCCTTGTTCTTCAGCGCTTTGATCATGATGTCGTTGATCGCGAGCGAGCGGCCGAACCCCGCCGTGAGCTGAATGAACATCTTCGCGCCCGTCTTGTGAAATTCCTGCATGTATGCCGCGAGCTGGTCGAATTTGCGCTGACCCTTGTAAAGCCATTGGCCGAAAAGAATGTTGCGGACCGGCGCGATGCCGGGAAGGATCAGGCCGGCGTTGTTCTTCGCCCGCTCCAGTAGAAAACGGGCGGCCTCCCGGTCAAAATGGTTCGGTTCCATCCAGCCGAAGATGGAGGTGCCGCCCATCGATGTCATGACAATCCTGTTCTTCATCTCGACATTGCCGATTTTCCATGGGGTAAACAGCGGTTTATAAATCTCTTTCATACTCGTACCTCTCCTCTTCTGGCATTGGCTGATACGTCCCTGTTCGCCGCCAATTCTATTATACGTTAATGGAGCGGGGAACTGCCTCGGGCTGTGAAAAGATGAGAGACGGCACGTTCCCCCTCGTAGAAGAAAAAACCGGCACGGGAAGCGTTTTTCCTCCTGTGCCGGTCTGTTGGTTTTGTTGGCCCGGGGGCCGTGTTTCAGCGGCAGCGCGGGAGGCGCTGCCGGGGCGGCTCATCAGCAGCGGTAGGCGTTGATGATCGCGTTCAGCATTTCTTTCGCGTCGCCGAGCATCAGGGCGATCTTGTCTTCCTGTCCCTCGTCGTAGAGCGGGTTGTCGACGCCGGCGTAGCCGGGGAGTTTGTCGAAGTTGCAGATGATCACGTGCTTCGCGTCGGCGACGTTAAGGATCGGCATGCCGTAGATCGGCGTGCCTTCCGCGGTATTCGCGGCGGGATTGATGACATCGTTCGCGCCGATGACGATCGCGACGTCCGTGTCTTTGAATTCGCCGTTGATGTCCTGCATCTCGTGAAGTTTGTCATAGGGGACGTCGACTTCCGCGAGCAGCACGTTCATGTGGCCGGGCATACGGCCGGCGACGGGGTGGATCGCGAATTTGACGTCTTTTCCCGCCGATTCGAGCTCTGCCATGAGCTGCTTCACGATAGACTGCGCCTGTGAGAGCGCCATGCCGTAACCGGGGACGATGATGACCCGTTTCGCGTCGTTCAGCCACGAGCCGCAAATCTGCTCAGCCGTTTGTCCGCCGTCAGCGGCGGGCTGCGGGACTTCGCAGACGCGGAAAGCCCCGATAATCGACTGAAGCGTTTCTTTCGCGTCGCCGAGCATGAGCGCGATCTTGTCTTCCTGTCCCTCGTCGTAGAGCGGGTTGTCGACGCCGGCATAGCCGGGAAGTTTGTCGAAGTTGCAGATGATCACGTGCTTGGCGTCGGCGACATCAAGGATCGGCATGCCGTAGATCGGTGTGCCCTCCGCGGTGTTGGCGGCGGGGTTGATGACGTCATTCGCGCCGATGACGATCGCGACGTCGGTGTCTTTGAACTCATCGTTGATATCCTGCATCTCATAGAGTTTGTCGTATGGAATATCGACCTCGGCGAGCAGCACGTTCATATGTCCGGGCATGCGGCCGGCGACGGGATGAATCGCGAATTTGACGTCTTTGCCTTCTGCTTCGAGATCCATCATGAGCTGTTTGACGATGGACTGCGCCTGTGAGAGCGCCATGCCGTATCCGGGAACGATAATGACCCGTTCCGCGTCGCGGAGCCATTGTCCGCAATGGAGTTCCGGCGTCATCGCGGCATCGGAGCCGGCCGCTGTTTCGGCGGTCTTTTCGCCTGATGAACGATAGGATTTCATAATCGCGTTGAGTGTCTCTTTCGCATCGCCGAGCATCAGCGCGATTCGGTCTTCTTTGCCCTCTTCATAGAGTGGGTTGTCGACGCCGGCGTAGCCGGGGAGTTTGTCAAAGTTGCAGATGACCGCGTGTTTCGATTCCACGACGTTGAGGATCGGCATGCCGTAGATCGGGGTGCCTTCCGCTGTATTCGCGGCGGGATTGATGACATCGTTCGCGCCGATGACGATCGCGACATCGGTGTCTTTGAACTCATCGTTGATATCCTGCATCTCATAGAGTTTGTCGTAGGGGATATCGACTTCAGCCAGGAGCACATTCATATGGCCGGGCATACGGCCGGCCACCGGGTGAATCGCGAACTTGACCTCTTTACCTGCCGCTTCGAGTTCGGACATGAGCTGTTTCACCGTCGATTGCGCCTGAGAAAGGGCCATGCCGTACCCGGGCACGATGATGACGCGCTCAGCGTCACGCAGCCAGCAGCCACAGCATTCTTCCGGAGAAAGGACCGCTTTTTCCGCTTTGACGGGAGCCGCTTTCTCGGCTTTCGGCTGTTCCGGTTTCTTCGCGGCAGGCGCGCCGGCGACCGACGTTTTGCCGAGAAGGATGTCGAAGAGCTTGCGGTTCATCGCTCGGCACATGATCTGCGTCAGCAGGAGGCCGGACGCTCCGACCACACCGCCGACCGCGACGAGGAGCGGATCGCCGATCGCCATACCGGCGATGGAGCCGGCGACACCGGAGAAAGAGTTCAGGAGAGAAATCGTGATCGGCATATCGGCTCCGCCGACGCGGATCGCGAAGATCACGCCGAACGCGCCGGAAAAAACCGCGCACCCGATTAGCAAGACGATCTTCAGAACAGCGATATCCAGCAGAGTGGGAATACCGAGAAGCACTACGGTTACAAGCGAGAGGATGAGCGAGAGAGCCGTCCAGAGCTGGTGGTTCCTCAGGACGATCGGGCGCTGCGGGAGAACTTTGTGGAGTTTGCCCGCGGCGACAAGGCTTCCTGTCAGCGTCAGTGAGCCGACGAAAATGGCGAGACCGGATGTCAGAAGTGAGAAGACGGTTTCATCCGGGCTGGCGGCAATCAGCGTGAGAATACCCGCGAGCATGGAGGCCGCGCCGCCGAATCCGTTCAGCAGGCCGACCATCTGCGGCATTTGAATCATCTTGACGCGGATCGACGCGACAATACCGATCAGAAGACCGACGAGCATGGCGGCATAGAGAAGCCAGACCGTAAGAATGTCGAAATACCAGAGTGTCAGCACAATAGCGAGAAACATGCTTGTCGCGCCAAGCGCGTTCCCGACAACGGAGGTTTCCACTTTACTCATCATGGAGATCCCGACGAGGACGAGAACAGTCAACACGCCCGCGGCGATGTAGTAGAACGTCTGTGATCCTGTATTAACCACTGTGAGGGCAGGCATGGCTTCGAGAACCATGCGGGAGATGGTATGTATCATTTTTCTGCCCCTTTCTTCGAACTGCTGTGGAACATTCTCAGCATACGGTGTGTCACACCGAATCCGCTGACGACGTTAATCATCGCGAGGACGATCGCCAGAAAGCCGAGGATTTTGCTGCCCCAGTGCGCCGCGGCCGCTGTCGCGGCGAGACATCCGAGGACGGTGACGCCGGAAAAGGCGTTCATGCCTGACATCAGAGGCGTATGCAGCAGACTCGGGACGCGCGTGATAATTTTGTAGCCAACCAGCGTCGCCACAACGAAGACGCCCAGAAGGATGGCCTGTGTAGTTGTCATGTACGTGTCTCCTTTTTCAATATTTCTTTTGACAAGGCAACGCCGCTTGGAATCGCGGCGCCTGTAAACTGATAAAGCTTGTCACTCTGGACTTCCGTGAATGGCGGTCCGCTCCGTTCCCTCTTCAGCTTAACGCCTGGAGTGAAAAGTGCCGCGTCCGGTCAGGACGCGGCACTTAGGCTGACGGAGTGATTAATGACCAAGCGCGGCGAAGGCCTCAAGCGCACCTTTGTGGACGACTTTGCCCTGGTACGTTGTGAGCGCCTGCTGGACGATCGGATCCTCCATGTCGAGGTAAATCTGGTTGTCCTTGATCAGGTACTTCAACAGGTTGTAGATGTTCTGGGAGAACATCCATGTCGAGCTCTTCGGAAGCAGTCCGGGGATATTCTTGATGCCGATGAGTGTCACGTTGTGTTTCACTTCGATCGTGCCGGAAGGGGTGATCTCGCAGTTGCCGCCCTGGTCGATTGAGATATCGACGATCGCGGATCCGGGCTTCATGGATTTGACCATCTCTTCGGTGATGAGGATCGGGGCGAGTTTGCCGGGGACGAGCGCGGAAAGGAAAATAATGTCCATATCCTTGACTTTCTCGGCGAGGATCTCGCGCTCGGCTTCGAGGCGCTCCGGTGAAAGCATCAGGGCGTATCCGCCTTCGCCGATGGCTTCCTCAGGAGGGACGCCGAGGTCGACGACCTTCGCGCCGAGTGACATCGCCTGCTCAGCGGCAGCCGGGCGGATATCCGCGGCGTAAACGACGGCGCCGAGGCGTTTCGCTGTGGCGAGCGCCTGGAGTCCGCCGACACCTGTCCCGATGACGAGGACGTTGATCGGCTTAATCATACCGACAGCTGTGAAGATCTGCGGGACGAAGTTCGGCAGTTCATTGGCCGCGATCAGCATGCCCTTGTAGCCTGCACATGTGCTCATGGAGGTCAGCGCGTCCATCGCCTGCGCGCGCGTGATGCGGGGGATGCCGTCGAGCGTGATGCTTGTAATGCCGCATTCAGCCATATGTTTCACCATGTCATGGTTGACCGGCGCGGCGGGGTGAATGAATGTAATAATGACTTGGCCTTCATGCATGAGGTCGACTTCGTGCTTACCTTGTTTCTCATTGAAGAGCGGTTCTTTTACTTTCAGGATGACATCCGCGCGATCGAAGAGATCAGCCACGTTCTCTACTATTTCCGCTCCTGCTGCCACATATTCCGGATCATGGTAAAAAGCGCCTTCTCCGGCCTCTTTTTCGATAAGGACAGTCAAGCCGTCGCCGACCATTTTCTTTACCGTTTCGGGCGAAGCCGCAACGCGTCTTTCACCAACCATGATTTCCTTTGGAACACCGATAATCATATTTTGCACCTCCTGCGTGAACTTAGTTATCGATACGACTGTATATTATCAGGTTTTATGTATTGTGACAACGAGAAATGGGGATATCTTCTCAAATAATCCGCTAAGAGAGCGATTCATTTAGGCAGTTTGATGGGGGTTTTTGAAAAAATGATTGACAATTCCTAATATTTATATATATTTAGAGATAGAGCGAGTACTCGCTCTATTAATCCATTATCTGTAAAACATGAGCGTATCAAGGTTTGCAGACAATCTTAATGTAATAAAGTCATACGATCTGCGAAGGAGGGAGTGATTATTATGAATGAAGCGGTAAAAGCGGCGATTAATCTGCACGCTTTGCTCCGGAACATGGAAGATCTCTGTCAGCTCGATGAGGCGTCTGCGAACGCCATACGCGGCCACGAGGCCGCGATCCGATTCTCCGTTCCCGGGATTGACCGGCTGGTGCTGACTTTCCATGACGGACAATGCAGTGCCCGTCGGGGGGAGAATATTCCCTGCGACATGAATCTTCGGTTTTCATCTCCGGAACACCTGAATCTGATGGTCGCCGGCGAGAAGAACCCGCTGCCGACCAAAGGGTTTCGGCATATCGGATTTCTGAAAAAAACGTTTACATTTCTGGCGGGACAGCTGGAGAGCTATCTGAAACCTGATCGGGAGAGGATAAAAAAAGAACAGGGGTTCCTCGAGAAAAGCACGATTCTGACTGCCTATACAGCCTTTTTCGCCGTACCGGAGATTTCTCGTTACGATGAAACCGGGCAGCGGATTGCCGGAAAAATGGAAGAAGGAATTGTCAATGTGACAGTCGGTGATGATTTCGGACTCCATCTTATCGCGGAAAAAGGCAGTCTTCGCGCGGCAAAGGGCAGAAACGCGAACGCGCGGGCCGCGATGATGTTCGATTCGTTCGAGACGGCCTTTGGCCTGCTGAACGGAGATCTCGACAGCTATACGTGTATCGGGAAAGGGAATATCGCTATGCGCGGCCGTATTCCCATGATTGACAGTCTCGACAAGCTGCTGGGTATGGTCCCGCGCTTCCTGTCGTGAAAGGAGTCTCGCTATGCAGTTATACCAATATCCGAAAAGTAACGCTTTGTTCGACAGAGCCGCAAAAGTAATTCCTGCCGGCGTCCCGGGTCATCTCGGACCGGCCGCGGGCTGCTTTATCCCTGTTTCTGCCTATCCTATTTTCTGTGAAACCGCGAAAGGGGCTCATTTCTGGGATGTTGACGGAAACCGCTTTATCGACTATATGTGTGCCTACGGCCCCAATATCCTCGGATACAACCACCCGGAAGTTGACGCCGCGGCGCGCGCACAGATGGAAAAATCGAACTGCACGACTGTTCCTTCTCCCCTCATGATCGAGCTGGCGGAGCTGCTCGTCGATACTGTCGACAGCGCTGACTGGGCGATGTTCGCGAAAAACGGCGGAGACGTCACAAACCTCGCGATGCTGACCGCCAGAGCCGCGACAGGGCGGAAAAAAATCATCAAATTCAAAGGCGGTTATCACGGTATTCTCCCCTGGATGCTGGATGCCGGGTATCCCGGTGTCCTGCTCGAAGATGTTGAGAATACCATCACGATTCCTTTCAACAGTATCGAACTGTTCAAGCGGGTCCTTGAGGAATACCGGGGCGATATCGCGGGTGTGATTTCGACGCCCTATGATCATCAGGCATTCTATGAGAATCATCTCCCTGAACCCGGTTTTTGGAATGATGTCCGCCAACTCTGCACGGCGAATGGCATCGTGCTGATCCTCGACGATGTCCGCTGCGGATTCCGCCTCGATGTGCGCGGATCGGATCATTATTATGGTTTCCGCGCCGACCTGATCTGTTTCTGCAAAGCGCTGGCAAACGGTTATAACATCTCCGCTCTGTGCGGCGACGCGTCGCTTCGCCCGTCAATCAGTTCGGTCTTCGCGACGGGCAGCTATTGGCTGTCAGCTGTTCCGATCGCCGCCGCGATCCGCTGCATTGAGATTATGCGGGAGATCAACGCGCCGGAGGTTATGAAGAAAACAGGTGAGAAATTCGCGGAAGGGTTGACGGAGGCGGCCAGGCAGCACGGGTTTGAATTCCGCGTCACAGGTGAAAAGGCGATGCCTTTCCTGACATTGGGAGATGACGATTCCTCTGTGCTGCTGCAGGAGTGGGTCGCCGAGATGGTGATGCGCGGAGTCTTCCTCGCCAACCACCACAATCATTTTATGAACTGCGCAATGGGTGAAGAGGATCTTGTGTACACGTTTGAAGCCGCTCACGAGGCCTTTGAAGCTGTTCGCAAACGCCACCCTGAAATGTACCGTTAAAGGAGGTATGCTATGCCATTGACAAGAGAGGAATTGCTCGCGATCGAAGCCAAAGCGCACGAACACAGACGCACCATCATTGAAACGACACTCTGCGCCGGCAGCGGCCATCTCGGCGGCGCACTCAGCATGATTGATGTGGCGACGCTTCTGTACAGCCGTTTTATGCGAATCGATCCGGAAAAGCCCGACTGGGAGGATCGTGACCGCTTCATCATGTCGAAAGGACATGCGGGGATCGGATTTGTCGCGATTCTCGCGGACATCGGGTATATCGCGAAAAAAGACCTGGAGATTTTCAACCTGACGGGTTCAAAGCTCGGCATCCACCTGGATGCGAATAAAGTCCCCGGAGTTGACGCTTCCACAGGTTCGCTCGGCCACGGCCTTTCAATCGCGCTCGGAACCGCACTCGCCGCGAAGCAGTTAGGGAAAAGCTACCGGACATTCTGTCTGCTCGGTGACGGTGAATGCCAGGAGGGCGCCGTCTGGGAAGCGGCGATGGCGATCGGGCACTTCAATCCTCCCCGCCTCGTCACGCTGGTCGACCGCAATCACGCGCAGATTGACGGGATGACAGAGGATGTCATGCCGATCGAACCGTTCGAAGACAAGTGGCGCGCATTCGGATTTCACGCCGTGACAGTCGACGGACATGACTTTGAGGCGATGAGTGAAGCGATTGAGGCTGCTCTCGATCGCACAGACAAGCCGACGTGTATTATTCTCGACACATGCAAGGGCAAAGGCGTCGGGTTCTGTGCCGGTGACTACCACTGGCACTACGGAGGCATCACACGGGAAATGGGCGACGAGGCGCTGCGCGATCTCGATCAGTACTACGAAAGCAGAGTAGCCGCGATTGAACGGAGAGGAGCGGAATAATGGGTATTTCATTTACGAGCATCAATCAGACGAGGCTGTCGACCGGTGAAGTCTATTGTGAGACATTGTGTGAACTGGCTGAAGAGAATCCCCGTATCGTCGCCTTGACGGCTGATCTGGGGAAATCGTCAAAGATCGGCGACTTCATGAAGCGCTTCCCTGACAGGTTCTATCAGTTCGGCATCGCGGAGCAGAATATGTACGGCGCGGCCGCGGGCATGGCCAAAGCCGGCCTCATCCCGTTTACATCTTCCTTTGCGATCTTTACGTCGTGCCGTGCCCTCGACCAGGTGCACACCGATATCTGCTATCAGAAGGCGAATGTGAAGATGATCTCTTCCCATGCCGGGACATCTTTCGGCCAGGCGGGAACCACGCACCATTCGACGGAAGATATCGCGATCATGCGGTCACTGGCCAACCTGGTCGTGATCGTTCCCGCCGACGGTATGGAGACGGCGAATGTCGTCCGCGCGGCGGTCGGCTATGAGGGCCCTGTCTACATCCGCATCAACCGCGGTTTTGACCAGCTCGTCTACAAAGATCTCGATTACGGGTATGAGATCGGAAAGGCGGTACAGCTCGCGGAAGGGACGGATGTCACGATTATCGCCTGCGGATCCGCTGTCTTTCAATCCATTCAGGCAGCCTCTGAGCTCAGCGCGGACGGCATCAGCGCGCGGGTTCTCGACATGCATACGATCAAGCCAATCGACAAAGAAGCAATCCTGAAAGCGTGTCACGATACACGCAGGATTATTACAGTGGAAGACCACACGATCATCGGCGGTCTCGGCGGCGCGGTCGCCGAAGTTCTCGCCGAGAGCGGCATGAGCTGTGCATTCCGCCGGCTCGGCCTGCAGGACTGCTTCTCGCCGATCGGTTACCACGAAGATCTGATGGCGATACACGGCATCGATACGAACGGTATCGTGAAAGCTGTTCACGACCTCCTGCAGCTCGATTTCGAAGACGATGACGATTGGGCGGATGAGGTGTGAGATGGATACGAAAGATGACCGTTACGCGGGTAAGATTTTCTTCAATGCCGTCCTTCCTCTCGTCCGCGTCATCCTGGATGATACCCCGGGTATCGGCTCAAAACTCAGAGGAAAATCCGGGATATTCCAGGTGAGCGCCCAAACTGACACGGGGCTCTGGGCGACACATTTTGTTGTCGACAAAGGAGAGGTGACCACAACGCTCGGCGCGTCTTCGAAAAAGCCGACTGTTGAGCTTTTCTTCAGGAGCCTTCAGGATTTTAACAGTTTTATGAAGGGCACATCGAAGAAACTGCCGGCTATCCGGGGGCTGCTGAAGGTCGGTATTCTGATTCCCTTTATGAAAGCGCTGCTGAAGATGGCCTCGCTTCTTAAAATGAAGGAAGCGCCGAAAGATGAACCGACACAGCGGCTGCTCGTTAAACTGTATTTCTATCTCCTGTCTTCCGGCATCAGCCAGCTGAACCGCGAAGGTCATCCGTCGATCAACGCATGGACGAAAACGAGTCCGAACCGCGTGTATGCGTGGACGGTTGACGGGTATGAGGATGTCGCGGCGTATCTGCGTGTGAAAGCGGGGAAAACAAAGTCGGCGCATGGCCGCTATATGCGCTCGAAGCCATTCTTCACGATGCGGTTTGTCGATCTCGAAAGCGCGCTCGCGACACTTCTCTCAACGGGGGATATGGTAGAGCTCGTCGCTCAGGGGAAGATGGTGATGGAGGGCGGCCCTGAGTTCGGGAGCATGCTCGGGGACTACATGCTGCTCGTCGGTTCGTACGCGCAGCCTTAACGCGGAGATAACCGGAGGGAGACCGGCCGGACTTCGATTCGTGGGAGGTCTGTGTCGGCATAGCAACAGCGGCTTAATAGAAGGATGCCGGGCGGTTCTGCGGCCATTGCGGAACTGCCCGCCCTGATGCATTGGAGGTTCGTTCATGGCGTCTTCCCGCTTTTATAAAGAGACATTCGAGAAGATCGCGCCGGAAAAGCAGGACATCATTTTCACAACGGCCATCTCCGTGTTTGCGGAGCGTGGATTTGATGCGGCGAATATCAATGAAATCGCGAAACTCGCCGGGATCAGCATCGGATCGATGTACAGTTATTTCGATTCGAAAGAAGATCTCTTTCTCGCCCTGGTTGAGAAAGGACTGGAGCTCCTCGACCGGGCGATGAGTGAGTGCTGTCCGGATCAGGGGACTATTACGGATGTTCTGGAGCGATTATTCCGGGTCGCTATCCGGTATACAGAGAAACACCCCGACATGTGCCGGCTTTATCTTCTGATTACAACGGACAATATGAAAGTTCAGACAGAGCGGCTGTCCGACCAGGCGGAGATGAGTTTCCGTTCGATGTATAAAACGGTTCTGAAGCGGGCGGTTGAACGCGGAGAGGTTCGCGAGGATATCGACCTGGATATGGCCGCTCTCTATATCGATAATGCCGTCGTGATGCTCCAGCTCGCCCTTACGTCCCGCTACTATCATCTGAAGATGAAGCACTATCTCGGCGACGAGGCGGATGGCGACCGCGAACGCCTCGTCCGCGCGAATGTCGATTTCATCTGCCGCGGCCTGGGGGTGACGCTTGCCTCTGGCTGCGGGGCGGATGACTTCAAAGAGTAAAATAAAAGAAGCCCTCTGCGTGGTATGGTTGAGGTGAACTCAGAGGAAGGAAGTGGTTGTATGTCAAAATACCCGGAAACATTGCTCGCGGACTGGTTAAAAGATTCCGGAGACTGGTTCCTCGATGAGGGAAAAATCGCCGGCGGCCGTATGACGCAGATGCTTTACCCTTACAAGTCAATTTTTTCCCCGATCCGCGTCAACAGCCTCACATTGAAAAACAGACTGATCATGGCGCCGATGGGAAATATCTCGCAGGCGGAAGAGACGGGCCGGCCGGATCGATCGATGATCGCCTATTTCGAAGAGCGCGCGAAAGGCGGCGTCGGATTGATCACTTCGGGGCTCGTTCCTGTCTCGTTCGGAATCGATCATTCATTGAAAGAACCGGGAGACCTCACGTATTTCCCGAAAATTCTGGGGAGCAGGACATACTATTCAGGGTGGCGCGACATCGCGCATAATACGCACGCGGCGGGCGCCCGCTTCTTTATCCAGCTGACTGCCGGCCTGGGGCGCGTCGGGAATCCGCAGTGTCTGGTAAACCAGCATAAATTCCCCGTTTCGGCTTCGCTCAATCCGAATTACTATCTCCCCGGCGTTCCGTGTCTCCGGCTTTCCGGGAGAAAACTGAAGAAAATGATCAGGAACTTCGGCCAGGCGGCTGCTGATGCCAAAGCCGCGACGATTGACGGCGTCTATCTGCACGGACATGAGGGGTATCTCCTGGAGCAGCTGACAAACCCCGCGTTCAACCGCCGCAGGCTCGGCCGCTACGCCCACTGGCAGAACTTCGGACTGGACGTCGTCCGCGAGATCCGGAAGCGCACCGGCCCCGATTATCCGATTATGTACAGGATCGATTTGTCACTGGCTCTGAACGCGACTTACGGGGAGCGTATGCGGACGGTAAAGACACTGCGGAAATTCAGAAATGAGCGGACAATCGAACAGACGCTCGACTATATGAAGAACCTGGTCGCGGCAGGCGTCGATCTGTTCGATGTCGACCTCGGATGTTACGACAACTGGTGGCTCCCGCATCCGCCTGTGACAATGAAACCCGGTGTTTTTCTTCATGTATCCAAGCTGGTCAAAGACTATTTTGCTGAGCATAAAATCGTCTCAAACAAAGGACTTCCCGTCCCCGTCGCCGCCGTTGGCAAACTCGGTTATCCCGACCTCGCGGAGAAGGCTCTGGCGGATGAAATGTGCGATATGGTGATGCTTGGAAGGCCGTTGCTCGCCGATCCCGCGTGGCCGCAGAAAGCTTACGCCGGCAGGGTTGACGCCATCCGGCCGTGCATCGGCTGTCAGGAAGCCTGTATCCATGAATTTGTCGAAGGAGGCCATCCGTGCTGCGCTGTCAATCCGCGGACTTCCTTTGAGTCGGCGCTTCCCGCGGAGCCGCCCAAGGCGCCCGTCAGGAAGAAAATCGCGGTCGTGGGAGCGGGCCCCGCCGGCTTCGAATGCGCGATGGCTGCTCTCAGCCGCGGCCACGAGGTACACCTGATCGATCAGCAGGAAGGTGTCGGCGGCACGGTGCGGCTCGCGTCTGTTCCGCTGTTCAAGCGCGATGTGAGAAATTACCTCGAATGGATGGAGCGCACTGTCGAAATATGTGACCGGGACAACCCCGACTTCAAGCTCCTTCTGAATACGGAGGCGACACTCGCTATGCTTGCGAACGGTCACTACGATGTGATCGTATGTGCGACGGGAAGCCGTGAGACGGTTCCAGACATCCCCGGAATCGAACGGGCTGTCCTCGCCCGGTCGCTTCTGGGAGATTTGACGCTCCTCCAGGATAAGCGGAAAACGGTTGTCGTGGGCGGCGGGACAGTCGGATCTGAAGTGGCGCTGATGCTTGCCGCCGAACACGATATGGAAGTCACCGTAGTTGAAATGCTCCCTGTCTTTATGGGCGGTATTTGTACGGCCAACCGGACCCATATCATCCATGAGCTTGAGAAGCGCGGTGTCAAACTGATGAATTGCGCGCGGCTGGAGAGCATCGGGGAAGGAAGCGTTTCCGTCAGGGTAAACGAGTCTGCTACGGTACCGGATCCTTACAATACGTGGACGCCGGTTCTCCCCGAGAATATTCCCAACCCTCTGGCGAAACCGATCAGACAGGAGATCCGCACCCGCTCAATCGAGGCGGATCTCGTTGTTCTCGCTGTCGGGAGCGAGCCGGACGATTCGTTCTATCGTCTGCTCAAAGACGAGTACATCACGCCGGAGATCCATCTCCTCGGCGACGCGGCGGACGCGGGGATGATCGCGCAGGCGGTACGGGCGGGTTACAGGACGGGCCTGTCGGTCTGAGGACTTCCGGGAAGGACGGACAAGCGCGGGACAATGGGAGAGGATGAATACAGACAGGCGGAAAAAACCCTATAAACGTTTGAGAATAGCGCTCGTCGGCTGTGGCCGCGCCTCTGCCGGCCACCTGAAAGCCATCCGCTTTTTTGAGAGACGGGGTTATGTTGAGCTCGCCGCCATCGCCGACAGAAACAGGGAAGCATTGGAAGCGGTCATAGCCGGTCGTGGCCGGCGCTTCCCCGTTCCCCTCCGGGCTGACTCGGTCGATGAAATACTGGGAAAGACGCCGATTGATCTGACGGTGATCGCCACACCGCCGGCGACGCACTTTTCGATCGCGGAGAAGGCGCTCCGTGCCGGCACGCATCTCATCGTCGAGAAGCCATTCACACTCGATGTCGGCGAAGCCGAGCAGCTGATTGAGTACGCGCGGGAGAGAAAGCGCGTTATGGCTGTCGGTATGAAATACCGCTATATCCCCGGTGTTCCGGAGATGAAAGACCTGGTGGGCAGCGGTGTCCTGGGAGAGGTTCTCTACGGTTCGGTGGCTGTCCGCTGGGGACACAGCCAGGCTTACTACGATCAGGCTCCCTGGTTTGGAACCTGGGAGAGTGAAGGCGGGGCACTCATGAATCAGAGTATTCACGCCGTCGATCTGATGACATGGCTGATGGACGCGGTGCCGGTCGAAGCGACAGGCACGCTGCTGCGCCAGTGCCATCAGATCGAAGCCGCCGATCTCGCCGTCGGGACACTGCTTCTGAAGAACAACCGTCTCCTGCTTATTGAAGGCACGACAAACAGCGACCCGCGGCGCCGGGAAGCGTCTTTCTTTCTCCGCTGTGAGCGCGGGACAGTGAACGCGTCTGTATCAGGCGGTATACCGAAAGTTACAATTCTCGGCGACGGCGGGAGAAAATACCACCGGAAGCTGCTGGCGGACGCAGTGGTGAACCGCGTGAAACGTGAAGGTATCGGAGTACTGAAAGCGCTCGGGAATCCGTATACGTTTATGTATGGAGACATTCTCGATGCTATTGAGGAAGGGCGGCCGGCGCTTGCCTCCGCAGAAGCTGGGCTTGCGGCACTTCGCCACATTCTCGCTGTTTTTCAGGCGGGGAGAGAGAAAAGAACCGTCCCTTTTCCTCCGGAAGCATTTATACTGAGTGATATGCGGGGGTTCTTCGATCAGGAAAGCGTTCCGGCGACAGAACCGGATGACACAGTCAAAAAGAAGACATCGCCCATTGAAAAGCAATAAGGATGGATATCGCACAATAAAATGTGCGACAATAGAGCAGGGCAATCGAGCGCAGTGAAGGAGGACTGACCATGGAAAGAGCAGATGTCGAACGTATTCTGAGGGCGACGGATCATACGCTTTTGCGGCCGGCAGCCACATATGATGAGATAACGAAGCTGCTGAGAGAGGGGATGGAATTCGGGTGCGCGAGCTGCTGCATTCCCGCCTCTTATGTCAGTGAGGCCGTCAACTATGTGGACGGTGCTCTTCCTATCTGTACGGTGATCGGGTTCCCGAACGGGTATGACACGACGGGTTCCAAACTGTACCAGACAGAGGACGCGCTAGAAAATGGCGCCTCAGAGATCGATATGGTCATCAATCTCGGCTGGGTCAAAGACGGCCTCTGGGATTTTATCACGGACGAGATTGAGCAAATCCGGGATCTCTGCGATGACGCGATCCTGAAAGTCATTATCGAAACGTCCGAACTCGACGAACACGAGAAAATACGCCTCTCTGAGATTGTTACCGCCTGTGAAGCCGATTTCATCAAGACATCTACCGGGTTTGCGTCCGGCGGAGCGACACCGGACGATGTCCGGCTCCTGTGCGCCAATGTCGGTCCGCACATCGGCGTAAAAGCTTCGGGGGGGATTCGCTCGCTGGAGGACGCGCTCACCTATCTCAGGATCGGCGCGTCACGCCTCGGCGCCAGTGCTCTCATTAAACTCGCCCGCCCTTATCTTGAAGAAACGCTGTAACAGAAAGCGTAATTAAGCGTTTTGCCGCTCACCGATGGCGATGTTTACGGCATAGAAAGAGTGTCCCTGCGATGAACTATTTGAAAACTGACAGCGCGTATATCCTGCGTATCGACCGCGGGGAAGAGATTGTAAAAGCCATTCATGATCTTTGTCAGAAAGAGCAGATCGGTCTCGGCTTTTTAAGCGGCATCGGAGCCGTCGACTACGCCAGGCTCGGCCTCTATTCGCTTGAGAAGCGCCGCTATCTCGTGAACGAATTCAAAGGCGAATATGAGATTACCAGTCTCATCGGGAATATCACGGCGCAGGAAGGCGCTCCCTATATCCATATGCATATGACAATCAGTGATGAAACAGGCGCCGTTGTCGGCGGGCATCTCAGCGAAGCGCGTGTTGCCGTCACATGTGAGATTGTGATCAGTCTATTGAAGGGCACCATTGAACGGGAGATGGACCCCGGGATCGGCATCAATCTGATGGTCTTTCCGGCCGGCGGCGCGGAATCGCCGTCCCAAAGCTGATGAAAGCGGAGAAGGACAAATCGCTGCTCCGGCGATTTGTCGCATACTATATCCCGTACAAAGGTCTTTTCGCCGCGGATCTGCTATGCGCGGCGATTACCGGCGGCGCGGGATTGGCGTTCCCCGCGCTGATCCGCTATCTCGTCAACGATGTGTTTACGCTTCAGGACAAGTCGCTGATCGCACCGATTCTCATAAAAACGGCAGCGCTGATGTTCGTCCTTTACCTTGTGGAAGCGGCGTCCCTTTACTTTGTCACATCGTGGGGACATATTCTCGGCGCGCGCATCGAGACGGACATGAGGGGCGTGCTCTTCGGTCATATGGAAAAGCTGTCGTTCTCCTTCTTCGACAAGACGAGTACCGGGAAGATGGTGTCGCGGCTGATTACCGACTTGTTCGATATCACGGAACTCGCGCATCACGGTCCGGAGAATGTATTTATTTCACTGTTCAAAATTATCGGCTCCTTTGTGATTCTGGCGCGCATCCATATCTATCTGTCACTGATCCTGCTTTTCTTTACAATACTGCTCGTTATTGTCATGTTCGGGTATCGGGCAAGAATGACGAATGTTTTTATGGATAACCGCCGCAAGATCGCCGATGTGAACGCGATCGTCCAGGACAGCTTGTCGGGAATCCGCACCGTGCAGTCTTTTTCAAACGAGTCGATCGAAATGGAGAAGTTCCATCACGGGAACGAAGCTTTTTATTACTCGAAGAAACGCATGTATTTCTTCATGGGAAAATACTTCACGCTGAATCAGTTCATGCAGGGAATGCTCTATCTGACAACGCTGATCGCGGGGGGCTTTTTCGTCATCCGGGGGACGCTCCGGGCTGGCGATGCCATCGCCTTTGTCCTGTATATCAACATGTACCTCGTGCCGATCCGCACGCTGATTCAATTTAATGAGCAGTTTCAGAAGGGGATGACGGGGTTTCGGCGGATGGTCGAAATTATCGACACGGAGCCGGATGTAAAGGACCTGACGGAGGCCGTTGATGCCGGCGTATTGAAAGGACGCATCGAGTTTGACCATGTGTCGTTCTCTTACGGCGGCGAGAAAGTTCTGACTGATCTGTCGTTTTCAATCGAAGCGGGAAAAACAGTCGCCCTCGTCGGTCCTTCCGGTGTGGGGAAAACGACGATATGCTCTCTCATTCCGCGGTTTTATGATGTGACGGGCGGTCGTGTTCTCGTCGACGGTATCGATATACGCGATTTCACGCTCCGTTCCCTTCGTCGGAATATCGCTGTCGTCCAGCAGGATGTTTACCTGTTCAACAGCTCTGTCCGAGATAACATCAGTTACGGCGACCGCGAGGCATCGGATGACGCGATACGCGACGCCGCGAAAAAAGCGCACATCGACGAATTTGTTGAATCGCTGCCGGCGGGATACGAGACGATTGTAGGCGAGCGCGGCGTCCGGTTCTCCGGCGGCGAGCGCCAGCGCGTTTCGATTGCGCGCGCTTTTCTCCGCAATCCGCCGATTCTGATTCTCGACGAAGCGACGAGCTCCCTCGACAACATCAGCGAGCGCGCCATCCAGGCGGCCCTCGACGAACTGTCGCGCGACCGCACGACGCTCGTTATCGCTCACCGCCTGTCGACCATCCGGAACGCCGACGAGATTCTCGTCCTCTCCGAAAACGGTATTGCCGAGCGCGGAACGCATGCCGAACTTCTCGAAAGAAACGGCCAGTACGCCTTCCTGTACAGGAGTCAATTCGAAGAGGCGTGATCGCAGCGGTTTTCCCTGAACCGGGCAGGTCGTTTTTGTTCGTATACATACAAAAAATTGTCAGAATTATACAGAATCGATTTGTTTTTATTGAACTTTCGCCTTGATTGTGTTAGTCTCAAACAGCCAACGATTAGCATTTATTTACTATTCGGGGGTATGTGAGATGAATCAAACGGTAAGAGATTACAGCGCTTTCGACCGCGCGAGCGAGTCGATTTGGAACGTTCGGATGTATGACGATATTGTATCGACCATGCTGGAGCGCTGTGCGCCTTTCTCTGACGGTTCATCTTTTTCCATTGAACAAGCGCATATTCTGGATGTCGGATGTGGTCCGGGCGGAATGACGCTCGCGCTGTTGAGGCAGACGCGCGTCGCGAGCGTGAGTCTGCTCGATCTCCGAAAAGAAGGGCTTGAGCGGGCTGCTGATCGTATACATTCTCACGATGGCGACTTGCCTGTACATCTTCTTCAGGCGGATGTGCATGCCATCCCGGTGAAAGACAATCAATTCGATTTCATTTTCAGCCGCGGTTCGCAGAGGTTCTGGGAGGATCAGCGCACAGCTTTCAGCGAATTGAGGCGCGTATTAAAAAAAGGAGGTATCGCCTATATCGGGGGCGGCCGGGGGAGCACAGCCTTTCAGGAGCTTCGTTTGCGCGAAGACGGGGAGTGGTGCGCAACAGTTCAGGAGCAGGAGAGGCGGTTCCTGCGCACCCTGCCGATGCATATTCTGGACGACGCGGCGTATGAAGCGCTTTTCAACGCGTGGGGAGATCGCTATCACATTTTTTCCCATACCGGAGACGGACACTGGTTCTGCTGGCAGAAATCTTCTGAGGCCATAGACGGAGGCCGAGGTTTTCCCTCCGTAAAATGTGCAGAATATGGAGAAGCCGGGGATCGCGGAGGCGACAACCGATGAAGAAAACCTCCGAGAACAGCGGTACTCCCGGCGGACAGCCGCTTCTCCTGACGAGACAGCAGAGGCGCCTGCGTATCTTTCAGCAGTGGTGGCCGATTCTCATTCTCATCCCTCTTGCTCTCTTCGTCCTGTCCTTTACTCTGGGACGCTATCCGATCAGCCTGCAGGACCTCTTCCGGACGATATACTGGCGCTTCAAAGATCCATCACAGATTGCGGATCAGAACATGAAGACAGTTCTGTTCAATGTCCGTTTACCGCGGGTGATCGTTGTCCTTATCGTCGGCGCCGGTATCAGTATCGCGGGTTCCGCCTATCAGGGGATGTTTCGCAATCCTCTCGTTTCACCGGATATCCTCGGGGTGACAGCCGGTGCGAGCTTCGGCGCGGCTCTCGCCATCATTCAGTCGGAGACGATCAGCAGGATCCAGGTGACGGCTCTGGTCTTTGCCTTGCTTGCCGTGTTCCTGTCAGCGCGTTTCGAACGCTTCATGCCGTCGGACCCCATTCTCGCGCTCGTACTCGGGGGGATGCTGGTCAAGGGGCTTTTCAACGCCGGCCTTTCCATCATAAAATTTCTCGCTGACCCCGACCAGAGCCTGCCCGCGATTACCTTCTGGCTCATGGGATCCTTTAACGATGTCGAGCGAAAGCACGTGCTGCAGGTGCTGATCCCGCTCATTTTCGCGGCCGCCATTCTGTTTTTTAACCGCCAGAAGCTGAATGTGATCTCCTTTGGCGAAGAGGAAGCGCGGTCAATGGGGGTCAACACAAGGCGCGTGCGCTTTACGACCATTCTAGCGTGCACGATCATCACAGCGTCCAGTGTATCGATCTGCGGACAGATCGGCTGGGTTGGCCTCGTTATTCCGCATCTCGCCCGCGCCCTGGCGGGGCCGAACTACCGCACGCTTCTTCCGATCTCCGCTATTCTCGGCAGCGCGTATCTTGTCATCTGTGACACGATCTGCCGGAATGCTTTTCCTGTAGAACTTCCGATCGGCATATTGACCTCCGTGATGGGGATTCCTTTTTTTGCCGTGATTTTCAAGCAGAGAGCAGGTAAAGCATGAAAGACTCTCTGATGTTAAGACCGCGTCAGATAGCTTCATCGCCTCTTAACGTGCGCGGTCTGGTCAGCGGGTACGAAAAAGGGCCGGATATTGTGAGGAAGGTTTCTCTCACCATCCGCCCCGGTTCTTTCGTCGCGATCCTGGGCGCCAACGGGTGCGGGAAGACGACCCTGCTGAAGACGCTTCTGGGGCTGCTCCCGGCGCGAAGCGGTTCTGTTGAGTGCGGCGGTACCGATATCCTGAGCCTTGACGAGAAGAAACGCGCGCTCCACCTCGCGTATATTCCGCAGGCGCACAGGCCGCCGTTTCCGTATAAGGTCAGCGATGTCGTCCGTATGGGGAGAACGCCTTATCTCGGCCGGATGGGCATTGAAAAGCAGGAAGATTTAGCCGTCGCGCATGCGTGCCTGGAGCAGGTTCATATGGAGTGCTTCGCGGAACACCCCTACACCAAGCTTTCGGGGGGACAGAAGCAGCTTGTGCTGATCGCGCGCGCCCTCGCCCAGCAGGCGTCGTTTCTGATCATGGATGAGCCGACGACCAGCCTGGATTACGGCAATCAGTTTCGGGTTCTCAACCAGATCCGAAAACTATGCGCTTATGGGATGGGAATTCTGATGGTGACACACGATCCCGCCCATTGTTTCCATGCCGCGGATGAGGTGATGCTCATGGAAAAGGGCGAAATTGTTAAGGACGCGTCGCCGGCAGAGGTGATGACTTCGGACAGCTTGAGCGGGCTCTACGATCTCGCTGTCCATGTGCAGGGAATCAGCCTTCCGCATCATGGGGAGCAGCACGTCTGTATTCCGCTGAACTCGGAGAAACAGTCTTCAGAATAATACGGCCACCCGAACCGGCCGTATGGTATCTGCCGCAGGCAAAGTACGCCGAATCCTCGCACGGGTGAAGACACATAACGCGTACAGTTCACTTCGCAGGAAGTGATTAAGATAGATCAGGAAATATGCTTGAAAAAAGAAAGGAATGGCGTATGAAAAAGATGAAACTGACTGCCGCGGCCCTGTTGCTGGTGCTGGCTCTTCTGATTCTTCCCGCGTGCCAACCCGGAAAAACGCCGGATGAATCGAATCATGACCCGACATCTTTCCAGACGCAGCCGTCGGAAAATGTGACACTCCCGCCCCCGACGATACCGGAGACAGAACCGGAGAGCGATACCGTCACGATCGAAGACATGAGCGGGCGGAAGGTGGAAATACCGAGCCCCGCCAAACTGATGAAGGTCTACTACCCCAGCCCGCTGGCGCAGCTGATGATCTATACGATAAATCCGGAGCGCATGGCCGGCCTTGTATCGGAACTGTCGGAAGAGCAGCTGAAATATATGCCTCTGGCCAAAGGGCTGAAAGTATTCGGCAATTTTGACGGGGGCAAAGCCATCAATCCGGAGGAAGTGCTCGCGTCCGGCTCACAGGTTTTTATCTCGATGGGGCCGATGAAAATTGATGAGACGACCAAGGAAAAAGCCGATGAACTGCAAAATAAGCTCGGCATTCCCGTCCTCGTTGTCAACGGGCTTTTCCCGAAGCGCGCGGAAGCCTACCGCTTCCTCGGCAAAGTTTTCGGCGAGGAAGAACGCTGCGAGAAAATGGCCCAATACTGTGAAGCCACACTGAAAGACGTGGAGGAAAAAGTCGCGTCGATTGAGGAAGACAAACGCGTCACGCTTTACTACGCAGAAAAACCGAACGGCCTCGCGACGGAACCGGAGATGTCCTCGCACGCCGCTGTTTTCCGTTACGCGGGTGCCAAAAACGTCGCCGCGGTTGAGTTGACGCCCGGATCCGGCATGACGCCTGTTTCTCTTGAACAGGTCATCGCGTGGAATCCGGAGGTTATATTTATGGGAAGCGGCGGGAACAGCCCGTACAAGGAGATCACAACGAATGAGAACTGGGCCAACATTAAGGCTGTCAAGGACGGCCGCGTGTATGAGGCGCCGCGCCTGCCGTTCAGCTGGATCGACCGGCCTCCGTCATCTCAGCAGTATCTCGGACTCCGCTATGTCGCAAACATCCTTTACCCGGAGGTATTCAACTACGACATGGAGAAAGAGGTTCAGGAATTCTTCAGTCTGTTTTACCAGCTGCCGTTGACAGAAGAAGATGTCAGAGCTCTGCTGGGAGCTTAGAAGCAACAAGAAAAGGCTGCTCCCCGTCTCTGCAGCCTTAAGCGCCTGTTATAAAAGGCGGACACGCCGACGGCAGGACGTGCTGCTGCGATAAGCGGCGAAGCGCGTCCTGCCGTACGCGTATGAAATGCCGTTATTTGGCTCCTGCCCGAAGATACCGGTTGCGCTTCCTGTTGCACACGCGTGAAACGCGGCGGAATCACTGTGAAAGAAAGTGTGGCGTCATGAAAGTACAAAGAGAAAATGTCACGATGGATGAAGGTCTTGAGCTGTTTCGCTCACACTGGCCGGATAGGATGAAGGAAGAGCGGGTGCCGCTCACGCAGGCAAAAGGGCGCATTCTGGCCGAACCGCAGTTTGCGCAGTCCAATATCCCTCTGGTGCGCGCCGCCATGATGGACGGCATTTGTGTTAAGAGCGCTCTTTGCCCCGACGGGAAGCCCCTGTCCCCAGACACATGGCGGTGTGGAGAGGAATACGATTTCGCCGACACGGGAGACGATTTTCCCGACGCATATGACGCGGTCGTTCCCATTGAGCAGGTGACCCTTGACGCATCGGACCGGGGTGTTGCCTTTTCCGATGACCTCGTTATTCACCCCGGCATGTACGTCTCGCCGTCGGGGCGCGTCGTCAGGGAGGGACAGCTTCTGCTCCCGGCGCCCCGCAAGCTCAGCGCCACCGATCTCGCGGTGCTCGCCATCGGCAACCTCGAACAGGTGCCCGTCTTCCGGAAACCGCGCGTCGCTTTTATTCCCACGGGATCGGAGCTTGTCCCTGTGGGACAGCCGCTTGAGCGCGGGCAGAACGTCGACTGCAACAGCCTCATGGCCCGGGCGCTGCTCGAAGATCAGGGCGCGGAGGTGGTGCTGTCGCCGATTATCAGGGATGACCGCGATCAGATGAGATGCGCGCTGGAAGCGGCATTGACCGACAACGATCTCATCCTGATCAACGGCGGATCTTCCAAGGGGTTTGAAGATCAGGCGCTCCGCCTGCTCGATGAGCAGGGAGACATTCTCTTCCATTGGTCACAGTGCGGCCCCGGCCGACCGACAGCGCTTGCGAGCGTCGCGGGCAAGCCGGTGATCGTTGTCCCCGGTCCGCCTTACGGCTGCCTCAATGTTTTGTCATGGCTCGTGATGCCGTGCCTTGCGTACTGGCTTCATCTGCCGGAAGTGCCGGTGCACAAAATCAAAGTACCCGTGCGAGGAGATGTCGAAGGTCCGCGCGGCATCGCCTTTCTCCTTGCCGCCGAACTCGAGCGCTCTGAGGACGGCCAGCTGTCCGCCTCTTTGATCAATTTCAAAAAAGCCGGCGTTCCGCGCTGCCTGGCAGCCGACGGGATAATCCGGCTGACACCCGGCACACCCGCGTGGAAAGACGGCGACCTCATCGAAGTGACGCTTCTGCGGGAATTGTGAAAAGGAGTTCAGGTAATTCCTTACTTTACAAGCGGGCGCAATCCTGCTATTATCTACTTCGGTCGCCCGTCTGTGAACGGGTGACTTTTTCGAGCAATGAAAGAAAGGAGGAGTGTGAATGCCTACGTTCAACCAGTTGGTTAAGAAAGGGCGGGAACAGAAGGAGAGTAAATCTCATGTCCCTGCGCTGGCTTCGGGGCTCAATACGCTGCGCAGGCGTCCGTCATTCTATGCGTCGCCACAGAAGCGCGGCGTGTGTACGGTGGTCAAGACGACGACACCGAAAAAGCCGAATTCTGCCTTGCGCAAGGTCGCCCGTGTCCGTCTGACAAATCAGCACGAGGTGTACGCGTATATCCCAGGCATCGGCCACAACCTGCAGGAGCACAGTGTGGTGCTCATCCGCGGCGGCCGTGTGAAGGACTTGCCCGGCGTGCGCTACCATGTCATTCGCGGAACGCTCGACACAGTCGGCGTCGCGAATCGCAAACAAGGCCGTTCGAAATACGGTACCAAGCGCCCGAAGGTCGCGAAAACCAAGTAGTGTAGCCAGCGGTTGGACAAACATGCAGTCAAATACACGCCTCCGCTATTCTCAGGCCTGTTTTTGCGCATGACACGTGTCCATATCGTGAGTACCTGTGGTTTCGGGTTCCCGGAAAAGAACCCGCATAATCATGAAAGGAGGGAAGACCATTGCCAAGGAAAGGTCATGTACCCAAGAGAGAAGTGCTGCCGGATCCCGTCTATGGCGACATCCGCGTCGCCAAGCTGATCAATAACGTCATGCTGGACGGCAAGAAAGAACTCGCGCAAACGATTGTATATGCCGCGTTCGATCTGATGGAAGACCGCGTCGGGCAGCCGCCTCTGGAAGTTTTCAACCAAGCCATGGAGAATGTGATGCCCGTGCTGGAAGTCAAAGCGCGCCGTGTCGGCGGATCGAACTATCAGGTCCCGATGGAAGTGCGCCCGGAAAGACGCCAGACGCTCGCATTGCGCTGGATTGTCCAGGCTGCGCGCTCCAGAAGCGAACGTACGATGAAAGAACGTCTCGCCAATGAGTTGATCGACGCGTCGAAACAGTCTGGTTCGGCTTTCAGGAGAAAAGAAGAAATTCACCGCATGGCAGAAGCAAACCGCGCGTTTGCTCACTACCGGTGGTAATCCGCCGGCGGATCGTTCGCTGAACAGTGAACATTAAGGTTTATAAAAACAATAAGTAAGTATACAGCTTAGAAGAAGGAAGATAATAATCAGGAGGTTTGACGATGCCAAGAGAATTCTCGCTTGAGAATACAAGAAATATCGGCATCATGGCTCATATTGACGCTGGCAAGACGACCACGACGGAACGCATTCTGTACTACACGGGGCGCATCCACCGTCTGGGCGAAACCCACGAGGGGGCCGCTACGATGGACTGGATGCCGGAAGAACAGGAACGCGGGATTACGATCACGTCTGCAGCGACGACCGCTCAATGGAAGAACTGCCGTATCAACATCATCGATACGCCGGGTCACGTCGACTTTACGGTTGAGGTTGAGCGCTCTCTTCGCGTGTTAGACGGAGCGGTGACGGTTCTCTGCGCCAAGGGCGGCGTGGAACCGCAGACTGAGACTGTCTGGAGACAGGCGGACAATTACGGCGTACCGCGTCTGGCGTACATCAATAAGATGGACATTCTCGGCGCCGATTTTTTCCATGTCGTGAAGATGATGCGAGAGCGCCTCGGGGCCAACGCCATCCCGATTCAATTACCTATCGGCAAAGAGGATTCATTCATCGGCATCATCGATCTGATGTCAATGAAAGCGGAACTCTATCAGGATGAAGATCTCGGGAAGACGATCACCGAATCGGATATTGACGAGAGTCAGCTCGAGGAAGCGAAAGAATGGCGCGCGCGCATGGTCGAGGCGATCTGCGAAACAGATGAAGATCTGGCCGATAAATTTCTCATGGATGAGGAAATCACGGTGCAGGAGCTGAAAACAGCGTTGCGGAAAGCGTCCATCGCGACGAAGATTATTCCTGTCACCTGCGGTTCATCCTATAAGAACAAGGGTGTGCAGATGCTACTGGACGCGATGGTTGAGTACCTGCCGTCCCCTGTCGACATCCCCGCCGTCGCCGGCATTGACCCGAAGACGGAAGAGGAAACGACGCGCGACACGGACGATAAAGCGCCTTTCTCAGCGCTCGCGTTTAAGGTGATGACAGATCCCTTCGTGGGACAGCTCTGCTTTTTCCGCGTGTACAGCGGCACATTGAAAGCGGGCTCCTACGTATTGAACGCGTCGAAAGACAAGCGGGAGCGTATCGGGCGCATTCTCATGATGCACGCCAATCACCGCTCGGATGTGGACGAGGTTTACGCGGGCGATATCGCGGCCGCGGTAGGACTTCGCAACACGACAACAGGTGATACGCTGTGTGTGGAGCAGGCGCCGATCATCCTCGAAAGCATGGAATTCCCCGAACCGGTCATTTCCGTCGCGATAGAGCCGAAATCGAAAGCGAGCCAGGAGAAGATGGAAACCGCCCTCGCAAAGCTGTCTGAAGAGGATCCCACGTTCCGCACTCGCATTGACAAAGAGACCGGCCAGATGATCGTCTCCGGGATGGGTGAACTGCATCTCGCGATCATAGTCGACCGTTTGCTTCGCGAGTTTAAAGTCGAGGCGAATGTCGGGCAGCCGCAGGTCGCGTACCGCGAGACGATTACCAGGACCGCAAGGGGTGAGGGACGGTTCGTCCGCCAGACAGGCGGTCACGGCCAGTACGGTCACGCTGTCATCGAGATTTCACCGCTCAAAGCGGGCGAAGGTTTCGTTTTCGAGGATAAAACAGTTGGCGGCGTGATTCCGAAGGAATTCATGAAACCGCTCGAAGAAGGAATCCGCGACGCGATGAATGCGGGCGTTGTCGCCGGCTATCCCGTTGTCGATATCAAGGTGACGGTCCTCGACGGATCATACCATGAGGTCGACTCGTCGGAAATCGCTTTCCGTATCGCCGGGTCGATGGCCCTTCGCGACGCGCTCGAAAAAGCCGGTCCGATTCTCATGGAACCGATCATGAAGGTTGACATTATCACACCGGGTGAATACCTCGGTGATGTACTCTCGGACATCAGCGCGAGGCGCGGTCAGATCCAGGGGATGGAAGCGACAAGCAACGCTCAGGTTGTCGACGCCTTTGTCTCCCTGTCAGAGATGTTTGGCTACGCGACTTCCCTGAGATCGAGAACACAGGGGCGCGGTGTTTTTACGATGCAGATCAGCCACTTTGAACAGGTGCCTGAAAGCGTCCGCGCGCTCATTGCGAAAAAACACTATTAAAACCGCGAAAGGCTGACAGAAAGCCGTCGCACAGCGCGATTCATTGCGCATAAGCGAGTTTTGTGAGAAGATAAAGAGGTATTGCAAAACTTATCATTTTAGATTCGGATTACGATCTACCAGCAGGAGGATATCTTAATGGGAAAACAAAAATTTGAAAGAACCAAGCCGCACGTCAACGTCGGCACCATTGGTCACGTCGACCACGGCAAAACGACACTGACAGCCGCCATTACGAAGGTTCTCGCCAGCGAAGGTCTCGCCAGTTTCACAGACTACGCGGCCATCGATAAGGCGCCTGAAGAGAGAGCGCGCGGTATCACAATCAACGCCTCTCACGTTGAGTATGAGACGGCTTCCCGTCACTACGCCCACGTCGACTGCCCCGGGCACGCCGACTATATTAAAAACATGATCACCGGCGCCGCGCAGATGGACGGCGCGATCCTCGTCGTCTCCGCTGTCGACGGCCCGATGCCCCAGACGCGTGAGCACATTCTGCTCGCCCGCCAGGTGGGCGTTCCGGCTATCGTCGTCTTCATGAACAAGACAGACCAGGTCGATGACGAAGAGATTCTGGAGCTCGTCGATATGGAGATCCGCGAGCGCTTGAATGAGTATGATTTCCCCGGCGACGATACGCCGATCATCCGCGGTTCAGCCCTTGAAGCGCTTGAATCCACCAGCACCGATCTGAACGATCCCGTTTACGCTCCGATCCTTGAGCTGATGAAAGCCGTCGATGAGTTCATCCCGACACCCACGCGTCCGACCGATCAGCCTTTCGCGTGCCCGATCGAGGATGTCATGACCATCACCGGCCGTGGGACCGTTGTCACCGGCCGTGTGGAGCGCGGTCAGATTGACCTCAACAGGCCCGTTGAGATCGTCGGCCTCGCGGACGAGCCGAGAAAGACTGTTGTCACCGGTATTGAAATGTTCCGTAAGATGCTGGACCACGCGGAAGCCGGCGATAATGTCGGTCTTCTGCTCCGCGGTGTCGCCCGCAACGAAGTCCGCCGCGGACAGGTCGTCGCTGAGCCCGGCTCCATCAAACCGCATACGCGTTTTGTCGGACAGGTCTACGTCCTGACGAAGGACGAGGGCGGACGCCATAAGCCTTTCTTTGATGGCTATCGCCCGCAGTTCTACTTCCGTACGACGGATGTGACCGGTGTCGCGAAACTGCCGGAAGGCGTTGAAATGTGCATGCCCGGTGACCACGTGGAGATCTCTGTTGAGCTCATCACGCCGATCGCTATTGAACCCGGTCTGAAATTCGCTATCCGCGAAGGCGGCAAGACCGTTGGATCAGGGACAGTCGTCCGCCTTCTCGACGAATAATCGCCGAAGACAAGGTATGCATCGTTGACAGAATAGCCCCGGGGACACACCGTTTCCGGGGCTTTTGTCTAGGAGGTATTTCATGCAGAATATTTTAATTGTTGTGGACATGCAGAATGATTTTGTCGACGGTTCTCTCGGGACACCGGAAGCGCGTCGGATTGTCGGGCATGTCGTCGAAAAGGCGGCGGGTTTCGATGGGCGCGTACTCTTTACGCAGGATACGCACCGCGGCGATTATCTGGAGACGCAGGAGGGGAAGAATCTTCCGGTGAAGCACTGTATTCAGGGTACGGAAGGCTGGAAGCTCGTCCCGGAGGTCGAAGCCCTGCGAGAGGAACCGGCGGTTCTGAAGGAGACATTCGGATCAAGTGATCTCGTCGAAATTCTGAAAGAGTTAGACGCGCAGGATCCGATCCGTTCGATTGAATTCGTCGGCCTTTGCACGGATATCTGCGTGATTTCAAATGCTCTCCTGATCAAAGCTTTCTTCCCGGAGGTGCCCATCGCGGTTGACGCGCGCGGCTGCGCGGGCGTGACGCCTGAGAGCCATCGGAGAGCGCTTGACGCGATGCGTATGTGCCAGATTGAAATCATAGAATAGATATGAAAATGATCATCCGGGAGCCGGCGGCATTTTCCGCAGTGGCTCGCTCTCTCGTTTTGTCGGCGGGAGTGTCCGTTCCGTACTGATCATTGAGCTTTTGTCTGTATGAGATCGGGGGTCATCGATGCGTGACAGTTATGGACGTGACATTACTTATCTTCGGTTATCGGTGACGGAGCTTTGCAACCTCCGCTGCCTTTACTGCATGCCGGAAGACGGCGTCTGCAAGAAGCGGCATGAAGAGATGCTGACCGAGGATGAAATGATCCGGGCGGTGGAAGCGGCAGCTTCGCTGGGTGTCACAAAGCTGCGTATCACGGGGGGAGAACCTCTGGTGAAGAAGAACCTCCTTTCCATTTGCCGCCGCGCCGCGGCGGTCGACGGCATAAAAGAGCTCTGCATCACGACAAACGGGACGCGGCTGGCAGAGATGGCCGTACCGCTGCGCAAGGCGGGCGTAAGCCGCGTCAATATCAGTCTCGATACGCTGGATGAGGAAAAGTATGCGTATATCACGAGACACGGCTCACTCTCTCAAGCACTTAACGGCCTGCACGCGGCGCTCTCCGCCGGATTTAATCAAGTGAAGATCAATACAGTCCTCATCGGCGGATTCAATGACACGGAGATACGCCGCCTGGCGGAACTCACCTTGCAGTACCCTCTTGATGTGCGTTTTATCGAACTGATGCCCATGCCGGGCGGCGGTGATTTTGGCGAGAGCGCCTATATCCCCTGCTCCGCTGTGTTGGAGGCGCTGCCGGAAGCAGTTCCCCGGCCTTCGAACGATGGTGTGGCGAAGCTTTACCGCCTGCCGAACGCGAAGGGAGATGTCGGAATGATCAGCCCTGTCAGCGCTCATTTCTGCGGAAGCTGCAATCGGATCCGCCTGACGGCCGACGGCAAGCTGAAGCCCTGTCTGCACTCCGCGCAGGAGCTCCCGATAAAGGGCATGAATCTTGAAGAAATGACGGAACAGTTCAAAAGAGCCATTGGCGCCAAACCCGTCCGCCATGCGGAACTGTCGAGCCACAGCCGAAGCCTGGCCGGGCGCGGCATGAACACGATCGGAGGATAAAAGGATGAGCGATTTCACACATTTCAACGCCGAAGGCCGGGCGAAAATGGTCGATGTCGGCGGCAAAACTCCCACCCGCCGCACCGCGGCTGCCTCGGCGCGGGTGCTGGTCAGCCGTGAGACATTGGAACTAATAAAAACCGGCGGCGTCAGGAAGGGCGATGTGCTGACGGTGGCGCAGGTAGCCGGCATCATGGGCGCGAAACGCACACCGGATATCATTCCCATGTGCCATCCGGTTATGATAGACGGCGTGGATATCTCACTCTCACTGGACGAGTCGCGCTGTTCTGTCGAGATAACCGCAAAAGTCTCCTGCGGGGGGCGTACCGGAGTGGAGATGGAAGCGCTGACAGCGGTGTCCGTCGCGTCGCTGGCCATCTACGACATGTGCAAAGCGGTGCAGAGGGACATGCTCATCACAGATATACGCCTGCTGGACAAAACCGGCGGTATTCATGGGGATTTTCACAGAGAGGATGGCAGAGCATGAAATACACAGCGGCGGTGATCACCGTAAGCGATAAGGGGGCGCGTGGTGAACGCGTTGACACGAGTGGCCGGGCTGTCTGCGCCATTCTGGAAAAGGCGGGATATGAAATCGCGTACAGGGGCATCATCCCCGATGAAACGGAAATCATAAAAGAAGAGCTCGTCAAATGTGCCGACCACCTGCGCGTCGCTCTTGTTCTGACAACAGGAGGAACCGGTTTTTCCCCACGTGACGTGACGCCTGAAGCGACTTTGGCGGTCGTCGAGCGCGAGACGCGCGGTATCCCGGAAGCCATGCGGGCGGAGAGCCTGAAATTTACGCCGCGGGCCTGCCTGTCCAGGGCAGCCGCAGGCATCCGAGGCCGAACGCTTATTGTCAACCTCCCCGGAAGCGAGAAGGCGGCAAAGGAAAACCTGGCGGCGGTGCTGGGCGCTATCGATCACGGACTGGAGATGTTGTTTTCTTCCGGATCGGCCGATTGCGCGGCGTCCGCCGGTGACCAGAAGACGGCTCCGTCAATGGATGAGTGGCTCGAAGAAGCAAAATATTGCGAGAACGCGGGGAAGATAGGCATGTTTCTGACCCACAGCGGTATCGTCCGCGGGACGGCGCGGGCAGCGGCGCGCTGGGGAGAGAAGGACGCGCCGCCGGTCACCGGCATGCTGTTTTCCTGCGACAGGGAAAAAGTCGACGCCGCCATGGCCGAGGTCCGGGAAATGCCCGGGATCTATTATGTCCGTGTCTGGACGAATGAGGGCATGCTTTCCGTGGGTGATCACATCATGCGTGTCATGGTCGGAGGCGATATACGCCCGCACGTTATAAACGCTCTGGAATTTCTCGTCGGGAAGATAAAGTCAGAATGTGTGACGGAGAGGGAACAGTACTGAACAGTCCGCGGCATTTTCGTTTATCCGATCGTCAGTTTAGGAGTCAATCGGTCGTAGGGGCTGTTCTGAGGCCGTAGAGGAGTTCTCTCTCGTAAAATCCCGAACGGTACGAGAATTGTTTATCCACTTCTGCGGTGCCGTACTGTTCGCACAATGTTTCCCCGGAGGAGAACAGATTGGTGCCCAGCCCCAGGCGGTTCCCGTCAAAAGTGTAGCCAAGGGCGGCCAGCGTTGTCGGGAACATATCGATGATCATAAATTCGCGGTTGTTTTTCCTCTCCGCCTGTACGACAGAGTTGATCAGGCAGTTGTAGACAGCGCGGTCTTCGCGCTCGATATCCTTGCAATAATCTTTATCCATCGTGAGGTGGTCCCCGACGATGACGATGGTCGTGTCCTTATAGAAATCCTGTTGTTGGATCCATTGAACAAAGTCGTACACCTGGCGATCGGCGCAGGCGATCACGCGCGAATACTGATCGTCGAAATCATGCCTGCATTTCGGGCAGAGCAATCCATCTTCAAAATGCGTGTCAAGCGTAAACAATGTCAAGTTAAAAGGTCTGTCCGACTCAGCGAGAGCCGTCAGTTTTTCACGGGCTATCTCGTACAGGCGGTAATCTTCAAATCCCCAGAAAGTAAAGTATCCTTTCGGTATTTTACCGTTCTCATGCGCCCAGTCGTAATCGAGTATTTCGTAGTTACCGTGTTTCTGAAAGAGTAATTTCTGGCCGCCGAATTCAGTTTTGTTGTCCGCCAGCAGCACATTCCGATACCCGTCTCTCTCCAGGATATCGCCGAGTGCCGTGACTCCCGGGAAAAAAGATTCGAGTTTCGCTGTCACTTTCTGTGAGACGGGAATACAAAGGGGAAGTCCCGACATCGATCCGAAAGCGCCTCCCACTGTCCAGCTTGTCCCGATGCTGTTCCTGAAACCGCCGACTGCCTGATCGTGATGAGAAAAACATAAATTGTTCTTCGCCATGTCTGTCAGATGCGGGATTCTGTTCTCCGGCATCATGCCGCCCGATTCGATGTCGGCGTAAGTCGCTTCCATCGATTCCATATAGATAAAGATCAGGTTTCGCTTTTTCTCCGGCGCTTTCAGATTGACGCAATTGGGGTCGGCATAGTGGGATTCAATGAATGAAGAATAGTTGAACTGGGAAGTAATATAGTTCAGAAAATGGAGGTTAAAGTGCAAAAGGAAGAGGAGACCGGCGATGACAGCCATGGTGAGCGCGCGCGCCATCCAGGGTTTCCCCCGCCATTCATACCATCGCCTTTTGTGAGCATCTGTTCTGCCGCGGCGCGGGAGGATCAGAAAAGCGAATAGCAGCGTTACACCGACAGCGGGAATGAATGTTGACAGGATCCCCTTGAGGGTGAGGTTTTTGTCCGTACCTGTCATCGGGACATGCAGGTGGAAAATGATCTCCGAGAGACTGACATGGTCGTAAGTTAATGCCGCCCACAATATGGCGAAGAGCATAACACTCACCGCGAAAAAGGAAACAATTTTCACAGCCGGGGGGAGTTTCCTCCTGCCGGGTGTTCTTTTCTGACAATGATTCATCCTTCAACAAAATGGCCGCGAAGGCTCTGCCGCGGTCATTCGCTCCTTCTCATTTCTGCCCGCTTAATTATCGCTGCCTCGTACGATTCCCGGGTGTCGAGGTCGAAGCCGGAGAGCTCGTCGTGACAGATAATCTCCGCGACGGCGTCGCTCTCATGTGAGTCAATCACCTGGCGTCCGCCTCTGTCGCCGCTAAGGCAGGCGAGTTCCGGATAGAGAGAGCGGTCGAAGAGTGCGGGTGAAGTGCGCCTCCCGTTGACGACCGGAACAACGATCTTCCCCGGTTCAGATGATTCGGCCAACGCTCTCATAACAGCGGGGGATATAAAAGGCTGATCGCCAGGGATATAAAAGCAGGCGGCGCTGTCCCCGTCCAGCCGGCGTGTGCCGCACGAGACAGATGTGCCCTGTCCGTTTTCATAAGAATCGTTGAACACGATTTTAACCTCTGTGTCCGGGCGTTTGTTTTTACATGTCTCGGCCAGCACAGCCTGTCTGACTTTCGCGGCCTCATGGCCGACAACCACAATGAGTTCACGGATATCGCTGGCGAGCACACGCGAAACAGTGTGTCCGATGACTGTCTTTCCGTCGAGCGGAAGCAGAAGCTTGTTCTCCGTTCCCATGCGTGTCGATAATCCCGCGGCGAGAATTATGGCGGAGAAAAGGGGAGAACCTGTTCTGTTCCTGACCTTTCCCGCGGCGGTGCCGTGAGCCGTACCCGCGCCGCCCGTGAAAAAGACGGCGTCAATCCGCGGGACTTGCAGCACTTCGTCCATCCGATGCAGGACGGCGCTTGTATCGCGCATCGGGGACGGCAGAGAATCCATCTGGTTGAAGACAACCACGACGCGGCTCGTGGGAGGAATTCCCTTCAGAAAATGTTCGTTTCGCAGGAGCCCGATCAAGTCGTCAAAAGAGATGATATCACCTTCGCGTTTTCCTACCGCTTCCGCGAAGTGTTCGGAACGATGGATATATTGTTCTGACAGAGGCTTCCCGACGCCTGAGAGGCCGAAGACGATCAAGGTCAGATCAGTTGTCCGGGGGATGACCGGCTCATGCGCTGCGTGAGCTTTCAAAGGCTTCCGTTTCGATCCGTCCGCCTCGCAGAGCAGTATCCAGCTTCTGTCCTCCCGGTCGCGTCTGCCGCGGACAAACGCGTCGAGTTCCTGTGGCGTGATGCCGTGGTATTTCCCCGGGATATCACCAAAAGGGGCTCCGAACCAGACGCAGGATTTATCCGGCGGACGGGCGGTGATCTCAAGAAGCGCCGCATCGAGCGGCTGAAACGGAAGGTAAGGATTCATCGCGTCGCCGCGGAAATCGGGAGCGAACATGGCGGTTGTCGTGGTCAGGACAGAGCGAGGCTTGAAGTTTTCCATGAACAGGCGGACGAGTGTTGTCGTTTTGCCGCCTCCGCCGACCGCACTTACCACAAAAGGGGACGCATAGCGCCGCGCCCGCTCCTGTAACAGTGAGCGGATGTAACCTTCGAGTGAATCCTCATGTGCGGAAGTATCCGTTCCTTTTTTATCTTCTGGGTGAATCACCGATGACAGCCTGCACTTTCCTGCGTCGAGCCTGACCTGTATCGCGGAAGTATCGGCATTAATTCGGAGAGGCGAAAAAAGCCATAATCGCTTCGAGAACGCCGCCCGCTATATTGCGCCCCTTATCACTGATAGACCAGCAATAGCGGTCATTGTCGCGGGGATCGATATCGCCGATTTTCTGCCCTTCCGAGACAGTGAGGCCGGGGGCGATAAGTCCGCGGAGGACGCCGGAGATGGCGGCTTTGACCTCTGCCCCGCCGACCGTCATGACGGTGTCGCCGGCGTTGACATGATCGCCGATACGAAAGTGGTGACAGGCGAGACCGTTCCGGGGGGCGCGCAGGACTCTTTCCATTTGATATCCCGCGATATCGCCCGGGATGCCGGTGTTGGGGGACGCTTCGCCGGCATAAATTAAACTTCCGAGATCATGTCCTCTCTGTGTTTCGATGACAACATGGGCGTGCACACCGGCTACGATCGACGGTCCAAGCCCGATAACCAGCGGCGCCCATGAGGTGTCGTAGTCCGGCGTTTTTTTCGAAATGGTCGCGTCGATAAATACATCCGGTTTGAGAAAGTCGCGTACTTCCCGGTCCGGAATCGTCAGAACGGGGACAAAGCCGGCTTTCAATGTCGGTTCGATAGCGGAGAGATGCTCAATATGACGCGAGGTGATGCCCTGAATCTCCCAATCGCCTTCATAAATGGCGTTGCAGAAGGAAACGGTTCGGCGGACACAAGTCGGGCGGGCAATCTCGCACACGACGACACGCATCCCGGATCGTTTGAGTTTGTAAACGGCGGCCGAAGCGAGGTCTCCGCCGCCTCGAATCAATACGGTTAATCCTGACATGTAAACCCTCCTTTCGCTGATGACAGGGAAGGCCCGTCTCGGATATCAGTCGGACAGACTGTCAAAGTATCCTTGAATGAGAACGACAGGGGTGCCTTTATCGCCGCTTCCGGAGGTGAGATCGGCGAGAGAGCCGAGCAGATCGGATAGCTGGCGAGGTGTCGTTCCCTCTGCCTTATCGTCAGCTTGTTGATTGAGTTCTTTTTTACGAATGGCACTCCTGACGGCTTCATCGAGTTCCCTGCCGGATAGAGCGGCAAACTCATTGTCGGCGAGGTATTTCAGTTTGAGTTCGCGCGGCCGCCCCCGGAGTCCGCTCGTATAGGCAGGGGAAACGACGGGGTCCGCAAGTTCCCATATTTTGCACACAGGGTCTTTGAACGCGCCGTCGCCGTAAATCATGACTTCCATGTGTCTGCCTGTCTTCCGCAGAAGTTCCGACGCGATCGCCCCGACCAGCTCGCTGCCACCGCGCGGAAAGAGTTTGACCCGCTCTTCGCCCGCTTTATTGCTGCCGAGAAGCCCGTACTTTTCGTTGTAACCGCTTCCGTTGACGGGAGCCGCCAGAATATGATCGAGCCCGAGAACTCTTTTGGCGCCTGCCCGTTCGAGCAGCCGCCTGGTGCGATGGCGCGTGTGTATATCAGCCGCGATCACGTAAGGTGTTTTTGAGAGAATGGCGACCGGATTGTTCGCCAGAATAATTTCCGCTTCCGCTCCTTCGGCCGCAATAATCCCCTTATAGAATTCGACGTAATCGACGCCTGTGAATTTATGCGGATTAACGCCGAAGAGCTCGCGATAGCGCTCTTCCGTCAGACAATCGGAGAGAGGGTCCACACCCTTTTCATCCATCTGTTCGAGATCCATCAGGCTGTTGCCCACTTCGTCAGAGGGGTAGCTGAGCTGCAGCACGACTTTTTTCACACCCCGCGCGATCCCGCGCAGATTGATAGCAAACCGGTTGCGGCTTAAGATGGGAAAGACGACCCCCACTTCCCCTTCGGGGAAAAGCCTCTGTACATCGGCCGCGATGTCGTCACATGTGGCGTAATTGTTTTCCGCGCGCGCGACGACTGACTCAGTCACCGCGACTACGTCGCGGTCGTGGAGTTCAAAACCTTCGTCTTCAGCCGCCTGTATCACGCTGTCGACAATTATGCGGATAAGGTTGTCTCCGCTTCTGATTATAGGAGTGCGTATTCCTCTGGAGGTTGTGCCTGTGCGTCTGATCATGCGGTATGCGGATAGCCGCGTCTCCTTTCGCGACAGAAAGCCACGGGGGCGTTTCCGTTCTCGGTCTGTGTCCCGAGATCATCTTTGCAGATATTGTGTCTGTCAGATAAAAAGCCGAACGCGCCGGCTCTATTGCCTTCGGTGATAGAAAGCCAGCGCGTTTCGGTGGCGGAGACATGTGAGAATCGAACTCACCCGGGAGGCTATGAACCCCCCTCAACGGTTTTGAAGACCGCGGGGCACACCAGAACCCATCTATCTCCACGGTGTATTCTCAACGTTTCTGATCCGTTTGTCAACTGAGAGGGTTAAAATGTTACCGCTTTTGCGTAACGAATAAGCCAGACGATTATGTCGTCGACCCCGCGCCCCGTCGCCCGTTTGATCGCTTCCGCATAGTATTTCAGCTGCGCCGCATAGCGTTTTCGGACGATCGCTTCAGCGGACGCCGTGTCGTCGGGAAGCGCGTCTGTCTTGAAATCGACAAGGACCACCCTCTCATCGTCTTCGATAAACCACAGATCGATCATGCCCTGAATAAGCGTGACCTCGTCGGGGGGAAATGAATCGTCGAGGCGGGACGAAGGAAGCGCCATGGTGAAAGGCATCTCACGGTAGACTCTGCCGGTTGATTGTTCGGTTTTCAGAAGACGGCCTGCGAGCGGGCTTTTTGCCCAGGCGGTGATCTGACCCGCGAAAGCCCTTGCCTCTTTTTCCTGTTCTTCTGTGATGATCTTGTTCCGCACCAGTTCACGAAGCTGGGCGCGGCAGGCTTGTTGTGCTTCGGCATCTGTTCGATGAGCGAGCTCTTCCAGGCGAATAAACTGGAAAACTCTGTGCATCAGGGTGCCGAGCGATGCCCCCCGGATAACTTCTGTCTCTTCTCTTCCGCGCATGGTTAGCGCGATATCAGCCCGTGACATCTCCGGGATAGTGAGTGCGGTCGGTCCCAGTCTCGCGCTGTCATCGGAACCGACAAGTGACAAGGCCGGAGGCTCGCTTGTCTCGCTGCTGAGAAGAGGCTTGTGGCGTGGCTCATCGCCCATCCGGCTCAGTTCGGTGACGGTAATTTTTGCGGGAGTGTCGGCTGCCATACGCCGCGGGATTTCTGCCAGCAGCTGTTCTGCGATCTCGTCGGCAGCCTCCCCGGACGCCGCCTGACCGGTCGAATCCTGAGAGTTTTCACTGTCTGCTTCTGAAAGATTCTGTCCGTTATGCCGGCTCAAAACGTCAGCGGCCACCTCCGTCCAGGGGGTGACGGATGTCTCAAGGGATTGGAACTGGAATGTCCCGCTGTCCGCCATAGCCACCGCTTCCGCCATATCCGGTTCCCTCACGGCGAGGACAGAGAAGAGAAGTTCCAGATCATTGGACGCCGCCGTGGCAAGGCTCTCGGGGACAACGGCACGCATCCGGCGGTCAGAGGGAGTTAACCCCGAGGTCAGATAATCCGTTTCTTCGAGAATCGCTTTTATGTTTGACATGTCAGCCAGTTTTTTCCTCGCGGTTGACAGCAGAAAGAGGCGTTCCCGGGCTCTTGTCATTGCGACATAGAACAGGCGCCATGCTTCCGCCCGGCACCGCTTCGCCTCAGATAAACGGAAAGATTGGTTAAGGGCATTATTGTAGACAGCGAGGCCATGTCGGCCGATCGTAAAACTCGACAGCCCATCCTGTTCGGAATAGGAGATGATTTGCTCTGAACGGTTTCCCGTATCGCGGCGGTTCAGCCCGCCCAGAAGAACGTAGTCCCATTGGAGTCCTTTGCTGCTGTGCCTGGTCAGGAGATGGACGGACCCCTCCGGCGAAGCCCCCGCCTCAGCATCCAGCCGGACAGGTCTGTTGAGCGATTCCCGCAACCGGTGGAGCATCGCGCGGACACCCGGCCGGCCGGCCTGGCCGGATGCTCCGAGCCAGTCCGCCAGCTGTTCCAGTTCCGCGTAATGGCTCGCACCCAGCGGACCGCGGGCGATATAGGAGGGATAATCTGATTCCAGAAAAACGGTGTCGAGCCATTCGCCTGCGTTCAGTTCCGTCGCCAGTATTCTCCAGCGATCCATCCGCTCATTGAATGTACGCACCTTCCCGGAAAGCGGCGACAAGCTGTCTCTTGCGCACAGGTGCCGCAGGCGGTCGTGAAAGAATGCCGTGGCGCGCTGCCCGGCGCTCTCCTCCCCGGACCGGTCTTCAGATGACGCTGATCCGGCAGGGCAGGCATCTTCCCGCGCGATGGTGATCAGTTCCTCGCCGGTAAAAGGGTCCGGAGCGAACGGACCGATCATGACAGAGAGAAGAGGGTTGTCCTGACGGGGATTGTCCAGGACAGAGAGAAGCGCTTCCACCTGGCGGCTGACGAGGTTATCGGGGAAAGTTTTTCCCGAACGGCTTGTGACAGGGATACCGAATGACAGCAGCACGTCTTCATAGATTCGGCAGTAATCGTTTGTCGGGAGCAGGATGGCGATGGCCTCCGGCTTTGCTCCGGCGTCCAGCAGATTGCCAATAATACGCGCTGCCATCCAGGCTTCTATTTTTATGGCGGATCGGGGGATGTCAGGAGGCAAATCTGTCGGAAGGGAGACGGGTTCTGTTTCCTCCGCGACGGAGATTTCTTCTATAGCTGCGCCGGCATCGGTGTGCGACGCGATTTCCCAGACGACCTCCGGTTCGCGCAGGCATCGCGGCGTTTTGTCCGCGCCGGCATGCGGGCGCGCGGCTTCAAGCGCCTGTGTATCGTCGTATTCGATCTCGCCCGCGGTTTTTGTCAGGAACGCGCTGAAAAACCCGTTTACAAAGTCAATAATGCCGGGTCGGCTGCGGAAATTCCTGTTCAGAAGCGCGAGAAAGCCGGCGTGACGCGGTGATAATTCTCCGGCAGGCCGGTCAGGGCGGCAGAGGAGCGAAGCGTCCGCACGCGCAGAGAAAAGCTGTGGATTCGCATAGCGAAAACGGTAGATGCTCTGCTTGACGTCTCCGACCATAAAGACATTTTCGCGGTCAATCGAGGCGATGATGGCATCCTGAATACTGCTTGTGTCCTGGTATTCGTCGATATAGATCTCATCATACTGCTGGCTGACGATGCCGCCGATATCGCTTTTGTCGAGGATGGCGAGCGCCCCATGCTCGATATCGCTGAAGAGAATGGCATTCTTCGCAAATCTGGCTTTTTTAAACGCGGCGTCGACGAGGAGGACTGTTTCCAGGAAACGGGCAACCGGCCCGAGCGTCGCACGCATGGATTCTCTCGCTTCCTCCACGGATACGGTGAAAACAGGGGGATACTGCGAGATGTATTTCTTGTTTCGTTCGGAACCGCGGTTGATTTTGTTGGAAATGAGCGCGGCGAGAGGGAAGACTTCGCGGAAGAACTGCTCCAGGTAAGCGTTCTTTGCGATGACTTCTTCATTCGCTGAGGAGCGGGAGCCAAAACCGGGGAGCTCCAGGGCAGGGAGTGTTTTGCCGCACGTGACGATTTCGTTCCAGCGCTCTTCGGACCGATCGACTGATGTCCCGAGAGCTGTGACGATTCTCTCCATTTCCCGTGTGGCGTCAGCCATATCCACGAGGTGTTTCGGTTTTTTGCGGCCGGGGGTTTGATCGAACATGCGGGCGTAGTGATCCGTGTACTGCAGCTCGCCGAGTGCACGCCTCGCCCTTTCCGATGTTTTTTCAAACAGTTCCCACCAATAGGCGTAAGTTTGCCCGTTCGGAAAAGAAGAAACGCTGTCCGCGAAATCATCGTAGGCGGCGGCGATGACTTTTTCGTATCGCGGCAGATTCCGCAGCTGTTCGAGCATAGCCGAAACCGCCTCGCGGAGCGGGCGGTCATCCAGGCCGGGAGCGTAGGCGAATGAGACGGCTTTGAAATCCCGGAGCCACTGGGCGGTTGTGCAGTCGTCTCCCGCGAGTACAAAAGGCGCCGCTTCGTCCGCACAAGCGGGGATCCCGCGCGGAACAGCCTCGCTGAAACAGGGGGTATCCTTCTCGCGGATTTCTTTGGTCGATTCCATGCGAGAGGGGGATTGAGAGATCGGATTTCCTTCAGTCTCAGATTTTTCCAGCGTGTCAAGCTGGGCGTACAGGCGCGAGAGGACGGATTCCACCGCTTCGCTGAGCAGGTTCTGCTCCTCGGACCCCTCAAGAATGCGGTATCCCGGCTCAAGCAGGGGATTGCCTTCTCCGTCCGTGAATTCTGTTAAGTGAGAAGATAGAACAGAATTGCAGAAAGCGTGAATCGTCGATATCTGCGCGAGAGGGAATTCCCGGACCAACCGTTCAATGTGCTTTCGCTCTCCTTCGCTGTCCGATAAAGCATGAAGTTCCCGAAACCGGGATATAATTTTATTCTTCATCTGTTTGGCCGCGAGTTCTGTGAACGTCATAACAAGCAGCCGTGCCGGGCTGATGAATCCTTTTAGCGAGCGCTCCGCAATGCGCTCAGTCAAGACAGCTGTTTTTCCTGAACCGGCTGCGGCCGATACGAGCAGCCGGTGTGGTTCATCAAACTTTATGGCGAAAATCTGTTCAGGTGTCCACGGAAGATCTGACATTGCCCTTACTTCGTCCTTCTGTTTTCCTAGACAGGCGCGATTCCGGTTTCTCCGAAGCGGATCGGCTTCAATCCGGTAACCGGCGGGGCATCCCGCGGTAAGGAGCGGGATCCGCCTGACTATGTTCCTGCTTTATCATTCTACCCTTAAAGATAAGAGAAAAAACTCCTCCGCGATCGAATCATCCCGCCGACGTGATATGATTCAAGAGAACAGGAAGACAAACAGGGAAGGCTGTGTTCGTCCGGCCGGTCTGTTCTGTTCCGTTCCGTATGGGAGGATTCACGGTTGAGAACGAAATTGATTCGTATCTGCGTTTTGATCGGACTGCTGGTTCTTGGCGGCACAGCTTGCGGCACCCGCTCTTTTGACGCGCGCGAACTCGCGGCTGTTGTCGTGACCGGGGCGAACGGATACGGGACACTTACCGTGAAATCAAACGCGGAACGAATCGCTCAGCTGATCAAAGAAGAAGGTGATTCTCTCCGCGAAACGGATGAGGAAGGAATCAGACGGCTCTTTATCAGGGAAGCCGCCTTGAATTCACTTATTTTTACAGCTGACCGGGTGACAGGGCTGAAAAATGGAGATGAGATTACGATCCGTGCGAGCCATGACGAGGAACTAGCCAAGGCGGGCCATGTCCGGTTCAGGAACAATAAATTTGTTTACCGCGTCGATCATCTTGAAGAGGCGGAAAAGATTGACATTGAATCTGAAGTGAAGCTTGTCTTCTCAGGCTTTGAAAGCCGCGGAACGGCGGAGATCGAGCTCTCGGGCAATACGGAGCGTTACCGCGAGCATTTCAGTTTCACCTTTCTCACGCCGAAGACGAACCTCTCGAACGGGGAGCGCGTCGAATTGCGCGTGATGCCTGATAACAGCGGGCTGACGTCAAAAGGCTGTATCGCGGAAGAAGTGGTTCTGCCTTTTACAGTCGAGGGGCTTCAACCGCTGAGAAATGTTGATTTTTTTGAAAACCTTGCTCTCATCTACGATGGCGTGAGTGATCAGGGCACAGTTTCCATCGATACGACGAGGCTGCCCGCTGAATGGGTTGAACCGCGCGCGAACGCCGAACCGCCCCTCCTCTTTTCTGTGACGCCTGCCGTGAACCTGTCGAACGGGGATAAGGTGAATGTTGTCGCTCAGGCTGATCATGAGTGGTTTGCCGATCACGGGATGGCATCGTCTGTTGTATCGAAGGATTTTACGGTCAGCGGGCTGAAAGAATATCCCCGCAACCTGGATCATGTCGATCTGATGCCGCTTTTTGACAAATTGGGCGGTCGGCTGGAGGAGGATATTCAGGCACGTCTGATTCACAATTACTGGAATGATGATTCGCGGGCGGGCGATCCTCTCAGCCGCTGGGATTATCTCGAGAGGCATGGTGTCGTCCGCATTTTTTACGGCTATCCCCAGGCGAACCGCGCGGATAATTTCGTCGCGCTGATCTACAAGGTTTCGATCGAGGGGACGTGCGCTGAAGCGATTCCTTATCAGAGTCATTACAGCGAAGGGGACCGGGTGTTTTCGACGCTTTACCTTATCTATGTCGTCGACTCAATCATGTATGACACAGAGCGGGTTGATGATTTCAAAGAGGTTAATCTGAAAATTCATGATGATATTGAATTGTCCGCCGTTTCGCAGTTTAAAGAACAGTACGGCGGGGCCGGAGTTATTATTGTAGAGGCTTCTGTGCCCGAACAGGTCAGATACACGGATAACTGACATCCGCCGTTGAAAGCGAAGCTGATGTTCAGCCGGCGGTCCTTATTTCCGGTCTTTGTTTGCAAATCCGAAGTTTGTGATATGATGGGCGGGTGGAAAATTCGGCTGAGTGGCAGCTTTTTACTCTTCCCGGGAATATGATATTTTACAGTGAGCAGCGGGAGGCGAGCTCGGATGAGTGAACAAAACAACGCGCCGGAATCGATTGAATCGTACTCCGGTGCTTATAGACGCCGGCACCTGAAAGAGAGCACCGGCGCGAAAACTGAATACAATAACGGGCAGACTGCCGGATATCCGAAACAGAATGAACAGGGGGCAGAGGAAGCTTCCCCCGGCCGCAACAGTTCTTCTGCGAAATCCGCGAGCATCCGCAAACCGCGTATTCAAATCGCGTATGAGACTGGCTGCCGGGAAGCGGAAGGCAATGAGCATCCGCGCTCCGGCGTATGCCCTGAGGAAGGGCGGCTGATCGCGCCCCGGCGGATCCACCCCGCCGGATATGCACCGCCTTCGGCGAAAGCGGGGCCGCGCCGGGCACAGGTGGAGGGTTCCCAGTCATCCGGTCAGCGTCACGGTGCGCCCGGACGCGAAGCGACAGGCAAATTTGATCTGGCGGCCGATCTCCGTCAGAAAAGCGGATGGCGCATCCGGGAGCGGATCCATTGTCTCGCGATCTTTGCGATCATGTTTTTTGTTCAGCAGGGTCTCTGCGAATTTGTACTCCGCGTAACGACAAGTGAAAATTTCTTCAGTATCGGTCTGATCCATACGCCATTGTTTGTCGCGGCGAATGCGCTTCTGCTGGCGGGTGTGGTCAGCTTATTCCCGCGGAGAGGGCGTTATATTCTGTTCGCCGCGGCGATGATTTTTTTCCCGTTCATATACAGCGCTCAGTTGATTTATTACCGGTTTTTCCGGACATTCTTTGTCTTCTATTCGATCGGACATGGCGGGCAGCTCGCTCAGTTTACGAAAGACATCATACTCAAAATTCTGCGCAATCTGCCGTGGATTTTACTGATGTTTGTTCCTGTTATTACCTATTTCGCCTATCTTCGGAAACGCCTTTTCGCTCCGTGCATGGCTAAACACGTCCGCTGGCGCGATTCACTTATCTGCGTCGCCCTTTCCGTCGCTATGTTTTTTGTTTCCATCGGGAGCATGGTATTCAACCGTACCTATAACAGCCCCTGGCAGAATTTCTTCTACGAGAATGAAATTCAGATGGGCGCGAACCAGTTCGGTCTTCTGACGGCGATGGGTGTCGATATAAGCCATCTCATCTTTCCGAGGTCAGCGCCGATTGATCCCGATCTTATCCCCGATGATCCCATCTTTACCGCGAAGCCGGTTGAGTCGACATCCTCTTCCGGTTCCGAACCTGAACCATCACAGACTGATCCGGGATCTGTTGTAGAGCGGCTCCCAAACATTCTCCCCGTTGATTTCGACGCGAGGCTCGGCGACCAGAAGCCTGATGACGGCACTCCTGCCGTTCTTCAGGGCAAGACACGCACCGACCAGATCCGCTATCTCGACAAAGTCTTCTCGAGAACAGTGCCGACCTATACGAATGACCATACGGGAAGAGGCAAAGGTTTTAATCTGATCTTCGTGACGGCTGAGAGTTTTTCCCCTTACGCGATGGATCCCGAATTGACGCCGACCTTGTGGAAAATGTGGCATGAAGGCGTGCATTTCACAAATTTCTATAACCCCGTGTGGGGAGTCTCAACGCTCGACGGGGAATACGCCGGCCTGTGCGGCATGATCCCGAAACCGGGTGTCTGGACACTGAAAGAAGCGCACAAGAATGATCTCGCCATGGCGCCCGGGAATCTTTTCCGGAAGCTCGGTTATACGACTTACGCATGGCACAATCACACCTGGAGTTATTATTCGCGCGACCTGTCCCACCCCAACCTAGGCTACTTGTACAGAGGTTTGGGACATGGCCTTGAAGTCAAACGGACATGGCCGGAGTCCGACCTCGAGATGATGGAAAAGACTGTAGGAGAGTTCATCGGCAAAGAACCGTTCCACGTCTACTATCTGACTGTCAGCGGCCATGCCGCTTATACCCGCATCGGCAATATGATGGCTTCTCGCCACTACAGCGTCTATAAGCACCTCGACCTTCCGGATGAGGCGATCTGCTATAAGGCGGCCAATTACGATTTAGAACTCGCCATGGCCAATCTGCTGCAGCAGCTGCGTGAGGCGGGGATTGCCGACAGAACACTGATCGTGCTCAATCCGGACCACTACCCTTACGGAATGGAGAAGAGCAATCTGGACGCGATGGCCGGCATGGAGCTCGACAAGACTTTCGGTATCTACAAGAGCGCCGCGTTCTTCTATCATGACGGTATCAAACCGGAGGTCGTCGATAAATATTGCTGCAGCGCGGACCTTCTCCCCACCGCATACAACTATATGGGCGTTCCGTTTGATTCGCGTATGCTGTCCGGCCGGGATATCTTCTCCGATCATGACGCGCTTGTTATCTTTCTTGGGAGGAGCTGGATTACGGACTACGGGAAATACGACGCGAAGACGGGCGTATTTACACTGCACGAAGGAAAGACACTCGAAGAGGACGAGAATGAGTATGTGAAACGGATTAACCGTGAGGTCAAGATTCGTTTCGAGACAGCTAAACTCATCGTCGATTCCGATTATTACCGCGACCTTCTTTCGTCTGACGACTGGAAGAAAATAGCCGAACCTTACATTAACTGGATGAAGGAGAACCCCTGGCCTCCGGCGATCATTCCGGAAACGGACGCCGGAACTTAAGAGGGCTCGGAATCCGGACAGATACCGGTTCCTGCGCCGTAAACGCACATCGGCCGGGAATCCCCTGCCAGCCAGACTGTTTATAAAAAAGGGCACCGGCGGCAGAAGCCTTTCCGGAGGCGCGGCGGGGAGGGCGGTTTATTCGCCCTCTTCACATATGATCATATCCCGCGCACGTGCAACAGCCGCCCGATCGGACGGAAGGGGCGCGTTTCTCGCGAGCCGGCCGTCATAACCGCAGGCAGCCCGCCATACACAATAACGGCACGGATTGTCCTTTTCACTCCGGATCTTCGGTTTGGCGGAGAAGTCTCCGGAGAGCATGTTTTCGATTGTCCGGACAGCTTTTTGCTCGGCGAATCGCGCTACAGCCTCTATTTCTCCGGTCTCCCATCGTTTCTTTTGTTTCATTAACGAGGCCATCGCTTCATTTTTATCGGCTGGATCGCTGTCGTATGACAGAAAGTCTTTTGAGTCGGGGCTGTCAAAACCACAGAAGTAAAACTCCTTTATTTTTCTGTCGGGGAAAGCGGCCTCAAAAGCGCGCTTGTAGAGCGGGAGCTGAAGGTCGGTGCCGTCGCGGAGGGCAAGCCATGAAAAATCTTTGCCGGACCTCTTGTAGTCGATCAACCGAACGTCACCCGATTGATTCTCTTCGACGCGGTCGATCAGCCCCCGGAGCGTAAAGGAGGCGCCTCCTGCCCGCAAGCGGTAGGGCTTTGAGCTGTCACTGGGGAAATACCATTCCAGAAAGCGTGGGGAATAGGAGCCGTTGTCTCCGAAAGCGGTGAGTACCTGTAAGGTTTTGGCGGCGTACAGTCTCAATCGCTCTCCAATGCTTCCGGAGAGCGAAGGGCGCGCGTACCAGCCGAGCCCGCGGCCTGCTGCCGCGAGGTCGTAAAGTTCTCGCATATACGCAGGATTAACGACAGATTCCTGAAGCCATTCCCTGGTCATTTTTTCCGTTTCTTCCGGCGTTCCGGCGCGGTGAAGGCGGTCCGTTAAATCCCTTGCCGCGAGCTCCATCAGCCGATGCAGCATCGTCCCCTGCGCTCCGGGATCGTCCCTCGCGATCTCGCGGTCGCGCGCCCGCGCCACATAAGCGGTAAAAAAGCGGAAAGGACAGGTATTGTACTGCTGTAGCGAAGAGGCGCTGACACCGTCTCTGCAGATGATAACTTCTCTGGCAAGATTTTCCGGAACAGTATAATGCTCCGCGATCTCATCGGCAGGCGCCCGCAGACGGTGTTCTGTTTTTGACAGTTTAGCGGCGGCCGCTTTCCAGGCAGGCGGTGCCTCGGTGTTCCAGCGCGTGATGCGCAGGGCAGCGGGAAGCGCGTTCCACCGGACATCCGGTTCACAGCACGGTTCGGAGAACACAGTCACGGTTCCGAATGCTCTGCGGCGCAGTTCATCAAAGACATGGGACTGCTCTTCCCCGAGCGACGGGACGGAGAGGTAGAGCGCTGTTGACGGGCGCGCGAGCAGCATGTGGACGAGCCATGCCTGGGAGGCCGGCTGGTCTTTTCTTCGATTGGGGAAAGGTTTTCCCAGCTGCTCCGAGAGAAAATCGCGTTCTTCATCACAGAGGTAACCTTGCTGCCGCACCTCCGGGGGGAATACAGATTCTTTCGTGCCGAGGATAAAGAGAACGCGGCATGGCCATGCCGCCATGGATTGGAGTGAGCCGACGCGCACGCGGTCGACGCCGAACGGGACGGAGGAGAGGGAAAGCCCCTCAAGGCCGGCGAGCAGGAGCTCAGTAAAGTGCTCCTGTGAGAGGCGCGTTTTCCCCAGGAGTTCTCCGGATTCCGTCAAGAAATCGACGGCTGCGTTCCACGAAGAAACAAGGAGTGAAACACTGTCCGCGCGCCCATAGGAGAGGAGGAGGTCGCGCCTTGCCATGACACGTTCCGCCAGTGAACCGGGAGAAAAAACTGGCTCGGGAAATGCCGGGCCGGCTGGAAGCGTTGAATGGACTGCTCTTTGGGAAGTTCCGGCGGCCGGGTTATGTGCTTTCTCCCCGGAGGGTGTTCCTTCAAACATAAAATCGAGAAGCAGCTCACACTTGCCATGTCCGTTTCTGACACGGCGCATTTTTGACGTAACAGCGAGGAGATGGAAAACATCGTCTAAGGCGGCGTGTATCTGATTCCGTTCAATACCGCTCACATGATAGCGGTCCGTGAGTTCACGTTCGATTAAAGCAGGGGAAGCTTCCAGATTCCGGAAATCGCGGGCGGAAGTCCAGCCGAGGGCGAGCGCCGCGTTCTCAAAGGCGTCGATGACATCATTTTGAAGCGGCGATAAACCGGCGCGGTAGTAGTCCATCAGATCATCCAGCGAAAAGTCATACGCGGAGAGCGCGAGGAAAGCGGTGAAGGTGCGGAGAAAGGAGCTTTGCGTGAGCGGCCTTCGCCCATCGATCCACGCGTCGACGCCGTATTCCGCCAGAGTTGTCTCGATCAGGCCGGTCATTGACTGGTCATCACATAGCGCGATACCGATATCTTTGCGGCGAAGGCCGGCCGTCAGCAGTAATTCCCGGATTTGTCCCGCGCAAAAGCGCGCCTCTTCACGTGAATTGACAGCCCGGACAAGATGGATCGCCGCCTGTTTGTCCCCCGCCGCGCGGGAATCGCCACCGGCAGCCGTTTCTGCGCTTCCGCCATCCGCCTCCCCGGGCTGACTGACACGGATTCCCGGGAATAAGCGGCACAGAGTGTCGATCGTCGCCCTGCCGTGCTGAAAGGCAAGAATTCCGCGGCTGCCTCCCGGGAAATCGGCGCTGACGGTGATGGTCATACAGGGGGCGTGCGACGCGAGGCCTCTGAGAATAGCCAGTTCCTGTGCCGTGAACTGGCGGTCCCCGCCGAATCCCAGAACAAAGACGTGGGACTTTGTAAGAAAGCGGAGGCGGTCCGGCAGGGAAGGGGAGGAGAGCATTTCCGCCAGATTTGTCAGCGTCCGGTCCGGGTCCCCGCGTCCGCGCTCGAAGAGCGCTCCTTCCAGCGCGTTCTTCAGCAGCGCGAAATCGTAGAATTTGTCGAGCGTGGCGCGGTGTTCCATGTCAACGCGGAGCAAGTCCTCCGATGAGATGTCGTACCGCTGAAAATCCCCGAGGATGCTGACAAGTTCCGAAGCATAGCGCGGTTTTCCCGCCAGCCGGTGAAAGCGCCGGAAGGGAATATTATTATCGAGGAGAATGCTCTGCGCCAGGACAGCCTTGCCGGCTCCTGACAGAGGGGGGGCGGTGAATGTCCCGGATTCAGCGAAGAGTCTCGCGGCTAAGCGGCGGAAAGACAACACCTCCGCCATCATCAGTCCTTCTGCGTGCGCTTTCGTCATGTAGCCGCGTTCGATATCGGCTTTCATCGGTTCCGGGACGATCAGGAAAGCGCGGTGATCAGGCCATTTGTCCAGCCTCCGGTTCAACTGGCGGAAAATGTGATCAACGAGCCGTTCGTGATCCGTGGAAAAGACAATGTCGAGACCGCGGGATGCCATCATTTCACCATCATGCATAGAATACGCGCGCGTCACCGACGAGTTTCGTTTTTCTCTGTTTGTCGAAATACTCGAGGAGCGCAATCGCGAATTTGCGGGTCGTGCTGAGCTTATCCCGGAAGTCGGCGAGTGTGATCTGTCCTGTTTCGGCAATCGTCGACTGCGCGATCTCCCATGCCTGATTGACCAGCTCTTCCGGCATAAGAATTTGAGGAGTCAGGCGAATAAGCGTTCCGTTGCTTATGAGCAGCGATAGAACCTGTCCTATATTCGCGCGCTTTCCGAACTGGGCGGTGATCTCTTCGATGCCGGGAGGCGTATAGGCGGAAGCGGTAAACAGGGATGCCAGTTCCGCGATGACTGATTTTTCCTCTTCTGAAAGCGACACGGCGAATCCCTTTCGGCAAACCAGTCCGGTGGTAGTTTCCAGGTATCCAGCGGCACCGAGGCTGTCAATGACGAGATCGGCGAGCTGCAGATCGGTGCGCGGGAGCAGACGCGTCCGCAGTTCTTCGCGCCGCATCCCGCGTTCGAGCGGGCGCTCGCGATGAAAGTTTTCAAGAATTGCCGCCGTCTTCCCGCCGAGATCTTTGAGGGTGTCCCGGTGAACCGCCACGCGTTCGTTCAGCATCACAATTAAATTCTTCCGGACGAGCTCCCCAAGGATGGCCGCTCTGTCCCGGCCGGCAATTCCCGCCCGGTAACAGGCGCTGTCAAGTGGGGACAGACGGCTGCCGCTCTGCAGAATCGACAGCGCGAGCCGGGCGGCTCTGTCCTCTCCCGCCATCACACCGAAATCCAGGCCGTTGTCCGGACGGCCGCGGCGCCGTTTCGCGGGCAGAGGGTCGACAATCACGCCGCCACCGATCGTCTCGAGCGGAGAGTAAAAACGAATGACAAACCGGTCTCCGTACTTCACGAACGCTTCTTCCTCGAGGCGAAGCTGGGCGATGGCGGTCTGTCCCTGTTCCAGGGTATCTATATCCAGGAGAATGACGCGCGCCAGAATCTCCCGTGCGCCGTGGAACAAATGGACACGCATGTTGTTTGAGATGGGAAAGCGCGTGTTCCGGAGCGCTGTCAGTTCGGCGTCGAAACGAGTGGTTGCCATCAGGCTTCCCGGCGCCGCCAGCACATCACCCCGTTCGATATCGGTTTTTTTCAGCCCTGACAAATTGAGTGCCACCCGCTGACCGGGTTCGGCGAATTCTTTGCTCTGTTCGTGGATCTGGATGCTCCTGATACGGGCGTTTTTTTCTCCCGGATAGATAGCGGCTTGCCCGCCGTTCTCAATCACACCTTCAATCAGCGTCCCCGTTACGATCGTTCCGAAGCCTCCGAGCGTGAAGACGCGGTCGATGGGGAGCCTGAAAGGAAGCTGTTCTTTGTGCGTACTGATTTTCCCGATTTCGTCGAAAAGGGTCTGGCGGAGTTCTTCGATTCCCTCTCCCGTCTTCGCCGATGTTCTCCGCACCGCCGCGTGTTCAAGGAAAGTTCCGCGGACATGGTCGCGGATGTCTTCTTCCACGAGTTCAATAAAGTCTTCTTCCACGAGATCGCATTTGGTGATGACGATCACTCCGCGGCTGATGCCGAGCAGGGAGAGGATGCCGAGATGCTCGCGCGTCTGCGGCATGACGCCTTCGTCTGCCGCGACAACCAGGAGCGCGAGGTCGATACCGCCGGCACCCGCCAGCATATGGCTGACAAAGCGCTCATGCCCCGGGACATCTATGATTCCGCTCTTTGAGCCGTCGGGGTGTTCGAGCCATGTAAAGCCGAGTTCAATCGTGATCCCCCGCTCCTTCTCTTCGGCGAGCCGGTCGGGATCGCGTTTGGTCAGCGCAAAGATGAGTGATGATTTGCCGTGATCGACATGTCCCGCCGTTCCGATGATGACATGACTCATAGTTTTTCTCCATTGTCTATGGCGTTAAGATGTCAGGCTTCTGCCGTTGATCAGTCCGTTCCGGGAACCGCGCCTCTTACGGCGCGCAAGAGACAGCCGATGAGCGAAGCCTCTTCTTCCTCCCGCACCGTCCGCAGATCAAAATACAGTTTGTCTTTCACGAGACGGCAGACGACCGGCGGAGAGCAGTCGCGCAGTTTTGATTCTATCGCTGACGGGGACGGGGTACCGCTGTTCAACGCCGGATCAATAACGCAGGCGAATGAATCGATGTAATATTCCGGTGTTGTCCCGCCGCCCATCGTCATGCCTGACGGCTCAACAGAGGCCCGGATTCCGGTTTCCTTCAATTTCTCCGCGAAAGCCTCCGTGCGCTGCCTGAGCGCGGTGGGATCGACGAGCGCCATCGAAAGAACAGGGAGCAGCCGGTGCGCTTTCTCTTCATCAAAATACAGCCGCAGTGTCTGTTCGAGGGCGGTTAATGTCATTTTACCGCATCGGAAAGCTCGCAGGAGAGGGTGTGTGCGCATGGAGGAAAGGTACCGCTCCTTTCCCACAATAAGCCCGGCCTGAGGCCCGCCGAGCAGTTTATCGCCGGAAAAACAAATGACGTCAGCCCCATCGGCAATCGCGGACGCGACTGTCGGTTCATCCGGGAACAGCGCGGCGAGCTGTTCCGACAGACACCCGCTTCCGAGGTCGTAGATGAATGGGAGGTCGTTTTTATGCGCGAGGTCTGCCAAGTCTGCGGTCTTAACGCATTCGGTGAAGCCGATCAGACGAAAATTGCTGGTGTGCACTTTGAGTATAGCCGCCGTCTCCCGGCCGATCAGGCGCTCATAATCCTGTAGGTGAGTCCGGTTCGTTGTCCCGACTTCCCGCAGGAGCGCCTGGCTTTCCTCTATGATTTCCGGAATTCTGAACGATCCGCCGATCTCAACGAGCTCGCCTCGGGAGACGATCACTTCCCGGTTTCTGGCGAGCGCCGAGAGTGCGAGCATGACCGCTGCCGCGTTGTTATTGACGACAATAGACGCTTCAACGTTCAGAAGCCTGCACAGTAATTTCTCGATGTGGCTGTTTCTGTTTCCTCTTGACTTGTGTTCGAAATCGAACTCAAGGGAACTGTAGGTGGAGACCGCCCGGTGGACAGCCTCTGCGGCTGCCTCCGCAAGAGGAGCGCGCCCGAGGTTTGTGTGCAGAATTACTCCGGTCGCGTTGATCACCGGATAAATTCCCGGTTTTGACTCCCGCTCCAGCCTGCCAAACACTCTCTCAATCAATTCATCCCGCGTGAGCGGTGAATAATCAGGAACCGCCAGCGCCGGCTGACAGCGGGAGCGTATGGATTGCCGCGCGTCGTCGATGACCGCCCGGACCGCATTCAGCGTCGGTGTATAGCCAAATGTTTCCATGGCGCTGGCGAGGCGATCGTCGCGGATGAATTCATCCACTTTGGGCAGGTCGGAAAGATTTTGTATGATCATACGGTAGACCTCGGTTTCTATATGGATCCGTCGGCGGTTATTAAAACCGCGAACGGTACGGCGGCTGTTCCGCTGATCAAAACACACGTCCCTCTCCGATTATAGAGGGAGAATAAGACAGCGGAAGAAGCGCGGGCACCTCTTCGGTGATGTTGGTATTGATCCCATCATAGCAAATATGGACAGGGCGGTATCAGCGGTTGGAGAAGACCTCGATGTATTCATCCTTTTCGATCCGGTAAACGCTTTCCGTATCGTCATCCGGCATCGTCGTCTCATCAAAGTCCAGCGAAAACCGGACGGCTGAGCCACAGGAGACAGACAATCTCCGCGGAGCGGGCATCATGGCTGCCTCGCTGTCACCCAGATCGCGTAAGCGCTTCAGAAATGAGAGAGCGCCGAAATGCGTATAGAATGTCGCTATATAGTGCATCGTCTGCCTCACAGTCATGCTCATGTGGCCGGCAGCGCCGGCGGAGAGATGAAGCCGCCGGCGCTGCTGTTATTCTGTAAGTAACTACTTTGTGAACGTGAATTTGTATTCGCCGTCTTCTTCGACAACGTCGAATGTACAGCCCTTGCTTGAGGCAAAGCGGCGGATATTTTCATTCGGTGTCTCGTCGCTGACGAGAACGACAAAGGGGAATTCTCCTTCGGCGATCGCCTGTTTCACCATGAGTACAGGCTCAGGGCATGAAAGTCCTCTTGTATCAACAGTTTTCATCGTTTTTCTCACTTTCTAACCGGCGCGGATTTCATTTAATGCTGTCGGCAGGCCTTCCGCGCTGTTTTCTTCGTATCGCCTGCCGCCGGGATAAGTTGGCGCAGGCCTGTCTTACCGGATTGATCTTAAGCCTTTTTACTCTTCAGGTTCTTTTTCGTGTAGGCGATGCCGATCACAAGCATGATGACGAGGCAGACAATGACCGCTATTCTTCCGTTGGGTGTCGTTCCGCCGCCGGTGACGACATTTGTTCCTTCTTCATACGCGTCAGGACCGGAGGCAAGGCCGAAGTTGTGAGCGAAGGCCGCGCCGGCGATCAGGCCCAGGACGGTGATCCCGGAGTCGACATTGCCTGTGCCCGTCAGGACGAGCTGGCGCATGGGACAGCCTCCGAGCAGGACAGAGCCGAGGCCGACGACAACCATACCGAGTATATTCCAGACCCACTGGCTGTGAGCGACGGGCTGGTGGTAGAGGCTGAGCGTGAAGCTCTTGTTGATCAGGTTATAGACGAGCGCGACGCCGAGGATGGCGGCGTTGCCCCAGAAGAGGTGGAAATCTTTCAGCATGATCAGATCGCGGAATCCGCCGGCCTGACAGATACGCGAGCGCTGGGCGGCGATACCGATCACCAGGGACAGTGCGATGGAAATCCAGATGCTTGCGTGCATGGAGCCAGGACCCTTCTCGGAGAAAGCGAGGAGAGGCGAGCTGACGGCCAGCATGATAAAGAGAGGTATCTGAAGAACGGGGATGAGCGCCCCTTCAAGGGGATTTTTCTCATATGTTCTCCCGAGCGAGAATCCTTTGCGCAGGAACAGTGTTCCGATAAAGATTCCCCCGACGAATCCGACGAGCCCGATCCAGGCGTTCAGGTCGCCCGCGGCCATGCGCAGGACCATCCGGAGCGGGCATCCGAGGAAGACGAGCGCGCCGATCATGACCATGAAGCCGAGGAAGAAACGTGTGAGAGGCGAGGAACCTCCGCGCGCGCGGAATTCGCGCGTGATCAGTGAAATCAGAAATGATCCGAAGATGAATCCGATAATCTCGGGTCTTACGTACTGCACCACAGGCGCCGTGTGCAGCTTGAGCGCACCTGCCGTGTCGCGCAGGAAACAGGCGATACAGAAACCCATGTTCCCCGGGTTGCCCTTCGTCATCAGGAAAACGCCGGCAAAACCGAGCAGAACTCCTGTCACGACAACAGCGATAATGTTTTTCTTTTTCATAGAATCTCCTTTGTTCAAATTTCAATTAGTAGGCGTCATTTATTCACTGGATGCCGTGATGACAAACGCCCATCGCCTCACCGGGCATTCATGAAACATCCGATCCGCTGAAAGTTTATCCAGATGCGCACAAAAACCGGTGAAGGATGGCGTGTGATCCCGGATTGACAACAGTCAGCTGTAGATGAAAATAGGGGGCGGCGCGGATGGCCGGTCAGATCACCCTGATGGGGATCCCTTCCCAGGGGAGGACTTTGCCAATGCGCCAGACTTCTTCGCCTCGGTCCCGTACAGCCGCGCTGTAGGGTTCCACATCTTCTTCGCGCATCGCGAGGAGAAGGCCGCCTGATGTCTGCGGATCAAACATCAGGTCTGACAGGGCGAGCGGCACGCTGTCGGCGAAAGACACACGGTCCGCGACGAAATGGCGGTTGCGGTAAGCGCCGGCGGGGAGGATACCGTCTGTTGCCAGTTCGATCGCCTGAGGCTGGAGCGGAATACGCGTGCTCTCCAGAACGAGGGTCACCCGGTTGTCCTGTCCTGCCATTTCCGCCGCGTGTCCGATTAGGCCGAACCCGGTCACATCGGTTGAAGCCGATACGTCAAACGGAAGAGACGCCTCACAGGCATTTTTATTAAGCCGAGCCATCGTCTCCAGCATGATACGTATGTTTTCAGGTTCGACGAGGTTAGCTTTAGCTCCCGTTGTCAGTGCTCCTGTGCCGAGCGGCTTCGACAGGACGAGCGCGTCGCCGTGCCGCGGTGTGTCATTGCGCCTGATTTTATCAGGATGGCAAAGTCCCATGACCGAGAGTCCGTATTTCGGTTCCTCATCCTCGATGCTGTGCCCCCCGGCGATGACGACGCCGGCTTCCATGCACTTGTCCGCTCCGCCTTCGAGAATTCTGCGCACGACCGAGAAATCGAGGCAGTTTGAGAAGCAGAGCAGATTCAACGCTGTCTTCGGCGTGGCACCCATCGCGTAAATGTCACTGATCGCATTCGCGGCCGCAATACGTCCGAAATCGTAAGGGTCGTCGACGACAGGAGGGAAGAAATCAATCGTCTGGATAATCGCGATTTCCTCTGACGCGAGGTAGACAGACGCGTCGTCGTCAGAACTATAACCGACAAGTAAGCGTTCATCTGCCACCTTTGGCAATCCGGAAAGAAGCTCCGATAGGACCGCCGGTCCTATTTTCGATCCTCAGCCGCCTGCTTTGGTCAACGCGGTAAGACGAATCTTTGAGTCAGACATGATCGCACCTCCTTGTCGTGTATTCGGCACTTGCCTGAGTCTTATCATACAAGATTACGGGTCTGTTAGCAAAAATGTGAGCGCCTGTCATGGTGCGGCGTGAAACTTTCCGCTATCGCCAAAGACAAAAGCACCTCTGGGATCGCAGAGAGTGTTCCCGTTTCAGCGGGAGCGAACCGCGCGCTGTTCGACCGCGAAGCGATGCGGCAATACCAGAAACAATGGGCGCTTAGCCGGAACAAGCAATACTATCACCTCGTCGACTACGGATATTAGGGAGCGGAAACTTGCCGCCGGACGGCTAGATGATAAGGCCTCCGTAATAATCGTCATCCGGTGAAGGATACCTGTATGCCGACAGCGTATAGGGCGTTAGGATTCCCTGGTCTGTGACCACACCGGAGATGAGATGCGGTGGTGTGATGTCAAACGAGGGGTAATACCCCTTCACTGACTCTTTTGTATTCCGGATGCCGCGCGCTTCAAGGACCAGCGACGGATCGCGGTGTTCAATTGTTATGTCACCGCGGCGTACAGTGTCGGGGATGCCGGTGACGAAGTAGGGGATCCCGAAATACTTCGCGGCAATAGCGATCTGCAGCGTTCCCACTTTGTTGACGACGAAACCGTCCATCGTAATCGCGTCTGCGGCGGAGGTGAAGAGGTCAATGTGTTTCTCCGACATCACTTCAGCCGGCATGTTATCAGTGATGACGGTGACATCAAAGCCCATATCCGCGGCGAGACTGGCCGTCAGTCTCGCGCCCTGGAAGTAAGGCCTTGTCTCGGGGCAGTACAGTTTGACCTCGTATCCCGCTTCTCTCGCGGCGCGCAGCGAAGTGCCTACAATCGTCTCGCCGAAGCACTGCGTCATGATGACAGATTGTTTCGGCAGGAGAGAAATCAGGAATTCGCCGACCAGGGACATGCGCGCGTAGCGGCGTTCAAGAGAATCGAAAGCCAGCTGGAAAAGTATTCCCGAAACGTCGTCGTGACCGGAAGCAAATGCCTTCTTCGCCGCTTTGACCGCTCCCTGCGTTATTTTCCGCATCCGCGGTTCTGTCGTCGGGCGCGCGGTCGACAGCATATCCGCGGCACTCTCCAGACAGCTGATCTGCAGGGCTTCCGGCTGAAGGGCGCACTGAGAGGCGGCGAGAGCCATCCCCATTCCTGCGGCGGTGTATGGCCCCGCGCTCTGCGTCACCATGTCGGCGATCGCCTGTGCCACCTCCCGGACATCGTGGCAGGTCACATAGGATATTTCCGTTGGGTACACGCGCCTGTCGAGAATGCGGACAACCCCGCTCTCGAACCACGCGACATTTTCGTATTTGATCAGAAAGCCAAGGTCTTCATCCTGGCGGCGCCGCTCCTTTGACGGAAGCGTGGAACGCGTTGTCGCTTGTGTCATGTAAGTCCTCTTTCTTTATGAAACGAAGCAAACGGCTAAGCCGAACAGTTCTGAGTCCTGATGCCTTTTTGCGGCAATGGACGGTATTTATCTTTCAGGCGTTGTCCATCATGGATGAACAGTGCTGCGTCCGCGCTTCTATATCAGTTGGAAGGCGGACGGGCGATACGCAGCCTGATCGCGGACGGGATATTCCGAATGCGCCACGATGTCCTTGTGCCGCCGTACTCGCCGTCGATTGTAAACGAAACAGGTTTATCGAAGGTGAGAATAACTTCCCGCGCCTTTTCCCGGATTACCGCGCTGTCGCCTCTTCTCCACAGCAGATGAGAGAGCAGCCTAGCCACCTGGCCCGCGGTTTTTGGTGGCTTTACCAGCATGACTTCGAACAGGCCGTCGTCGAAAACGACGTCATCAAGCCTGATCATTCCGCCCACGGAGAAAGAATTGATGACACCCCCGAAAATGTAAGAACCCGACCGGTCAACGCCGTCGATCATCACATTGACATAAGACGGCTCAATGCTGTGGACAGACTGAAGGCCGGTGATGACATACGCGAAATGGCCGAGCTTCTTCTTCAGGTCCCGCCTTGTCGCGTAGGACGTCTCCGAGAAGGCTCCAAAGCTTGTGATATACGTGAAGTAGTCGGGGAGCTGCTCTTCGTTCGCGGGGACGACGCCCTCAGGCAGATCGCGGCGCAGAATCGGAGAGGTTCCGGAGACGCGCCCGATATCAATGGCGAAGGATATGCCGTTCAGGATATGATGTGAAGCCTTCACGGGATCGGACGGCAGATGAAAAGTTCTCGCGACATCACATGTCGAACCGACAGGCAGAAAACCAACAGGCGGAGGAGTCTCAAGCCTCATAAGGCCTGAAATCACTTCCGAAAGCGTGCCGTCGCCTCCGCACGCCACAGTCAGGTCGTACTTCATCGCCTCGTCAAAGGCGATACGCCGCGCGTGACTGATGCCGGATGTCAACACTTCACAGGTTGAGACCCCCTCCTTCTGAAACTCACCGATCAGCCTCTCCGCTGATTCGAGGGCTCCGTGCCGTCCCGCTTTCGGGTTCACAATTATGAGCGCGCTTTTAAATTTCTCACTCATCGATTCTCAGACAGGTTCCTTCCTTGTTCCGCCCTGTGGCATCGAGCGTCAGAGTCATCATACCACGTCGATTGACGGAAGGTTCTTTCTGTGAAGGCTTTAATCCGCGTGCGAAAAATCACATTTTCAAGTCAGTCGTTCTTCCGGACGACGTCTGTTTTGCGTGCGCGAAGGGCGCTCCTCACCGGGGAAGCCGAGTCATTGTCATAAGAATGTAACATGGCAGGAATTGCAGTCTACCACTACATATGGTATCTTCCTTTGGAACTATACACTACATAATGTAGTCCGAAAGGGGCGGACGGATGCCAATAGCCTGTGAGATGAGCACTTTACATTCAGCGGAGATCGCGAACGCGCGGGAGACATGCCAACAAGGCGGCGCGTCGCGCGCGGTTCCGACCCACGTGATTAAGCGGGACGGAACTTTAGCCGCGTTCGACCGCACGAAAATAAGGCGCGCGATGGAACTGGCCAACCGTTCTGTTCCCAGCGAATATGTGTCGGAAGAGATGCTCGATCAGATGACTGACCAGGTGGTTTCTTCTTTTTCCTCTGATACGCCTTCAGTGGAGGAAATTCAGGATATTGTCGAATACACCTTGTTTTCTGAGCGCCTTTTCCGAACGACCAAGGCTTTTATCATCTACCGCGAAGCGCATACGAGGCGGCGCGATTCCGCGGATGACCTCATGAAGCTCTTTCAGGACATGACTTTCGCGAATGCCCATGATGTCGACATGAAGCGGGAGAACGCGAACATCGACGCTGACACGGCGATGGGAACCATGCTCAAATACGGCTCCGAGGGTTCGAAGTATTTTATTGATCACTATATTCTCCCGGAGGAAATGGCGCAGGCCCATTCGAATGGCGATATTCATATTCACGATAAAGATTTCTATATGCTGACGGAGACCTGCTGTCAGCTTGACCTGCATAAACTCTTCCACAATGGTTTTTCGACGGGGCACGGCTATCTCCGTGAGCCGAAGAGCATTATCAGTTACGCAGCGCTTGCCTGTATCGCGCTGCAGGCGAACCAGAATGAAATGCACGGCGGACAGTCGATCCCCGATTTTGACTTCGCGATGGCTCCCGGTGTCATCAAGACTTTCAGGAAAAAAGTTCTCAATATTCTTCAGGGCTGGGCGGATCTGTCCGGAGAGCACCTTGATGCGGACAAGACGGCGGAGGTTGTCAATAAGCTGGACAAACTCGAGGATATGCCTGCTATGCGGGATAATCTGGCGCAATTGCTCTCCGGCGATTTCACGGTGGATCTCAGCCGTGCGCTTGAACTGGCGCTTGAAAGGACGAGGGATGACACAAATCAGGCGATGCAGGCGCTCGTCCACAACCTCAATACGATGAACTCGCGCGCCGGTGCGCAGGTGCCGTTCAGTTCGCTCAATTACGGCACGGATACATCGGAAGCGGGGCGTATGGTCATCTCGGCCTTGCTCGATGTGACGCTTGAAGGACTCGGAAACGGCGAAACGCCTATTTTCCCTGTGCAGATATTCAAGGTCAAAGAGGGTGTCAATTGTCCCGGTGACCGCAACTACGATCTATTTCGGAAAGCGATTGAAACGTCATCGAAGCGTCTGTTTCCCAATTTCAGCTTTCTTGACGCGCCTTTCAATCTCGCGTATTACCGCGAAAATGATCCGGATACGGAAGTCGCGTACATGGGCTGCCGAACCCGCGTCATAGGTAATGTTTATGATCCGGCGTGTGAAGTGACAAAAGGAAGGGGCAATCTCTCCTTTACCTCCGTCAACCTGCCCCGCCTCGGTATTGAGGCGAGAGGGTCTGTAGACCGATTCTTTCAGATACTGGACGAGAGGCTCGACCTCGTTTTCAGACAGCTGAAGCACAGGTTCGCCATTCAGTGCCGGAAACACGTTTACAATTACCCTTTCCTGATGGGTCAGGGCGTCTGGATCGGATCGGAACAGCTCAGTATGGACGACGAAATCGGCGAAGTGCTGCGCAACGGGACGCTCAGTGTCGGATTCATCGGGCTCGCTGAAACGCTCGTCGCGCTGACAGGCATGCACCATGGGGAGAGTGACGCGAGTCAGGATCTCGGACTCAGGATTATTCGCCATATGCGGCAGCGCTGTGACGAGAGAAGCCTGGAAGAAGGTCTCAACTACACACTGCTCGCGACGCCGGCAGAAGGACTTTCGGGACGTTTTCTCCGCATCGACCGCAAGAAATACGGAGAGCTCCGGGGGATAACCGACCACGATTATTACACTAATTCGTTTCATGTGCCCGTTTATTTCCCGATTACAGCGGCAGGTAAGATCCGCCGCGAAGCGCCGTACCACGCCCTGACAAACGCCGGCCATATCAGCTACGTGGAACTCGATGGCGATATAGCTAATAATCTCAATGCATTTGAAAGAATCGTTCTGTTCATGAAAGAACAGGGGATCGGATACGGATCGATCAACCACCCGATCGACCGCGATCCCGTCTGCGGGTACACGGGGATTATCAACGATGTCTGCCCACGCTGCGGCCGAAGGGCCGGCGAATCCATTTCAGCAGAAAAACTGGAAGAACTGAGACACAAGTATAAAAATGTCCCGTTTTCGTGCTGACAGCCAGCCCGCGCGAAGAGGCGGATAAGACAGATCATATCAGAATTAATCGGACTTGTGACCGCGTTTGCCGGAGGTCATAAGCACCTGGAAAGAGGAAGCAGCTATGCGAGAGAAGAGAAAACAAATCGGAGAAGGAGTCGATTTTCAGCGTATCCGCAGGATCACGGGGTACCTTGTCGGAACGACCGACCGATTTAACGACGCGAAACAAAGTGAAGAGCGCCAGCGCGTCAAGCATATTGTCAGGATATAAATGAAGCCGGCAGATCTTGGTGAAGCCAACGTTAATACAGGAAAGGCGGCCTGCGCGGCGAAGATCCGCATGGCGGGCGTTGTGCCGGAATCGGTGACAGATGGTCCGGGAGTGCGCCTTGTCGTTTTCTTACAGGGGTGTCCGCATCACTGCCCGGGATGCCACAACCCTGAGACGCACGATCCCTCCGGGGGCAGGGACATGGCGGTTCAGGAAATTCTGTCGCTTTACGATGACGACCCGCTGTTGTCCGGCGTGACATTCTCCGGAGGCGAACCCTTTTTGCAGCCGGAACCGCTGGCTGATATAACGGACTATATTCATTCCGCGGGAGGCGATGTGATCTGTTATACAGGTTTTACGCTTGATAAGCTGCAGGTGATCGCCCGGGAGAACGCTTCTGTCGACGCTCTCATGGGCAAAATCGACCTCCTCATTGATGGTCCTTTTCTGATCGGCGAGCGGTCGTTGGACATCCCGTTCCGAGGGAGCCGGAATCAGCGGGTCATCGCTATGAATGAGGGAAAAGGGAAACGGCTCGCGGACGAGATCAAACGCGTAGAAAACCGCGGAACATTCTGATTCATGCGGACTATGTGGCGGGAGCACAATTTATCTGCGCTCTTTGTCCGATGGATGAGGCGGCTGCTCCTGATGACGCCGGAGGATTTCAGCAGGATGGATTGCCTTTTTCCTCCTTCTCCCCACCCCAGCGGACGGTTCCGCTCTATTCCGGATTGGCCGACGCCGTCACTGAACAGGAAGAGCACGCCGCCTTCCTCGAGCGTGATCTTCGTTTCTTCCAACACTTCTGACCCGGCGGCGAACCATCGCGGCTTCAGAACCTGCGCGTTGTTGCGTTCTTGGAGTGACAGTCGTATACTGATAATACTGACGACAGGAGCAGGTTAACGGTGATGGGGTCTTTTGTGCAGGGCCCCTTTTTCCTGAGTTTATTGATCTGTTTTACATATGACGGAGGGCATTTCGGATGAAAGAATTTGATCGGGAATTGGCAGAGAAATTGAAGGGCGGCGTCATTATGGACGTCGTCAACGTCGAACAGGCTAAGATCGCGGAAGAAGCGGGCGCCGTCTCCATTATGGCGCTTGAGCGCGTTCCTGCTGACATCAGAGCGGCAGGCGGCGTTTCAAGAATGAGCGATCCCGGCATGATCAAAGCCATCATGAAAGCGGTTAAGATTCCCGTGATGGCTAAAGTGCGCATCGGGCATTTCGTCGAAGCACAGATCCTTGAAGCTGTCGGTGTCGATTTTGTCGACGAGAGCGAAGTACTGACGCCCGCCGATGAGCTGAACCATATCGATAAGCATCTGTTTGCCGTTCCCTTTGTCTGCGGAGCCCGCGGGCTCGGCGAAGCGCTTCGCCGGATTTCCGAGGGGGCTAAGATGATCCGGACAAAAGGGGAAGCGGGAACGGGCGATATCGTCCAGGCTGTCAAACATATGCGCCAGATCACCGGAGAAATCAGGAAGGCTGTCTCGCTGCGCGAGGATGAGCTGTATGTGATGGCGCGCGATCTGGCGGTGCCGATTGACTTGCTCCGCTATGTCCATGACCACGGGAAACTCCCCGTCCCGAATTTCTCTGCCGGCGGCGTCGCGACGCCGGCGGACGCGGCATTGATGCGGCAGCTCGGCGCGGAAGGCGTCTTTGTCGGATCCGGCGTCTTCAAATCCGGTGATCCTGTGAAGCGCGCGAAAGCGATCGTAGAGGCATGCAGACATTACGATGACCCCGAGCACCTCGCGCGCATTTCCGAGAACCTCGGTGAGGCCATGGTCGGCCTCAATCCGGAAGAAATTGAGATTATCATGTCAGAGCGCGTGGGTTAACGGCTGTCTTTGACAAAACAATGAGAATAAATGCACGATCGATGACCCGGTGACAAATCATTGGCAGATGAGTGAATTCACCGGAGAAGCTATGCTATTTTGCCCGAACCCGTGCTATAGTTTGTTCAGGAGAGACTTGTGTTTGCGTTATCGCGGCTCTGTCCCTGACCGAGTCTTTAAGCAGAACAACCGGCGGGCATGCGGCATTTGTGAAAGGCGGCTTTTGTGTTATGAATAAATCGATGAAGCATCTATTGATTGTTCTCATAGTACTGACACTCGTGGCAGGCATCAGTGTGATGGTATCGGCTCAGGTACGCCTTTTCCCCTCTCCCCTTGATGCCGGCGGTTTCGGTGGGAATGACGATTTCAACTTTGATCCGGGCGGGAATGACGGCGGAGGTTTCAGCGGCGGTGACGGATTCTTTGGCATACCTATTGTCTCCGGCGGAACCGGCGGAACGGTTTTCATCATTATTATCGTGCTCATTTTCCTGTTCCTCAAGTCCAGAGGGGGACATCGCGGCAGCGTGACACCGGCGGTGAGGCAGATTACGCCTGAACAGTCTGCCGCGGTCGCGGATCAGGTTCGTCAGGTGGACCCGTTCTTTACGGAAGCCGAAATGCGCGAGAAAGTGGCAAACCTCTATACGGAGATGCAGCGCGCGTGGGAGAACCAGGACTGGGAGCCGATGCGCGCCCGTATGACGGATGATCTCTTCAGTCAGATGGCGCGTCAGCTGCAAGAGCTGATAAGCCGCGGGTATATCAACAGGATCGAACGGATCGCCGTGATGAATGTTGCGCTTAAACAATTCTATCAGGATGATCAGAACGATAACCTATCCCTGAGACTGACGACGAGGATTGTCGATTACACGATCGATCGAAACACGGGAGGTGTCGTTTCCGGCGATCCCAAGCGTGAGAAATTTATGACATACGACTGGACCATGATCCGATCAAAAGGCGTACAGACGGCAGCCCCCGACGAATCCGGAAAATCGGAGATCAGCAGGAACTGCCCGCACTGCGGCGCTCCGATCGATCTGACGCAATCCGCGCGCTGCGCATACTGCCATTCCATCGTTTCGGCGCCGGAATTCGATTGGGTGCTTTCCAACATCGCCGGTGTCGCGCAGCAGACGCTGTAGCGGCAGATCCTGCCTTTCATGGCGTGAACTATTTGACGGTTTAAGGCGCAAGTTTAACAGGCTTGCGCCTTTGTTAACAGAATTGTGAAAAAACCAGATGACAGATAATCAATTCAAACCTGCGGGGACACTTTTAGCCGCGCGCCGCCGGCGCCTCTTTCAGCGTATCCTTGCCATTTCGCTGATGGTCTTGATGACCGTCGGACCCGCGCTCATTTTTATGATCTGGGGCAGACCCCTCGTCCGGTTTCTCGCGGACGCGGAGAAGGTGCGTGCCCTGGTCGCGAGACACCCGGTTACGAGTCGGTTTTTGTTTTTTATTGCGGTGATGGTCCAGGTCGTGCTCGCGATCATACCCGGCGAGCCCTTCGAAATTGCCGCCGGTTACGCGTTTGGCTCATGGGAAGGAACCCTGCTGTCGATGGCCGCGATCTATGCCGCGAGTGTTTTGATCTTTCTGTTTGTCAAACGATTCGGGCGTCCGGTCGTTGAATTGTTTTTTGAATCTGAGAAAATCGACGCTGTGAAGATTTTTCATAAACCCAAACAGCTTAACCTCCTCATGTTTCTCCTTCTCCTCATCCCCGGAACGCCGAAAGACATTCTGACTTATCTCGCGGGACTCACACCGATGAAACTGGGCACATGGCTGAAACTGCTGTTCGCGCGCTTTTTCTCTGTGGTGACTTCGACGGTTGGCGGCGGATTGCTAGGATCCAAGAGGTACGGTTTTGCGGCTTTTGTCTTTGGAATCGGGGCTGCCGCCGCTCTGGTCGGCATCGTTTTCTACAGGATTTCGAATAAAAAGGCCGGGGAGCCTGCGGACAGTCAAAAAAACCTCGATGCCGCGCCTTAACAGAACAAGTTCCAGAGAACGGGTCGAGTTGTTAAAAGCTGTCTGATTGAATCGGCTTTGTGGTTGTTTACTGCAGTCCGGGGGGATTGGACGGAGTATTTTCATGGTATTATATACAAGCAGTCATCTAACCATTCCTTGGGTCGTGCTGTGATTCATCGCAAAGCTTCCAGTTCGAAGTATGCATTGGTCATCAAAATGACAGGATATGACATATGTTTCAATACAGTCGAATTTTTCAGCGCCATGACCAGATCAATTCTCCATCTCTGCCAAAAGAATTTATTGTCAAAACTGTTCTGATTATTTTTATTGTTTCCATTGCTTTCAGCGCGCTGATCGGTGCCTCCGTATGGGATCAACACATGAATAAGGCCGAATTTGCCCGCGGGGATGTGGAAGCGCTACGGAAGGATGAGCAGGACGAACGGCAGCGTCAGGAAGAATATGAACAATGGTACAACAAACCGCGTGTTCGATCAGAGGTTATAGTGGAGGCGGGCAGTGACGGTGTCGATGTCTCGTCGTTTTTACTCGACCGGGAAGAGAAAGGCTATTTTGTCGGCGACTTATCCGCTGTTGATCTGGATACTCCCGGCGATTATCAGGTCTCAGTACAGGCTGGCCCTCGCGTGTACTCATCATGGCTGCGAGTTGTCGATACGATTCCCCCCAAGATGACGGGCAGGCATGTTGTCGTTCCTCTCATGAGTGCGCTTACACCGGATGCTTTTATTGAGTCTCTGGAAGACGCCACAGAGACCAATTTGTCTTTTTTGGAGAAGCCGAAAGCGGATGTCCCCGGTACGCAGAAAGTAACGGTGATTGCTGAAGATGCGGGGGGCAACCGGACTTCACTGACTTTGGATGTCTCATTTATTTCGATCAAAGAAGCGATTACGGTCGAGGCCGGGAGAAAACAACCGTTAACATCAGAGGAATTTATACTCGGCGGACAGTTGCCGGAAGAGGTCCGTTTAATCAGTGATTTGAAAAAAATCACTTTTAATCATGTGAGTCGGCAGGAAGTACTCTTTGATTGGAACAACAAAGCACTGATATGTTTCGTTGATATCGTTGATACGGTGAAACCTTCGGCGACATCAGTGCCCCGGACAACCTATGCGGGTGTTTCTTTGCAGCCGTCACAGTTTGTAACGGATGTGCGTGACGCGACCAGTGTGAAATACAAATTTGTGAAACAACCGGTGTTCAATCGCATAGGGACATCCGACGTAGAGATTGATGTGATTGACGAAGGTAACAACCGCATCAGGCTCCGTTCCACTCTGACGGTTATTCGTGATTCCCAAGCGCCTGTTCTGTATGGTGTAAACAGTTTTACGTACTACCGGCGGGGAGATAACCGGTCATACATGCAGGGCGTCTTCGCGCGGGATGACTGCGATCCGAAACCTGTCGTCACGGTTGATCGTTCCCGCGTCAATGAAAATATTCCGGGGACATATACAGTGATCTATACGGCGCGGGATGCTTCGGGGAATACATCTTCTCAGTCTGCGCAGGTGACAGTGAAGCACCGCACTCCTTATTCGCCTAAACGTTCGACAGGTAATGCGCAGCTGGATCAGTTGTGTGACTCGGTACTCCGCCAGATTGTACATGGGGATATGTCTCTATATGAACAGGGCTATCAGGTGATGAAATGGATTGCCCGCTCATTGCGGTATACCTCTCAGACGAACCGAACGGATTGGATCAGCGGCGCGATCAGAGGACTTTCGCAGCGTAATGGCGATTGCTTTATCCATCAGTTTACGAACCGCGCTCTTCTGACACGTCTCGGTATTCCCAACTATTCGATGATGAATGACATGGAGACGCATTCATGGGTGATGGTGACACTCGGCGGGAGGACTTTTGTCTCGGACGCGATTCCGCGTTATCAGTTCTACGGGATTTCGCTGCAGGAAGCGCAGAAGAGAGGACCGAACGGTGTTTTCAGATGGGCAGGTGCGCGAGAGAAAGTCATGAAGGTCGTTGAGGTGTATGTGTCAATTCCTTACAAAGTCATCGAAGAGAATGACCCGACACTTCAGGCTGGTCAGAGCGTCGTCGTTCGCGAGGGCGTGAATGGCGTGAAGAAAGAAACCTATGATGTTGAATACATCGATAATGTTGAGTCGTGGCGCAGATTAAGAGAGAGCGTTGTTGAGCGAGAACCGGTTGACAAGGTAGTGAAGATCGGGACGAAAGTTCCCCCGTCTCCGCCACCAACGACAACGGCACCGTCGACAACAACACCGGCGTCGTCTCCATTGTCAACGGTCACCAAGACAACACCCCCTACCTCAGAAACGGTTCCTTCCAGCGAGTCTGTGGGCTCAACGGTTTCATCCGAGACAGAGCCGTCTGAAACATCGTTACCTTCTTCTCTGCCGTCAACCGCTGAAACAACGGTTCCGACATCGCCGCCCCCGCCTGAATCGACGGCGTCGGGCACATCGATATCTGAAAAAACCGGCGAGGTGACTCAACCTTCGCAGGAGCCACCTTCCAGCACAACAGCTTCGGCCGTGACGCCGCCATAACATACAGAAACGATTGCTCCGAGAGGAGCAGGCATGTGAGGATAACATGATGTGCAATAGTAAACGCTTGTCTTGGGTAAACCCGCTCTTGTTTAGTCTGCTCTTGTGTCTTTTTCTGCTGACGGAGACGCTTTTAACGTCCTGCCAGGATCGGACAGAATACGAGAGAACGACCTCGTCCGTGAATCAGAGCGCCTTTCCGATACAATCGAATTTGCCGGCGCCGTCGGAGGGAGTGGTCAGAATTGGCGGCAAAACGGCTGCGACGGGTGTTTCCGGGGATCCGTCTGCTTCGTCCGATGAAGGTTGGCAAACTTTTACATATCGGGGTGTTCCGATTCTGCCGGGTGATCAGATAGAGCATATTTTATCAAGTCTCGGTGATCCCAAGTCCATCTACGAGACACCAAGCTGTTTCTTCGATGGGAATGACCGCGTGTACAGCTATGAAGCGTTCGATGTCAATTCCGCTGATATTGACGGGAAGGAAACATGTGTGGCTGTGATCATCACCGGTAGTTCTGTGAAGACTCCTGAAGGGATCGCGATCGGATCATCTGCCGCTGATGTACAGAGCGCATATGGAGCGTACGATTCGGAAGAAACAGGTCAGTATGTCTGGCACAGGCATGGCGCCGAACTCGTTATTGTGATTATTGAAGATCAGGTAACATCAATTTCATATATCCTGAAAACTACGTCCTGACCCTCCCGGTCAGCGGTACTCAATCTGCGGCCATGGTTTTCAGCAGTACTACTTTTATTTTTATTTTTCTGCCGGTGACACTCCTGCTTGTATGGCTCGCGCCGCCGCGTGTGAAAAACTATAGCGTGCTTTTCTTCAGCCTGGTATTCTACGCATGGGGTGAGCCACTCTATATTCTGCTCCTGCTTCTGAGTTCATTGGTCAACTATGCATCCGCGTTCATAATTCATCGCAGAGGAATGATGACGGTCAATATCGTATTTAACCTCGGGCTGCTCGCTTTGTTTAAATACGCTGCGTTTATTGTGGACACGCTCAACAGTGCCGCGGTGATCAGCATTGCGGTCCCCGCAATCCCGCTTCCGATCGGCATCAGTTTTTATACCTTCCAGGCGTTAAGTTATGTGATTGATGTCCATCGGGGACATGTAGACGTACAGAGAAGATTCGACCACTTTCTGCTCTATCTCGCTTTTTTCCCACAGCTTATTGCGGGTCCGATTGTCAGATACAGTGACATCCGGGAACAGCTGCCGCATCGAAAAATGTCGTTTGAGGAGACGGCTGCCGGTCTTTCGCGGTTTACCATGGGATTGGCAAAGAAACTTCTGCTCGCCAACCCGATGGCTGTTGTCGTCGACCGGCTTTACGAGGTTGAACCGTTTTCATTTTTCGGATCATGGCTCATCGCGATTGCGTATGTCTTCCAGATATACTACGACTTCTCGGGATACTCGGACATGGCAATCGGACTTGGGCGGATGTTTGGGTTCCGTTTCAAAGAAAATTTTGACAAACCTCTAGCCGCTTTCAGTGTCCGTGATTTTTGGCGCCGCTGGCATATCAGCTTGACGACATGGTTTCGCGAATATGTCTACTATCCGCTCGGAGGAAACCGCGCGGGCAGAGGACGGACAATCAGGAACCAGCTGATTATCTTCTTGCTTACCGGTCTCTGGCACGGTGCCGCATGGAATTTTGTTCTGTGGGGTTTATGGCATTGGTTTTTCCTGTCAATCGAGAGACTGATTCTGCGTTCTCGGCGATGGCCTAAGATCGCGGGGCATGTTTATACGCTTTCAGTTGTCATCTTTGGATTCGTGTTATTTCGAGCACCCTCGCTGACCGCCGCGCTCTCTCATATGCGAGCAATGCTTATGCCCTGGTATTCTTCAGTACCTGTCGCGGCGGCGATCCAGGAAGTAGCGACGCCTTTGTTCTGGATCGCGATGGCCGTCTGTGTCGTCGCTTCGATTCGTTGGACGCCCGATATCCGCGTTCATGACAAGCTGAGATGGGGATGGGTCGCTCTTCTCTGGATTTGCTGTCTTCTGAATTTGTCCGCGTCCACCTATAACCCGTTTATTTATTTTCGATTCTAGGAGAATGCGGAATGTCACGTTTTGAAAAGGTAATCAGTTCTCTCCTGTTAATATCACTTTTCGTACCTCTGATCGCGTTTGCAGCCGGAATCCGTTCCCCCAACTATTCAAAAGAACCGCTTTCACCTCTTCCGGCGTTTGAAGTGAGTCATCAGTTCGGCGTGGATTTTGACCGCTGGTGGAGCAGGCATTTTCCCTTCAGATCAACGCTTGTGACGTTTTACCACAGAGCGCTGTGCTCCCTGTTCAATGACAGCGGCAGCGACCAGGTTGTCAAGGGACGGGGGGGTTGGTATTATTTCGCACCGACGACGAAAGACTATGTGCGAAGCGAGCACTTAAGCGAGGGAGACTGCCGGAAAATCGCACAATCACTCGCAATTCAGCGGCACGCGGCAGAACAGGGAGACCGCGTTTTCCTGGTATGTTTTGCTCCTAATAAGTCGACGGTCTATCCGGAGTTTATGCCGAAGTGGGTGCGCGTCGTTGGAAGCAAGCGGCCGCTGGAGCGATTGAAAGCGGTCATGCCTGATGGCTGTTATCTTGAGGAGGTGCTGATCAGGGCCAAGGACACATCCGCGTACAACCTCTATCATCCGGAAGATACGCATTGGAACCTCCTGGGTTCTTCCATCGCCTACAAAGAAATCATGGAGCGGCTGTCACTGGAAGAACGAACGTTATCTCTGGGTTCTCCCTGCCCTGTCGATCGGGGATGGGAAGCGGATCTGACGAATATGTTATTCCCCGCCGTTCAGTCAAGCGATGAGCAGGTCCTTTTTCCCTGTTTTGAAAAGGATTATCTGCTAAAACGCCCCATTCGAACATCCGAAGATCCGGCGATTGAGACAATCAATCCAAAGAACGAAAACACGGTTCTTATGTTTCGCGACAGTTTCGCGAACGCCTGGATTGATTTTTTCTCCAGTACTTTTCATACTGTTCATTATTCGCGTATTCTCCCATATCGGTATAGTTTGCTGTCCGAAGTTAATCCGGACTTCGTCATACTCGAACTGGCGGAAAGAAACCTGGACTATCTGCTGCAAATGACACCGGAGCTTATCGCTCCTGAAGCATTTCCCGTGGAAGGGGATTTCCGGCGTGCTGACTGCGTCACTTCAAAACTGATGTGCGAAAAGCGGAATGGCCTTTATTTCTATAACTTTCTTCCCCGCGACTCATCCTGGGCAGAAACTGTGGAAGCTGTCCAGCTGTTTGACGGTCAGATGTGGTACGAGGCATTTCCGATCTTCGACGACGGGAATCTCGGCGACGGCATCTGGCAGTACGGTTTTTCTCTATATATGCCGCAATCGGTAAACTGGCAAGCTCTCCGTTACCGCAGGCAAAAGGTTTGGTATGAGGCGGCGCTCGCAATAGAATGAGGAAGATACGCGCGGACGAAGCCTATCTGCGGGGAAAGAGAAAAAGATCCTGCCGCGGTCACGTTATTTCCCCGGCAGGCACGCCTGCCGGGGCGATACTGCAGAGGGGATCCGCCGGTCGGACGAACCGCTGCCACCGTTTGAAAACTTCCTTTTGGCCCCATTCTTATGTATAAAGACGAAAATTTCACAAAAATTTGTCATTTTATTGCCAATCTGCAGTAGTTTGTGATCAATCATTCCGCGGAGTCTGTTCAAAAGGAATTATTTACGAAAGTCCATGGCGGTTGTAACCTGATATCGCTTAGGTATGGGAGTTTTGAGAACGACTGTCCCACATCAATTCATTACCATCACATGCAAGGAGAAACAATTATGATCGATCTGACGATCCACCGTGAAGCGCTTGAGAACGCGGTAAAACGTGCGCGCGAGAACAATATTGTTATTCCGACTTTTGCGCAGCTGCGCGATCCTGTCAATAAGGTTCCGGATAAAATCAAAAAGAGATTGAAGAACGTCGGTACATGGGATATCAATCCTCTGAACCTGTTCCGCATCACATGGAAAAACGAGCCCAATCTCAACGGCGCCGGCTATGGCGGCGTCAACTATATCGAAATTCCGAGTGAGCTCACGGGAGTCGACGCGCGCATTTTCGTGATGATCGGCAAATGGTTCCCGACGGGATGCCACAAAGTCGGCGCTTCGTTCGGATGTCTTGTGCCGCGTCTCGTCACCGGGCAGTTCGATCCCTACCAAAACAGAGCTGTCTGGCCGTCAACGGGAAACTACTGCCGGGGCGGTGCCTTTAACTCAAAATTGCTCGGCTGCAAATCGATCGCGATCCTGCCCGAAGGCATGAGCCGGGAGCGTTTTGAGTGGCTTTTGAACATCGCGGATGAAACAATCGCGACTCCCGGCTGCGAAAGCGATGTCAAAGAGATCTTCGACAAGGTCTGGGAACTCCGGAGAACGCGTCCGGACGCTGTCATTTTCAACCAGTTTGAAGAGATGGGAAACGTCCTCTGGCATTTCCACGTCACAGGACCCGCGATGCAGGAAGTATATGAGTCATTGGCGACGCCGGCTTCGAGATTCGCGGCGGCTTTTTTCACAAGCGGCAGCGGCGGTTCGCTGAGCGCCGGTGATTACCTGAAAGAGCAGTATCCGCGGCTGAAACTGGCGGTTGGCGAGGCTCTGCAGTGCCCCACCATTTTGAATAACGGCTTCGGCGCTCACCGCATCGAGGGGATCGGGGATAAACATGTTCCGTTTGTCCACAATGTCAAGAACACGGATGTCGTCTGCGCCCTCGACGATAACAACTCACAGAATCTGCTCCGTCTGTTCAATACGGAAATCGGGCGCGAGCTCCTCATCCGCGAAACAGGCGTTTCCGCCGGTTTTCTGGATCTGCTGCCTCTGCTCGGCATCAGCGGAATTGCCAACGTGCTCGGGAGCATCAAACTGGCCAAATACTTTGAATTCACGAAGGACGATGTGATCGGCACCGTCGCGACGGACTCTTCCGAGATGTACAAATCCCGTATCGCGGAGCTCGAGGAAGCCGAACCCTATACGCCTGCGCTTGCGTCCCGCGACTACTGGCGCTATCTCGCGTCGGTTACGACAGATAATATGGAGGAGTTTACGTACCGCTCACGTAAACGCGTGCACAATCTTAAATACTACACATGGGTCGAGCAGCAGGGGCGCACCGTGAAGGAACTGAACGCCCAGTGGTACGACGAGCATTACTGGACGGGTATTCACGATCAGGTGCATGAGATTGACGAACTGATTACGGCGTTCAATGAGCGCACGGGTGTTCTCGCCGCGATGGAATAAATGACGGGTGCGGACGAGAGATTCCAGATTAGAGAGGAAAGAGATACGTATGGATTTTAAACATCTCATCGATCAGCTGGAAAGCTGCGATTACCGGGAACTGTATCAGAACGATTTTTTCCTGACATGGGACAAAACACAAGACGAGATTATGGCTATTTTCGCGGTGGCTGACGCTTTACGGGCACTTCGCGAAAATAACAGGAGCGCACGCATCTTCGATTCGGGGCTCGCTATTTCACTGTTCCGCGACAACTCGACGAGAACACGTTTCTCATTTGCCTCCGCGTGCAACCTGCTCGGCCTTGAGGTTCAGGATCTCGATGAGGGCAAGTCGCAGATCTCCCACGGGGAGACGGTCAAAGAGACTGCCAACATGATCTCTTTTATGGCGGATGTCATCGGAATCCGTGACGACATGTACATCGGCAAAGGCCATACCTATATGAAAAATGTCGCCGATTATGTCAAGGAGGGCTACGAAACCGGCGTTCTCGAACAGCGTCCGACGCTGGTAAATCTTCAGTGCGATATCGACCACCCCACGCAGATCATGGCGGATACGCTTCACGTGATTCATGAACTGGGCGGTGTCGAAAACCTGAGGGGCAAGAAGGTCGCGATGACATGGGCTTATTCGCCCTCCTACGGCAAACCCCTCTCCGTTCCGCAGGGTGTGATCGGCCTGATGACCCGTTTCGGCATGGACGTCGTGCTCGCGCACCCCGAGGGGTATGAGATCATGGATACGATGGAAGAGGTGGCGAAGCATAACGAAGAGCAGTACGGTGGCAGATTCACGCGTGTGACATCAATGGAAGAGGCCTTTAAAGACGCGGATATCGTTTATCCGAAGAGCTGGGCGCCTTTCAGGGCGATGGAAATCCGTACGGATCTTTACGCGAAAGGTGACAAAGCCGGTATCGACGCACTCGAGAAAGAACTGCTCGCACAGAACGCCCGCTATAAAAACTGGACATGCTCGGAAGAGATGATGAAACTGACCAGGGATGGCCGCGCGCTCTATCTGCACTGTCTGCCGGCCGACATTACCGGCGTATCCTGCGCGGAAGGAGAAGTGGACGGATCGGTGTTTGACCGTTACCGCGTCCCCCTCTACAAACAGGCGAGCTTTAAGCCTTACATTATCGCCGCGATGATTTTCCTTCAGAAGGTCAAGCATCCCGCCGCGAAACTGGATGAACTCTGGAAGGGCGCTGCGCCCCGATGGGCGGATAACGCCTGATCCGAATCCGGGAAGAGAAAGCTGTCTAACTTACCGAAGGAGCGTTAGACAGCCTCTCAGGCATCAAAACCTGAGCAATTGAAGAGTATAAGGAGAACATGCATATGACAAACACTCAAATTGACTATGACCGCGTCAGAGAACTGGCCGTGAGCTACCGTGAAGACATGGTCCGCTTTCTGCGTGATCTGATTAGAATCGGCGGAGAGAGCTGCGGAGAGGAAGGCAAATCAAAGCGCATCAAAGAGGAGATGGAAAAGCTCGGTTTCGACAGAGCAGAGATCGATCCGCTCGGGAATGTTCTCGGATGGATGGGAACCGGCAAGCGCCTTATCGCTTTTGACGGCCATATCGATACCGTCGGCATCGGCGAGATTTCCAACTGGAAGTTCGATCCCTATGAAGGGTATGAGAACGAGACGGAAATCGGCGGGCGGGGCGCCTCCGATCAGCTCGGCGGTATTGTGTCAGCCGTTTACGGGGCCAGAATGGCCAAAGACCTGGGGCTCCTTTCCGATGAGTATCAGATGCTTGTCACCGGTACGGTACAGGAAGAAGACTGTGACGGCATGTGCTGGCTCTATATCATTGAAAAGAGCGGCATCCGCCCCGAATTCGTCGTTTCGACAGAACCGACCAATATGCACGTGTACCGCGGCCATCGCGGACGCATGGAGATCCGTGTGGACGTTCTCGGTATTTCCTGCCACGGTTCCGCGCCTGAACGCGGGGAGAACGCCATCTACAAAATGGCTGATATTATCAAAGAGGTTGAACAACTGAACGAACGACTGCATTACGACGCGTTCCTCGGCAAGGGAACCGTCACCGTGTCACAGATTTTCTACACATCGCCCTCACGCTGCGCTGTCGCCGACAGCTGCGCCATTTCGCTTGACCGCCGCCTGACGGACGGGGAGACATATTTGTCAGCCCTGAAGGAAATTGAAGACCTGCCCTCTGTCAAAAAATGGGGCGCGAAGGTCAGCATGTACAAGTATGACCGCCCGTCATGGACCGGAGAAATCTACGTACAGGACTGCTATTTCCCGACGTGGGTGATCCCTGAAGACGCGCCTCAGACAAAAGCGCTTGTCAAGGCCTACACGACTCTGTACGGAGCGCCGAAAGTGGACAAATGGACCTTCTCGACGAACGGCGTTGCGATAATGGGACGCCACGGCATCCCTACCATCGGGCTCGGTCCCGGCAAGGAGGAACAGGCACACGCGCCGAACGAAATCACCTGGAAAGAAGATCTCGTCCGATGTGCCGCCATCTACAGCGTGATGCCGACGCTCTATATGGACATCACAAGAGAAGATAACGCGTAAGTCAGCTGGTCTGACAGCAGAAGCCGGGGTTCGCTCAGGGGAACCCCGGCTTTTTATCATCCGGCTGTTTCTTTCACAATTTGCCGTCCCCTTTCTCATATCTGGTTAAATTGAGAATAAAACGGATAAAAATTCACCAATAACTGTTAATATAGTAGCAAGACATCGTGAACGCGCAGGATCTCGTCCCGGATGCCGCGGATGGCACGGGATTGTCAGAAAAGGGAAGGTATTGAATATGAGCGATATTATGAGACCTATCAGCTTCGCCAATCTTATCGGCTGGAGCCTTCGGGAGTACAGAGAAAGTGGTCGGGTGTTTGGTCTCGACAAGAGCAAATTCTACTTCACACGGACGGAGGGCCGTTATCATACGCCATTTGGCGATAAGATCGCGTCAGCAGTCGGTCCTGCTGCCGGTCCGCATTCGCAGCTCGCACAGAATATAATCGTATCGTATCTTGCGGGCGCTCGTTTTATTGAACTTAAAACAGTTCAGAAAATGGACGGCGAGGTGATCAGGCACGCGGTCGCCAAACCCTGTATCAACGCGGAAGATGAATGTTATAACTGTGAGTGGTCAACGGAGCTGACCGTCGAAGAAGCATTTGATGAGTACATCAAAGCGTGGATCGCCATTAAAGTGCTTGCCGTCGAATTCGGAATCTCCGACGGCTGCGATTTCGCATTTAACATGAGTGTCGGTTACGATCTCGAAGGGATAAAACTTCCCAAAATGGATGCATTTATCGAAGGGTTGAAAGACGCTTCGGATACACCGGTTTTCAAAGAGAGCATCGCTTTTCTGAGAAGACATCTGCGCTTATTTGAGCGCGTCGATGAAGCGGTGATTGACGCCATCCCACCCGTCATATGCAGTCAGATTACGCTGTCCACACTGCACGGCTGTCCGCCGGCTGAGATTGAAAGAATCGCGCATTACCTGTTGACGGAGAAGCATTGTCATACTTTCGTCAAATGCAACCCCACGATGCTCGGGTACGATTTCGTCAGAGAAACGCTCGACAAACTCGGGTACGATTATATTGTATTCCCCGATAAGCATTTCCTGGAGGATCTCCAGTTCGAAGACGCGAAAGGTATCTTCGGGCGCATGCTCGAGATAAGCGCCGCGAATAACCTCTCATTCGGCGTGAAATTGTCGAATACATGCCCGGTCGACGTGAAAAGAAACGAAGTGCCCTCCGAAGAGATGTACATGTCGGGGCGCGCATTGACCCCGCTGACCATCAGTCTGGCGCTGAAACTGTCGAAGGCGTTCAACGGCAAACTACCGATCTCGTTTGCGGGCGGAGCCGATGCACTCGGAGTGGCGGATATTCTGGCGACGGGCATTGGTCCCGTGACGGTGGCAACAACCTTGCTCAAACCGGGCGGGTATGCGCGATTCGGTCAAATGGCGAAAGAATCAGAATCCTTTTTGGGGAATGAGAACAACGACGTGGATGTCGCGAAACTGGAGAAACTGACAGAATCTATCCTCGCCGGCCCGCGCGTGCAGAAGCGCCGGCGGGAGAAGGTCTGGTCGCGAAAAACGGATTCCGAACTCCCGCTTTACGATTGTTATAAAGCGCCGTGCCAAGAAGGCGGATGTCCTATCGGGCAGCAGATCCCCGCGTACAACACGCTCGTTGCCCTTGGAGAATACGAAGAAGCTATGCGCGTGATCGCGATCGATAACGCCTGCCCGACGATTACAGGCGTTCTCTGTGCGCAACCCTGCCGTACGCGCTGTACGCGCCTGGATTACGATATTCCGCTCCATATGCGGGACATTAAAAAGAAAGCGGCGGACGAGGCACAGGATCGCATCACAACCGGAATACACCCAAAACCGGCGCGAACCGACAAGAAAGTCTGCGTCATCGGAGCGGGTCCGGGGGGTGTGGCCGCGGCTTACTATCTCGCGAGGAACGGAGTCCGCGCGGATGTGTTCGAAAAGAGAGCGGATTCACACGGAATTGTGCGCTATGCCATCCCTTCGTTCAGAATCTCGAAGGAACAGATCGACCGCGACCTCGCGCTGGCCAAAGCGGCCGGCGTTCAATTCCATTTTAACGCTGATCCGCGTTTGCATCCTGACGCGCTGAAGAAAAAATACGACTACATTGTTCTGGCTGTCGGGGCGTGGGCGGAGGGACGCTCACCCGTTTCGGAAGGAAGGGAACTCGTGGTCGACTCTCTTGATTTCCTGCTCTCTGTCCATGAGGAAGGTCCGCGAGACCTCGGGAAACGCGTCGCGGTTGTCGGCGCGGGCGATGTCGCCATGGACTGCGCGCGTCTCGCCAGACGCATGCCCGGATCGCCTGAAGTGACGATCGTATACCGGCGTACAGAGATGTATGCTCCGGCGAGCCAGGATGAGTTCGATCAGGCGATGGCCGAAGGTGTCGCGTGGCGTGATCTGCTCGCTCCGGTCAGTTACGATGGCAGGAAACTGGTTTGTGAGAAACAGCGCCTCAGCGGATTTGACGAATCCGGGCGCCGGGCTTGTCTCGGGACAGGGGAATTCGAAACGCTTGAATTTGATACTGTGATCGGTGCGACAGGCGCGCGGGTCGACGGTACGCTGTTCGGGGATTGGGGACTGGCTCTTGACAGTAACGGAGTACCGTATGTCTCAGACGCGATGGAATCGTCGATCGACGGCGTGTATGTCATCGGCGACTGCCGTCGGGGACCTTCAACGATTGTCAGCGCCATGGGCGACGCGAAGAAAGCCGCGCTCGGCATTCTGGCGAGGGAAAAGCTGGAGCATGATTTCGATTCCGTCCAGGTTCCGGTCGATGACGAGGTGATCATCGGCAGACGCGGTCAACTGGCTGAACCGCGGGAAACTCCCGAAGAAGAGGGCAGCCGCTGTCTGATCTGCGGCCAGATCTGCCGTGTTTGCACGGAGGTCTGCCCGAACCGCGCCAATACGGCCGTTTCAGTCGAAGGCTTTGATAACAGCGAGCAGATTATTCACATCGACGGGATGTGCAATGAGTGCGGGAACTGTGCTACATTCTGTCCGCACGCGGGTAAACCGTACAAAAACAAGCTGACAGCCTTCTGGAGTGAAGAAGATTTTGCGAGTTCGGAAAACAGCGGGTTCCTTAAGCTGTCGGAATCGATGTACAGGATCCGTGATGAGAGGGGGCGCGTATTCGATACAGGTGTTGAAGGCGCTGATCTCGATCCGAAGATGCGCGCGGTCATCGCCGCAGTCGAAAAGAAAGCGCCGTGGATCTTAAATGAAGATTACCATAGCCGGCAAGATTAGCAGCTGCCGGCTTGTTGGATGACGGAGATACGATACTCGACCGGCTTTCCTCACGATGATTCAGGCCGGCGAGAAGAAAGCGGCAGTCTGAAAGCCGAAAGATCAGGAGGTCCAAATGATTATTGGTAACGGAAGACTAGTTACGAACTGCGAGAAAAATCTCTACTATGAACAGGGCGCTGTCCGCGTCGTCGGAGAGATAATAGAAGAAGTCGGCAGCTTCGAGGAGTTAAAGGAGCGGTTCCCCGAGGATGAAGTGATTGATGTCGGCGGCCGCGTGATCATGCCCGGCATGATCAATGCCCATACCCACATCTACAGTTCTTACGCCCGCGGCATGGGGGTCTCACGGCCAACGCGCAATTTCCCGGAAATTCTGGAGAATCTCTGGTGGACGCTTGACAGGAGCCTGACTACTGAAGACTGTGAACTGTCGGCTTATACGACATACATAGACAGTATCCGCAATGGCGTGACGACGCTGTTTGACCACCACGCAAGTCCGCACGCCGCCCAGGGCTCGCTTTTTGTTCTCGCCGCCGCCGCCGGGGAGATCGGTATCCGAGGCTCTTTTTCTATGGAAGTATCCGACCGTGACGGCGAAGCGATCACAGACGCGGAAATCAAAGAGAACATCGATTTCATTAAGGCGATGAATACAGATGATCAGGATATGATCAAAGGCATGTTCGGCATGCACGCGTCTTTTACCATTTCTGACAGGACGATGGAAAAAATCGCCGAGTCAATGGCGGGGATTGACGCGGGTTATCATGTCCATGTGGGCGAAGGGCGCGAAGACCAGTACGACAGCCTTCAGAAATACGATTGCCGTGTAGTGGAGCGCCTGCTCAACTGGGGGATACTCGGCCCGAAGTCGATTGCGGTTCACGCCGTTCACGTCAATGGCCGGGAGCTCGATATTCTGGCTGAGACGGATACCTCGGTCGTCCATAATCCCATGTCGAATATGGGGAATGCGGTCGGCGCGACGCCCGTGCTCGGTATGCTCAGCCGCGGCATCCGGCTCGGAATGGGTACAGACGCCTATACGCATGATATGTTCGAATCCGTCAAGGTTTCTAAGATTCTTCAGTCATACAGGCTGTCCAACCCTACCGTCGGTTTCGGGCAGGCGCTGCAATTGCAGTACGAGGGAAACCCCGCCATCTGTGCGAAACACTTCAAGCGTCCTCTCGGTATGCTGAAACCGGGTGCCTACGCGGATATTATTACGCTTGATTACTACCCGTTCACGCCTTTCGGCGCCGCCAACTGGAAAGGACATCTGCTGTTCGGCGGATACGGGCGTATGACAAACGATGTCATGATCAACGGCAGAATGGTCATGAGGGACCGCCGGCTCCTGACAGTAGACGAAGAAGAGATCTTCAATCGCACGAAAGCGCGCGCGGCAGAGGTCTGGAAGAATCTGTAAAGGATCATTGAGGCCGGATGACAAAATGAATAAAAGCATACTACTTAAAGACGGGTTTATCGTGCTGCCCGAAAAGACGCTCGAAGGCAGCATTCGCATCTGTTGCGAGACAATCATCGCTCTGGGAGATTTGACGCCTCTGGAAGACGAGACAGTTATCGACTGCAGCGGGTGTTATTTACTGCCGGGCGGAATTGAAACACACACACATCTCGATCTCGAGTCAATGGGAACCGTGACGGCTGATGATTTCAGGTCGGGAACCCGCTCCGCTTTGGCGGGAGGAACAACGACGGTCATTGATTTCGCGACCCAGTTTCACGGGGAATCCATGGCGCGCGGGCTTGAGCGATGGCATGAAAAGGCTGACGGCAAGTCAGCCATTGACTACGGGTTCCATATGGCAATGACCGAGTGGAACCAGAACCTGCGGCGGGAAATGGCCTCGGTCGTCGACGGCGGCATTACTTCCTTTAAGATGTATATGGCTTATAAAGGGAGAATGATGGTCCAGGAAGATGACATTTACGAAGCGCTTGAGGAGGCGGGACGGCTCGGCGCGACCATCGGGTTCCACTGCGAAAACGGTCTTCTGATTGATTTACTGACTCGCCGTATCAGAGGAGAAGGCCATCTGTCACCGTACTATCACCAGATGACAAGGCCGGATGAAATCGAAGGGGAGGCGATAGACCGCCTTGAGACGGTCGTGTATCTGCTTCACACGAATCACTATATCGTTCACTTGTCGACGGCGCGCGGCCTGTCCTCCATTCTGCGCGCCAGAGAGCGAGGCAACCAGGTGGTGGTAGAGACCTGTCCGCAATATCTTCTCCTCGACCACTCGCGTTACGGAACACCCGAGGGCGATGATTTTGAAGCGGCAAAATATATTATGAGCCCGCCACTCCGCGACCGGCGGGACCAGGAAGCGCTGTGGCAGGGACTCGCGTCCGGCGGAATTCAGTTCGTCGGGACTGACCATTGCTCATTCAATTTTATCGGGCAGAAAGAAATGGGACGGCATGATTTCTCCGCGATCCCAAACGGAGCGCCGGGCATTGAGCTCCGGATGAACCTTTTGTACGCGTATGGCGTAGTAAGAGGACGAATGGATATCAATCGCTTTTCCGTTGTCACCTCGACGAATGCTGCTAAATACTTCGGACTCTTTCCACGTAAGGGCATTCTTCAGGTGGGCAGCGACGCCGATATCGTTGTATTTGATCCCCGCGCCGAATGGACGGTCTCGTCTGATTTGCTCCACGACAACTGCGACTACACGCCGTATGAAGGGTTTGCCCTGAAAGGAAGAGTCCGCGATGTGTTCCTCCGCGGAAGCCATAAAGTCGCATCTGGTAAAATAATCTCAGAGAATACAGACGGCCGCTACATGCGCAGGGCATTGCCCGACTCGGATATCCGGTAACCTGCCGTTCCGCATGATTGAAAACGGATCCGGCGTGTTGTCACCGGCGCAGAGCCGACCATAACCAGCTGAATGAGGGATGATTATGCCGTGGACGGTAACGGTTAACAATCAAGCTTATACAATCGAACAGGATAAACGTCTGATAGATTTTCTGCGCGATGATCTCCTGCTTTTGTCGGTGAAGGATGGATGCAGTGAAGGGGCGTGCGGTACTTGCTCGGTGATCGCGGATGGCAGACTGGTTAAATCCTGCCTTCAGAAAGTATCGGCGTATGACGGCGCGCATATCACGACAGTTGAGGGCATGTCTCCCCGTGAGAAAGAAGTGTATGTGTATGCGTTCGGCGAAGCGGGGGCCGTTCAGTGCGGTTACTGCACGCCGGGAATGGTGATGGCCGCTAAAGCGCTACTCGATAAAAATCCGGCGCCGTCGCGCGGTGAGATCGCTAAAGCGTTAGTCGGAAATCTTTGCCGTTGTACAGGATATAAGAAAATTATCGACGCGATCGAAATAGCCGCCGGCCTGCTCCGATCGGAAGCGGGTATCCCCGAACAGTCCGATACCGCGTCGCTCAGCGATCGGCACCACCGCGTAGATGTAGCGGAAAAAGTTCTCGGCACAGGGAAATTTCCGGATGATTACCACTTTGATGGCATGATCTACGGCCGGGCACTCCGGTCTAAATATCCGAGGGCGCGTGTTAACCGCATCGATATAGCAAAAGCGCTTCAACACCCCGACTGTGTGACTGTTCTGACAGCGGCGGACGTTCCTCAGAATAAAATCGGACACATCGTCCAGGACTGGGATGTCATGATCCGTGAAGGGGACATCACTCACTATATCGGAGATGCTGTGGCGCTTGCCGCCGCCAGCAAAAAGGAAAGCCTGCAGGAAATTCTCGATCTGATCGAAGTCGATTACACGGAGCTGCCGCCGGTACTTGATCCTTTTGACGCCATGAAAGAAGACGCTCCCAGGATTCATGAAAGCGGCAATATCCTTTCAAATGAGCGCCTCGTCCGCGGCGACGCGGAAAAAGCCGTCTCTGAGGCGGCTTATGTCGTAACGGAGACATACAAGGTATCCTGGGAAGAACATGCCTTTCTGGAGACCGAGTGCGCGGTTGCGTGGCCGTCGGACGATGGCGGTGTCAACCTGATCACGGCCTCGCAATCCATCTACGATGAGCAGCGTGAGATTTCGAATATGCTGCAGGTGGACAAGGGGAAAATTCATATTCGCTCCGGGCTCGTCGGCGGAGCGTTCGGAGGGCGCGAGGATATGAGCGTGCAGCACCACGCGGCGCTCCTCGCATGGAAGACGGGAAGGCGGGTCAACGTAAAACTTGACCGCTATACGAGCACGCTTGTTCACACCAAGCGCCACCCGATGGTCATGAAGATGACGACCGCTTGCGACAAAACCGGCCGCCTTACCGCTCTTATCGCGGACATTGTAGCGGACACGGGCGCGTACGCCTCGCTTGGCGGTCCCGTTACACAGCGCGCCTGTACGCACGCGGGCGGACCTTATAACTTCCAGAATGTCGATATCAGAGGGAAGGCGGTCTATACGAACAATGTCGTCTCCGGCGCCTTTCGGGGATTCGGTGTTACGCAGAGCTGTTACGCTTTCGAGAGCAACCTCAATCTCCTGGCGGATAAAATAGGCATGGATCCCTGGGAGTTCCGCTACCTGAACGTTGTCCGACCCGGCGACGTTCTGCCGAACGGGCAGATTGTCGATGCCAGCTGCGGCCTGGCAGAATGTCTGGAAACAGTCCGCGAAGCGTATCAGTCAAGTCCTTACGCCGGGATTGCCTGCGGATTCAAAAACAGCGGTCTCGGTGTCGGAATTCCCGACTTCGGGCGTGCGATTCTGTCCGTCGAAGGCGGAAAGATTCATATCAGAACTTCAGCCGCCTGTTCCGGGCAGGGAATCGCCCAGATGGTGACGACGATCACGTGTGAGACGATAGGCTGTCCTGTCTCCGGAACAATCTATGAAAGGCCCTTTACCGACCGCACTCCCAACGCCGGCACGAGCACAGCCTCCCGGCAGACGCTTCTGACCGGTGAGGCGACGCGGCAAGCCGCGGCGAAACTGAAAGAAGCGCTTGAGGCGGCGGGCGGCGATCTCGCAAAGCTGGAAGGCCGGGAGTATTACGGTGAATTCGGTCCGCCGACAGATCCAATGGGATCCCCAAAGGAATTTCCTGTCAGCCATGTCGGTTACAGCTATGGATGCGAAGTAGCCATTATTGACGGAAAGGGCGAACTGCGGAAAATGGTCGGCGCATACGATCTCGGGACGCCGATCAATATACAGGCTGTCGAAGGGCAGATTGAGGGTGGCTGTGTCATGGGGCTCGGCTACGCTTTGACTGAGTATTTTAACAATGAAGGCGGCATTCCGAAATTCAGACTTGGCACGTATGGTCTCTTCCGTGCGAACCGGGTGCCTGAGATAGAGACGCATATCGTAAAAGGTCCCGGGTATGTCGATCACGCATATGGAGCACGCGGCGTGGGTGAACTCGCGTGTGTACCGATCGCGCCGGCTGTCGCGCACGCCTACTTCCGGCTGGACGGTAAAATGAGAACCGCGCTTCCCATGGAGGACACATATTACAGGAAAGCAAAATAGCGCATCAGGGTTGGCGAAAGGAAGGCGAAATGAACGCGAACACAGAGAAACAGTTGAATATAAACGACAGCCTGCCGCGCGCCGCGGCTGTCATTGTCGCGTCGAGACCTCTGGAACGGGAAGAAGCGATTTCCGATCCGGGCAAAGACAAGCAGATACTGCCGGCCATGATAAAAGCGGGACAGGTCAGCTTTATCGAACGCATTATTATCCGCTTTCAGATGGCCGGTGTCGCGCCGATTGTGGTGATCACCGGTTTCGAGAGCGAGACGCTTGAGAAACATCTCGCGCGGATGAGCGTCGTGAGCCTCAACAATCTTCACTGGCGGAAAACCTCCGTTTTTGATGACGCCGTCAAAGGGCTTTCCTACATTGACAGAACGTGTAAAGACTGTGAGAAGATTTTTCTCGCGACACCGCTGGTTCCATCCGTCAGTACGGATTCGCTGTCAAGGCTTCTGGTTGCCAAAGCGACGGTGGCCGTACCGGTCTTCGAAGGCGAGGACGGGCTTCCGATTGTCATCCGGAAGGACGCTGTCCGCGGTATCGCGCGCGCGGAGAAGGGACGCACCTTCGCTGATCTCGTCGCTGTCGCGCCCGGAACGGTTGAGCGTGTGGAACTCGATGATCAGGGAATTTTGTCAAGCATCGGGGATCCGGATTTATTTGAGCGAGCTGAATCACAGCATGAACGGGCGTTAAAGCTTCCGATGCGTGTACGCCCCAAACTCAACCTCGCGCGGGAGAAGGTGTTCTTCGGCCCGGGTCCCGCTGTTTTACTGCGTCTGATTGATGAGACGGGGTCGGTGCGGACGGCGTGCCTTCGGATGAAACTCTCGTACAGCAAGGGATGGCAGATCCTCAATCTTCTGGAGGAGCAGCTCGGAGCGAGAGTCATCGTCCGCAAACCGGGCGGACAGGAAGGCGGCAGCAGTACGCTGACAGAAATCGGTCGGGAGTTATTGCAGCGCTATGAGCAGCTGTCTGTTGAAAGCCAGCAGAGCATAAACGCGCTTTTTGATAAAATATTTGAAGGATTCCCCGCAGAATAGCCGTCCGGAAACGGTTTAATCACAAGAGATGTGCGATAATGATCGCAAGAATTGCCCGGGGCGGATCAGCTCTAGAAAGGTACAATTATGGACGATCATCTTGTTCACGACAGTGAACACAATTTAATGGCGGAGAAGGAAGTGCCCGCCCCGCAGACGCCGGGTGTGCCGCCGGTGCCATCTGTCCAGGATAAGCCGGCTGTCTCTTACGAATACGCGCCGCCTGCTGTGTACGCGGAGCCGGTTCACCATGCACCGCTTCCATACGCGCCGCCTGTTCCCGCCAAAGTACGTAAAGGGGTGCCCGGCGCGACGGCGTTTGGTTTTACATCCGCGCTGTTGAGTCTGTTTCTGTTTCCGTTATTCAAAGAGGCGTTTTCCAATTACCTGTTATACGAGGGAACGGTCGAGGCTCTTCTCCGGTATTATTACTACGCGTCATGGGTTTTCGGAGGCGCTTCCGCCCTGTTCGGTCTGCTCGGTCTTGTGTTGACACCGATCGGGGGCTTTTGCTCGAAACGCCGGCAGAGTGAAGGGCGCGGGCTGGCTGTCGCCGGAACCCTCATCGCTTTTGTTGCGCTGATTCTGACAGCGGGCATCGCCGTATCGCACTATTGGCTCTTTACAGAGATATTTCCCTCATAGGTTTGTATGTGTAAGCTTGAAATAAAGACAGACGGCGGGAAGAGAACGGCCGCCGCTGAAAAGAAATATGAAATCATCAGGGGCAGGACATGGTATGAAGCGCCTCCGCTCTTTTCTCTGCGCGATGTGATCGCCCGGGGATATGAAAAATACGGAGACCGGGAAGCCGTCCGCTGGCGGGTCAGACCGCGCGATAAGGAACTGAAGTCAAGAACCTATCGCGATCTGGCGCGCGATGTCGCGCGTGTTCAGGCGTGGCTCGGCGAACGGCTGCCCAGAGGAAGCCGTATCGCCCTTGTAGGGGATAACAGCTATCCGTGGATGGTCATGTGGCTTGCGGTAGCCTCAGGGTTCGGCGTGATAGTTCCACTTGACCGCCTTCTGAAACCGCAGGAACTCCTTCCGATTGTCCGGCGCAGCCAGTCCGTCATGTTTGTCTACGATGCATCCTGGCATGAACATGTAGAAGCCATGCGCGAGGAACTTCCATTATTGAAATACCGCGTCGTCATGGATCGCGGTCTGATGACCGAGGCGCAGAGGGGCGCCGTCAGAGAAAGCATGGAGGAAGATGACACGCTTTTCATTCTGGATGACGCGCTTAACGGCGAATTACCCGAGGGGGATCCGGTTTCAGCGCTTCTCGCGCCGGATGATCCCGAGGATGACGCCGCGATCCTATTCACCTCCGGCACCAGCGCGACAGCCAAAGCGGTGATTCTGACGAATCGATCGATTTCTGCCGATCTCAGAGCACTTCTCGGCTCTGTTTATTTCTGTGAAAACATGAACACGCTCTCTCTGCTGCCGCTTCACCACGCTTTTGAGAATACATGCGGATTTCTCACCGTGTTGTCACTGGGAGGCACGATACACATCTGTGACGGATTGCGGTATATTGGGAGCAATCTCGAGGAGCATCACGTTCACCTGACAGTTGTCGTCCCCGCCGTCCTTGACGCGATCTACCGGCGGGTGGTGAGTGAAGCCAAGCGGGCAGGTCAGTTGAAAAAGCTGAAAATCGGTCTTTTTATATCAACTCTGCTCTATAAGCTCGGCATTGACAGGCGCCGCTCGCTGTTTAAGGATGTGCTTGATAAGCTGGGTGGGAATCTCAGGTGGGTTATCTGCGGTGCCGCTCCCGTGGAACACGAAACACTCAGGTTCTTCCGCGCCATCGGCGTTGAAGTTCTCGCCGGTTACGGTTTGACGGAGGCTTCGCCTGTTGTCGGCGGCGGCAACACAAAGGTCAACCTGTTCGGAACGATCGGGCAGCCGCTGTCGGGCGTCGAGGTCGCCATCGATAACGGCAGAAAACACGGGATACCGGGGGAAATTCTCGTCCGTTCCGCCATCGTGATGAAGGGTTATCTCGACGATCCGGAGGCGACCGCGGAAGCGATAGACGAGGATGGATGGCTTCATACAGGAGATATCGGTTATTTCACGAGAAGGGGCGGCCTGATGATCACGGGACGGAGCAAATCGATGATTGTGCTCTCGAACGGCAAAAAAATATTCCCGGAGGAACTGGAAGCCCTGATCAACCGCCACGAGATCGTGCGCGATTCGCTCGTCTTCGGTTATGAAGGATCGCCTGGCGAGATTGTCATCACGGCAAAGATAGTCATTGATGAAGAGAAATTCCGCGAGCTGCAGGGTTCGGAAGCGACTGAAGAAGGGTTTCTCCGCGCCGTCTCTTCGATTATTGAAGAAGTGAACAGGAGTCTGCCTTCATTTAAAGGTATACGTTCCTATTTTTACAGTTTTAAAGATATGGTGAAGACGACGACCATGAAGGTCAGACGCGGTGTAGAACTGAAGAACATAGAGGATATCTTTGCCCAGACAAAGGCGTCCTGGCAGGCGCTCCGCGGCAAAAACATTGATGATTTCGTTGAGAAATACTGCCATCGGGGAGAGGCGCTCCGGGAGCAGGGAGTCACATCATCGAACTCGGATCGCTGACCATTTGCCGAAGCGCCGCGTCTGACACGCGTCATGTCCCGGAAGGAGCTCCGAATGAAAAAACTTGTTTGGCTGATTAAAGCACCGCATGATAACAGGGACCCGTATCTGACAAAAACATGTCAGAATTTTCTCCGCCGGATCGAAGAATCGCTCGGTTATGAACTGGCGTTCACAGAAGACTTTGAGGCTTTCGCTCGGCAGCCGATGTCATTGTTTTTTATCGGCTCGGGAGGTTCTGAACAGCTTTTTCAATCTGTTTATGACAAGATCGAAGGTCCATACTACCTGTTGACGATGCCCACACATAACTCTCTCGCCGCGTCGATGGAGATTCTCTCTTTCCTTGGCGAGCGGGGGAGAAAGGGAGAGATTCTGCACGGTGACCCCGGTGATATCGCGAAACGAGTCAGCGTACTGATGCGGGCGTCTGGTACAAAAGAGGCGTTGAAAGGGAAACGCCTCGGTGTCACAGGAGAGTCAGACTGGTTGATCGGAGCGCCGGTCGACGCTGATTTGCTCAGGGAGCGCAGCGGGATGGAACTCATTCACATTCCGATGTCCGAAATTTTCAAAGAGTTGGGAAAAAACTTTTATGAGGATAATCAGTGGACACTTCAGCTGAAAAGCATGGGCTATGATCCCCCGGCCATGGAGAGCGCTCTCAACGTGTACGGTGCTTGCCGCAGAATTGTCGACAGGTATCAGCTCGACGCAATCACGCTGAGATGTTTCGATCTCCTCAAGCCCGCCTGTATTTCCGGCTGTCTTGCGCTCGCCGTACTCAACGCCGAGGGAATCTGGGCCGCGTGTGAAGGCGACAGCCGTTCACTTGTATCGATGGTTGTGATCGGTGAGCTGACAGGGCAGCCAGTCTTTATGGCCAATCCCTCCAGATTGTCGCACGCCAGAAATGAGATTGTTTTCGCGCACTGTGTTCTCCCTCTCAACATGACAGAGCAGTACAAACTGACAACACACTTTGAGAGCGGTCTCGGTATCGCCATCGCGGCTGATCTGCCTGCCGGCGCCTGCACTGTTTTTAAATGCCGTGAGGATTTTGTTTCCTATTTCGCCGCGGACGCCCGCATCCTGAATAGTCTCCATGAGAGCCAGCTGTGCCGCACGCAGATAGCCGTCGAGATCCCGAAAGGCCTCGATTATTTCACCACCAGACCCATCGCGAATCACCATATGATTGTGCTCGGACATCACGAGCAGCTGGTGGACGAGTTCTACAAACTGTATTAAAAGACAGAGGAAAATCCGCTGGCGAAACGTATCAGATAAAGCCTTCATCTACCCGCGGGCGAAACCGCTGCTGAAGGCTCATATTACCGGACCGTCAGGCTGTTCCGGACGTATTTACAATCCGAAATAGCGATTCTGCCGTTTGAGATTCGAGAAGAGATCGTCTTTCGTCGCCGAGCGGAACTCATAAACGAGGTAATCAGGATTGATGCGCTGAAGGATCGGATTAAGTCCCGGCATCTCCCAGACGGCGTGCTGATCAATGCGGGCGACCTGTTCGTAGCTGACGCGGTAGCGGTCGTAATAGTCCTGCTCCCGACCATTCAGCCGGTCAAGCGATGTCGGAGGAAGTTCCTCCCTGTACCGGGCACACGACGCTTCGACAAAGGCGCCTGTCAGCGACTGGTGCAGGTGAACCGCTTTTATAAAAGGGAGCAGGTCCTCATGTTCATCGAGGACATGGTGAATCCAGCGGACGGCGTCATCCGTTGTCCGGATCGACGTATTGGCATTCAACAGATGGCCGAAATCGAGCACAAACCCTTTATGTTCATAGTTAACGGAGTCGAACAGATGCCGCGTCAGAGAGGCGTCCCTCATGTTTAGTCCTGACCACCACAGGTTTTCCATCAGGAACTGAAACCGGTACGGGCGTCCGCGTGTCGCCGCTGTCCTTCCCGGCCCCTGAGGGTCAAGCAACATGTTGATCAGCTTGATTGTCTCATTGATCACCGATAAATCGTCATAGTGGAACTGATAATCGAACGCTTCGTCGACAGAGACCTGTGAGACATGGAAAACGACGTATTCGACATGCTGCGCGTCGGCGTATTCAAGCGAGCTTCCCAGATACCGTATCATCGCTTCCCTGTTATCTCCCTGGAAAAACTCCTGCCAGACAGCGCGGCCGCCAAATTCATAGTCGAGCCAGTCGCGGTCTTCCAGCCAGAAGCTCATCCAGTCAGCGTAAAATGGAAGGTGCATGCCGGGTACTTTCCCGGAAGGAAAGCGCTCCTGAACTTTCTGATCACACCAGATGATTTCAAATCCGTCGAGGGAATACTCCTCTAACATGGCAAGCTGTTGTTCGGGGGTGCCGATCCATTCGATACGATCGTTGACATCGGGGAAACTGAGGACTCTTTTCATGAACACATTCTAGCATAATCGTTGGATATGCTATCATTGTGATGCGGGGTAAGTCAGGTATTTTTACCTGTTTTCTCGTTCTTTTGTCTTATGAAAACGCTGTTCGACTAAAAGGGGGTACCATCGAATGAATGTATCAAAGCGCAGCGAAGCCATGCAGGCATCGCCTATCCGTAAACTAGTTCCTTTTGCCAATGAGGCGAAAAAGAGAGGTGTGAAAATCTATCATCTCAACATCGGACAGCCTGATATTGAGACTCCGAAGGTTTTCATGGAGGCAGTGAGAAAAGCTGACATCCAGGTGCTGGCATACGCTGACTCGAATGGCTGGGAGCCGCTGCGCCGGAGCATTTCGAATTATTACAAACGTATGGGTCTTCCATATGAAGTGGAAGATATTATTATTACGAACGGAGGGAGCGAAGCACTTCAGTGGGCGTTCCTGATCTCATGCGACGCGGGTGACGAAATCCTGGTCCCCGAGCCTTTTTATACCAACTACCGCGGATTTGCCGCTCCCTATGATGTTGTTTTGAGGCCGATAACCACTCATCCTGAGAACGGCTTTGCCCTCCCCTCGAGAGAGGTCCTCGAAACGTTGATTACGGAGAGAACGAGAGGCATTGCGCTCTCGAATCCGGGGAACCCGACGGGCGCTGTCTATTCTGCCGAGGAAATCCGCATGATAGCGGATATCGCGCGCGACCATCAACTCTTTATCATTGCGGACGAAGTTTACCGCGAATTCTGCTACGATGGGAAACAGGCTACGAGCTTCGGCTCTATGACTGATATTCTTGACCGCGTCATGATCATTGACAGCGTTTCCAAACGCTTCTCCGCTTGCGGAGCGCGTATCGGCTCACTGACATGCAAGAACAGGGATGTCATGAGCGCCGCGCTGAAACTTGGGCAAGCCCGTCTCTGTGTGCCCACTATTGAAATGATTGGCGCTAAGGCTCTGTATGACCTGGAACCTGATTACTTCACACCCATCCGCGAGCGCTATGAGGCGAGACGCAATATCATGATTGACGCGCTTCAAAAGATGGACGGGGTGCTGTGCGAACGCCCCGGCGGAGCTTTTTACGCGATAGCCAAGCTGCCTGTAGATAACGCGGAGAAATTCGCGATCTGGCTGTTGACAGAATTCCAGCTCGATGGCAAATCGGTGATGGTAGCACCTGTTGAGAATTTTTACCAGACCCCCGGTATGGGCGTTGATGAAGTGAGACTCGCCTATGTGCTGAATACGGAGGACCTCGCCGAAGCGATGAGAGTGCTGGCGACGGCACTTCAGGCTTACCCGGGGCGTGTCGGATAGATCCGGCTTCGCGCAGTAACATAACGCTATAAAAATAACTGATTGATACAGCCGCGCCGTCTCAGAGTGCTTCCTGAATACGGCGCGGTGTTTTATTTATAATTTACGTTATTCGTAAATATAAATATATCACAATGCGCCAAAATGTGGCGCATGACCATCGATTAATTTGATATTATTAATATATACTATCCATGTGTCACTAATAGATCGAGCGGATTCTGCTTTATGGACACAAAGAATGATCATTCCGAGTTTAGCGAACGGCGTCATGTGAGAGCGTTTGCGCCCTGGACGGACCATGGCCTCAAGGCTTGCGGCGCCGCGAAAAATGATCGCGCCGCTATCGAGGAAAGATTGAACAACGCGCCCGGGATCATGGGGTGGACGGTGGGTGAATGTGTGCTCCGTTGTGAAGAGCGCGGGATTAATGTCTGCCGCGTTTATGATAAGGAATGTCGTGAACACTGGCTTTACCTAGGTCCCTGGAGCGAATGGCAGAGGGTGTCAGATCTATGGTCCCATCTTGAGACCGTCAACCGGATTTTGATGGACATTTCGCCGCTCTTTTATGTATTTGGTTCTATGCTGCCCGGAGTGAAATGGCTGAAAACAAGTGAAGGTTTTCTCGCTCTTTCAGAGAGGCGCGCGTACACACCTTACTTCCAGCTTCTCTCAGAGCATAACCTTCCGGCCCGTTTTGAGAATATCGTCCAGTTGACCGGTTTTCTGAGGCTGCTTCAATTGGGTGACAACGTATTCTCAAACGGGAACAGCCATAAGATCGTCGATGAACTGGAGCAGCGAACGCTTTCGCTTATCAAGAGCGTAGAGGAGCGGGTTCCGCAGAAGGCGCGGTACGCGCGCTGGCAGTCCTTTCTGCTTCAGAACGCAAAGAGTATATCGTACTCGGGCCGCCTCGTGCTTTCTCTTGGCCCGTTCGCGCCCGGATGTATTGCTTACACAGAGCGAGCCGCGCTGCTGATCGATTTCCCGTTCCTTCTCTCAGAGGATTTGGAACACAGTGATCTCTGCCGGTTATTATTTGTTCTGCGCAAGCAATATGTGCAGGATCGCCAATGTCTGATTGACTCGTACTTTAACCGCGATGTTCCCTGTCAGTTTTTTTCTCTGCTTGCGCATCAGCATATCGTCTTTGTTCTGGAGGCATTAAGAGCGAGCACACGAGGCTCGGGGCGTGAATCATACCTGTTAAGAGAATTTGAAAATTTATCCCAGGAGTACGAACGATTTCGCTCCCCCGTCCCGCACTGGTATAAGTATTATTGAATAATTATTGTGATATACAATCAATATTAACAGTATATTAAATTCTTACTTTGCATCGAATACTATTCTGATATTTATAATATCTTCTTTTGCTTCATGAAGCCATATGTTGTTCTCATCTGAGGGCGATTTATTCAGTGTTAACAGCTATTAATGCAATAAAAGTTAGATTATTGGCATATATACAATAAAATACCCCTTGCAGAGAGGTATGCTTTGGCTATATGATAATTACATTGAACGGGTGTGATTATGACATACTTTGATCATATCTTTAGAGGTTCATGTTGATTGATTCCTACAGGTAGCATATTTTGACGTATAAAGCGATTAAAGAGGTGAAGAGGGAGAGAAAATGAACGGAATCAGATTTTTCAGAAAGAAGAATCATATGACACAGACTGAGCTTGCCAATGTTATTGGTGTGACTCAGACATCTGTCAGCCAATGGGAAAGCGGCCGAAACTACCCGGATATCAAAACAGCCAAAAGACTTGCCGATATTTTCGGAGCGACGCTTGACCAGATCCTCGGATCGGAGAGCATGACGGAAGATGACTTGCGATCAGCAGGAGAACCATTCAGACTGATCCTCGAAAAGAGTGACGATCTGGGTGATGAAGACGCGCTTTTGCTGGATCAGAAGATCAGGCTGGTCGAGTTGATGGACAAATTATCGCCGCTGGCCAGAGCCCGCATTCTGGATCGGGCGGAAATCTTTTATGAGGTCGCCCAGCTGCAGGCGGACTCGGAGAAGAAAGATCGCCGCGGTTTGGATATGGGGGCAGGGGATCTGTTCGGGGACGACGCTTAATAAGCCACACCGTCCGGAAGCCAATGTCCCCGATGACGCTGGAACCGATTTGCGAAACGACGGCCTGTCTAAGCATTTCGCTTTTGTGTGAATCAAAGGAGCTGTCTCTCAAACGCTTGTGTTCTGAGACAGCTCCTGCTTATTCGCCGCCCTTTATGCGGTTTAATTTGTCTCCCGGGAAAATGGTGCGATTCAAAGGAGGGTAAACCGGTGTGAGGCAGCGTTTTATCCGGAATATGAGTGGAAACCGTTTACTTCAGCTTGATACCTTCGAGCAGACCCATGAAATGCTCGTTTCCGATCATCTCTTCCGGTTTAAGAGGTTTCGCTGAGTTGTCTTCGAGCACCATAATATTCAGGGCTTTGCCGTCCGGTTGTTTCACAAAAACCTGTACGTCGGTTCCTGTCTCCGTCAGATAGGCGAGAACGGTGGCTGGCTGGTCGTCCACGGTAAGTTCGATTTTCATGAAATCTTTGTTTCCGCTGACGCCTTCTTCCCAGGATGAGGCGGCTTCTTCATAGTCTTCATCCGTTACGCTGAAGGAAGCCTTGAATACGTCGGGTACCCGCACCACGGGTTCGTCGAGAAGGTTTGTCGTGAGTTCCATCGCATTTGTCAGTGTTATCGTGGCGGTGTCGAGCTCGAGTGTCTTCCCTTCGCCGGCAGGCGTGGTTGTCGATGTTTCGGGTTCAGTTCCCTGCTCTGATGGCATTGTTGTGTTAGTGTTCGTGTCAGACGGCGTGGTTTTATCCGGCTCGTTTGTTTTCGGTGCGCAGGCGCTGACAGCGAAGACAAGAACGATGATCAGTAAGATGCTTGCAAATTTCTTCATCTTTTTTCTCCTTGTTTCAAGTATTTGTATCAGCCTGCGGACAGGTCATCAGCCGCAGAACCGAGGATCAGTATATCCCTTTTTTCAGGGAATAAATACAAATTGCTGCATGTCAGAAGTCACAAATTACAGAGAAGAGCTGCAGAGGCGGTTTATCATTTCGTTACTGGCGGTCTTGCGATACAATCGACGACGGACAGGTATTTGCTATGCCCGCAGGTTCTGAGATCCGATCAGAATCGGACAGTACGCGGAATACATATCGTTTTCTACAGAATGGAAAGAATTGATCAAAGAGCCGTGGTGCTGGATTAGCCGCAGAAAAGCATTGATCAAAGAGCCGTGGTGCTGGATTAGCCGCAGAAAAGAATTGATCAAAGAGCTGTAGCTCTGGATTAGCCGCAGATTTGTTTTCGGTAGTCGTAGATGATGCCGCCTTCAACGCTTGTGTGGCAGAAAGATTCGAAGCCGCGCCGGGTCAATTCTTCCATGGGCCCTTTTCGCTTGAACTCATCGTCGCCGTTGCAGATCACAAGCCAGCCGCCGGGCTTGCAGACACGGCTCATTTCGGCAATCTCCTCGTCGTACCGGTCGCCGACGACATGCCCTGAGAGCACCGCGTCAAAGGTGTCGTTTTCAAAAGGCAAATCGGTCACGATCCCGTCCACGACTTTCATGTTGGTGATGTTCCGGGCGCGTATCTTGTCCCGCATATAGTCGCGCAGACAATCGACAGGCTCGCTCGCGTAAACGCGTTTCGCTTTGGCGGCAGCCGCAAAGGCCAGGCGGCCTGTTCCGCTGCCGACATCAAGGACGAGCTTATCGTCGAGATCAACGAGTCGGTAGAGGTGTTCGGAATGCCAGTTGCGAATGTAGTTCACCCGTTCCATCGCTTCCGGATAGGCGTAAACGACAAAAGTTTCCTGCGCCTGCAGGATCCTTTCTTCAGCCTCGCGCATCGCCTGTTCGTTCCAGTCCGATTGCTCTATCGTCTGCAGTCGATTCAGAAACTTCCGGCAGGAGGGGGCCTTCCGCTCGCAGTAGCGCCTCACCGCCGGGTGGCGTTTCATCGCTATTGAAAGGTCTGAGAGATATGCCGCCTCGGTGTAATTTCCCAGATAGCGAATGGCTTTTTCATCGAGAATCGCCTCGATGATCCAGCGGTCAAAGAGAAAAAAACACTCAAATGAATATTCTTTCGCGTCAATCCAGTTGTACATGATCAATTCTCCTTATGATATGTCTCTGATCAAGCGGTATATGTCCAGAATATCATTATCCATAATCTTTTATCCCGTCTTTCAGTATTTCATTCACCAAATCCTGATTGCTTCTTAATTGATTATTGTCCAAGGCATCTATTTTCTTTCCTAACGTTTGTCTCAGTTCTTCCACCATAGCAAAGAACTTCAATCCCGTAACACGCGTTGCAATCAACAAGTCGATATCGCTATCTTCTCCTGCTTTCCCTTTGGCATAGGATCCAAATAAGTAACAGTAAGACACCTCATACTGGGAAAAGACTTTTTCACAGCCACCTTTGATTTCGTCCACAGAAAGAACTCTCTTGCTCTCATCTTCCAAAATATCTGTCAGCTCTCCTATAAAACACACGCAATGCAATAATCCGTCTGTTCGGTACAGATCGTCATCGAGGAAATTCTCCATGACATGAGTTGCTTCTGCCTGTCGGAAATGGAGGCGCGCATGGCGTCTTATTGATATGCATTTTGTTCGTCATACAGGATATGAGCGGATCAGGCAAGAGGAGTGTAGAATATTGACAAGGATGCTGAACCGTCCCCGTAAAAGTCCAGATGAAAGAACTGTCCCTATTGAAGCGAAAGAACCGTCCATCTAATAGCGCTGATATTTGAACCATCGCTAATGCGGGATCAGCAGAGGAGTGAGCCATGCCTTTTACGATTGTCCGGCAGGACATTACAGAAATGAAGGTTGACGCGATTGTCAACGCCGCCAATACAGGCCTGCAAATGGGCGGCGGCGTGTGCGGCGCTATTTTCAGGGCGGCGGGAGCGGCGCAGCTTCAGGCGGCCTGCGATAAGCTCGCCCCGATTCAGACAGGCGAAGCGGTAATGACGCCGGGGTTTAATCTGCCGGCAAGGTGCGTTATTCACGCGGCAGGCCCCGTTTACCAACCGCAGAACAAGGCGCAAAACGAGCGGATGCTTCGGGCGGCCTACACGAACGCGCTTAAGACGGCGGTAGAACATCAATGCGAAAGCATCGCGTTTCCGCTGATTTCCAGCGGTATTTACGGTTATCCGAAAGAGGAGGCGCTGGCAGTCGCGGTTTCAGCCATTCGCGATTTTCTGGCCGATCATGAACTTGATGTGACGCTCGCCGTCTTTGACAAGGCCGCATTCTCCCTGAGCCGCAAGCGGTTCGGAGCGGTTGAATCGTATATCGATGAGCATTACGTTAAAGCCCGCGAGGCCGGACGGAGAACACTGGTTCGCGAGAAGCGTTCGGTCTCTTACGACGCCGAAGCGTGTCTGGCGGCGGAGAGAGCGGCCGCCGCTCCCGGCGCGCCGTCCTCGCTCGACGCGCTGGTCGGAAATCTGGACGAGCCTTTTTCGCAGATGCTTCTGCGGCTGATCGACGCGAAAGGCATGTCCGATGTTGACGTGTATAAGCGCGCCAACCTCGACCGCAAACTGTTTTCCAAAATCAGAACCAATCGTGGATATATGCCGAGCAAGCGCACGGCCGTCGCCCTGGCCGTCGCATTGAAGCTGTCGCTTCAGGAAACCGGTGAGCTCCTGGAACGGGCGGGATACGCGCTTTCGCACGCGGTCAAATTCGATGTGATCGTCGAGTTTTTCATCGTGCAGGGCCGGTACGATATTTTCGAAATCAACGAGGTGCTGTTCGCGTACGATCAGCCGCTTCTGGGAGGATGCGGCTAGACGCCCCGTAACGCAGGGTTGCGCTGTTTGCCGGAATCGTCGGCGTGATGCTGCGCTGAAATCGGCTGTCTGCCTGATAGAGCCGGCGCGGGAACTGCATGCGCATCCATAGGAGATCCTTGTTCCGTCTGCTCCCCGATTTCTGCCCCGTCGCAGGAACTGCACACGCGTCTATACGAGCGACTTGTCCTGATCATTCGGGCGTGATCGCACACCGGGTGATGCCCTTCTCCCCGATGAAGCGCATGCGAACCACTCTGACAGACTGGCGCCTGACAAAACAAATGTCGCTTTTCAGGAGACCTTTCGCCCCCCGGTCAATCCTATCCTTGAATCACCATAAGACTTCAGGAGGATTTTGCGATGAAAAAAGGATTGACAGAGCTGGTCTTTATCCTCGACAAAAGCGGATCGATGGGCGGGTTGGAATCAGATACGATCGGCGGATTCAACGCCATGCTCGCCAGACAGCAGGCCGTCGGGGGTGAGTGCCTCGTCACCACCGTCCTGTTCGACAACCGTTATGAGCTGCTTCACGACAGGATTGATCTCAGGGCGGTCGCCCCCATGACGGATAAGGAGTATCAGGTCGGCGGTTCGACGGCGCTTCTCGACGCTGTAGGCCGAACCGTCAACAAGATCGGCAGCGCACAGAAGAACACAGCCGAGGACTACCGCGCCGAAAAAGTGATGTTTGTCATCATCACAGACGGCGAAGAAAACGCGAGCCGTGAATTTTCAGCCGAGAAAGTAAAGGCGCTGATTGAACAGCGGAAATCGAAAGACGGGTGGGAATTCATTTTCCTTGGAGCCAATATCGACGCGGTCGAAACGGCCGGCCGTTTCGGGGTTGCTCCCGACAGAGCCTTTGACTACCTCGCCGACAGCGAGGGTACGCAACTGAACTTCAAAGTCATGACAAAGGCCGTCACGGCTTTCCGCAAAAAAGGAATCGTCGAGGCGGCCTGCTTCGACGAAATCCGTCAGGATGTAAAACAGCGCAAACAGCGGGAGTAAAGTGTGGGGGAGAACCTTCCCCCTTACAGCAGTTTCAGGCGAAACAACCATCCCCTCCCGACGGAGACTCGTTCCCGACCAAAGTTCTGCCCAACAATCATTGCCACTTGATTTCCGCGTTCGTGAGCGCTATAGTTAGGAATAGCTAACCGCAATACAGGCGCGCTTGTGCGCAGGGAGATGGGATAGTCGTGAACCCGGACTAAAAAAACCGGGCGGCTGCCGACATGATCGCCGTGGTTAATGAAAAAGCAGAACTGATTCCTGTGACAGACGAGATGTTCATGACTAAATCAGCGTCCCGATGGATGGGGTTGTCCGGATCGGCGCTGCGGGAGGCGGGATTCTTCCGGGTTACAACAGACCGCCACAGGAAGAAACCCTGGATGACGGTTCTGGCAAGGAAATAAACCGGGACGGGTTCGGAGAAATCACCTGTCCGGCAGAACGGCAAGAATTGCGGAATCTGCTTCGCGAAATGATCAGTCCTACAAAAAGAAAGGTTATACGCGATGTCTAAGAAAGCCACTGAATTTCAACGGAAAATAATGGCGATAAATTACCGCGGAAAGGAAATATTTAAGCCGCTCAATACCGGCCGGATCGATGAACATGTTTTTTGTATAAGGGAATGGATTGCCAATGTTTTCTTTTACAAGAAAGATGGCACGACCATCATGATTGATGCCGGCTACCATTATGACCGCCTGGCTGAGAAGATGCGCTGGCTGGATATTGATCCCGGGTCCGTCGGGCACATTCTGATTACCCATCAGGATACTGACCATGTGGGCGCCGTGGAAACAGACGGCGGCGGGCTGTTCAGAAATGCCGTGCTGTATATCGGAGAAATTGAAAACCGTTATCTGACAGGTGAAACGCGCCGCAGGGTATATTACGGAATGTATAAACTCCCGAAGGTCAGGATTGACAATAGAAAGAAACTTCTGAAAGACGGCGATATTTTCTATATCGGGAACATAAAGATAGAGTGCTTCATTGTCCCGGGGCATACCTGGGGGCATATGGCGTACCTGCTTGACGACCGCTATCTCTTCACGGGCGATATACTGTGGTTCGGGCAGGACGGCGGGTACAGCTTTATCAATGTCCTCGCCGAGGATAACAAGCTTGCCGTAACCTCGCTGGCCGATCTGGAACGGAAACTGAAAGAAAAAAGCGTTTCTCCCGTCATCATCACCGGCCATACTGGCTGGACAGATCGTCTCGAATTCGCGTTCGCCCATAAAGATAAAATCTGTCATGCGTGGAGGAAACAGAAGCCCCATGACCCGACCGCGCCTTACGACGGATACGATGAATCCGACGACACGGAAGAAAAAGCGAAGAGCGTGCCTCTGACAGGGAGGGGCTAAGCGCGACGGTTCTTTCATCTGTGAGATGCCGGCATTGAACAGATCGGTATGAACCGGGAGCTATCGCTGTTGATTCAATCCGCTATAATAGACTCAAATACTGTCCGGGAGACGAAATTGAAGCGAATGACGGAGTCTTCGTTCTCCGTCGTAAAAATGATGCGGTGTCTTTATTTTCCGTTGCCGGGTAACGGAATGACAGAGGAGGTCGCGACATGTCAAATCTGTATTTTCCTAAGATCCGGTTGAAGTTCAGGGAAAAGCTTTCCGTTTCAATTCTTTTGACGGCGTTATTGCTCGTTTCGTTGTGCCTTGCCGCTTGTCAAAAGAACGAAATCATGACACCGGAAAATCATACCAGGCGTCCGGGAAATAACGAGTCGGCTCCTGAAAATAGTGAAAAAGATAATCCCGATGACGGTGATGAAATATCCTATGATGTCGGTTCACTTGCTCGCCGTATCGGCGAGCTGCCCGATGTCGATGTCCAGGCGGAGGAAGCCCCTGCGTCGCTGACAGGACATTGGTATACGCCGAGTATCGAAACGATCTTTGAGGTACTCATGAAAGATCGGACACTTGAGGATTTCACCGTTACAACCGAGCCGCTTTACGTCACTGCGGACGTTTATTCCAATTATGTATGTATGACAGATGCTTCCGTCTTTTCTGTTAGCCGACTGGGTGATTTTTCTTTCTCTCTCGATCAGAAATTATCGTCCGACATCGATCTGGTGGTTGGAATGAAGCATGTAAGTTCTTTCTGTAGAGGATTTGTCGAAGAGAAAGATTTTTTCAGTGATTCCTCTCTTTCGATCATGGAGAAGGATCAGGCGGTCGCATTAGCTCAGACAGCGCTCGCGCGTTTGGGATATGGGGATATCGTCTTGCAGGATGTCCTTGCTTTACATCACGAGAAAATTCTTGAAAAAACGTTAGAGCAAAAACGCGCTGCGGAGGAGTTCAAAAAAAAGAATCCTGGTTATGAAATGTACGATTATCGAACCGATTGGAATGAAGAAGATGGGAAATATGTCATGTATTTCCTGTCTCTGGGTTCACACCACATCCCTCCTCATGAAAGCGGGACGCTTATGATGATAGGCGAATTTCCAAATTGGCTGCGATGCGGCACGTTGATCTGTTGTTTTGCCGGACAACGCGGACTCGAGCATATCGAAGTCCGATCCTTTTATCAGTTTGATGAGCCTTCCGCGGCAAAGACGAAGCTGTTGAGCCGTGAAGAAATGAGTGAAAAAATCAACGAACTCTACATGGTGCAACCCGAGGTCAGTTCCTTTGAGCTTGCTAAAATCCGGCTTCGTTATCTTCCGGAGAAGTTCGACATTACGAAGACTTTGCCCAACGTACTTTCCTTTATGCCGGTATACACCTGTACCGTTGTGGAGAAAACGGAAAAGACAGGAGCGGATGTTTGTATCGGATCCACGGATTTCGTCTTTAATGCGATAACGGGAGAGCCGATCACTGATACGATCTTCAGGTGAGGGAGAATCGAAGTGTACAGGCGTTTGATCGGGAATGAGATAAAAAGAAATCTCTTTAATGTTCGTTCGTTGTTTGCTCTGATGGCACTTCTGCTGATACAGTGGCATCCCGTATTTATGGAGATGCGCCTCTCTCCCATGATTGTGAATGATCCTTTTTATTATATTTATCTTTTTGCAGGGAATAATTACGCCCTCTTTTTTACAGCGGCAGCCATTCCGTGTGCCGTTTCCTGGCCGGACGACCGCAACTATGGGATGACATCCTACATGGCGACGCGCTGCTCGCCGAAGCAATATGCGCGTGCCAAAACCGTCGGCGCGTGGGCTTCGTACTTTCTTTTCAGTTTCGCTGTCGTCCTGCTGCTTATGCTTAGTGTCATTCTCGTCACCGGTATATGGGGCGTGCCTTCTGAGAGACCCTATATCGAGTGTGGTTATGATCTGACCCGGACATACTACGCCATCGCCTCAAAAAGTTATTTTTTATACTATGTGACACGCGCCACGACGATTGCGCTGATCGCCGGCATGTGGTCGATGATTTCCTTTCTCGTCTCTGTCTGTTTTGCCAATGTGTTTCTGACGATCGCTGTCCCGCCGATCGTTGTGTACTTTATGATCAACTTGATGAGAGAGCTTTCAGCGCCCCTTTATCTGAATCCCATCGTCGTTGCCTACAACAATTTCCATCTGTACTCTGTGGCGGTCACACTCCTCTACACGCTTTTCTACGCGCTCGTCATCTCAGGCATTCTCGGTTGGCTCTCCTGTCGAAAGATGGTGAAGGAGGTGCTCCATGCGTAAGGCATACCGCGTTTTACGCCTGACCGGCAACGAGTTCAGGAAATGGGCGGGCAGTAAACGGATGCTGGCCGTCGCGTTGATGCTGTTTACCGCGGCGCACTTTTTCGTGTCGCCGATGCGCCATTACTGTCGGGACACCGGATGCCGCACAACACCTTTTATCTTTCCGCATCTCGTCACAAGGGGCTACGTCGTTCCGACGCTTCTGTTTTTAGCGGCCATTTTGTTTTGCAACGCTCCGTTTATGGACAATTTAAGTACTTACGAAATCGCTCGCTCGGGTAAAAAACGTTGGTTTGCCGGCAAACTGCTCTATGTTTACGCAGCGTCATTTGTCTACGTTGCCGTGCTCTTCAGTCTGACGCTCCTGCTCGTCGCCCGTTACCTCGTCTGGATCGGCGAGTGGGGAAAGGTGATCACGACGCTGTCTTTAACGACAGCTGGTTATTCGTACGACCTGGCCTTCTTCAGTGACCATATACTAAAAAACTATGGGCCGATCCAGGCGACGCTTTTGACATTTCTGATGCTGTGGCTGCAGACGGCGCTGGTCGGCACCATGATCTTTGCCGCGAACCTTCTCGCGAAGCGCAGCCGTTTTCTCGGCGTTTTACTGGGGGCGCTATACGGGGCTGCCCCGCTTTTTTACGGGTTATGGGATGAGGCGGAGATGATTACTTTCTTTCCGGCCATGTGGTCGATCCCGTATTTTCTGAAACCGCATATACCGGGCGTTCCGGTGACCTACGCATCGGCTTTCTGGCTGCTGGCGTTGTTCATCGTCGCGCTGTCGTTGGCGAGCTGGTTACTATTCAGAAAAAGAGACCTGGATATCTATCCGGAGCTGTGAGGTGGAAATGGCGATTATCGAAGTAAAAAACGCGACAAAGAAATTCAGGGAATCGACGGCGCTCTCCGACGTGACAGTGTCGTTTGAGAAAGGCCTGATCCACGGCGTGATCGGGCGCAACGGTTCCGGGAAGACGGTGCTTTTCAAATCGATCTGCGGGCTGATGCATCTGACGGAGGGCGAGATTCTGGTGCGCGGAAAGCGCGTCGGTAAAGACATCGACGTGCCGCCGGACATCGGCATCGTCATTGAGAATCCCGGGTTTCTCCCCTCATACAGCGGCATGCGGAACCTCATGTACCTCGCGAAAATCAGGAATCTTGTCGATCGCTCGCAAGTGGAGGAGAGCATGAGGTTTGTCGGGCTCGATCCGAAGTCGAAAAAACACGTCGCGAAATATTCAATGGGGATGCGGCAGCGTCTTGCCATCGCCCAGGCGACCATGGAAAACCCCGATATTCTCTTTCTCGATGAGCCGATGAACGGTCTGGATAACCAGGGGGTCAAAGAGATTCGCGAGGCAATCCGGACGCTGAAGGAGCAGGGGAAGACCATCCTTCTGGCGAGTCACAATCCTCTGGATATCGAAGAACTCTGCGACACCGTACATGAAATGGATGCCGGTGTGATTCGACAGGTTCGGCCTTAGTTTCTTTCTCTGAACTGCCATCCCGGAGGGTGGGGGGACGATTCTTTCTGTTGACACATATGCCGGACGAAAGAACCGCTGTTGGCAATATAACCGTGCTTTCCCGAACAGTTTGATAATCGTATGCATCATCAACAACGAGACTGAAATTTAATTTATTTAGCGGAAAGTATGGCTATTGTCTGGTTCAATCCGAAGTCGAATTAAGGTGAGAACCAATGTTTATATTGTGGAAGGGGAATTGCCGTCTAAGCAGTGGGCCAATTCCGATTGCTCTTGGGCGCTTGGATTTAAGACCGAAGAAAAGCGAGGAGCGATCTCATCAGAAAAAGAGGAACTATTTCATCAGAAAACGAGGAATGATCTTATCATAGAAAGAGGAACTATCTCATCGATTTTTGGGGAAGTCCCACTGATGTACCTTTAAGTGCGTGTTTTTAATGGTTCATCCGTCTAATCAATGAGAGGCGTAAAAGCGCTTGTGACAGGAGGTTGTCGAATGGATAACGGTGCCGGTAGCTACCGCCGTTTCCTCGAAGGAGATGATGACAGCTTGTCCGACCTTGTCCGGGAGTACAGAGACGGACTCATGCTGTTTATCAATACTTATGTTGGCAATATTGCCGTTGCCGAGGATTTGACGGAGGACACCTTCGTCAAGCTGGTGATAAAAAAGCCGAAATTTCACGGGGAGTCGTCGTTTAAGAGCTGGCTGTACGCGATCGGTCGGAACGCCGCAATCGACTACAAAAGGCGGGCGGCGAGGGAAGCGCTCGTTCCGTTCGATGTCGGCGAACGCCCGGACGCGGATGACTTCGTCGAAAAGCTTGAAAACGAGTATCTGCGAGAAGATCGGAAGATCGCGCTGCACAGGGCCATGCGCGGTCTCAAAGAAGAGTACCGCCGGATTCTCTGGCTTGTTTACTTCGAAGAACTCCGCTACAGGGATGCGGCGAAGGTGATGGGGAAGACGCGGCGAAGCGTCGAATCGCTGGCATATCAGGCGAGAAGGGCCTTGAAAGATGCTCTTGAAAAGGAAGGGATGGACGATGAAAAGTTATGACGAGATGTCGCGCAGTATCCTTCGCCGTCGCGACGAGTATCTGGAAGGGCGAAAGAAAAAGACGCGGAGCATTCTGAAAGCGGCGGCGTGTGCATCGGTGTCGGCGCTTGTCGTGATCGCCGCGGTTGTTTTCGTGAAGAACGGCATCGCGGGAGGCCCGAAGATACCGGTGGCAACAGAGACGGATATATCGGCGGTATCGGGGCCGGAGAGCAGCGGTCGTATTCCGCCTGATTGGGATAGACGCGCATTCATCGCAGGCGGCAAAGACAAAGACAAAATCATACGTACAGACGAAGAGCATATGGCACATGCGACGCATATTCTGGACGCTGTCTATCTAGGAACATATACCACTGAATACGGTACGGAGCTGATGTTTCTGCCGACGAAGGTCTACAGGGGCGAGTTAAGTGAAAAAAACAAGATGACCATCTATGTGCAGCCATACGGGGATATGGACGAGCAGGTGATAACGTCCGAGGGTACGCAAGAGGGGGAGCAGCCGGCATACGAGAAAGGGCAGACGTACTTGTTAGTACTCGAGAAGCACATTTCAGTCTATTACGAACACGATAAGTTCGTTATATCAGGTGGCCTGTACGTCGCGGCAAACGACAGGGATAAATGGATTGAGTATCATGACAAAGTTGACGCCTTGTCAGCAGAAAGCGTCCCGACAGAGATCATGTACGGTGAACCCTGGACGGAATCGGACAACCTCGACGATGTCCTGCTGGCTTCCGATCATATTTTTATCGTGAACATAGATTGTGAACTTGACAAAAACCCATACGGCCCCACAACGCTCTACTATTGCCGCGTCAAACAGGTACTGCGCCAGACGTCGGATATTCCAGAGCATATCTACGTCCAATTATTCAACGGCACTGTCCGGATTGGCGAAGATTATGTGCTGCTTTTATCAGATGTTGGCAAAACTAATCCTGTGTTTTCGTTGTCGTCGCGCTGTCATAGCGTCTATTCTGTCGGGGAAGCGCAATCGATCCCGGTCTTACAGGCACTCTTTACAGACTGGTATTCGAAATAAGAGATCATTTTGAGGATGAGGAAGAGGGCGATGACGATTCCTGGATTTTTTATTTATCGAAATACTAGATATAATTGTATTATTTAATGAATAATCGAATTGGGTGGCTTCGTGAGAGTGGAGAACACCATGCGGTATGCACTTCAAAACATGCGGTTATAAGAGGTCGTCGCGGCTTGTCGATTAACCCGCGATCATTTATAATGAAATAGTCTCATATGTGTGAACGAATCATGAATGGCTGATTCGCTATCGGGCAGAGATGGCCGGATGGCCGGAATGCTTTGTTGACACTTCATAAAAAGAGTAATCAGAGGAGGAATTTCATGAAAAAAACACTGCCAATTCTCTTCGCGTTGGTTCTGGTTCTGGCGTTGCTCGTTAGCTGCGGCCCGCCCAAAGTACCGACGCCTCAGGATTCTGAACCCGATAATCAAACGGGAGGGCTTAAAGCAGCCGAGATTACCGTTCAGGCAGAAAAGGAATGGATGGAATACTACAAAGCCGCGATTAAACGCGTGACGGACGCGAACCCGGACGTTAAAGTCAACATCAAGGAAGTCGGATCGTTTGAGCACATTGATACGCTGGATCAAACTGACGCGGCCAACCCGGATGTGGCAGACGTCTTCGCGCTCCCCGGTGACCGCCTCACCGGACTTGCCGGCAAAGATCTGCTCGGCGCGATCGACGCGAAGGCCATGGCCGATAAGCTCGGCGGATGGACGGATTTTGACGCAGGGCTCGGCGGGTTGTTCAAGGTCAACGGCGAATATCTCGCGTTCCCCTTCAATATCGAGACACTTGTCACGTTCGCCAATGTGAAGAATGGCGAAGCGGAAGGCATCAAGCTGGACACGCCCATTGAACTCGCGGATGTGAAAGACCCCGCGCATGTACTTCTTCCCGTATTCGACACATGGTACGGTGTCGCGCTGGCGAACTCCGCCGACATCGCGCTCCTCAAACCGGAGGGAGAAGGGTTTGTCTCCGATCTGACAACAGACTGGGGCAGCCTCGCGCCGGAGAAACAGGCGGCGATCGAGACACTGTACAAATACTGGAAACTCAACCGGGAAGCCAACACAGCTTTGTTCGATCCCGATGCCGGCTGGGGCTACATCGACGATCAGTTTAAAACAGGCGGCAAGGGCATCTTCCGCATTGGCGGCCCATGGGAACTCAACGGCATGAAAGATAAAACAGCCGACGGCGCGGATCTCGAGATTCTCCCGATCGGCCAGATCACGGTCGCCGGCAAGCCGATGAAGCACTGGCAAGGCGGCTGGGGCCTCGCGATCAACCCCCGTATCGAAGAGGATAAAGACAAAGTCGCTCTCGCGGAAGCCGTGATCGCGGAGATTGTCAATCCACAATATTTTGCTGAGCTTTTCAGGGCCACCGGTAAAATCCTGGAGAACGTGCCGGCCGAGAAGTATCAGGCGTCTGATCTCAGCGAGATCGAGAAGAAGCTGATCGTGGCGGTCATCGAATCCTTCAAGATCTCACCCGGAAGACCTCTCTTCCAGCAGTTCGGTCCCGTCTGGGATACGTGGAAGAACGGCGTTCTGTCATGGAATACTGTCGCCCCTGACAGCGTTGAGAAAGCTTACGGAGAATTGAAAGCGTCTTTCGACGCGATGATGGCGGACCTCAAGTAGGTGATCGGCCAAAGCAGGAACAGGCAGGAGAACTCGAGCGGTTCTCCTGCTTTTTTCTATAAGCCGCTGCGATCGCGGCGCATGATGAGAAGAGATGTGTTGTTTGCCGGGCGATGCCGGCAAAATAAAGACTGAGGATTCGTATGGAGGAAGAGAGGCTTCTTCGCCGAGAGGCGCAGGCGAAACGGCATCGTCGCCAATTAACCGTTTTGGTTTCGCTCTGCGCGGCGCTCATTTTGGTTTCGACTCTTGAAGCGGTCTTGCTTGCCAATCCGGAGGGGTTTCGGATCTGGCGGGAGCTCAACCCGGAGGAGACGACAGCGGGATATTCCGCTTTTATTCTCACGCGCTATTTTCTCGATGTCTTTTTGCCTGTGGCGCTCGCACTCTACACCTATTTCACCATCGCGCGCTTCGGAACGCCGTTGACCTATCGGCTGATCTGGGGCGCCATTATCGCCGTTTCGGCAATTTATAAATTCTTTTCGTTTCAAACGGCGTCGGCCTTCTGGTACATGGCGCTCGTTTTAATGGCGGCGCTTTTTCTTGTCGTGATCAATATTCATCGATTGGAAATAGTGCCGGAGGAGACATGACATGTCTTACTGCCCGAGCCGGCGGCGCTCATGCGTTCAGCCGCCCGGGAATAGAAAGTAGGAGGGCATGAGGTACGGAACAACTATAATGGATGACATCGGCAATGAACATCCGCGCCGGAATCTCCGGCTCGCCGAGAGGGGAGCGCTGGAAGAACGCCTGGAGTCAGAACCGAAAGAGAAGGCCGCGCAGATCAAAGGAGAGCTGAAATCACTGCCACGCAAAGAGCATGATTATGAGAAAAAGTTCGCCAAGGTACGCGCGGAGGAAAAAGCTTTTCTCGCGAAAGCTTCAGAACGGAAAACAACCTTCGAAGGATCGCTGGCAGACAGTGATCCGACGATTCGCAAATGGAAACTCGAAGCGATGGAAAGCAGGGCGCGCGCTGAGTTCTATGCGCCCCATGCCGATCTCTCGTATGATTTCGAGCTGCTCGCCGAGCAGCATCGGATGATCGCGGAACAGCTGCCGGCTATCGCTGACACCAGGAGAGAGACACTTGATGCACTCGACGCGGCGAAAGCCGATCTCGAAGCGGCCAAAAAGGAAGACCATTCACAGGCGAACGCTGATTTCCGGCGCCTGCGCAAAGAGCGTTTAAAGCAGCGCGGCGAGGAAAAAGCGGCTTTAAGAAAGCTTTATAAATCAGGGCAGATCTCATCGAAAGCATACGTAAACGAGAAACATCAGAAAGATCTCGCTGCGGCGGAAGATATCCGCTCGATGAAACAGTCGCTCAAAATAAATATGCTCGCGGATCGCGTGCGCTATCTGAAGCACCGGCTGAAGCAGGACAAGAAGCAGGGCATTGCCGTCCTTAATTCCGATATCTCCGATTTGCGCCGCAAGACACCGATCGAAGTGACGAAGCGCTGCCCATGGATTTCTTATCTGACATTTCCCCTCCCCGGGCTGGGACAGCTGCTTCTCGGGCAGACGTTCAAGTCAATTTTCTTCTTTATCGGATCGCTCTACATCTATCTGATCGCGATACCATACGCGCTCGGACGTGGGAATTACAGAGGACAAGGCCTCTTCGGGCTTGTCTCGCTCGCCGAAGGCGCTTCAAGGCTCGACCGCTCCGTCATTTTTATGATCGAAGGCGTGATCGCGATTATCCTCCTTCTGATCGCGTTTCTCATTTATTACAATTCATTCCGCGATGTCAACAGGAATGAGAAGAAGATGATCAGCGGTATAAGGCTGAACAACTGGTTCGAAACGAAAACGGCAGCCAAACACAAGGGCTTCCCGTATTTCGCGTCATCGCCGTCGGCGCTCGTCACACTGTTTATCGTGTTGCTCCCGATCGCCGTCACTGTCCTGATCTCTTTTACAAACTATGACCCGACGCACCAGTCGAAATTCAACTGGATCGGGCTTGCCAACTACAAGCAGATCATTCTCGGACAGGGGATCGCGGGCGGTCCCTTCTGGCTGATCACGGGATGGACGCTGATATGGACGCTGTTCGCGACATCGCTCGCGATTTTCGTCGGGTTTGTGCTCGCGCTCCTCGTCAATCAGGACCGCGTGTACGGCAAGCGTTTCTTCCGGACCATATACCTCCTGCCGTGGGCGGTGCCGGCCTTCATTACAATCATGTTCTTCTCGATCATGTTCTCGCCGAATGGTCCTCTGACCGCGCTTCTGCAACAGCTGACAGGGCAGGTGATCAATATCAAGGAGTCGCCCTGGGGGACGAGGATTGTTCTGATTCTGCTGCAGGGGTGGCTGGGGAGTTCATACGTCTTCCTCCTCTGCACCGGCATTCTGCAGAGTATTCCGAAGGATCTGTACGAAGCGGCTAATATCGACGGGGCGACAGGATTCCAGCAGACGCGGCATATTACGATTCCTATTCTGCTGTTCCAGACAGCGCCGCTGATGATCGGTCAGTACACGTTTAACTTCAACAATTTCTCGATCATCTACCTGTTTAACGGAGGCGGGCCGTTCGAGCCGAGCAAGTACGGCAACCTGGCCGGTTCGTCCGATCTTCTGATCTCGTACATATACAAGCTGACGATTCAGAAACAGTTCCAGGGAATCGGCGCCGCCATAACGATGATCGTGTCACTCGTACTGATCTTTTTCACATGGATCGGCTTCAGCCGCTCCAAGTCTTTCAGGGAGGAGAAGCTATGAGCAAGAATAAAGAAAAAGGGCTTTATCTGTCGGATCGCCCGCCGCTGACACCGGTCAAGGCCGTCCTGCTGACCATCAGTTACATACTTCTCTTCTTTTACGTATTCATCATCGTCTGGCCGCTCGCTCAGATCGTGTTTTCAAGCTTTAACGGGAACCAGGGCGAGTACATCCATGTCGGGGGCGCGTATCAGTTCTCCCTGAAACATTTCAAGTACCTGTTCCAGGAGACATACTTTCTGAACTGGGTCATCAATACGATCGTGATCGCAGTGGCGACGGCACTGCTGACGCTGCTGTTCGTTTCCTTTACAGGTTACGCGTATTCGCGGTACCGGTTCAAAGGCAGAAAAGCGTCGTTGATGGCGATCATGCTGATCCAGACGATTCCCGCGTTTGTCGGTATTGCCGCGTATTACACGATGCACTCGATTATCTCCGCGGTCATCCCCGGCTTTACCCGTCAGATGTTCCTGATCCTGATTTACGCGGGAGGCGGGATCGCCGGCAACACCTTCATTCTGAAGGGGTATATCGATTCGATATCGTCGGAGCTCGACGACGCGGCCCGTATCGACGGATGCGGGAATCTGCAGGTCTACCGCCTGATCATCATGCCGATCGTCCGGCCGATGCTCGCGATTATCGCGCTCTGGTCCTTTATCGGGCCGTTCCTCGATTACCTGATGCCGAGCATCCTGTTGAGCGATCCGAAACAGTACACGCTCGCGACCGGCCTATACACACTGATCACCGACGTCCGCAACATGCACCAGCCCGTATTCGCGGCAGGCGGCCTGCTGACGGCGATTCCGATCATTATTCTATTCATCGCTTTGCAGAAACAGCTCGTCTCTGGCCTCGCCAGCGGCGCTGTCAAAGGTTAGGAGGGTACGATGAAAGTTCAGTTAGTCAACATTGGAAAGAAATATGAGGGCAGGGAGAACTTCACGATCCGCCATATTGACCTCGACATCGACGATAAGGATTTCTGCGTCATTCTCGGTCCGTCGGGATGCGGCAAAAGCACGCTGCTCCGGATGATCGCGGGGCTTACCTCCATTACGGAGGGCGACCTGCTTTTCGGCGGGAAGCGGATGAACAGCGTGGAGCCCAAGGACAGGGATATCGCGATGGTGTTCCAGTCATACGCGCTGTACCCGCACATGACGGTCTATGAGAATATGGCCTTTTCGCTGAAGATGAGAAAAGAGCGCAAATCGGTCATCCACGACCGTGTTCTCGAAGCGGCGGAACTCCTGCAGATTAAGGAATACCTGTACTCGAAACCGTCGGAGATCTCAGGCGGCCAGCGCCAGCGCGTCGCGCTCGGCCGCGCCATGGTGCGCAAGGCAGGCGTCTTCCTGATGGACGAGCCGCTCTCGAATCTCGACGCGAAACTGCGCGAACACATGCGCATTGAACTGGTGCGGCTCCATAAGTCGCTCGACACGACCTCGATCTACGTCACGCACGACCAGACAGAGGCGATGACGATGGCGACGAAGATCGTCCTGCTCGACAAGGGCAAGATCCAGCAGGTCGGCCCGCCGACGCTATTCTATGAGAAGCCGGCCAATCTGTTTGTCGCCGGATTCATCGGTTCGCCGACCATGAATATCTTCCAGGGCGAGATCAAGGACGGTCTGTTCCATTCGACGGAAGAAGACTTTGTCGTGGAGCCGAAAGCGGAAGACCTCGCGCTTTTGAAGCCTTTCGAAGGCAAAAAAGTAGCCATGGGCATCCGCTCTGAGCGCTTCATCGCCGGCCTGGCCGACAAGAACACGGTCCACGTCAAAGTCGACGTCATTGAAATGCTCGGCAAAGAACAGCTCCTCTACTGTAAATTTCCGAACGGGAAAGAGTGCGTCATCTCCGAGCCCGGGTACTTCGAGTACGCCGTGGATGAAGAGCACAACTTCCACTTTGATGTCGACGGGCTCCACTTCTTCGACGCGGAGACGACCGAGCGCATCAACTGACAGGACTCCGACCGGGAACGCGTGAACTGAATTGAATGAGACCTGAAACGCGGACTGCGGCGGGGATTCATATCCACCACCGCGGCCCGCGTTTTATTATTTTGTCAGGTCAAATATGTTCGAACGCATTTGTCATGCCCGCTACACACCGCGCTCCGCGGCAGCTAATCCCAGACCAGTGCCGGGTCATTCTTAGCCAATCCCAGACCAGCGCCTGGCCATTTTTCGCGCTGTGGCAGCCGGTCGAAGACAAGTGTGAGGTTTTTCTTCACAAAACGTCTAACAGATGAAAGGGTGAAAAGTTTTCACAGGAGGTTTTGGTTGGATAACGGTGCCTGTAGCTACATCGGTATTTACGCCTTTCATAATCCAGGTGTTAATCCCGACGAGGATCCGATCGACATGGACGCCATCGTGAAGGCGGAGCGCGATCGGCTGGCGGAGCGGGGTTACGATGTGACCGTATGCCGAAGGACAAACAAGTGTAACAGGACACGCGGCGGGGAAGTCGTCTGTGTAGAAATTGAAGAGCCGTATCTGCTCTGTCACGCCTCCTATGATCAGCTTGTGCATTTCCCCGCACATGAAGCCTACGGTTACTTTATCAGCCTGAAAGATGAAGCGCCGAATCATTATAAATAAAGGCGGCGATCGGGGATGAGTTCTTGCAATCAGTGCATACGTAATGACGACAAGATAACATGTTGCCTGCGGAAATACCCTGTATCCACACGGGAATCGAAGGTCCTGCAGATGGCGGACAATTCCCCAGTGTAAATAATGCTTCTTAAAAAGATCGAAAAAGCTCCGGCTGTAGCGATCAGCGCCGCCGGGTTGTGACCCAGACGGGCTGGTCGCGGAGTGAAGAATTTCCTGTCAGCTGTGCCAGGTGCGGACGAGCTGTTTGCCTTCGGTTGACAGAAAATAACGCAGCGTTGTCCCGGGGACGAGCGGTTCGATCTCTTCGGTTTTCGCTTCTGTTAGGAGCTGCCGGACGCGCGAGGCGGAGATTACTTCGCCGTCCGGCGCCTTAATCCGCGGCATCATCGTTAAGATCAGCGAACCTTTGAATTCTTCGCCGAGGCAGCGGTTGTAGATCGCTGTCACGGTATCGTGCGGTTCATCGCCGACGGTTCTGTTCGTGATGCCGAGCGCGGGGGCAATTCTGCCGCGGAACAGGACCGCGTCAAGGCGTGCCTGTGTCTCCGTCGCTTCCGACTCCTTTTTCACAAAATAGGAGGGGAAAGACGCGCGGGAGATGATGTAGGAATCGGTCGGATGGTAAATGATGCCGGGGAGGTCAGCCGTCCCCTCTTTAACCAGCCGGAAGCGGATGTCCGCGGGTACGGCCGACGCGTCCTCGCTGAGGATGAAGAGGTGCAGGCGATTCGCTCTGGTCAGCGCGTTCTCCACGAGCGCGCGGTGTCCTTTCGTGAAAGGGTTGGCGTTCATGACGATCGATTCGACAGGGCCGGATCCGGTTCCGTGGACCGCGTCGTAAGCTTCTGTCTGTTCGCGAATCGAATCGAGATAGTCGTCGATAGCCGGCGTACCGCGTTCCATGAAACAGACGCCGTCTCTTGTCTGCGCGAGAGTCCGGAAGCCGAGGTGTGCGAAGGCGTGCGCGGCGCCGGGCGTCGTGTACAGAAAGAGCCGCCGGATGCCGTCGTCCAGGGCGTCTGTGATAATGCCGGAGAGGAGTGTGTGGAAGACAGCGCCTCCATGATAGTCGGGGTGGACAGCGACGCACTTGATGCGCATGCCATCGCGCGCGCCGGTGGCGATGAGCCGGTCTTCTTCATAGAGACCGAAGACAGCGGTGTATGGCGGATCCTCGCGGAGTCCTGCCTGCGTGAGCAACTGCTGCCATTCCTCGCGTCTTCTCTGATTCATTGTATAATCGAGTCGCTCAAGCATAGCCATTCTCCCCGGTGTCTTCGCGGTATGCTGCTGTTTGTCGCGATCGGCTGGCTCGTTCGCGCGCAAACGGCATACAATTCCCTGTACCTCATTGTACATAACAAAGGGATGTTCGCGCGCAGAGGCGATTCCGTATGCTACTATTTCGGTAGACTGACAGAGGGGGAATGAGAAGATGTCCGTTGAACGCGAGAAGCTGACTGATGATCGTTACAATTATAAAGTCTGCCGTACAGGCAGAAAAAGCGGGATATTGCTGCATATCACCAGCCTGCCTTCCCCCTATGGGATCGGAACCATGGGCGATGAGGCGTTGGATTTCATTGATTTTCTCGTATTGGCTGGTCAATCGTATTGGCAGGTTCTCCCCCTAGGGACAACAGGATTCGGCAACTCTCCGTATCAGAATTTCTCAACGCGCGCGGGCAATCTCTACCTCATCGATCCGGACGAGCTCATCCGCGACGGCCTCCTGTCGGAAGAAGTGCCGAAGCAGTTCGCCTGGGGAGACGATCCGTCGCGTGTCGATTACGGGCTCCTCTGGGAGAACAGGCGCCATATGCTCCATCTCGCGTTTGAAGCTTTTCGCGCCGGATCATTTGAATCGCTGAAACAGGCGTTTGAAGCATTCAGAAAGAGTGAAGGTTCCGCCTGGCTTAACGATTACGCGTTGTTTATGACGATCAAAGACGAGATGGGCGGCGCGCCGTGGCGCGCGTGGACGGAACCGCTGAAATGGCGCGATCCCGTCGCGCTGGTGGATTTCGCCGAATCGCACCGTGAAGAAATTTTATTTGAGCAGTTTATCCAGTTTCTTTTCTTCCGTCAGTGGCGCCGCGTCAGGGAGTACGCGACGCGCGCGGGCGTGGCGATCATCGGCGACCTTCCGATCTATGTCGCGGAGGATTCGGTGGAAGTCTGGCAGAACCCCTCGCTGTTTCAGCTCGATGAAACGCTCACCCCGACGTATGTCGCCGGCTGTCCCCCCGATTATTTTTCAGATGACGGCCAGTTGTGGGGCAACCCCCTCTACGATTGGAGAGAACACAAGAAGCAGCATTACGAGTGGTGGATTGAGCGCGTTCGCTTTCAGCTCCGGCTCTACGACAAAATCAGAATCGATCACTTCAGGGGGCTGGAGTCGTACTGGGCAGTCCCTTACGGGGACAAAACGGCGCGCCGCGGCCAGTGGATTGACGGACCGGCCGATGCGCTTTTTGACGCGCTCAAAGAGGAGCTCGGACCTCTTCCGGTGATCGCGGAAGATCTCGGATATATGACGCAGGAAGTTTACGAGTTTCGCGAGCGAACCGGTTTTCCCGGTATGAAAGTCCTTCAGTTCGCGTTTGATCCCTCCGTACCGAGTGATTACCTCCCGCACAATCTGACGGAGAATGCCGTCCTGTACACGGGTACGCATGACAATGACACCATCGCGTCCTGGGTGGAAAACGCCTCGCCGGAAGAGTTTTTGTTCGCGAGGCAGTATCTCGGACTCAGTGAAGAAGAGGGATATGTCTGGGGGATGATGCGCGCCGCGGCGACTACGGTATGCCAGACAGTGATCTTCCAGATGCAGGATCTGTTCAGCCTCGGGGAAGACAGCCGGATGAACCGGCCCGGCCGGGCGGAGGGAAACTGGCAATGGCGGATGCCGCCCGGTTCGCTGACACTGGAGCTGGCTTCGCGGCTCCGGGAGCTTACACGCATGAGCGGCCGCCTCCCTTCGGTGGATCATGGTTCAACTGGGCATTAGTCAGAAGAACAAAAACAGAATCGCCGTATGACAGCCTGTGTCAAGCACAGGCCGTGTGCCGTGGCATGTGAAGCGGCAATGTCATTCCCGGACAGCTTCTGGATTTTCTTGATCGGATACAGGTGATAAAACCGGAATCGCGAGAGTTTATGGTAAAATAGTAACATCAACCAGGCGGGTGGCGAGGCATTCCTCAGCGAAATGCATAGTGGAATCTCGTTTTGTTTATCTTCAAACGCGAAAGGTTTCTTCGGGATGATTACAGAAGAGATGAAGTCACACTTAGTCGAGCAGGCCTTTCTGGCCAGAGAGAGCAGTTATTCTCCTTATTCCCGTTTCAAAGTAGGCGCGGCGATTCTCTCTTCAGACGGTCGGATCTTCCTCGGCGCCAATGTCGAGAACGCCTCGTATGGGGCGACGATCTGCGCGGAGCGGACGGCGGCCGTCAAGGCCGTTACTGAAGGGGCTAAATCCTTTGCCGCGATTGCCGTGGTCGGAGCGGAAGAGGGAGCCGATTTCATCAAGAACAAAGACTACGCTTTTCCGTGCGGGATCTGCCGTCAGGTGCTTCGTGAATTTGTTCCCGCGTCAGGGGAGCTTCTCGTGCTGGCTGCCAGGGCTCCCGGAGATTACAGGGAGATGACGCTGGACGCGCTGCTTCCTCATTCGTTCGGTCCGGAGGATTTGAGCTATCTGAAAGAAGGGCGCTGATCCGACAAAAGCAGATACCATGTGAATGGGTGTATTGATTCTTGGACAGGAATCATCAGATAAGTACAGAAGAGAAAACTGACACCATCAACGAGGAGGAAAAAATGAAAAGAAAGCTATTTTGCCTGCTTCTGGTTCTGGTTCTCATGCTGACATTTGTTGTCAGCTGCGGACAAAAGGACGACAAGACTAAAGGGAAGAAAGTGGCAATGATCACGGACATCGGCGGCATCAACGACGAGTCTTTCAACCAGTCCGCCTGGAACGGCATGCTGCGGCTCGAGAAAGAGGGCGTTGAGATCTCTTTCCTTGAGTCGGCGAAAGAAGCCGATTACAAGACGAACCTGGACCGCAAGACGGAAGAGAAACCCGATCTCATCTGGGGCATCGGCTTCATGATGGCGGATGCCGTCGCTGACGCGTCGAAGGCTCACAAAGACCAGCTGTACGCGATTATTGACGTGGGCTATCCCGACGGAGAGCTGCCGAATGCCGTCGGCGCGATGTTCCATTCAGAAGAATCATCGTTCCTCGTCGGATACATCGCCGGTCATATGACGAAGACGGATCATGTCGGATTCATTCTCGGCATGGAAGGCGATGTCATGTTCCGCTTCCAGTACGGCTATCTGGCCGGTGTCGCGTATGCGGCGAAAGAGCTGGGCAAGGAGATCAAGGTTGACTGTGTCACCATTAATACTTTCGGTGATACAGCGGTGGGTAAAGCGACAGCGACCAAGATGTACTCGGATGGCGCGGATATTGTCTATCACGCGGCAGGCCAGGCCGGTTCCGGCGCGATTACCGCCGCGAAAGAATTGGGTAAATGGGTGATCGGCGTCGATCTCGATCAGAGCCCGCTGGCACCGGATAACGTGCTGACATCCGCTCTCAAGAACGTCGATCAGGCTGTTTACGGTCTGTCAAAGAAAGTGTTTGACGGCGAACAAGTCGGCGGCAAGACATTCTTCTTCGGCCTGAAAGACGGCGGTGTCGGTATTCCCGAGACATCATCGAAACATGTTCCCAAAGAGATTCTCGACAAGACAAAAGAAGTAGAGAAGAAGATTATCGACGGTACGATCACCTGCCCGATTACAGAAGAAGAGTTCAAAGCCTGGAAAGAAAAACTCGGATAATGACGCGATAGCCTCATGACAGGCGATTCGAGTCACGATTGATGAAGCCCGCCCGGGCGCTCCTATACAGGGGTGTCCGGGCCATTACTATGGAGAGACGACATGAAGCAGGACCCCATTGAATCGGACGTCAGCGCCCGGGAGCCTTACGCTGTCGAGATGACAGGCATCTCGAAGTCTTTCGGAAAACTGAAAGCGCTTGACAAAGTTGACCTCAGGATACGAAAGGGCTCGATTCACGCGCTGCTCGGCGAGAACGGCGCGGGCAAATCGACCCTGATGAAGATACTATACGGCCTTTACACGAAAGACGAAGGCGAAATCAAGGTGCGGGGCGAGTCCGTCGATATCCGCAATCCCAAGCAGGCGATTAAAAACGGCATCGGCATGGTGCATCAGCACTTCATGCTGGTTCAGAACATGACAATCGCGGAGAACATCGTCCTCGGCAGCGAGCTTACCAAATCGCTCGGCAGGCTGGATCACGCGCGGATGAACGCGAGTATCAGCGAATTCGGGAAGCAGTACGGACTCGAAGTCAAGCCGGAGGATCTCATCATGGATGTGTCCGTCGCGACTCAGCAGCGCGTGGAAATTCTGAAAGCGCTTTTCCGCGGCGTCGATATCCTGATTCTCGACGAACCGACAGCCGTGCTTACCCCGCAGGAGATTGACAGTCTGATCGTCACGATGAGGCGGCTCGTGGAGGATGGAAAGACGATCATCCTCATCACGCACAAACTGAAGGAAATCATGGCTTCCTCCGATTACTGCACTGTCATCAGGCGCGGACAACTGATTGACACCGTGCGGGTGAGTGATGTGACTGAAAAAGAACTTGCCTCCATGATGGTCGGGCGCGAGGTCAAGCTGACGACGGAGAAGAAAAAAGCGACCCCGGGCGAGACAGTTCTGGAGATAAAAGGTCTGACTGTCAAAGATAACCGCGGGATCCCTCAGGTGCGAAACCTCTCTCTCCACGTCAGGCGCGGGGAGATACTGGCGATCGCTGGCGTCGATGGGAACGGCCAGACGGAATTGATTGAGGCGGTCACGGGACTCCGGAAGGCGGAATCCGGCGAGATCCTTGTCAACGGCGTCGATATCGCCAACGGCCAACCGATCGATTCACACAAAGCCGGGATCCGGACCATCCATGAGGATCGGCAGAAGCGCGGTCTTGTGTTGGATTTCGAGGTCGGGGAGAACCTGATTCTCGAGTCTTACAAGGATCATCGGTTTACCGGCCGTTTGAACTGTATTTCGTGGAAAAAAGTCAACGAATACGCCTGCGGCCAGATCGATAAATTCGATATAAGGCCTGCGGACTGCGCGGAGCAGCCGGTGAAAGAACTATCGGGCGGCAACCAGCAGAAGGTCATCATCGCCCGGACGGTGGAACAGGAGCCGGCGCTCCTCCTCGCGTGTCAGCCGACGCGCGGTCTCGATGTCGGCGCGATTGAATTCGTCAGGAATGCCCTTGTCGAGCAGCGCGACAGCGGCCGGGCTGTCCTCCTTATCTCATTTGAACTGGATGAGGTTCTCGATATTGCCGACCGTATCAACGTCATATTTAACGGTTCGATTGTGGCGGATCTCGATCCGGAGGAGACGAATGAGCAGGCGATCGGGCTGCTGATGGCGGGAGGTGGACAATGAGAAAGTTGATAGTTAAAGCGCTGAAAAAGCCTTTTACGGCGGTCGTATTCGCTCTCATCGTCGGTTTTATTCTCGGGGCGGTGGCGCTCGCTGTCGGCGGGTACGATCCTGTCCGGGCTTATAACTACCTCTTTACCGGCGTTTTTTCCAGCACGAACAGGATGATGCAGGTGCTGGTTGACGCCGTACCGATCATTTTTACCGGTCTTGCTGTCGCATTCGCAGGGAAGACGGGTTTGTTCAATATCGGCGCGGACGGCCAGTTCATCCTCGGCCAGATCACAGGCGCGGTCATCGGATATTACGTCCCGATGCCCCCGGTTCTGCACCCCGTTTTTATCCTGCTGTGCGCGTTCACGATCGGAGGCGTCTACGCGGGGCTGGCGTCATGGCTGAAAAACCGCTTCGGCATCCACGAAGTTATCTCGACGATTATGCTCAACTGGATCGCTTATTACTTCATGATCTTTATCGTAAACATGAAGAGCGTCAAGGTTCCCGGCTCCCAGCATTCGCCGGAGATTCTCAGTTCGGCCAAAATCAATTTCTTCAGCAGGGAGTTCAGATCGACGGAAGAAGGCATGTCTTTCGTCGACAAGTATCCGTTGTTAAAACCGTTTGTTCAGACCGATGCCGGCTACGCGATTATCTTGATGATCGGCGTCTCTGTTCTGCTGTGGGTGATTTTGAAATACACGCGGCTCGGCTATGAGCTCCGGGCTGTCGGCTACAACCGTTTCGCGGCGGAATTCGCCGCGATGCCGGTGAAGCGAAACGCGATATTGTCGATGTTTATTTCAGGCGGTGTTTCCGCGACGGGAGGGGCGCTGCTCGTCATGTCGACATCGTACTATATCACCATGCTCGGCGCGTCCGAGGGGTATGGCTGGGACGGCATCGCGGTGGCGCTGATTGCGGGCAATCACCCGATCGGCTGTATCTTTGCCGGATTGCTGTACGCGGGGCTTAAATTCGGCGGACTCGAGATTCAGTCGAGGATGCGCGCTCCCACTGAGATTATCAAGATCATGATCGGCGTGCTCGTCCTCTTCATCGCGCTGGCGCCCGCGCTGCCGCGATTGGCGGAACGCCTTGACAGGAAGGAGTAACGCGATGGAACTATTGAATACAGTACTGCTGACGGTCTCAATTACGCTGATGTACTCGTCGCCTCTGATCTTTACATCGCTCGGCGGCGTTATAACCCAGCGCGCGGGTGTCGATAACATCGGACTCGAGGGGATGATGGCTTTTGGGGCGTGCGGCGCCGCCGTCGTCGGATATTTCACCGCGAACCCGTGGACCGGACTTCTCGTCGGCGCGCTGTTCGGAGGATTCCTCGCGTTCCTGCACGCGTTTATCTCCGTGACGGCGAAAGGGAATCAGATCATTTCCGGAATCGCGATCAATTTTATCGGCCTCGGCGTCGGGATATTCATTACGCGCCGCCTGTTTAACGGAGCCGCCCAGTCGAGTACCGTGCCAAACGGCATCCCCAAAGTTATGGATCTGCTGGGGCTTGACAAGACGGAATCGCGGCTGTTGCAGTCCGCGGAGTTCGACGTCACCGTGATCTTCGGGTTTCTGTTCGCTTTCCTGATCTGGTTCATTCTGTACAAAACAAAAACCGGCCTGCGCGTCAGGGCTTGCGGTGAACATCCCGGAGCGGCCGATACGCTCGGCGTCAATGTCACGCTCATCCGCTATATCTGTACGACGCTGTCCGGCGTGATGGCGGGTCTGGGCGGCGGCATTACGGCTCTCTCCATCGCGTACCGGTTCACGCCGACAGTTATCAGCGGCCAGGGATTTATCGCGCTCGCGGCTGTCATCTTCGGGAACTGGAAGCCGATCGGGGCGACGCTCGCCTGCCTTCTCTTCGGTTTCGCACAGGCGCTGACAGTTATTCTCGGCGGCGTGCCGTGGATGCCCTCAGAAATTTTGAAGATGCTCCCTTATGTGCTGACGCTTCTGGTGCTGATGGTATTTGTCGAGCGGTCGACACCGCCGAGGGCTCTGGGGCAGCCTTACTTTAAGGGACAATCATAAGATGAATGATCGTCGCTTTGTTGTCGCCGGCGGGCAGAACCTTGACCTGCTGGCGACAGCCCGGTCAAAATTCAGGCAGGGCGATTCCATCCCGGGCTCAATCGAAGAGCGCGCGGGAGGAGTCGCCTTTAATATGGCGCGGAACCTCGTGCTCCTCGGTCAGAAGGTTATCCTTCTCTCCGCCAGAGGCGATGACCGGGCGGGGCGCGCGCTCGATGTGATCGGACGGGAGGCCGGTCTCGACCTGCACCATGTGCTCGTTCGGGAAGATATGCCTACCTCCCGCTATGTCGCGATCCACGATGAGACGGGCGACATGGCGGCGGCAATCAACGACATGTCTGTTTTCGATACGCTTGAGCCCGGGGCGGTAAGTCTCTGGCAGTCTGTCGCGGCAGCGGGCTCCCTTTCGGCTGAACGAGTCTCAGCCGCGCTTGTCGATGCCAATCTCCCGGCAGAAGTTCTGGCTTATCTCATTTCCCGGTGGGGTGGAATCCCGGTCTTCGCGGATGCTGTTTCCCAGGCGAAGGCTGATCGGCTTCTGCCAGTTCTCGCAAGACTTGCAGGGCTGAAGCTCAACCGCCTTGAGGCGGAACAGCTGACCGGTATTTCCGTTGTTTCCATCAGCGACGCGGCGCGCGCCGCGGCATGGTTGCTCGACCGCGGAGTCGGAAGCGTCTGTATTTCGATGGGAAAAGAAGGCGCGCTTTTCGCGAATACGGCGGGATGCGCCGCCACGCGTTATGATTCGCCTCATCGCCATGCCAATACGACAGGAGCCGGCGACGCAATGTCCGCAGTTTTCGCCTGGGCGTCCGTCGAGGGATTCTCTCTGGAACAGACAGCCCGGCTGTCGCAGGCGGCTGCTTCACTGGTGATTGAATCGCCGGAACCGGTCAACCGCTCTATGACAGCGGAGGTCCTCAGACAGCGTGCGGAGGGTCCGGGGTTGTCAGTCCGGCTGATCCGCCGTTCATAAGAGCCATATAACCTCGCGTTTGTTTGGAGCGCGGAGTCGTGAGAAAATAGTATGGAATATCCTATACAGGAGGAAAACCTATGAAAGAGCTGAACCAGTATATCCGATTGTCGAATGAAGTCAGAGACGCGCTGCAGTGCGGTGCGCCCGTCGTTTCACTTGAGACGACGATTATCTCTCACGGAATGCCCTACCCGCAGAATGTGGAGACAGCATTGGCCGTGGAGGACGACATTCGCCGCCGCGGTGTCATTCCAGCTACGATCGGTGTTCTGGATGGAAAAATCGCTGTCGGTCTGTCCCGCGAAGAAATCGAACGCATCGGGAAAGAAGGACTCCGTGCGACGAAGACTTCCCGCCGCGACCTCCCCTATGTGCTGGCCAAAGGGCTGACCGGATCGATGACGGTCACCGCCACGATGATCGCTTCGCATCTGGCGGGAATTTCGTTTTTCGCAACAGGAGGTATCGGCGGTGTTCACCGCCAGGGGGAGAATACGATGGATATCTCCGCTGATCTTCAGGAATTATCGCATACGCCGGTCGCGGTGATATGCTCCGGCGCTAAATCAATTCTCGACATCGGGAGGACGCTTGAGTATCTTGAGACGGGCGGTGTTCCGGTCGTCGGCTATCAGACAGACGAGATGCCGGCTTTTTATACGCGTGAAAGCGGTTTCCGTCTGCCCATGCGCGTTGATACGCCTGAAGAAGCGGCCAGCCTGTTCAGAATTGCCCGCGCGCTCAGCTACCCGGGGGGCATGGTGGTGGCGAACCCCGTTCCGCCGGAGGACGCGATGGACAGTGAGACCATTGACCGGGCGATTGCAAACGCCTTGGAGGACGCCGAACGGGAAGGCATTACAGGCAAAGAGATTTCACCTTTCCTTCTCGCGCGGATCGCGGCGGAGACGGAAGGCGACAGTCTGCGGTCTAATATCGCGCTGGTCAGGAACAACGCGCGCCTCGCCGCCGACATCGCTCTCGCTTACGCGAAGGGATAGTCAGAAGCAGGAAATACGTCGAAGAATGATTCGGAGAGGGCAGACGAACATGGAGAAGCTTTACCACATCCAGCTGGATGATTCGCACGGAGCGAAGTATGTGATGCTCCCGGGCGATCCCGGTCGTGTTGAGAAGATTGCCGGGATTCTTGATGAGCCGCGTTTTCTCGGCTGCAACCGCGAGTACACTACGTGGATCGGCACTTTGCTGGGCGAACCGGTGCTCGTCATGTCGACGGGGATGGGCGGGCCCTCCACCGCGATTGGTGTTGAAGAGCTGTACATGACAGGTGTTCGCAATTTTATCCGCATCGGGACCTGCGGCGGGATGAATCTCGAGGTGATGGGCGGCGACCTTGTCGTCGCGACCGGAGCGATCAGGATGGAGGGAACGACGCGCGAATACCTTCCGATCGAGTTCCCTGCAGTCGCCGACTTCGAACTGACAAGCTGTCTCATTGAGGCAGCCAGAGCGGGAGGGTACCGGTACCACGCAGGGGTTGTCCAGTGTAAGGATTCGTTCTACGGGCAGCATGCGCCTGAGCGCATGCCGGTCGGTTATGAGCTGCAGAACAAATGGCAGGCGTGGCTAAAAGCGGGCACGCTCGCTTCTGAGATGGAAAGCGCGGCTCTATATATCGTCTGCCAGACGCTGGGAGCGAAAGCCGCCTGTATTCTCAATACGGTCTGGAATCAGGAGCGGCGCGCGAAAGGGCTGGACGACACGGAGAATCATGATACGATGAGGGGCATCCGCGTCGCCGTGGAAGCGATCAGGCTCCATATGGAAAGGGAACGCACCGCATCCGCCGGCGAGACGGCATAACTGAAATCGGTATTGCGGGTGAGTGAATCCCGCGTAAAAAGGCGGTCAGTCTCAGCGGCCGTCCCCGCAGCAGACGATCACTTCGATTGCGTATTCGAGCGCTTTCGCGATGTCGCCGATATGCATGGAGGGCAGCCCTTCGCGCTTTCCGACGACCTGTTCCGGCGCGAAAGGAACATGGATAAAACCTGCTTTAAGGGCGGGGGCGTGGTGACGCGCGTAGTGCAGCACACTGTAGAGTACATCATTACAGACATAAGTACCGGCTGAATAGGAGACAGACGCGGGGATCCCGTGCGCGTTGATATGTTCGGCGATTTCCCTGGCAGGGAGGGTAGCGAAGTACGCGTCTTCGCCATCAGCGGCGATTATTTCGCCATCGGGCGCCTGGCCTTCATTGTCCGGGTGTCTCGCTTCGATATAGTTGATGCCGACGAATTCCACGGTGATGCCCGCTCTTCCGCCGGCCTGACCGACTGACAGGACGGCGTCCGGATTGATCTCCCTCAGTTTCTCAATGACCATTGCCGCTCCTTTTCTGAAAACCGTGGGGACTTCGAGCTTGACAATGTCCGCGCCTCCGGCGGAATCACTGACCATTTGAACGGCTTCATAAGCGGGATTGATCGTTTCTCCGCCGAAAGGGTCAAACCCTGTTAAAAGAATTCTCATTTTTTCTCCTCTTCGCGCGTGCGAAACTGCTGAAGACGGCGCCTATTAACACCGGCGGATGGCCGGTTGTCAGAAAAACGGCTTCCGCGGAGCCATCCCCGCGGGTTATCCCCCGTTTGCCGCGAAATAAGGCTGCAAAAGATCTGTGCGGCTATAGGGGATGACCAGTTCGCTGTCTCCCGCCAGATAATAAAAAGTTTCCTGATCAAAGTAAATATGGACGCCGTTCTTTGCAAGCCAGAAGATGGCTTTCTCGCCGCAGCGCTCCTTGATCGACGACATCCATTTGGCTTTTTTTGCCTCGCGAGCCGTATCTTTATTCAGGGACTTAATATACTCCTGGTAGAGGATGTCTGCCTGCCGGTCGGGGCTGATCTTAAGAATATCCTTCAGTTTCAGCACCTTGCCGGTTTCCATATCAAATGTTCCGCCGTATTGTCCGCACCAGGGATGCATGCCGCCGGCCGGCATGTAATAAAATTCGCTGCAAAAAGAGACGACCGGACCTTTCTGATAAGAGATCTTCCATGTATCTGTATAAGAAAATGAAACATCGTAATTCCACGTATCCCTCATCTCCTGCGCTTCCGCCATATCATCACTGAAAATGCGTTTGACGGTTTTGGCCGATGCCGGCTTGGTAAGTCTTGCGAGTTTGGGGAATGCCGAAAGATTGTTGAATGCGGCATTGAAATTGTCAGCGTACGGGAAATCGGCTTGAAAAACAGGGCGGAGGAACTTAACCTCACCCAGAGCGGCGCCTTGGTCATTCTTTAATTCACCTTTAAAGATGATGACGATTTTGTAAGGATTGTCGATTTTGGCGGGAACCGATGTCACTGAAGTTTCCGGCGTTTGTGTTTCGCCCGGTGTCGTTTGAGCCGGCGCGGGCGTTTCGTTTGGCGTCGTTTGAACCGGCGCGGGTGCTTCGTCCGGTGTTGTTTGAGCTGATACGGGTGTTTCACCCGGCGTCGTTTGAGCCGGCGCGGATGTTCCGTCCGGCGTGGGGCTGTCGTCCCTTTGCATCCGGCTCCGGACTTTCTGCAGGGCTTCTGTAATTGCGGGGCTGCTCTGTCCCGATTCGATGAGCTTCAGGCAGAGGGCTTCGGCTTTGGCATACTCTCCCGCTTCCGTGTAGCTTTGAGCAAGTGTCATGAGCGCCGCGGCCGCCTCCTTCTGATCGCTCTGTATCTCCAGAACCTCAAAGAGAACCGTTTCGGCGTCGCCCGGGCGTTTTGAATCGGCGTAAGCTTTCGCCAGACTGATTCGCGCGGGAATGTTCTGCGGCTCAATCTCTATCGCTTTCTTAAAGGCGGCGATGGCTTGCTCATAATCCAGATCGCGCAGGGATTTACCGCCGCGATCGAGCCACCCCTCCGCTGTTGTCGGTTGTGTTCCCGAGAGGCAGCCGCTCAGGGCGATCGATGCAGCGATCAGGAGGATGACCGCCGCCATCCGGAGACGGATGGGCGGATTTCCTGAACAGGGCCGCTTCGGTACCCATATGATTTCTGCGTTCTTGTTCATCGTTCCTGTCCTCCTGTTAAATACTTGAATCGGTTGAAACGGACAGGCATTAAGCCTTTTTTACCATTATAAGGTTGTAGCCGTCTCGCGCGTGAATAACGCATATCTGAGATCCACCTCTTATACCTCTCACGGGGCGCGCATTTCTTTTGTGTCACGCCGCGGAATTCCGAGGCGAGATCAATAGAAAGCGATGATCTTTTTCTCCAGCCAGGGGATGTCGAGTTCTTCCATGAGCCGGAGGAGCGCATCTTCCATCTCAGGGGAAGACGCCCAGGCGAGGCCGCATCCTTTGCTGATTTCGCGCGGGACGGGGATAAGTCTCCCGTATGCTTCGGGGCAGTTTTTATCCATCATCATGGCGTCCGTCGATGACCGGAACGTGATGACCAGTTTCGGTGTTCTCTCTCTCATGAACCCAGTTACCGCTTTCGCCGTCAGTACCTCAGGAGACGGCGTACACTCCATCTATACTTACATTTACACAGCAGGACGTCATTATGCCAGGGAACATCAGTATTGACAGTCTAAGGCCTGATCACACGGGCGGCTGTCCGGAGCTGATCGACGATGTCGTACATGTTGGTGACTTCGCCGGCGGCCAGCTGTTCTTTGAGGTCGAAGTGATTCAGACAGGTACCGCAGGACATGAGTCTGACGCCCGCTTTTTCGAGTGCGTTCAGGTCCGTGAGAACCGGCGAGCCGTGCACAGAGAGCTTCACGCCGCCATTGTAGAAGAGAATGACATCAGGCAGATCGTCGAGCTGTGTGAGGGTGAAGAAGAAGCTCTTGATCAGGATAGCGCCGAGTGCCTCATCTCCCGACCCCATTTTGTCGGAGGTGACAGCGACAACGAAAGACCCTTTGGCCTCTCCGGCACAGCCTTTCTGAGCCGATTCCGGCGCCTCCCGCGTTGTAGTCTGTTCTTCCGTATCCGCTTTTTCAATCAGGAGGACAAAATGATCGCCGCGCTTTTCAGTCTTGACGGGGTAATTCCTCGCGGCGGCGAATCTCGTAATATTCTGTACGGCTGTATCGTTGTCCACTGTGACTTCGATCACGCCGGATGTCATCGCCTCAAGGGCTTTCTTTGTTTTGATGACGGGCAGCGGGCAGGCGTCACCAATCGCGTTTACTCTATTCACCGTGTCATTCCTTTCAGGGTTTGGCCCCCGGCCTTCAGACTGTTTCTCCGCAAGGCTGTAAGGTCAGCCATCGTTCCATTCATACTTTCAGCATACACCAGAAAGCCGGCGGGCAAAACCGTCCGGCCCCGCCGGGAGGGGATTTGCTGTTACGTGTACTGGGACGCCTGCGCTCTGTACATCGCGGCGTAAAGTCCGGAGAGGGCGATGAGTTCCGCATGGCTGCCCTCTTCGATGACATGGCCGTTTTCGATGACGAGAATGCGGTCGGCGTAGCGCGTGCTGGAAAGGCGGTGGGAGATGAAGAGAGAAGTCTTCTGTTCGCTGAGCGCCAGCATCTGGCGGAAGATTTCTTCTTCACTTCTCGGATCGAGAGCGGCGGTCGGCTCGTCCATGATAACGAATGGTCCCGCGTGTGCGAGCGAACGGGCGAGCGCCATCTTTTGCCCTTCTCCGCCGGATGGGAGAACACCGTCTTCCGCGAGTGTCTCCGAATGGTGGGTGTGCACACCGTGTTTAAGAGAACGTACCCACGCCGTCAATCCGAGTTTGTCGAGAGCGTGAATGGCTTTGTCCCTCTTGTCTTCGCTCATGTTCTCCGCCTTAACGGCAGCGACATTTTCAATCATCTGGAACGGAAACAGGTGGTAATCCTGAAATGTGGGCGACAGAAGCGCGCCATACAGCTCGAGCGGTATCCGCCTGATGTCGACGCCGTTTAAGGTGATAACCCCTTCCTGCTGTTCATAATAGCGGCAGAGGAGCTTGACGAGTGTCGATTTTCCCGCGCCGTTTGTTCCGACGAGCGCGACGCGTTCGCCGGAATGGATGCGAAGCGAACAATGATCCAGAACAAAAACATGCCCGGAAGGATAGCGGAAAGAGAGATCTTTGACTTCCCATTCGAGATGCCCTTTGAAAGCCTCGCGGACGCACTTCTGCACGTCGTCATCCCCTTCAGCGGCGAAGAAGGGAACCGCCGGTGCCGGCGCGCCGGAACGCCTCTCATGATCCGTCCCGGGCGGCGTGCGTCCTTCAGCGGAGTCCTGCCTGATATCTTGCTGTTCAGGCAGGTTCAGGTATTCGACAAGAGGCTTGAGGTACATATCCGATGTCATAAGTTCATTCGCGCTATCCATGAGATTGTTGAGCGCCCGCCCCATCTGCCGGCTGGCCCCGTAGAGCATGGTGAAAGCGCCCACCGTGAGGCGGCTTAACAGAAGGCGTATGCCGAGGAAAGCGAAAACAACCACTGACTGTATTTCGACCAGGCTTCCGATGATCCCGAGCCAGAAGCCGCTCTTCGTGAAATACTGATGGTTGACGCGGAGAATCTGTTGCATATTCTTCTCCGCGCGGGTCATCATCAGCGATAACCCGTCGTAGAGTTTCAAATCTTTTGAATAGCGGTAATCGATGGAAAGCGACGCGTAATACTTGAATGCCCGTTCTTCCGATGCGCTCCGCTCGACATTATCGGCATCCAGGTGTTTAAGCTTCTTCAGACAATAGAGCGAAGGGAGATTCAGCGCCAAAATAAGAAGTGCGAGGACAGGGCTTCCCGAGAGGACAATGGCGATCACGGAAAGGAGGCTGACCGCTGAGCCGCCCAGCTTTTTGACGGTCGCGTCAAGATTGTGCAGGGAGTAGATGCCGAAATGCACCCTCTCCCCGAGATCGAGAACACGCTTGCTTTCACTGTCAGCCAGAGGGATACGGAGCGCCTTTTCTGATACGATTTGCTGCATATGTGCATAAGCAAGAGTCGTCATGGTCGTGAGGCGGTTTGTGAGCATACGGTCGAGCAGCATCGCTGCCAGATTGCCAAGCGCGAGCAGGGCGGCAAGGAGGATGAGGCGTCTGATGTCCCTCCCGCCGAGCAGTTCGTCGATCATGCGGCGCGGGAGGATAATGTTGACAAGCGGCGCGGCTCCGGTGACGAGGGAAGCCGCGGCCAGGCGCCACGCGTACCCGCGCTGGAAGCGGCAGATCATTCTGATTACGGTCAGAAGATGTTTCATTCCGCTATCCCTTCCCGGTAGTTCTTCGCCTGCAAGTCGTATAAGCCGCGGTAGAGGCCGTCTCTTGCGATGAGTTCACTGTGCGAGCCGAGTTCGGCGACTCTCCCTTCCGAAAGAAAAGCGACGCGGTCGCAGAACTGTGTGCTCGCGAGCCTGTGCGACACGAACAGGCTCGTCTGGCCGGATGTCATCTCGTGGTAATGCCGGTAGAGCTCCTGTTCCGCCAGCGGATCCAGGGCAGCTGTCGGCTCGTCGAGGAGAAGGAGACGGCTTTTCCCTTTGTACAGTGCCCGCGCGAGGAAGAGTTTCTGGCGTTCACCGCCGGATAGATCGACCCCGTTGTCGTCCAGAATACGGAGCAGTGTGGTGTCAACACCTTGCGTACATGTCTCCGCCACTGAGGAAAATGACGCGTTATCCATCGCCTCATACAGCCGCTTTTCGTCGGTATCGGGGGACATCGCAATATTCTCGCGGATGGAAAAAGGAAGAATCATCGCGTCCTGAAAGACTACGCTCAGATTTGAGCGAAAGCTGCTTTCCGACAGCTCCCGGATATTGATGCCGTCGAAGAGGATTTCTCCTTCGACAGGCCGGTAGAGTCTCGAAAGCAATAGGATGAGCGTTGTTTTTCCGGATCCGTTCTCACCGACGAGCGCCATTTTTTCGCCTCGGCGGATGGTCAGATTAAGGTGGCGAAGTACCCAGCGTTCTGTCCCGGGATAGCGAAAAGAGACATTCTTGATCTCAACCAGGACGCCCTTTTCCGTCCTGGGGAGGATAAGCCCGGATGTCCCGTCCGAGGCGATCGCGTCAGCCTCTGTGTCGAGAGCCATAAAGTCGGAGAAGTGCCTGGCGTCCTGCCTTATTTTTGTGATATCGGCCATTAGCTGCTGCGCGAGCGCGACGAAAGCGACGACACTCGAACCATAAAAGAAAAATAGCGCGGCGTCGATCGTCCCCGCCAGAAACAGGCGGATCAGCCAGCCGTACAGGACCGCGTCCTTGACGAAATCGACGGCGGCGAGCGCTGTCTGCCAGGAAAATTTCCGGCGGATGACAGACTGCTGAATCAGGCGGATGTTTTGGAAGTACCGGTCGATATACGCTTTGAAAAGGCCGTACAGACTGTATGAAAGTATATCTTTTCTCCCCGAGGGATCCTGTTGTTCAGAGAACAGGTGGTCGAGCTTCCGTAGCTCCGGCATCAGCCCGTCCCATTCCGACTGTTCGAGATCGCCTACTTTGCGGTTAATAAACAAATTGGAGAGGATGACCGCTGCGACAAAAAGCATCAGCCAGAAAGAGAGAGAGATGAATACGCTGATAAATCCAACGGCGGCGATTCCTGTGCCGAAGACCTGCAGAAGCGTCAGGATGAGGCCGCCCGCTCCGTTCCACGGATTCTTGACGGCCTCTCTCGCTTTTTGAATCGCGTCCAGTTTCTCTTTGTTCAGGGTATTCTCATAGGGCATCGTCAGGCTGTAACGCATCAGGTCGCGGATAAGTCTGTAGCGGACATTGTTCATGCGCATCCTGTAATTGCCGCGCAGGAATGCGAGTGACCAGGCGCACGTCATGGACACGACGGCCGCAGCCGCGAGAAGCAGGGTGAGCTGAGTGCCGGCTTCTGAGAAATTTTCTGCGGGGAGTTCGGACAGCCGGATAATCCTCATCGGAACATAGACCCAGATAAAGGGATAGACGGCGGACAGCAGGCTGAAAAAAACGATCATCGCGATCATGCTTTTGTCATACTGTCGTATTTTCTTCAACAGAAATAATGTCGCGCGCATGCCGGGTCTGTTCCTTTACCACATAACTTTAGCTCATCGCTAGTGCAAAGTCTATGCCGGTTTTATCGGAGACACGGCGAAAAGTCGGCGTATCCGGTTTCCTGTCTGATCGTCTTTATCAGGCCGTCCCCTTTACGGCTGATCGTAAACCCTCCGTCCGGAATGTCCCGGAGAACCGGTCAGTTCCCCCTGACGATGACTCCCGCTTTGATCACGGTCTCCACGAGATTCATCGCGAAATGATAGGAGAGGTGTTTATATCCGGGGCAGTCGAGTATGACGATATCCGCCTGCTTTCCTGATTCGAGCGATCCGATGGAATCCGCGCGTCCGATGGCGGCCGCGGCGTTGAGCGTGACGGCGGTGAGCGCTTCGTCGATTGTCATGTTCATATAGATCGTCGCAAGCGCGATCATCAGCGGGACGGACTGCGTGTAGCAACTGCCCGGGTTGAAGTCGGTGCCGAGCGCGACGGCGAGGCCGCTGTCGATCATGAAACGCCCGCGCGCGTAAGGTTCGCGGAGACTGAATGCCGTGCAGGGAAGGAGCGTCGCGACGACGCCGGCGCCGCGCATCGCGAGCAGGTCGTCGTCGGAGGCCTTGAGCAGATGATCGGCGCTCGTCGCGCCGAGTTTCGCCGCGAGGCCGGCGCCGCCGAGCGGCACGATTTCGTCGGCATGCATCTTCAGTTTGAATCCCTCCGCGCGGGCCGCCAGAAGGAGTTTCTCCGATTCTTCGAGAGAGAAAACGCCCTCTTCCGTGAAAACGTCGCAGAACGCGGCGCGTCCCCGCGCCATCGGCAGGCCTTCGGCGATCAGGTAGTCGACATAGTCGCCCGACCTTCCTTTGTACCGCGGGGGGACGGAATGCGCTCCCATGTAAGTCATGGCGATATCGACCGGATGGTCGCGGTTGAGGCGCTCCATGACGCGGAGCATCTTGTCTTCCGTCTTCGTATCTTCGCCGTAGCCCGTCTTGCCCTCGACGGTCGTGATGCCGAGGTCGAGCATGCGCTCCATGCGGTGAAAACCGGCGGCGTAGAGTTCCTCTTCGGACGCCTCTTTCGTAGCGCGGTTTGTCGAGGCGATGCCGCCGCCCATCTTCATGATCTCCATGTAGGTAGCGCCCGCGAGCCGGCGGTTGAATTCTTCTTCGCGGTAACCGCCGAAGATAAAGTGCGTATGAGGATCGACAAACCCGGGAATGACGGTTTTGCCGGCGGCGTCGATCCGCGTGACCGTTTCGCCTTCGCGCACAAGCGCGTCAAGCTGTGCGGCGACCGCGCCGGTCGGCCCCGCCGCGGCGATCCTGTCGTCTTTCGTCAGGACGGCTCCGTCCTGAATGACGAGGAGCGCGTTCATCTCGCTTCCCCGGCGCGCGGCCTTTCCTTTCGCGGTAACGAGTTCATCCGCGTGTTCAATCAAAAGCCAGCTCATCGATCCCTCCACACATCCCCGGCCGTCGCGCCGGCCATTAATGCCGGGCGATTAACCGGTACAGGCTGTTCTGTTCGTTTATTCTGCGTTATCCGCCGAAAAGAACCGTCTTTTTATCCCAGAAGCCAGTGCTCAATGATTTTTTCCTCGTCGAAACCGTGAAGCCCGATGTAATACTCGAGCGACTGCGTCAGCGCGGCGAGGGGCGAAAGCCCGATAATTTCGCTGCCGAGTACCGCGACGCCGTAGCGCGCCGCTTCCATCCTGACGGTCTCAAAGACGCGGTAGATCGGATTTTTGCGGTAGTCGGTGATGTTCATCGTTACCTGGACGATGCCTTTCTCTTTCAGTTCGACGCCGCCGGCCTTGATGTACTGAAAGCCGCCGCTCGACTGGCGGATGGCGCGCGCGATTTTGTTCGCGATATCGATGTTGTCCGTACCGAGGTCGATGTTGTACGCGACAAGAGGGAAGCGCGCGCCGACAGCCGTGACGCCGGCCGTCGGGTGAATCCGGCGCTCGCCGTAGTCCGGCCCCCATTCGGGGAGCAGGAGTTTCTCCGGCATGCCCTCGAACTGGCCTTTGCGGATGCGGGCGAGGTTCACGCGCTCGGGGCTCGTCGCGGAATCTTCATAGAGGAAAACGGGGATGCCGAAGCGTTTGTTGATTTCTTCCGCCGTCTCTTTCGAGAGCGCGACCGCGTCCTCGGTCGTCATGTTCCGGATAGGAATGAACGGGACGACATCGGTCGCGCCCATGCGCAGATGCTCGCCGGTGTGGTGATTGAGGTCGATCAGTTCGGTGGCGGCGCCGATGGCGTCAAGCACCGCTTCTTTTACCGCCTGCGGTGCGCCGAGAACGGTCACGACGAGGCGGTTGTAATCGGCGTCGCCCTCGTAATTGACGAGGCGGACGCCCTCGCGTCCCTTGAGCGGGGCGACGATTTTCTCTATCTTCTCTTTGTCTCGGCCTTCACTGAAATTCGGGACGCATTCGACGATCTGGTTTAATGGGGACATGTGTCTTCCTTTCTCAACACACAATAGTTTCGGATGTTTTGGTAGGGCCGGCCGCCGTCCGTGACGGAAAGCGTCCGGAGCGGTTCAATCTTTTCAGCCGCGTGGGCTTTCTTTCAGTACACAGTCGATCAGCGCGTCATCCGCGATATATGGCAGCGTCAGTGCGTCGGAACCGGCCATGGCCAGATTGTATTCCATCGCGGTTTCAATGGCGTGGTCGTTTCGCGCCCAGGAGCGGCGCGCTACGCCGGCCATGACATCCCAGAGGACAGCGTTCCGGAGAACATTGTCGATGCGCTCGGATCCGTCGAGCACGCAGCCAAAGCCGCCGTTAATCGCTTTCCCGATGCCTGTCCCGCCGCCGTTGTGTAAAGCGCAGAGGCTCATGCCGCGCGCGGCGTTGCCCGCGAAGACAGATGTCGCCATATCAGCTGTCACGTTGCTGCCGTCACGGATGTTGGATGTCTCACGGAACGGCGAATCGGTGCCGCCCGTGTCGTGGTGGTCGCGGCCGATCATAACGGGACCGATCACCCCTTCGCGGACGAGAGCGTTCATCTTCAGCGCGATCGACAGGCGCCCGAACGCGTCGCTGTAGAGAATGCGCGCTTTCGTCCCGACAACGAGCTTGTTCTTCTCGGCGTCCCTGATCCAGTTGTAGTTATCGCGGTCCTGATAGCGGCGCTCCGGGTCGATACAGGACATCGCGGCCTCATCTGTCGCGCGCAGGTCTTCGTCTTTCCCCGAGAGGCAGACCCAGCGGAAAGGCCCATAGCCGTAATCGAACAGAAGCGGGCCCATGATATCTTCGACATAGGACGGCCAGATGAACCCATCGCGGTCATTCTCGCCGTTCTTCGAGATTTCTCTGACCCCCGCGTCGAAAATAGCCTTCATAAAGGAGTTGCCGTAATCGAAGAAAAACGTGCCTTTGGCGGTTAGCGCTTTGATCGCCCGAAAATGCGCGGCCAATGATTTGTTTACAAGCGCGCGGAACTGTTCGGGGTCACGATCCAGCATAGCCGTCCGCTCTTCGAAGGTCAGCCCCTGCGGGCAATAGCCGCCCGTGTAGGGTTCATGGCAGGAGGTCTGGTCGGATAGAAGCCCAATGGAGATGTCGTTCGCAATCGCGTACTCCAGGAGGTCGACGATGTTGCCGTGGAAAGCCACCGCCCGCGGTATCTTCCTGTCCATCGCGTCGTGCGCGCGTTCGAAAGCGGCCTCACAGGTATGCACGACTTCATCGACCCAGCCCTGGCTGAAGCGCGTCTCAATGCGCGACCTGTCGACTTCCGCGATGATGGCGGCCCCACCGGCGATGACACAAGCTTTTCCCTGCGCGCCCGACATGCCGCCGAGGCCGGAGCTGACAAAGAGGTGGCCGGCGAGGTTGCTGTCGTAGGGGACGCCGAGGTGCTGGCGCCCGGCGTTGAGGAGCGTATTGTACGTTCCGTGGACGATGCCCTGCGGCCCGATGTACATCCATCCGCCTGCCGTCATCTGTCCGTAGTTCGAGACGCCCATCGCCGCCGCGCGGTTGTAATCCGCAAGATTGTCGTACTGGCCGACCAGAAGGCCGTTCGTCAGCATGACGCGGGGCGCGGAGGGCGGGCTGTGAAAGAGGCCGACCGGGTGCCCGGAAAACAGGACCAGCGTCTGTTCACTTGTCAGGAGCTCCAGGTATTTCTTGATCAGCCGGTACTGCATCCAGTTCTGGCAGACAGCGCCCGTCTCGCCGTAGGTGACCAGCTCGTACGGGTAGAGTGCGACCTCAAAATCGAGGTTGTTGTCGATCATGACCTGAAAGGCTCTGCCTTCGATGCAGTTGCCTCTGTATTCGTCGATCGGGCGCCCGTAGATGCGTCCCTCCGGCCGGAACCGGTAGCCGTATATCTTGCCGTGCTCGTCCAGCTCTTTCAGAAACTCAGGAGCGAGCGTCTCGTGATATTGTTCGGGAATATAGCGCAGAGCGTTTTTCAGTGCGGTGGCCCGTTCGCTCTCTGACAGGTGCGCCTCACGGCGCGGCGCGCGCCGGATCCCTTGAGCGAAAACCGGTGCGGGGGGCAGCGGTCCATCCAATCTGACTGTCATGCATTTTTCAATAGCAGCGTTATTCATTATCAGTCTTCTCCCTCATAAGCATTTCGTCGCGTTCCTACTTAACGTCTGTTATTAACATTGTCTCCTGTTGATTCTATTTTACCCGAGAGGATAGGCTTGTCCAAGGTGCAGCCGGCTAGGTGCCGCAGCCGTGCATACGCGATAAAACCATCCCGACGAGATATTCGACACAGGCGATCAGCACAGATTCATCCATCCTGTAGAGCGGATTGTGGTGCGGCCGGTCTGTCCCGATGAGAGGATCGGCCGTTCCTGCCTCGACGAATATCCCCTTGCAGTCTTTCTGCAGATAGGAGAAATCCTCTCCGGGATAAATCATATCGATGGGCATGACCGCGTCTCTGCCGAACAAATCGATGACCGCCGCCTCCGCGGCTTCGGCGAGCGCGGGGTCATTGACGACGCTGTCATAACCGTAAAAGTATTCGAGGGATGCCCTGCCGCCGTAGGCTTCCGCCGTATGGCTTGCGAGATCGGACAGGCGCTTCCGAATGGTTTCTCTGACGTTCGGAGAAAATGTCCGGACAGACCCGCTGAGATGCAGGGTGTCGGGGATGATGTTGTACGCGGAGCCGGCTCTCAGCGTGCAGACGGATATGACCGCGCGTTCCGACGCGCTGATTGACCTCGACACGATACTCTGTATTGAAGAAATAAGAGAGGCGCCGATCACAACCGGGTCGATACACTTCTCCGGCATCGATGAATGCCCGCCTTTCCCGGTAATTTCAACCCTGAATTCGTCTGTGGCGGCTGTCAGGACGCCCGGCCTGATGCCGAACACTCCCGAAGGATAGGCGGAGCTCAGGTGGAGACCGTAGATTTCATCAACGCCTTCCATCACACCGGCCTTGTACAATTCGATCGCGCCGCCCGGGGGCTGTTCTTCCGCGTGTTGAAAAATCAGGAGAATCCTGCCTGCGAGGTCTTCCGAAATCTTTGACAGCGTACAGGCGGTGCCCAGGAGAATTGCGGTATGGCCATCATGCCCGCAGGCGTGCATCACGCCGTCTCTCATCGATTTATAGGGGAGCGCGTTGTCTTCGCGGATCGGAAGCGCGTCGATATCAGCCCGCAGAGCGATGGTCCTGCCCGGCTTTTTCGTGTCAAGCGCCGCGACGACGCCTGTCTTAGCCGGTCTGCTTATCTCAAAACCGCCGAATGCTTTCAATCGCTCCAGAATGAAAGCGGTTGTCTCAAATTCTTCGAAAGAAATCTCAGGGTGTTGGTGCAACCAGCGTCTCCACGCAATGACATCGGCTTCAATCGAGCGAATAAGTTTCCGTACGCTTTGATCCATTTGCTTCAGCCTTTCTCCGGCTGGTCAGCCGGTTCCGCCCGATGCGGCGCCAGCCGGGTGACGAAATCCTCAAGACACCGATCCCAGTAATCCCAGTCATGTCCGCCCGGCTGCGAGTCAAAATGCACATCGAAGCCATGCAAGGCGAGCAAATCCGCGAATTCGCGGTTGATGTCGCCATTGATCGTATCGTCTTCCCCGCAGTACAGGCGCACCCGCGGTTTGTGAAAGTCCGGCGGGCAATGTTCTGCCAGGCAGAACAAATCATGACAGCTCCCCCGGTAGCGCTCTTTGCTGCCAAACAGGAGATCAAAGCGTATCTCATCTATGCCGATGGCCCGGAGCCTCTCCTGAATGAGAAAGGGGGACAGGGCTCCTGAAAAGATACCGAGAGCGGAAAACAGGCCGCCCCCGTCGAGCGCAAGCCGCGCCGCTCCGTACCCGCCCATGGAAGCGCCTGCGATAAATGTGTCGTCCCTCTTAGTCGACAGTGGGAATACTGACCGGGAGAAAGCGATCAGCTCCTCCGCGACAAACGAGTGATATTTCTCACCGGAAACCGCGTCACAGAAGAAGCTGTTCTTCCCGGAAGGCATCACAACAGCGATTCCGGCTCTCTGCGCGTATTGTTCGATATGGGTATGCCAGAGCCATGCCTCGCCGCATTCCGCAGAACCGTGGAGCAGATAAAGAACCGGATGGCGGCGGTCTTCGGGGTAGAGTGAGGAGATATCCATTCCGGAAGCCCTCTTCCATTCAGGGTGCGGGAGAAGAACGGTCACATCGGTCGGATACCCAAGATGTTTCGAGAAGAAATGGCATTGGCAATGTATCATTGTATGACCCCCTCCGGTGAAGTGGATGGGATTGAATGACTCTGATCAGTCAGCTCAATCAAAGGAAACAACGGCAGGCTGGTGCTTTTGATTGTACGGATTCGCGGAGATGAATGTCAAGGCAGCGAAACGGGCAGACGTCTGTTGGGGGTATGTCGTTTTCACCACCTCAGATGAGGCCGGTCATGTCTACGCGGTTGACGTGTGCGCGGCACTGAGAATACTATAATTGCATCGGATACTGGATTCTATTCCCATCAGTGCCATCAAACAAAAAGGCGGTATTTTTATGGCATATTCCATCGGTATTGATCTCGGGGGCACCAATATTGTCGTCGGGTTGGTCGACGAATCCTGCGCTGTGGTTGACCGCGAAAGCGCGAAAACAAGAGCGCCCCGGTCGGCTGAATCGCTCACGGATTCAATTGCTTCATGCATTGAAAAGCTTCTTGCACGCCATCATCTGCCTGTGAAACAGCTGCAGGCTATCGGTATCGGCGTGCCGGGAGTCGTACACCCGGAGACGGGAGAACTGCTCCACGCCACAAACCTGTTCCTGAAAAATGTCGATTTTCCCGGGCTGATCCGCGCGCGTTTCCCGGAAGTGACTGTCTGTATCGCGAATGACGCGGATTGTGCGGTCTTCGGCGAATACCTCGCCGGCGCTGCCAGGAATTACAAAAGCGCCCTGATGCTTACGCTCGGAACAGGTGTCGGAGGGGGATTCATCCTGGAGAACAGGATATTCCGGGGCGCGACAGGTTTTGGAATCGAACCGGGCCATATGGCTGTCGAGACAGAAGGAACGGTTGAGTGCAGCTGCGGACAGCGGGGCTGCCTGGAAGTCTACACCACGATCCGCGGATTGAAACGCATGACACGCGAAGCGCTTTCGGGCGGAAGAGCGTCTGTGCTGCGCGATCGTGTTGATTTTGCCGAACCGTCATTCAACGCGCGTCTCCTCTTTGAAGCGGCCGCGCGCGGGGATGTGGTGGCCAACGAAGTGCTCGACCGCTTTGTTCATTACCTCGCGATCGGCATCCGGAATTTTGTCGTTCTCTACAGGCCCCATATCATTCTGCTCGGCGGCGGGATCAGCCATGCCGGCGATGTGCTGCTCAAACCGCTCCGCGCGAAAGTGGCAAGGACGACGGTCAGCGGGGACGTACTCCCCCCTCCCCCGATCGAATGCTGCCGTCTTGGCAACGACGCGGGAGTGATCGGAGCCGCCATGCTCCACCGGGAAGGCCTCGACATGCGGACGCCGGCGTAAGGGCGGAGTGAAGAGCACCTTCCATTTAACACGGTTATCGCAAGTCTCCTTCCGTTACCGCCGGGGAAAATCACAAGCCTCATACTGTCTGAAGTGAGTTGTATTAATATACCAATCGGGTGTAATATGGTTCATAGAGTATTCAGGCTGTCTGTGTGCAGCTGAGAAGAAATTCCATAGCCTGCCGTTCAGGCAGACCTGTCTGATATCCGGCCAAAGAGGAGAGTGTATGGATCTTATTTTTAAGAGTCTTCAGGAATCACTTGAAAGAGGCGAAGATACCGTTCTTGCGACTGTCACGGCGAGCTCAGGCGCGACACCCAGAGGTGAAGGCGCGCGGATGCTGGTTGACCGGACGGGACGGCTGGCGGGTACGATTGGCGGAGGCGCGGTGGAGTACCGGTCGATCGATATTGCCAGAGCTGCCCTTGAGCAGAAGCGCTCGGATATCCATCAGTTTATCCTGAACAAAAATCAAATTGAGGATATCGGCATGATCTGCGGCGGAAGCGCGACGGTTCACTACCTCTACCTCAATGGAAATAACGGGGAACTCCTGTCCATTGTAAAGGAGGCGCGCGACGCCATCCGGGAGAGACAGCCGAGCTGGCTCGTCACCGATGTCAGCGAGCGGGATCAGCTGGGACTTGCTCTTTTTACCGCTCCGGCAGGGACGAACCCCGCCGATCCCGATTTCACCTCAGAAGGCTGGTCGTTCAGAGGCTTCCCCGCTGAACATCCCTGTACGCGCGCCCTCCTCGACGATAAGCGCGCTCTCTGTCAGCGCGGCCATTCCGTGAGTAAATGCGGCCATACTTTCTATGTCGAAGAACTCGTAGTACCGGGAGTGGTTTATATTTTCGGAGGCGGCCATGTCGCGCAGGCCCTTGTCCCCGTTCTGGCGCACGCGCATTTCGCGGTTGTTGTGCTCGACGACCGGGAGGAATTTGTCGCCCCGGAGCTGTTCCCCGGAGCTTATGATGTGAGGATGTGTGATCTCGATCATATCGACCGGTCCGTGGCCATCGGTCCCGATGATTTTGTCTGCATTATGACGCGGGGGCACAAGAACGATCTCGATGTGGAAGACCAGGTACTGAAAACGGACGCCCGCTATATCGGTGTCATCGGCAGCAGACATAAGATAAAGACAGTGGACGGCATACTGATGGAACGCGGACATTCGGCGGCATCACTGGAGCGCGCTATTTCACCTATCGGACTTGATATCGGCGGTGAGACACCGGAAGAGATATCCATCAGCATCGCCGCGCAGATGATCGCAGTCCGTTCAGGGAAACTGGAGCCGAAGCGCCCGGGGATATTGCATGGTTGAACGCTGTCCTGTGGCTTGAAGAACAGGGAAAGCGGAAATTTTCATGGCTGATCGGAAAGAAAATTCCTTTCTATACCCGGCCAACGAGCGCGGTCTTATTATGTTGGCTCAATCGTCCTTATTTGCGGAGAACGGCACGCCCAAAGGGCACCTTCTCGTCACGGGAGTGATCGGAAGCGGTAAGTCGACCTTCGTGCAGCGGTATCTGGAGGACGCTTCCCTGAAAGCCTCCGGTTACATGACCATACGCCATGTCAACAGGCGGGAGCAGAAGACAGGGTTTCTGCATGTTCCCGCCGGGAAGCAGCGGGACACGGGGCTGTTGACCATCCGCCATTCTAACGGAAAGGCATTCCCCGATGAGAAATGCTTCCTCGTTTCCGAAGGAGGCGACAGCCGGTTTGATGTCGAGCTTTTCACCGAACGGGCGTTCCCTCTCCTTGAGCGCCATGGTGATGTGATTGTGATGGACGAACTCGGGGGGGTGGAACTCCTCGATGACCGCGTGTTTAATCGTGTGATGGAGCTTCTGAATGATGTGTCAAAACCTCTCATCATGGTATGGAAACATGAAACAGCCCTCGAGCAGACCTTAACTCGAATGGATATAACGGAAGACAAAAAGGCTGTTCTCCGGGAGCGGCGCCACGCGATTATGACGCATCCTGCGGTCACAACAGTGATGCTTGAAAGCGACGGAACGATCTCGCGTCAGCTGGAAGAGATTCCTGAACCGCTCCTTAACAGTGGGCAGAAAAAACACCTCCCGCTTCGATTCGGCGTTATGGGCGCTCTCCTTATCGCTCTGATCATCATTTCATTTGCCATCGGGTGGTATTTCGTAAGTCCTGTCACCATTATCCGGTTTTTTTGGAGTCAGCTCTTCCGGACAGGTGAAGTTTTTGAGGAAGCCATCTCGACCGTTCTCATCAATGTGAGGCCGCCGCGCATTGCTCTCGCTGTCCTGGTAGGTTCCGGCCTCTCTGTGGCCGGTCATACCTTTCAGGGTGTATTTCAGAATCCGATGGTTTCTCCCGATGTGCTGGGGGCATCGTCCGGAGCCAGTTTTGGGGCGGCGCTTGCGATACTGGCGGGTTTCGCTTCGACGGGAATTACGCTCGTATCGTTCCTGTTCGGGCTGATCTCCATTGCGCTTGTGCTTTTTATCGCCTCTTTTGTCAAGAGAAACAAACTCCTGTCACTCGTTTTAACCGGAATAGTTGTCAGTTCGTTATTTTCAGCCGGTCTGTCCCTGATCAAATACACGGCGGATCCCTCGAACCAGCTTCCGGCGATTACATACTGGCTCATGGGATCGTTGAATTCCGCGCGCCTGCAAACGCTCGGATTCGCGGCGCCTCCGATTCTGCTCGGTATTTTCGTCATTCTCCTGCTGCGGTGGCAGCTCAACCTGCTGGCGCTCGGCGAAGAAGCCGCGGCGACAATGGGTGTTCACACGCGCCTGATCAGAATGCTCATGGTAGTATCGGCTACGCTAATCACCGCAACCAGCGTTTCAGTCAGCGGCGTGATCGGATGGATCGGCCTTGTTGTTCCGCATATTGCGAGAATGATCGTCGGCAGCGACAACCGCGTATCCCTGCCCGCGTCGGCGCTTGTGGGGGCGGGGTTCCTCCTGTTTGTCGATAATATAGCGCGGAGGGCGACAACTAGCGGCATTCCTCTCGGCATTCTGACCGCTTTTATTGGCGCTCCGTTCTTTGTTTTCCTCATTCTCCGCGAAGGAAGAAAGGGGATGGCGGGATGATTAAAGTAAAGCAACCGGTAACCGACGGCCTCCAGGTACAGGAAGTGTATTTCCGTTACAGGGAAAATGACGTGCTGAAGAACCTCACTTTTGAGGTTCCCTGCGGACGCGTCGTCGGTGTGCTCGGCGCGAACGGCGCCGGTAAGTCTACGCTTTTCAAACTGATTCTCGGTGTGCTCCCGCTTGCGCGCGGGGTTATCAAGATTAACGGGTGCCATATCGGCGATCTGTCAAACCGTGCGCGCGCCATGCAGATGGCGTATATTCCCCAGAATCAGTCGGGCGCCTTTCAGTTCACCGTGGCGGAAATGGTGCTGATGGGAACAACCGCTTCATTTGGTATGTTTGCGCAGCCGGGGAAGCGTGAAAAAATCAAGGCATCGGAAGCGATGAAGCTGCTCCGCATCGAGCAGTTTGGAAACCGCCTCTTCGACCAGCTCTCCGGGGGAGAACAGCAGCTTGTCCTGATCGCGCGTGCTGTCGCTCAGGATGCCCCTATCCTCATCATGGATGAACCGACGGCCAGCCTTGACTATGGAAACCAGATCCGGGTTCTCGAACAGATTCGCTCACTCGCGGATGCGGGGTATCTCGTACTTTTTTCCACGCATAATCCACAACATGTATTTTTATTCGCCGATGATGTACTGCTCATCGATGGCGGGTCAGCCCGGGCGTTCGGACCGCCCGAGGATGTCTTATCCGAGGCGCTGTTATCGCACGTCTACCGTGTTCCTATCCAACTGGAGAAAAGTGTAAAAACAGGCGCGGTGACTGTACTGCCTGATGTAAACGGGATGATTAAGTGTGCCGGATAGACAGTACAGAGGGCACAATGAACAGTTTATCTCCGTATGGGTTCGGAGAAAGCGAATATAGCCGGAAATCCCATGGCCATATTTGATACAAAATGACAAGGAGGAAAAGGAATGAATAAGAAGATGTTTAAGCAAGTGTCGTTCCTACTGGCGCTGGTTCTGATCACGTCGATGCTGTTTGCGGGGTGTGCCCCGAAGGAGCCGGCGGAACCGTCTGCGCCAACGGTAATGGAGAGCAAGGAACCGGCCGACAACATGACGACGGCGCCCGCTTCTCCCGACGCAACTTCGACTATGCCCGTTGAACCGGCAGGCCGGGTGTTCAAAGACTCCGTTGGAAGGGAAGTCCTGATTCCGGAGAAATTGATGAGAATCGCGCCGTCCGGTCCACTGGCACAGATTGTTCTCTATACGGCGGCTCCTGAACTGTTGTGCGGGATGGCGAGCAAGATGAGCGAAGAGCAGATCAAACTGCTGGGTGACAAGATCAAGGATCTGCCTACCTTTGGTCAGTTTTACGGCAAAAATAGCGACTTTAATCTGGAGGCCGTCCTCGCGGCCAACACAGAAGCGATTGTCGATATCGGGGAAGCGAAGAAGACAATCAAGGAAGATATGGATGGCATGCAGCAGCAGATCAATACGCCAACTATCTTTATCGAAGCGACTTTTGCCGGTATGCCAAAAACATATCGCGATCTGGGGGAAATGATCGGCGACAGCGAGAGAACCGAACCGCTTGCTAAATACTGTGAAGAAACGCTCGCGCTTTGTGATAAGGCAAAAGCGGAAATCCCCAAAGACAAAATCGTCAAAGTGTACTGGGCTATGGGTGAGCTTGGGTTGAACACAAATGCTGTCGGGTCATTCCACAGTGAACTGCTCGACTATATTCCCGTTGTCAATGTCGCGGATGTAGAGGCTTCGTCAAAAGGCGGCGGTACGGAAGTCTCTATGGAGCAGATTGTTCAGTGGGATCCCGATTATATCCTCATCGGAAGTGTCGCCCTGGCGGAGGAAATGAAAAAAGATCCGGCCTGGAGCGCGCTCCCCGCTATGAAAGAAAACAGGATAATTATTATTCCGTCCGCACCCTATGGCTTTATGGGAAGTCCGCCGTCGATTAACCGGTATCTCGGTGTGCGCTGGCTGGGAGCGACCTTCTATCCTGAGATTTATAAAGACTCTCCGGAAAAACAGGTCAAAGATTTCTTTAAATTGTTCTACCACATCGAGGTAGACGACGCGGCCCTCGCTGAAATTCTCGCAGGAACTTTCAAGTAAGAGCATAAACCAACCGCGCTGAATAGAGAGGATGTCTGTCCCCGGTCAGGGGAGCGACATCCTCTTTCTGTTTCCGAATGATCGCCTGGTTCCGGGGCTACGAAGGATGATGCCGTCAGCTTATCAGCCGCCAGGCCGCCTGATCCCGTCCGGATCAGGAAGATCGGTACAGGAAATGATTATCGGAAGAAGTCACCTTTCGCGGGAGCGGATGATTCAGAAAGCGCCATATTTGTATATAATGGGGTTATCCGGAAGGATCACCAATCATCAGAAATAATTTACCTCATCAGGATGGCGCTGTTTGGTACGCACTTGTCTGTTGGTGAGGGGATGAGGGATGTTCGAGGAGGGCTGTATGTTTCGAGTAGGGTTGTCCGGCGCTCTCATCGCCGATCAGGACAAGCATTGGGAGGGTTCAAACCGGCATTACGTCAATGACGCGTATGTCAGTGCGGTACACAGAGCGGGCGCCGTTCCCCTGATCATACCCGTGACGGATGGCCGCGAGGTGATCAGCTCCATTCTGGATATCTGCGGAGGCGTGATTCTGACAGGGGGCGATGACATTTCACCGCTGCTTTTCGGAGAGGAGCCTGTAAAAGGGCTGGGGAAACAGTCGCCACAGCGCGACGCGTTTGAACTGCTGCTATTCCGGATGGCGCTCGAGCGTTCGTACCCCGTTTTCGGTGTCTGCCGCGGTCTTCAGCTGATCAATGTCGCGCTGGGGGGGACACTCTACCAGGACATAGGCGATCTGCCTGAATTTACGATTCAGCATCTGCAAAAAGCCAGCCGCCAGGCGGTGACGCACCATATTGATATTGTCCCTGACACCTATCTCTACGAAGTACTTGGTGACAAGGCGCTCGTGAATTCCTGGCATCATCAGGCGATCAAAAAGCTGGCCGGCAGTCTTCGGGTGACGGCGCGAAGCCGCGATGGTGTTATCGAAGCCGTCGAGGCAGACGGCTGTGATATGCCGCCGATTATCGGCGTTCAATGGCATCCCGAAGAGCTCGCCGCGACGGTTCCCGGTATGGCGAAGCTGTTCAAGACATTTGTCGGTCTCTGCAATCGCTGAACTTCTCAATGCGGGCAGATCTGACAGAATATATACCGGATCACATCGACCGTATTTAAGGAGGGAGGTGGCGGCGCTGATGCGGTTCACCATCTTAAACTGGATCAACTCCCTGATAAGACTGCTGTATACTGAATTTAAGCAGTCTTTATCAGATGTCCGCGCCAGACATCTTCCTTACATGCTGATTTTCTCACTCGCACCTCTGTTTATCAATGTGCAGGATAGGGTTCTCGGTTCCTCTTACCGGCTGCTGAGGCTTGACGCCATGTCCTGGATGGGGGCGTGCTACTGCATAGGAGCGGGTATGCTTTTTGCGTTTACGAGCCGCAGGAGAATGCCTCTGTACGCCCGGGGTTACGCAGTGGCGGCCTTTATTCTTTTCTTTCTGTGGCTGGGGTGGAAAGATCCGCACGCGTCTTATTATTTCGCTTTCGCGTTTGCGTTCTTTTTTGGCGGGTGCGCCGCCATCGCCACTTACTTCTTCATCTACGCGCTGAATCGGTCAGAGCGATTTCTAGGCGCGTCGATAACGATTCTGCTGGCGGTTTTATTTCAGTTTCTGTACAGCGTCCGCGGTATCCTGCAATCGTTTAGTTATCTATACATGCTCATCCTTGTTTTTGTGACTTTGATTTGTACTTTTTTCTATCGATCGGAGGATGCGCGCGTGAAGATTGTTTCCGGTTCGCCGAGCTCCGACAGGCGCATGCAGGTCGGTCTTCTGCTGTATTTCTTTTTCGCGCACAAGACGATTGAAATTTTCTACACTTACACGAGGGAAGCCGCCAGTCCTTCCGCGATGCGGTTTAACGGCGCCATCGGCATGCTTGTGCTTATCCTGAGCCTCTTTCTGTATTTTCGGTCGAAATACAGTATCTGGCATATGTGTTATTTGTTTTTTCTGTTCATGCTGCTGGCCAATGTGTTTGCGCTGCCGGATACCCCGGCGGCCGTGCAGGTGATGTCGTGGTTTTTCCACGCGTTTGAGTCGATCGGATTTATTGCGTCTTACGCTCTGCTCGGGGAAATTATGAGCCGGCAGGCTGATTTCAAATTCTTCAAACGCGTTCTGATCATCGCGCTGAATGCCTCTTTCCTTATCTATATGATTCCGGGTTTTCTTACCTCTTATTACCCTGACGCGCGGTTCTATCTGTCGACAGGGGTCTCGCTGCTGCTCTTCCTGATCTTTTTAATGATGGCGCCGCATTACGCGCGCCTGTTGATGCCGAAGAAAGGCCCGTGGAGTTGGAGTTCCATCTCTGCCGGAGATACAGCCGGACCGACCGAAGCAGCGCTGCCTCTCGGCGCGCAGTTGTCCGGGGAGCCCCCGGAGCAGGCCGTTCCGGTTGGAGAGGGCGGGGTCTGGCATCCCGGTTCGGCTGCCGCCTCCGGCGTATGGCCGGCGTATGGCAGCCCGGCGGAAAGTACTGCCGATTGTGATCCGGCGGAAAGTCCGGCGGATAGCGGGCATGCGGAAAATAATGCCGGAACGGACCGTGGGGATAGCGCCCCGAGGGCGGGGCAGCCGGCTGTTTTTCGGGAAGTTTTGCAGGAGCAATATCAGATGCTCATCGCGGAGAAAGGCCTGACAAAACGAGAAACACAGGTGATTTACTACATTCTGCAGGGCTTTCTGTATAAGCAATGCGCGAGCGAAATGAATATATCGGTGGAAACCGTTAAATTCCATGCCGGCAACGCGTACAGAAAGCTTGGAGTTACCGGACGGAGCGGTCTGTTCTCGCTGTTCTTTAAAGAATGACGGGTGATGAAGGGACGGTACTTATGCCGGTTTACAACAGCCGGCCTAAGAACCACCACTTTTGACGCGCGCCCTTTCGCACAGCTACACGCGTCTGTTTTTCTTCCCGATTGCGTAGATGGCATAGCCGATCGCGGAGCCGATGAGGATGGCGGCCGCGATCACGGCGGCTATCAGGAGTAAAGAGGGTTTTTTCTCTTCGCCTGTTCCTTCACCGGACAGCGCCGTGGTCATCGAGGCGTTCGCGGGGTCGGACTCCAAAGGCTCCGTTGCCACCTCTTCAACCGTAGTGATCATCTCCTCCGCTGTCGTCGAAGGCGTTGTCTCTTCGAAGGTTGTCATCTCTTCTGTCGTCGTTGTCGTGGTAGTTGTTGTCGTTGTAGTTGTCGTTGTCGTGGTTGTTGTCGTCGTTGTTGTGGGAGGTATCAGCGGTTCCCAGTGCGCGAACAGCTTGATATCCTTTGCGATAGGCTGTTTGAAATCAAACAATTCGCCGCCTTCGGCGCTCGTCCACCATCCGTTGAACTTATAACCGGTTCTGGCCGGTTCTTTCGGCGGTGTTATCGTTTTATTGTCCTCAACCACTTTCATCGGGATTTTGGGCGTGCCTCCATTCACATCGAACCGGACTATGCGGTAGTATGTAAAATCCGCGGTGAAAGTGTATATGACCTGTCGATTGCTGCTGGAATCAGCATCCACATGCTCAAAAGGTTCTAAATAGTATTCAATACTGGGTATTCCACCTTCAGCAAGATATTCTTCCCCTTCTTTTAGGATGATCTCCACCGTCAGTGTATAGAATTTGTTCTGGATAGCGCCCGATTTCATTTCGTTTCTGGGAGCTTTGGGGTCGTGGGACCAGTAGAGTTTTACGTTTATGCTTTCGATGACTTCTAAAGGAGGTTCCGCTACGTTTATGCTTTTTAGATACTTCTGCGAATCAATCCCGATCGCAAAAGTCTTCGGTGAGTCGAGCATCACGAGATACCATGCGGAAACAGTCTGTGCCGCCGCGAGCAGCATGACAACAAACGAGAGTATGGCGACAAGCGCGAGGGCGAGAGTTCTATGAATTGTTCTTTTTCCTTTGTTCATACGCGGTCTCCTTTCTGTTGCCCGGCGGTTCAACGGACTTGATTGACATGAAGGAATCAGTAAACGGTTGATGGCTTACAGCCGGACAGGGATACGAGGAAAACAACCTGCCCGTCATTGTTCTTTTCTCCTGAACCGGCAGCCGAGGATCACGCGGATTAAACGGTGATTCCCATACTCCCCGGATGCTCTCATTATTATAATATAATCTGGCGCCAACCAGCGCATGTTTATACTGTCAGGCTATTGAATATTGGCCGGAATCAGCGCAGAAAAGGGCAAACCTACCCTAAAAGGCAGTATCTAAAAACCTTTTTAATTTGTAATATGAGAACAGTAATAATAATAAATTCTTGTGAATGGGACGGATGTTGATCATAATCCGGGCATATGACGCCGGTGAATGGCGTAAGTATCACGTATAACCGTTGCCTTGGAAAGTGAAAGAAGTTAGAATAAAACATGAATAAAGATCAGCTCAAAAGCCGTGGACCGGCGAGCGGTGAGGCGGCAGCAAAGGGTGACGATTATGAAGATTAAACTGGCAATTTTAGATCGCGATCCGGGCTATCTGGAGAGGCTTGCGGCGGCTTTTAACGCGCGCTATTGGGACAAGCTCGAAATCTATTCTTTCACGCAGCTGGACAAGGCGCTCAGTGAGCTGAAAGAAGCACGGATTGATGTTTTTCTGGCGGATGAATCCTTCGAGATTGACCTCGACAGGATCCCCGCCCGATGTGGTTTCGCTTATTTCGTTGACGATCCGCTGGTGGCATCGCTGCGTGATCAACCGGCCATATCGAAGTTTCAGAAAGCTGACAGTATTTACAAACAGATTCTCAGCGTTTACGCAGAGAAATCGAGTGACATCACCGGCTTTAAGCCGGACGGTACTTCGAGCGCGCTTATCAGCGTGTTCGCCTCGCCGGCCGGGGGCGTAGGAAGCTCAACGATGGCAGCCGCCTACGCGCTGACTCTCGCGCGGGCAGGACGGCGCGTTCTGTATCTGAACCTGGAACTCTTCGGCCGGTCGGATGTCTTCTTTACCGGTTCCGGCCAGGAGACGCTGAGCGATGTCCTGTTTGTATTGAAGAGCGGAAAACTCAACCTGCCGATGAAACTGGAGAGCGCTGTTCGCGAATCGGCGGACGGTGTGTTCTTCTTTGAAAGTCCGCCGATCGCGCTGGACGTTCAGGAGCTCACGGAAGAAGACCTGAAAAGGATGCTGAAAGAGCTGCGCGCCGGCGGTCATTACGATCACATCATTCTGGACATGGATTTCGCACTCGACGGCCGGATGCTTCACGCGTTTCAGGAAGCGTACGCGATTGTGCTTGTCAGCGATGGCATGGCGGTCGCGAACACGAAGATGGTGCGCGCTTTCGAAGCGCTCCGGATGATTGACGAACAGCGCGATCTGCGCATTCTGAGCAAGCTGTACCTGGTTTACAACAAGTTCAGCAACAAAGTTTCCCGCGCTGTCGAGGGAATTGACCTCAAGCTTCTGGGAGGAGCGCCGCGTTACGCCCACGCGCCGGAGAGAGAAGTGGTGGAACAGCTTGTGTCGATGAATCTTTTTCAACCGATCCTGAGGTGATCTTATGACTTTTGAAAGAGAACAAGAGGTGATCGCCGCGATCAAACGCTATATCGGCGAGAACCTGCCTCTGAGCGAACTCGATGACGACGAGCTGATGCAGCACGTGGAGAAGCTCGCGGGCGAATGGCTCAGGCAGGAATACTGCTCCATCGAGCAGCGTGTGTCGATCGTGGAACAGGTATTCAGTTCGATCCGGGGGTTCGGTCTCCTCGACAGCATCATCAAGGACGACACAATCACAGAGGTGATGATCAACGGGACGGACAATATCTTCATTGAACAGAACGGCCGCCTGTTCAAACTCGATAAGAAATTTGAGAGCCAGCGGCGCCTGGAGGACATCATCCAGCGCATTGTCGGTCTTGCCGGCCGCGAAGTCAACCAGGCGAACCCCATCTGCGACACGCGTCTGCCCGACGGGTCGCGCGTCAATGTCGTTCTGCCTCCGATCGCGCTCTGCGGCCCGACGGTGACCATCCGGAAGTTTTCCAAAACGCCTATGACGATGGAGAAGCTGATCGAATACGGATCGCTGACAAAAGAGATCGCGGAACAGCTGGAGATCCTCGTCAGAGCCAAGTACAACATCTTTATCAGCGGGGGCACCGGCTCCGGAAAGACGACTTTCCTGAATGCGCTGTCAAACTATATCCCGAGAGACGAGCGCGTCATCACGATCGAGGACTCGGCGGAGCTTCAAATCAAGAATATCGATAATCTCGTCAGGCTGGAGACGCGTACCGCGAACGTCGCGGGAGTCGGGCAGATCACCATCCGCGATCTCATCAAGTCCTCTCTGCGCATGCGGCCGGAGCGGATTGTCGTCGGTGAGGTCCGCGGCGGCGAGGCCCTCGATATGCTGCAGGCGATGAATACCGGCCATGACGGTTCGATCTCAACAGGACACGCAAACAGCACGGAGGATATGCTGAGCCGGTTGGAGACGATGGTTCTCCAGGGCGCGGCGGGGCTGCCGCTTGAAGCGATCCGTCAGCAGATTGCCTCAGCGGTGGACATCATCATCCATCTCTCGCGCCTGCGCGACAAATCGCGCCGCACGATGGAAATCACCGAAGTCCTCGGGTATGAAGACGGGCGCATCCGGCTGAACCCGCTCTATGTGTTTCTCGAGGACGAGAACAGCACGCTGTCGCGCGTATCGGGGAAGCTGACGCGCACAGGCAATGAGATGAAAAACACGCAGAAGCTGCAGGTCGCGGGATTCAAGCATGTGATTTGATCTCCTGACGGGCGGCCATTTCCCGCGTGAAGATCCCCGTACTGACCGCGGGAGGCGTGATCGGGCCGGAAGAGTGAAGAGGTATACCGCCTATGTTCAAGAAAAAAACAAAAGCGCCGCCTGAACCGGAGTTTTTTTTGTCCGCGACGAACATGCCGACGATGAATTACAGAGTCTATTACATGAAACGGTGGGAAAAGATCGGGTACGCGCTGCTCGCTTTTATCGTCGGAGCCGCGGTCGGTTACCTGTTCTACGGCGGACTCGGCAAAGACGAATTCGGTCAGCCGACGGTGGTTACGTATATCCTGAATATCCTGATTCCGTCCATTGTCGGTCTGATTTCCGCCAAACTCTTTATTCCCGCCCGGACGAAAGCGATCATCAGCAAGCGCAAGCGCCAGCTGAGCAAGCAGTTTCGGGATATGCTGGATGGGCTGACAACATCGCTCAGCGCCGGAAAGAATGTGACGGATTCGTTTTACGCTGTATACGAAGACCTTAAGGTTCAGTACGACAGCAGCGCCTATATCCTGCGCGAGCTGGAGTTGATTCTGTCCGGGGTGCAGAACAATATTCCCGTGGAAGAACTGCTGGAGGATTTCGGCGCCAGGAGCGATATCGGAGATGTGTCAAGCTTTGCCGGCGTCTTCAGTATCAGCTACCGCAAGGGGGGCAATATTAAGGATGTGATCCGGAATACACACGCGATTCTAAGCGACAAGATGGAAATCGAAGAGGATATTGAGACGCTTCTGACCGCGAACAAAACGGAGCAGAACCTCATGTCCATAATGCCGATCGCGATTGTCGCGATCATCAAAGGGATGAGTCCCGACTTTGCCAAGAACTTTACAACACCTGCCGGCATAATGGCGTCGACAGTCGCGATTATCATCTTCGTTATCGCGTACTTTGTCGGCAAGTCAGTGCTCAATATCAAGATGTGAGAGGAGGGGGAGAGATGTTCGGTCTTGAAATATTCCAGATAGCCATCATGGCGGTGGGCACGCTGCTTGTCATCGGCTGGATCGTATTATTTCTGAAAGGCGCGCAGTACCAGAGCATGTTCTCCGTCTTATCAGAGAAAGAGTTTCGCCTTAAAGACATCTACGGTACGGGGTACGCTCTGCTCAACCTGATCGGGTACACGTACAAATCAAAAAGTGACAGAAAACTCCGGCAGGAGCTGAATGTTCTCTACGGAGAAAAGTATTCGGAATATTACCTGCGCGTCACGCACTCCCAGCAGATGACGTTCGCCATGACTCTTTTTGTCCTTGCCTTTATCTTTTACGGGCTGGCGCAGGATCTGATGATTATGGTTGTCTTCTTTGTATTCGCGGGGCTCGCCTACTATTACTACGGCAACCTCGCGAGCAAGAGGATACAGGCGCGTTCCGATGAACTGCTTCGCGATTTCGCGGAGGTCGTTTCAAAGCTCGCGCTGCTCACCAACGCGGGGATGATTCTGCGCGAAGCATGGGAGAAAGTGGCGTTCGGGGGAGAGGGGATTTTCTACGAAGAGATGCGGATAGCCGTCGAAGACATCCGGAACGGCGTCGCGGAGATTGACGCCATTTACGAGTTTGGCAGGCGTTGTGTCATTCCGGAGGTGAAGAAATTTACCTCGACCATCATCCAGGGAATGACCAAGGGAAGCCGCGATCTGACGCTCGCGCTGCAGGAGCAGAGCCGCGAGGTGTGGCAGCTCAAGAAGCAGCTTGTACGCCGTGAGGGAGAGCGCGCTGCCGCCAAGCTTCTGATCCCCATCAGCGTGATGTTTATCGGGATTCTGATTCTGGTTATAGTGCCTATTCTCGCCAATCTGGGATCCTAGAGAGCCGCACAGGCAGGTTATCAGATCGCGATTGCCATAGGCGCGGAAGATAGATTAACTGAGTGGCAGCCCCGAAGGCTGCCGGAATATTCATTCTAACAGGTCATACTTAGGAGGGTTAACCATGTTACAGCAACGTATTGAACTTTTCTTTGGAATCGTCGCGGGACGGCTCAACAAGCTGCTCAGGGATGAAAAAGGTGAGGTCAATGTCGTCGCCATCGTCGTGTTAATCGGCGTCGCGATCGCATTGGCTGTCATCTTCAGAAAGGCGATCGGAGCATTACTGACAGACTTGATCAATTTGATCAGAGGAAAGGCCGAGACCGCCATCGAGTAAAGGGACGGCTCTTTCGTCTTGAAAACGCGCGGAGCGGATGAACCGGTGGCAGTTCTTTTGATTTGCCGGTCTGTTCATTGAGCGAACAAATAACCAGTAGCTGGATCGGAAAGCGAGGCCTTCGTATGGATAGGGTTATTCGCGCATGGCGCAAAGCGGGAAGCGATGAAAGCGGCGTCGTGTTCGTTGAGGCGGCGATTGTCTTTCCTGTTATCTTTTTCGTGATTTTCTTCCTGATTTTCACGGGGAACCTTCTCTACCAGAGAGCCGAGACTGAATCTGAAGTGGAACAGTACGCGATCATAGGGGCAAGAGTGTGCGCGGATTCCATCATGGAAAGAGCGTACAGGCATAACGGGGAACTCAGCCTCGACGAAAAGATCAGCATCGAGCCGTACCGTTTTCTCAAAGGGAACAGCCGCGCCAGCGCCGTCTCCCTTATCAACGAGAAAGTCGCGAAGAGATTCAGCAAGAAGTCGGCGGGTTTTTTCCCGGGGATGAGGCCTGTCCTCGTCACGCCGGCGTCAGATATAGCGCACTTCAACAACTATTTTGTCTACGCTACTTTTGACGTAGCGGTTGAGTACGAGATAACATTTCCTATTCGTTTTCTCGGCGATAAGAACAAGATATCGCTGGATTTCTATTCCCGCGCCGAAATGCCCGTCAGTTATTCAGCAGAATTTATCCGGAACACGGATATGGTAATCGATTACCTGGAAGGCAGCGGCGCCTCAAAGTATGTTTCGGAGGCCTTTGGCAAAGTCAAAAGTATCTTGAAGATTTTTGACTGACGCGCAATGGAAAGGGGTGAGGGAGTCAATGAAATACATCAGAAGATGTAAAGGCGCCGTAACGATCTTTCTGGTCATTATTCTTGTGCCCATGCTGACTTGCAGCGCCTTTTTTGTTGACGTGAGCCGGATCTCTCTCGCTCGCGGTGTGGCGGCGTCCGCGGGGGATCTGGCGCTGAATACGGCGCTGACGCAGTATGACACGCAGCTGAAAGAGCTGTACGGGCTTTTTGCCACGACGCAGGACCACGAAAAACTTCTGGACGAACTGAAGGCCTTTTACAACAAAAGTATTATTTCCTACGGAGTAGGCGCGGGCGAAGCGGGAGCGCTTACAGCGCAGATTATGGCGCAGCTCCGCGATCTGCCGCATGGCGACAGTGACGCGGACGATATCCTTAACATGAAGCTGGGAGATTTCAAAGGTTATATCCCTCCGGATGGTTCGCTTGCCAATCCCGATGTCCTCGAGCGCCAGATCGTCGAGTTTATGAAATACCGCACGCCGATCAACACGGGACTGCGGTTTCTGTCGGCACTGAACAGCTTCAACAATGTCAGCAAGGAGACAAAGCTTGTCGACCAGCGCCAGTCCTACTTCAAGGAAGAAGAACGGCTCAATAAAAAACTCCGCGAGACATGGAAGAATCTCTCGCAGTATAACGATCTCGTCTACCAGTTCATCGGAAGGGTGGCGAATGACGGATTCTTTGCGGGGCTGGAATCGAAGTTCAGAGAGTTTCATGTCCGGACCATCATGGATGTCTACGAAACGCAGATAGCCGCCGAGACACCGCTCCTGCTGACAAAGCGTCCATACAGGCTGACGGACGGGAAGGGCAATCCGGTGGAAAGCGAGACCTGGGAATTAGAATGCTGGGGAGAGAAGTACAACAGTTTTGTCTCTCTCTACCCCGGCGGCTACGACGCGGGCAGAAGGCCCGGTATCATTCAGATGCAGCTCCTGATGAATGATATGCGCGGTGTTTACAGCGACAAGAAAATCGCTGACATAAAAACATCACTCGCGTCGCTCGGGCTGCCGAAGTCTTCCACGATCGGTACAGAGTTTTACGATATCCAGTATGTGGCGCAGTTGTATAAAGGGCAATTATCACCCGAGAGTCTTCGACAGTACATAAAAAACGGCCCACTCGACCGCTATCGGAAATACCAGGATTTTGCCGTCGCGATGCTGTGGGCGGATGATGAGTCGCTTGACTTTTCCGTAGAGGTTGAGGGAGGCGGAAGAACTGTGCCCGCGGCGGAGTTCGCGGCAAGCATCAAGGATTATTACGAACAGGATATGCGGATGACGCGTGATGCGTTCCAGCCTCTTGCCGAATTGACGACAAATATTCGGATCTCAGGGCGGACGGAGAGATCCAGTCTCAACAAAGAGATCAAAGAGGTCACGTGGAAAGCAAAGATGTATCAGGAGAAATTCGAGGATGCCGTAGATTATCTGCAGAAAGCGGCGGACGCTCTCAAGGACGTATATGATTCCCTCAACGGCGGCGCGCTCATACAGAAGAGGGAAGAGTGGCGGCATTCGTCGGAAGACCCGGCCCTTTCGCTTTCATCTCTGGCGGAACAGGATAAAGCGGATATCAAAGATATCAAAGACACGTACGACAAGGACCAGGTCGCTGAACTGTACAACCGCGTCGAATCACTCAGAAAGCGGATGGCACAAGTATTAGAACAAATCAATCAGTTCAGGTATGCCGGAGAATTCGTCGGCGATATTACCGGCTACGATGAAGGCGGTAATAAGTTCTTAAGCCTCATTCGCCGCGAACTCGGGGATGAATATTTTAATAACAGATCAAAGCTGAAAAAACCGCTAAGAGAAGGGGCGGAGAGCTCATTCGACGGATTATTCGAAGCGCCGGTGATCGATTTTTCCTGGATGAGCGACCCCAAGACCGGCCTTTCACTGTTCGGGTCGTATCAACCTGTTTTCTATCAATATCTTTACAGGAAGCATTCGGATCCCAAGGAATTAAATGAAACGAAACGCCATTGTACTTTCCGCACCGATAAAGATGAAGAAGGCGAAAAGCTCAAGGAAAGCATGAAGAAAACCGGCGAAAACGAAACGAAGAAGGAGAAAGAAAAGGCGGTAACCGAAAGGGAAGACCCTGAAAAAACAGGAGAAAGCCTCTCTGAAACAAGTCTTCCCTCCAAGACGAAAGGCGTTCCGTCCTCCGCGACAGCTTCGGGCGAATACAGCAACGACTCTGACAACGTGGCCAAGAGCACCAGTACCGGACTCGCCGGCATGTTTTCGGGAGTTGCCGAGATTCTGAGCGGATCGTCGGAAGATCTGCGCGACGCCTATTATGTCACCGATTACCTCCTCAGCATGTTCAGTTTCGATACCATACAGAACGAGCATACAGAAAAAAAATTGGATGGTAAACCGCAGACTCTCCGGAATCATCTGATTAATGAAGTGAACAACTACCACTACGACCGCGAGATCGAGTACATCCTCTACGGGGGGACGGGATCGGCGAACGTGACGCATGCCTACAGCTCCATTTTCGCCATTCGATTCGGTCTGAACGTCATCTTTGCCTTTTCCGATATGGAAACCAATACGTTCGCGCTTTCGATCGCGACGCCCATTTCGGCAGCCTCGTGGGGTGTCCTCCCCGTACCGCTTGTTCAGGCCTCGATTCAGATACTCCTCGCGCTGATACAATCGGCGATTGATCTGGGGAATCTGGCGCGAGGGAAGGCCGTTCCCCTTTTCCACAAGAAAGACTCCTGGGTGGTCACGCCCGGAGGGCTGATGAACGCGGCAAAGAGCGAGGCATCCAATCTTCTGAAAGATGCCGCCGATAAAGCCATCAACAAAGCCGCAGATAAGCTGGGCGAATACCTCGACAAAGGCGGCGAGGAGGCGGAAGCCTTCATAAAAGATAACAGGGAAGAGATAGAGGCGCATGTCAGTCAGAGCTTTGACGATCTCATTGCGCGCCACGCGAATGTAGCCGTCAAGAAAATGCTGTCTCTTATCCAGAACGCGCTTACGGAAGAATCGAAAGGAGAGCCGGGATTTAACGCGGAACAATATGTCTCTGAGAAATTGGACGAGTGGCTCGGAACGCTGGACGAAGATAAGTCGGATATCTCCTATATCGCGAAGAAGAAAACGGTCGAAATGCTTAAAGAAAAGTATATCAGGAGCTCGATCGAAAAAATCCGCGGGATTGAGAAACGTGAGGTGGGCTCTATCGAAGCGCTCGCGGAGGAAATGAACACGTTCCTTAGCGAGATCTCAGAAGCCGTGAAGAAAAAACTCCAGGAGGGGTCCGAGGAGATTAAAAGGTACAAAGAAGAGACGATGAAGAAGGCGAAAGATGCGATGAACGAAAGCGCCGAGAAATTGAAGGAAGAACTTGACAGCAGCATCGACGGGTTCTTCGGATCGGACGGGCAGTCCGGCGGCAGCGGCGGTGAAGGCAGGAAGTCGTCCGGCGAAAGCACGGGCATATCATCTCTTCTGTCTTTCCGCTACAGCGATTATATGAGGCTGTTCCTCCTTCTCGGGATGTTCACGAATCGTACGGGCATTCTGCTCCGAACCGCCGATGTGATTCAGCTCAATGTCCATCTGGTCACCGGGGATGACAATTATCTTATCCGCAGGGCGGGCGCCTATTATTCAGTGGAAGCGCAGGTGCTCGTTAAACCCGTGCTCATGCCCCTGCCGCTGTTCGCCGATACATTCAGAGACCCGCTGGACGATACATCGTGGTACACGATCGATTACAAGGCGACCCGGGGATACTGACGCCTCACGCCAGGAAGGAGGAAGACGCATGCCGTCTGCAAAGAATGGGGAGAAGAGAAGCGCGTCCGCCGGGCCGGAAACGTTTCTCCCGCGCGCACCTGTGAGGAATCGCTCATTGTCTTCTCCGATGTCCCGTATGGCGAAAGCAGCGGACCGCGCGGGTGTGAGAGTGCGCTGTCGTGAAAGCGGAAGTATCACGATCGAAGCCATCATATCGCTCAGCTTCTTCATCTTTATGATTATCTCGCTGTTATCGGTGATCAACGTCTGTTTAATTCAGGCGCGCATGGCTTTCGCCATCAATTCGACAGCGCGGGAGATATCCGAATACAGCTACCTGTATTCACTGATACGCTCCGGGGAATATAAAGACAAAAAGGAAGCCAATAACAAGAATATCTCGTCGGAAGTGCCCAAAGTATTTCAAGCGATTCAGGGCATTGCCGGCGGAAACAGTTTTGAGATAAACGACAGCGATATCGGAAAAGCGTGGGACGGTATCATCCAGGGAGGAAAGGTCGAGACATCCGGCGGAGTAATCGGCGAAGCCGCGGACAACATCGCCTCGAATCCGGTGAAAATGCTCTTTGGGTTCGCAAAGCTCGCGGCCGGGGGCGATCTCGATCTGGACACGTCAAGCCGCGTCGCCGCTCCGGTCGTCACAGCGATGATCAAGAAGCATCTGACCGATGCGAAAGGCGGGAAACCGGAGAGCTTTCTGCGATCGATGCGCGTTCTGCCGCGCGCCGACAGTTATTTAAACGGATTGGATTTCAGAAGCTCCCTTTTGTTCCCGGGCGGATCGGATTATATCGTCGTCAATGTCCGCTACCGGGTGAAGATGATTCCGCTGCTGCCGTTAAATATCCATTTTGACTTCAACCAGACAGCGGTCACATGCGGATGGATGCAGGGCGACAGACGCTGACAGGGGCCATAGCTGAGGAGAAAGGCGTGAAGCACTTAATCATTGAAATCATTCTGACTCTCGTCCTGACCTTTTTCGGGTACGCGTTCACCGTCAGCAAACTGAGCGGTCAGTCTTTCTCCGCCTTGAGAATGCCGCATTTGATTCCGCGGGGACGAAACCGCAAGCTGTATCTCGCGATATCACTTTTCCTGGGGATTGCTCTCGCCGCTTCGCTGACGGCTCTCTATCCCGCTTCGGGGCTGCTGCACCACGTCAAATTGCTGACGCTTGTGATGTTCATTGTTCCGATGGCTGCCATCGATCATGTCCGCCACATCATCCCCAATACACTGATTCTTGCCGCCATCGCGATGCGGGTCGTCTATGCCGGTCTGGAGCTGATGACTGATGCCGCGGGAGCGCTTGTGATCCTGAAATCGGCGGCACTCGGCGCCGTTTTGGTCGGCGGGTTCTTTTTAATCATTTCATTCGTCATGAAAAACAGCGTCGGTATGGGCGATGTCAAATTGTTTTTTGTCATGGGGCTGTATCAGGGGCTTTGGGGGGCAGCCAACGCCGTATTCTTTTCTCTGATCGTCTCCTTTTTCTACGCGGTCTATCTGCTCCTGACCAGGCGAAAGACGCGCAAGGATTCGATCTCACTGGCGCCCTGTGTTTTGATCGGCGCGTGTATCGCCATCGGTTTGTCCGGCATGTAAGGGAGGTGCTTTATGAAAAATTATCGACTCATCGTTCCTATCGCGCTCGCCGTGCTTCTCGTTTTGTCCTGGGTGATGCTCATCAGCACCGCCGTTTCGAAAAATACGCAATATGAAGAGCTGCTGGCGGCCGCGCGTGATTTCGCGGGGAAGAAAGTAGCCAAATACGCAGTCGAAAACTATCGGAAGGCACTTGAGATTAAAGATTCGGTGGAGATACGCCTGGAAGTCGCGGATTTCTACAAATCAGTCGGGAAAGACGAAGCGCGCCTGCTGTGGTGTGAGCAGTTTATCACCGATTTCCCCGTCGCGCCCGAAGCCTATGACAGCCTGCTTGACGCCTATGTCGTCGATAAAAAATACGACCGCGTCTTTGACATTCTGGAGGTGGCGGAAAAACGATCCGTCGATTCTGCGTTTATCCGGGAAACGAGGAGCCGTTTTGCGTATCTGACAAAGCTCGACTACGACAGCTACGAGGATGTGGGCTTTTTTTCTCAGAATATCTGCCCCGTGCGGAATGACAAAGGTGTCTGGGGTTATATCAGCCAAACCGGCAGAAAATTGATAAAATTTGAATACAAAGACGCGGGGCCGTTTACGTCTTCCGGATTCGCGCCGGTTGTTTCCGTCGATGGCGGCGCTTATTTTATCGACAAGGATAACGAACAGGTGACAGAAATTGATGAACGGTTCTCACGACTCGGCCCTATGGTCGGCGATGTCTTCCCGGCCGAGGGAAAAGACGGGAACTATTATCTCGTTGACCGCAATAATCAGATCCTGTCGGAACCATACGAATATGTCTCCGCGGTCAACAGCGGGACAGCCATCGCGAAATCAGGCGGCCAATGGATCAGAATAGATTCATCGGGAGCGCCGATTGCGGCGCAGGCGTATGCGGATGTTATTCTGGACGACAGAGAATTCTTCAACCGGAATGAGCGTTATTTCGCGAAAGAAGGCGATCTGTTCGCTCTCTACAATCTGGAAGGGGAGATCGTGGGCGGGGAGAGATTTGAAGACGCCAGACTTTTTACCGACAAGGGCTTCGCGGCTGTCAGAAAAGACGGCCAATGGGGCTTTATTAATACGGATGGCGCTATGGTCATCCCTCCCGCATACGACAGCGCGCGCTCTTTCTCGAACGGTTTGGCTGCCGTAAAAATCGGAGACAAATGGGGCTTCATCGATTCCGCGGGCAACCTTGTCATAGAAGCCGCATTTGATGACGCGAAAGATTTTAGCAGCAGAGGCAGTTGTTTCGTGAAAACAGAGGCGATTTGGCGTCTCCTGCTGCTCTACCGTTTAAACCGATAGCCATCGCCATACAGCACCGGAAAGGATTAGCACATGTACACATTTACCTACGACAGCCAGGGTTCCCATTCGTATCTTGTTTACCGGTTAACGGATACAGACAGGATCGACACTCTCAGTTTGGGGATGATTACGCACAATCAGATCGAAGGACTGCTCCCCGCAATCTATCAACAGAAAGATGAGAATCAATACCTCAAATACAATATTTCGTCGCGGATATCCCTTCGCCAGTTTTACGCAGAAACAGTGAACCGCAGACAGCTCCTTGGGGTGGTTTCCGGCATTACCAACGCGTTGCTGCGGGCGGAGGAGTACATGATCGATCCGGACACGTTGCTCCTTGAGATGGACTATATTTTCGTCGATGTCTCCAGCTGCCGCGCGTACATGGTCTGCCTTCCTGTCATTGACACAGCGGCGGAGAGCGGAGCGGGCGGGAAACCTGCCGATATCAACGAAAAGGTGAGCCTGTTCCTGAAAGACATTATCTTCCGGACGCAATTTGACCAATCTGAGAATCTCGGCTATGTCGCCCAGATTATAAGCTTCATGAATCGTCCGCAGGCCTTTTCCCTTCCGGACTTCCGGGATTTTCTCCGCCATCTGGCGGGTGATCCGATCGGCCAGGGGTCTGCCGCGGCGCCGTATCCTTCGGCCGGTGCACCGCTGACCGGGGGGCCGTATGCGGGCGCTCCGCCAGCCGGCGCCGCGCCGGTCGGCGATCCTCACTTCGGTGCTCCGCCGGCTGAATCCCGGCCGGTGGATGCCTCACAGACAAGTATCCCGCCGTACGGACCGAGGCCGCCAGCCCCTTCGGCCGGCGCTCCCGCCCCCTCCTACGCCGTTTCTCCCTCCCCGCCGCCCGGGCAGCGGATGCAGCCCTCGCCGCAAGGCGCCGCCGGAGCCCCTTCTATTCCGCCTATTGCTCCGGCCCCGGAAAGTCCTCCCCGGCGAAGGAAAGAAAAATCTCCGCAGATGAAGCCCGTGCAGCCTATGCCCCCCGCGGGAGGGACAGGCAGCGCGGCGCCCGCATCCGGGGAGAAGAAAATGTCTTTCATGTATCTCATGATGCATTACAGCAAGGAGAATAAGGCAATCTACGACGCGCAGAAAAAACAGCAGGCGGCGCCTCCGGGGATAGCCGGATTCCAGCAAGGTGCGGCGCCCGCTCCTGCCGCGCAGAGAGGCGGTTTCCCCGGGAAGCCGGAACCGCCAGCCGCGCCCGGCACGCCGCCGGTTCCTTTCTCGATTCCGGGGGTGAAGGAGGAAATCCCGGGGTCACGTCAACAATATCCGACGGCGCCTCCGGTAACAAAACAGCCGCTCCAGCCTCCCGTGCCTGTCAGCGCGCCTGCCCAGAAGCCGGCGCCTTCACCCGTTCCCCCTCCTTTTCCGGCACAGAGACCGGCGTATCCGCCCATGCCCGCGCCGGCGCCTTCAGCCGCCGGGCCGGTGAGTTTCGGGGAGACGACATCGCTGACGGGAAGCTCTCAGAAAGATACAACCGTTCTTGGAGCAGCTGTAAAGCAGGAACCGCGGGAATCATTTCCCTATCTGATCCGCCAGAGCAATCAGGAGAGGATTCCCCTCAGCAAACCGCTCTTCCGCATCGGCAAGGAGAAGAGTTTTGTCGATTATTTTATCGGGGACAATACGGCGATCAGCCGGAGCCACGCCCATATTATTACGCGCGACGGCAGGTTCTTCGTGGTCGACACAAATTCGACAAATCATACCTATCATAACGGCCAGATGATTCCGGCCAATCAAGAGACGGAACTTAAACACGGCGATTCGATAAGACTCGCCAATGAATCATTTGAATTCCGCATGAGCTGACGGAGCGAGGCGAACCTCTCTTCAATTACAAGGGAAGCAGGCACGGGACACATGGAATTTATCGTTTCAGCCTCGACGGATATCGGCAATACGAAGCGGACCAATCAGGACAGTTACCATGTCCGCGTTTATCGAACCGGCGAGGGGAGAGTTGTTTTCGCTGTTCTCTGTGACGGGATGGGGGGATTCGATTACGGTGAAATTGCTTCGGCGTATGTTGTGCGCTCATTTTTCAGCTGGGCCGGCGAGAGACTCGCGGGCGTTCTCGCTTCGGACCATCCTGATCAGTGGCTCCGCAGCGACTGGAACAGCCTCATTGAATACTGCAACGGAGCGATCGCCCGGTTTGCGTCCCGCGGCAAACATGTGATAGGTACGACGCTCACGGCGATGCTGATAACACAGCAAAGGTATTCGATCGTCAACGTCGGCGATACGCGCGCCTATGAAATCGCTGAGAAGCTGTGTCAGCTGACGAAGGACCAGACGGTCGTCGCTCAGGAGGTGCGGGAAGGCATACTCACACCTGATGAGGCGAGAAGAGATCCGCGCCGCAATATTCTGCTCCAGTGTGTCGGAGCGTCGGAGGAAGTGCACCCCGATTTCTTTTTTGGAGAGACGCGCGAAAATGCCGTCTACATGATGTGTACAGACGGCTTTCGCAATGAGCTCAGCGAAGAAGAAATATTCCAGTCCCTTCACCCTGACCGGCTGACCGCCTGGGAGGTGAGCGGCGAAACCGAGCGCGCGCTGATCAATCTGGTTAAACAGAGGCAGGAACGGGATAATATCTCAGTCATTACGATAAAAACGTTTTAGAAGAAGAGGTTATCGTGGCACTCGAGACAGGAGCATTACTCGACGGCAAATACCGCATTCTCCATGAGGTCGGACGCGGCGGCATGAGCATCGTTTACATGGCGATCAATGAGAAGGCGAACAAAACCTGGGCGGTCAAAGAAGTCCGGAAAGACGGCGTGCTCGATTTCGAGGCTGTCCGTCAGGGGCTGATCGTTGAAACAGAGATGCTGAAAAAACTGCGTCATCCGTACCTGCCGAGTATTATCGATATCATCGAAGATGAGAGCACACTGGTCATTGTGATGGATTACATTGAAGGGATCCCTCTCTCAAAAGTGCTCTCGGAATACGGCGCGCAGCCACAGGAATATGTAATCGAATGGGGCAAGCAGCTCTGTGATGTTCTGTCCTATCTGCACGCGCAGACGCCGCCGATCATTTATCGCGATATGAAGCCGTCCAATGTGATGCTGAAACCGGATGGCAACCTCGCGCTGATCGATTTCGGTACGGCGCGTGAATTTAAAGAGAGAAAAGTTGAAGACACAACGTGTCTCGGGACAGTGGGTTACGCGGCGCCTGAACAGTTCGGCGGACTGGGACAGACAGACGCCCGCACCGATGTCTACGGGCTGGGGGCGACGCTCTACCATCTTGTCACCGGACTTAACCCCGGCAGTCCCCCTTATGAAATGAAACCGATCCGTACGGTGAATCCGCGTCTGTCTTCCGGTTTCGAGAAAATCCTGCTCAAGTGTACGCAGCGAAATCCCGAGGATCGGTACCAGCAGTGCTTCGATCTGCGCTACGCGCTGGAACACTACGAGGAAATCGATGAGCGTTATCACAGAAAACAGAAAAGACGCCTGCTGATATTTTCTCTCGCGCTGCTGACTTCTCTCGCGTTTCTCGTCGGCGGTTTCTGGACCGGGCGGGAGTCGCAAAAACTGACGAGCGATTATTACGAGCAAAAACTGGACGAGGCGAAGCAGTCAACCGACTACCAGAAGAAGCTTGAGCTCTACGAATTGTGTATCGACATGCCGGATAAAGGCGGCGTGCCGGACGCGTATCTCGGCATGATCCAGTTGTTCAAAGAGGGGGACGCCCGCTTCAGCGTCGAAGAGGCGAATATATTGAACAGGCAGATCAAGACGCATCTGAAGGATCTGAAGGGGAATCCACGCGATTTCTCGGACCTTTGCTTTGAAGTCGGCAAACTGTTCTGGTATTACTACGATTACGGAACCGAAGCGGGCGATAATCAGATCGCCCGCATGAAAGGCGCGATCGACTGGTTCGATGACGCGGTGCGCTACGCCCCGGAACAGACGGAAAAGACGACGATGGCCACCGTATACGCGGCAATCGGCACTTTTTACCGCGATATCGCCATCAAGACGATAGAAGGCGCCGACAAAGGTCTGTACAAACCTTTTTTCGATCAGTTAAAAGAGCTGATCGGGACGGTCGCGGCGGATAAGGAAGAAAGCGAAATTGTCCGGCTCGAACTTCTGGAACTCGGCAGAAGCGCCCTCCAGCAATACGCCGGCAGGTTTAAAGCGGACGGCATATTGGAGATAGACATGCTCAATATGTGTGAGACGATCAGTCAAATCAACAGAGGTCTGACGACAACGACGAGAAAGACAGAGGAAATGAAATCGGAAATCCGTGACCGGATTATAGAAACGCGGAAAGCGATAAAAGCCGTTTTTGTCAGCGGGGGAGAGGACTGAGATGTCGTTTGAACAGATGAAAACAATCTCGCTCGTGCTTTATAGCGGCGCTGCCCTGATGTTCCTGCTTACCGTCATCACATTCTTCATGTTCCGGATTCCCCAGGTGATCGGTTTTCTGACCGGATCACAGGAACGCAAAGAAGTCGCGGCGCTCCGCAGGAGCGGCACCGCCTCTGTGGAGAGCGGCGGTGTATCCCGCGGAAAAAGAAAACACGGGAGAAAGCCAGGCAAGGATCCTTCGTCCCGCCGTGACAGTGCCGGCGCGGACCGACTGGCAGCGACCGAGAAGATCAGAACAGAAGAGCTTCCGGATATATCCGGACCGCGGGCAGCCGCTTCTTCCCCAGTACCTCCGGCTCCGCCTCCTCCACCGGCGGCACCCGCCCCGGAGTTTCCCGCGGAACCTCACATGCCGCACGCGGAAGAAGCGCCGAACGCCGCCACAGAGTTGTTATCGCCCGTGCCGACAGCAGGGGAAGATACTGCGATCCGGTATTTGGAGATACAACCGGAATTTGAACTTTATTTTTACGCCAGTTCGATTCCCGTCGATTAGGCCTGATCCAGTCGTCCGTCCGGGGTTAAACCGCGTTTATTCAGCCAAACTCAGGACGGATCACGGTTTCGCGCAAACCGCCAACAAGGAGGGCTGCCCTATGAAGAACCGCAGACATCGCGCATCGAGAGCGGCCTTGCTCGCAGGGGCCGTCTGTCTGATGCTGTGTTTTTACGCGCCGGGGGGCGCGCCGGCAAAAGCTGATTCGGGTGTCGTTGAGGATATAAACCATGCGGGACTGCAGTCGAGGCGGCTTCTTATAGGAGGCCAGAGCCCGTTAACGCCCATGTCCCATCTCCCCATTCGCCTTCAAACCGGCCATGGAACGAGTGTAACGGTTACCTATGACAACAATAAAGCTTTCGGCGGGGAATACTACAGAAAACCGCGCACGGCGACGATCGAGATAAAACATACAGGTTTTAATCCGGATGATTTTTATATCGGCGTTGAATACACCCCTTATTATTTCCAGGACTACGGGCCAATTGAGAGAAAACACATCGCGTTCAGCCCGGTCAGTGGTAAGGCGGACACATATAGAGGCACGCTGGCCTTCAGGAAGGATGGGCGCTATATTCTGAAAATTGAGGGTACGGACTGTGTAACCGGAGCTCCTGTATCATACTTGGATAGCTTTGTGATTGACAGCGTTGCTCCTGTCATGTCGCTGACATTCGATAAGAATAAGGAAAAGGGCGGGTTCTTTACCGACGCGGTGACAGGGACACTCAAGGTCACAGAGGCTAATTTCGACAAAACTCTGGTAAAAGTTTCTGTGAAGCAGAAGCTTCCCGGGCAGAACGATTTCAAGGAAATCGCGGCCGGCAGCCCCTTCCAGGGAGTGACAGTATCCACTTTTTCCAAGACCATCCCGTTCACGGAAGAAGGAGCCTACTCGGTTGACATAACCTATAGAGATTCCGGCGGGCTTTCGGCGGCGCCCATTCATGAGGAGTTTTTCATCGACCGTACGGCCCCCGTGCTGGATGTCCGGTTTGATGACGCCGCGCCTGTCATGTCGAATTATTACAATCAATTCCGGAAAGCGACTATCACTGTGGACGAAGCGAATTTCGATCCCGAATTGGTGACTGTCACACAGAGCGCCGGACGGGGAGGGGAGGAAGTTGAACCGCCTGTTGTTAGCAGTTGGCAGAGTGACGGGAACAAGCACACCGCGACGATTTTGTATGATAAAGATGGTGAGTATTCTCTTGCGGTCAGCTGCAGCGATATGGCCGGCCGTCAGGCAGAGTCCTTCGCCGAACAGGCGTTTATCATCGACACAACTCCCCCGGCCTACACCGTTACCGGGATTACATCCGATAAAAAAGGTGAGGGGGTGATCGCACCTGTCATCGAGTTCAGTGACCCGAATCTGATGCCTGAGAGTGTGGACATCCAGCTGTCAGGGAAGCGCCGCGGAGTCATACTGAACATTAAAGAGATGAAAACGGAGTCGACAGGCGGGCGTGTGGAGTACCATGAGTTTCCGCGCTCGCTGGAGATGGACGATTTTTATACGATCAGCGTGAAGATGAAGGATAAGCTGAACAATACGACATCAGAGACGATCCGGTTCTCCGTCAACCGGTTCGGGTCTACGTATGAATGCAGCGATGAAACGAAAGCGCTGGCGGGATCATACGTGAAAAAGGCTCCGGATATCGTTGTGACGGAGACGAATGCCCTTAAGCTGGCGACGAATCAAGTGACGCTCTTCAAAGATAATCACTCCGCCACACTGAAAGAAGGTGTGGATTACAGTCTTGAGCAGGACGGGGAGGACGGCCGTTTCTACCAGTACGCGTACCGGATCTTCAGCGCCAATTTTACAGAGGACGGTCTGTACCGCCTGAGCATCAGCTCCCAGGACAGCGCTGGGCGCGTATCGGAGAGTTCATCCGGCCATGGGGGGATGGATATCAGCTTCATCGTCGATAATACAGCTCCAATCGTATCGTTCCTCAATCTTGAAAAAGGCGGAACTTACCCGGCAGGCGATTACGATGTTATTTTTACCGCCGATGATAATGTGAAGCTCTCCGATGTTATACTTTATTTAGATGGAGAAAAGGTAAAAGAGTGGAACGCGCTCGAGATCGAAAAACTGGTCTCAGGGAAAGAAGATTTCCACTACATCGTCATGGGCGGTTCAAACAACGCCCGCCATCTGCGCGTTGTCTGCGCCGATGCGGCGGGTAACCAGACAGAAGGAGAAATCTCCGGTTTCTATGTGACGACAAGTCGATGGGTGCAGATGATGAATAACGTGCAGATTAGACTAGTTCTCTATGTGATGGCCGCGCTTCTGGTAATCCTGTCGGCTGTCACGGTCTTTTTCATTCTTTCGGTTCGGGCGAAGAAGCGCCGGAAGCGCGCTCAGGCGGGCGCACCTGCCTATCCCGGTGCGCCGAACGATAACCGGATGGCATCCGGTTATCCTGCCGGATCCGCCATTCCCCCGTATCCGAATGCGCAGACGCCGGCGGGAGGATACCGCCCCGGCCCCGCTGTTCCCCCGTATCCGAATGCGCAGACGCCGGCGGGAGGAGGATACCGTCCCGGTCCTGTTACCCCCCCATATCCCCCGGGCGCGCCGGTGCCTGCGGCCGGCGCGGTGACAGAGAAGCCGCCATACGCATACCGCGAGGATGGCAGAGGATTCTCACCGGAAACCTGGGAAAACGCGATACAGGCGGATCATCCCGTAACCAATCAGCCCTTTGTCCAGTCCTACATCCCGCCTTACCGACCCGGGCAGGCCAGTGCGCCGGGGCAGAGCGGCGGACAGCCCGCCGAGGCGTATGATCCATCGAAGCTTGATTTCGGGGAAACAACCGTTCTCTCGAAGCAGCAGCCGGACGAGACGGCAAAACTGGACGAACTCAGGGACTGACCCCTGGTGTAAACAGGTTGTAACATAAACCGGCTTCACAGTATGTATGCCCGAACCGGACGCGCCGGGAGTTGGTCGGCAGCGTGTGACAGCGGACAGGCGCCGCATCGGGTATCGTGCCGCGGGAGGGAGCCTGCGTCTCCGGCGTCAGGACAGATCAGAGCGAAGTGATTTCGGCGGATCCGCGAAAGGGAGCGACCAGTCCAGCTCCTGGTTGCAATACACACAGCGTTTAATCGATTGGACCGGTACGTAGCTGATAAGTTTATGGCAGCGCGGGCAGAGATAAGCGTCAGAAGTTGATTCGTGAACCGAATTCTTTCTGAGCGCTCCGTATTTCATTCTTCTGCGGACAATGGTTGTTTTGATCAGCCTCATATAAAACCTCATATTTCATTGTATCATATGCTGTTTTATCCTATTGCCGTGAACGCGCGGCAAACAGCGGCCGCGGCCCAAAGCGCCCGCCGGAAACTTGTTTTTTCAGGGAAAAAGGGAATGCCTGCCAGAGAGGATGACAGGGATTCTCATGCTGGAAGGGGACGCGCCCGATTGAATAAAATTCATTTCCGCGCGCCGCGCCGTTATTTCCCGAACCACTTTTTATATTGACAATGTAAAGCCGCTGCGAGATGACAACACCGGCGGCTCGGCCGCAGCCGCTATCATCCGTCCGAAATCAGAAAATCGCCATGAAGCCTGTCGCGATAGCAAAGTAAATCCCGAGGGACGCGGCGTCGACGAGCGTGGTAATCAGAGGAGCCGCCATAATGGCCGGGTCAATCTTCAGCCTCTTCGCGATAAGCGGGAGGATGCCGCCGACGATAGCTGCCATGAAAATCGTGACCATCATCGCAGTGGCCAGGATCGCGGCCGCGACGATATCTTTATCGAAGATCATGATGCGGACGAAGCTGAGAGCCGCGAGAACAACACCGATAAACAGACTCGTCGCGGATTCTTTCATGATGACCTTGAAAATGTCGGTGAACTTGATCTCCCCGAGCGTCATGCCGCGGATCATCAATGTGCTGGATTGGGCGCCGACATTTCCTCCTGTATCCGTCAGCATCGGAATAAAGGAGACGAGGAGCGGCAGCGCCGTCCAGGCGGCTTCGTTTTTCTGGAGGATGACACCGTTCACCATACCCGAAACCATTAGGATCAATAGCCACAGAATACGGTGCTTTCCGAGCTCGAGGAAGCTCGTCTTAAGGTACGGTTTTTCGGACGGAGAGATGGCGGCCATCTTCTCAAAGTCCTCCGTGTTCTCCTCCTGAAGAACATCAACCGCGTCGTCGACCGTGACAATGCCGACAAGTCTGTTCTCGTGGTCGACGATGGGGATGGAGAGGAAATCGTAACGGTAGAACATCTGAGCGACTTCCTCTCTGTCGGCATCGGTCGTCGCGCGAATGACATCTCTCCACATAATATCTTCAATCCGCTCTTCGTCTTTGGCGAGCAGCAGCGTCCGAACCGATGTGACCCCCTCCAGAAAGCGGTATTCATCGGTGACATAGAGCGTGTAAATTGTCTCGCGGTCCTCGCCGACCGCGCGCAGGTGAGCGATCGCTTCCGCGACGGTCATGTCCTTTTTTAACCGCGTGTACTCAGCCGTCATGATGCTTCCGGCAGAGTCTTCCGGGTATTGGAGGTACCGATTGATGACCTGCCGTTTCGCGGGTGAGGCGAGGCGGAGGATGCGGCTGACCATATTCGCCGGCATCTCTTCCAGGAAGTCAACGGCGTCATCGATGAACAGCTGGTCCAGCATGTTCGTCGTCTCTTCATCGGTGAAGGCCTCAACGACGCGGCGCTGCGTCTCGGATTCAAGGTGCGCGAAAACCTCAGCGCTCATCTCTTTCGGCAGCATCCGAAAGATGAAAGCTGTCTCGTCATCCGGCAGTGATTCCATGAAGAGGGCGACATCGACTTCGTTGTCGTGGCGGAGTTCATAGATCAGCTTGGCGTAATCGTGATCCCTTAGAAGCTCAGTCAGGTACTCGAAGTTCTGTTCTTCATTCATTTCTTCAGCCATCTTCTGCTCCTTTCTCCATGCCCCCGGATAAAAAAGAGCCTGACTCAACTGACCGGTCAGGCTCCTGAATCAGCAGGCGTTCAACCGGTCTAGCCGAGCATTGCGATACATTCTATTTCGACTTTCGCGCGCTTGGGCAGCTGCCTGACCGCGAAGCATGCGCGCGCAGGGAAAGGGCTGGCGAAATAGTCGCCGTACACCTCATTTACAGCACCGAAATGTGCCATATCCTCAAGGAGGACAGTTGTTTTCACGACATTTTCAGGACCGCAGCCGGCTTCTCTCAGGATAGCGTCGAGATTTCTGAGCGCCTGTTTTGTCTGTTCGACCACATCGTCGGACATACCACCTGTCGCCACATCAATACCGAGCTGACCGGATACGAAAAGGAAACCGTTGGCAGCAACAGCTTGAGAATAAGGCCCGATCGCTTTTGGCGCCAGATCAGAGTGAATGACTTTTTTCGACATGTGCTTGACTCCTTCAACAAAGAAAATAGATGTGAGCGGGTCCGTCTGCGCCGGCCGTTTTGATCGCGGTGGCAAGACAGGCATACACAGAATGAAAGCAGCAGGCATGAAAACGATGCGTCCGCCTGAAGCTCACCTTATCAGTGTACCACAACCGCCACAGCGCCGCGTTCCGCTTCAGCCATAGGTGGCTTATCCCTCCGGGGAAAGGAGCGGGTCAGAAAGAGCGCTCTCTTCCCCGGAGGGTATTGACTACCTCTCTTCGCGGTAGTAGTTCAACCCGGTGCTCGCGGGCTGTGCGTGTTCCTTGCTCTGCCGGATGCTGGTGATAATGAGGACGATAATAGTGGCGATGAAAGGGAACATCATGTAGATCGCCCGCGGGAGTCCGGGGATCGGAACGCGCATGTACATGACTGTCAATCCGCCGAATATGATGGATGAATAGATCGCGCGTAGCGGGCTCCAGGTGGAGAAGATGACGAGGACGATCGCGAGCCATCCGTAGCCGCTGACACACTCGGTGACCCAGATGCCTTTCTGATTGACCATCGCCATATACATGCCGCCCAGGCCGCAGAGTCCCCCGCCTACGACTGTCGCGATGTACTTGTAGCGCGTGACATTGATCCCGGCGCTGTCCGCCGTTCCGGGGCTTTCGCCCACAGCTCTGAGAGACAGCCCTTTTCTTGTCCTGTTCAGGAACCAGCCCATGACGAACGCGATGATCAGCGCGAAGTAGACCATCCAGTTGTACTTGAAGAACAGCGTCCCGACCACAGGCAGCTCCGCCAGTTTGCCGACGCTGATATTCCCGAATACAGCTTTTGTCTCCGCGCCGACCGCGACATAGCCGTGCGCTTTGTGTCCGAGGACTTCGCCGAAGAATTTTCCGAATCCTGTTCCGAAAATCGCGAGCGTCAGACCGGTGACGTTCTGATTCGCGCGGAGGGTGACCGTCAGGACCGCGTAGATCAGGCCGCTGATACATCCCATGATGAACGCGAACAGGACGGCCGCCAGAAGGGGAATCATCCCGCCGACACCGAACCATTGCTCGGCGAACCACGCGCCTGCCAGCCCGGCGATCGCCCCCATATACATCTGGCCCTCAACACCGAGGTTGAGATTCCCCGATTTCTCCGTCAGGATCTCCCCGCTCGTCGCGAGAAGGAGCGGAGCGCCCGCCAGAACGGCGGCGTTCAGCCAGTTAATAATTATATTCAGAACGTTCATACGCCCGCCTCCTCCTTAAGCTCCCGCACAGGCGCGCGGTGCGTCCCCCTGAAGACAAGTCTGTACTGGATGAAAAATTCGCTTCCCAGCATGAAGAACAGGATCAGCCCTGTCAGCAGTTCAGCCGCGGAAGCGGGGATTCCCATCGTCATCTGGATAAACAGCGATCCCTTCTGGAGCATTGCGATGAAAACGGAGATGGGGATCATAATAAACGGATTGAGTTTCGACAGCCAAGCGACGGTAATCGCCGTGAACCCGATGCCTCCGGCTGTCGTCTCGGTCAGCGTGTGGTTCGCTCCCGCGACCTGCAGGTAGCCTGCGAAACCGCAGATCGCGCCGGAGATGAGGAGTGTACGGATCTGAATCCAGCGCGTATTCATCCCGGCGTACCGCGCCGTGTTCAGCGAGTCGCCGACGACAGCGATCTCATAGCCGTGTTTTGTCTTCGTCAGATAGAAGTAAGCGGTGATCGCGATAGCCAGGGCGAAAACCCAGCCGATGTGTACGCCAAATAGCCGGGGCAGCATAATGCGATTGTCTGTAGGTCCGGCAAAGTCGAGGATCTTCGGGAAGGTGCTCTGTGGGTGCTGCCATGAGCGCAGGGACTGCAGGTAGATGACATACTGAATCGCGATGTAGTTGAGCATCAGGGTGAACAGCGTTTCATTCGTTCCCCACTTCGTCTTGAAGTACGCGGGAAGGAATCCGAAGAGAGCGCCGCCGGCCATCGCGAGGATGATCATCACAAGATGCAGGGGGACTTTCCCCCAGTAATTGCCGTTGTTGATCGAATGGATGACCAGATAGGAGCAGAAGATACCGCCCGCAAGGATCTGGCCTTCCGCGCCGATGTTCCAGAATTTCATTTTAAAGGCGAAGCCGACAGCGACGCCGGCGATCAGAAGCGGAATGGCGAGCCGGATCGTCTCCCCCAGGTAGATCGACGATCCGAACGAGCCGACGACCATATCCCGGTAAGCCAAAAGCGGGTTCTTGCCGATAGCGAGGAGCATGAATGCGCCGACTAACAGCGCCGACAAAAAACTGACCACATAGACGAATACCTTTTGTGCGGTGGAGATGCTTCCCCTCTTCGTCATGCGGATGAGAGGCTCCTTCGGAATCGGACAGGACGGCGGTTCGACGGTCAGCGCCAGCTGTTCCGCAGGAGAGGTGTGTTCATTGATCGCAGATTTTGTCATACGGCATCCGCTCCTTTCTCCTGATGGCGGGACTGTCCGAGCATAAGGAGCCCAATATCCTGTTTAGAAGTGACGCGCGGGTCGACTATGCCTGTGACGCGGCCATCGCTCATGACGAGAAGTCTGTCGGAGATTTCCATCAGCACATCGAGATCCTCTCCGACGAAAATCACTGCCACACCTTTCATCTTCTGCTGATTCAGCAGATGATAAATCGTGTGAGAGGAGTTGATATCGAGCCCGCGCACCGGGTAAGCCACCATCAAAAGATGGGGAGCCGCGTCGATTTCCCGGCCGACCAGCACTTTCTGGACATTGCCGCCGGAGAGCTTCCGGACCGGTGTAAAAACATCGGGTGTGACAATCATCAGTTCTTCCACCAGGCGCTCCGCTATCTGGCGCGGGGATTTGCGGTCGACAAAGATTCCTTTGTTTTTTCGGTAGCTTTTCAACATGATGTTGTCAACCATATCGAGCGAAGGAACCAGCCCCATGCCGAGGCGGTCTTCCGGAACGAAGGCGAGCGCGACACCTTTCCTGACGATTTCATTTGGATTCAGCCCGACGAGGTTCTCATCGACCTCCTGTCCATTGACCTCGTTCCTGTAGAGGATAGCCCCGCCTATAACAGGGTAGAGGCCGGCGATCGCTTCGCAGAGTTCTCTCTGGCCGCTGCCTGAAATACCGGCGACGCCGAGGATTTCTCCCCCGTACGCTTTGAATGTCACATCGTCGAGCGCCCTGGCGCCGTCCGGATTGAGCGCTGTCAATGCCTCAATGCTGAGAATGGGTTTTATCTCTTCCGCAGCGGGGCGGTCAATCGCGAGGGAGACAGGACGGCCGACCATCATGTCTGTCAGCGATTGTATCGTCGCGTCTTTTGTTATGACCGTATCGATATACTCCCCTTTCCGGAGAACGGTGACACGGTCGGAGACGGCGAGCACTTCATTCAATTTGTGGGTGATGAGAATGATCGATTTATTGTTTTTCTTCATGGCGCGCATGATATCGAACAGTTTATCGGTCTCCTGAGGTGTCAGCACGGCGGTCGGCTCATCGAGGATCAGGATATCCGCGCCGCGGTAGAGAGCCTTGATAATCTCGACTGTCTGTTTCTCCGAGACAGACATGTCGTAAATTTTCTTATCGGGATCAATTTCGAACCCGTATTGTTCAGCGATCTCCTGCACATGCTTCGACAAAGCGCGTCTGTTGATAGTCCTCCCCCCGGGGAGTCCCAGGACGATATTCTCCGTCGCGGAGAAGACGTCAACGAGCTTGAAGTGCTGATGGACCATTCCGATCTTCAGATCGAAGGCGTCCTTCGGTTTGCAGATGGCGACAGGGTTCCCGTTAACGATGATCTCTCCGGCATCGGGGAAGTAAATGCCGGCGAGTGTGTTCATCAGCGTTGTTTTTCCGCTGCCGTTCTCGCCGAGAAGTGAGAGGATCTCTCCTCTCCTCAATTCAAAATGGACATCTGAGAGCGCTTGTACCGTACCGAAGCTCTTATAGATATGCCGCATCTGAACAACATGTTCGACTGAGGGTGGTTTCGAATCTCGCATGGTTATCCTCCTGCAGAGCTGCAGTCATCCGGGGAAATCGTAATGGTGAGACGGCGCAGACCTGCATTGAAAAATCGCCGGGGCGCGTTTTGAGTGATGTCAGTCCTGCCAAGGATGTCGGAAACTCTAAACAGCGCTGCGGCGATCACGTAGCGAAAGGCGCGCCGTTCGGAACAGCGCGCCTTTCATGTGTATGACGGAACGAATTACTCTTTAGGTACCTGAATTCCCTCGAGGATATGATCCCATGAGGGGGCGGACGCCGGCTCCATGAATGTCTCGCCTTCCTTGACGACCACGTTGCCTTCAGTGTCAACGAGCGGTCCGGTGAAGACGTCCCAGTCACCCGCGATGATCTTCGCTCGGGCTTCTTCGATCTTTTCCGCTGTTCCGGGGGCGACGATCGCGTCGTTCAGCGGTGAAATATCGCAGACGCCTTCCTTGAGGCCCTCGCCCCAGTCGACCGGGATTTCCTCGCCGGCGACGACCTTATTGACGGCCATGACGAGGTAACGGGACCAGTCCCAGATTGCGGAGGTCAACGACGCTTTCGGGGCGGCTGTGCGCATATCGGAGTTGTATCCGACGTGGAAGACGCCGCCGGCCTCAGCCGCCGTCGCGGGCGCTGTCGAGTCGCAGTGCTGCCCGAGTACGTCGCATCCTTCGTCGATCAGGGCTTTCGCGATCTGCTCTTCTTTTGTCGGGTCATTCCATGATCCCGTGTATTTGACGATCATTTTGACATCGGGATTCACGCTCTTAGCGCCGAGATAGAACGCGGTGAATCCGGAGATAACTTCTGCGAACGGGTGGGCGCCGACATAACCGATCAGGTTTTTCTCCGTTTTCAGGCCGGCGGCGATACCGGACAGATAGCGTGCCTGATAGATCTTGCCGAAGTAGTTGTGCATGTTCTTCAGACCGCTTGTTTTGGCCTGGAAGCCTGTGGCGTGGCAGAACTGGATGTTCGGGTAATCTTTGGCGACTTTCAGGACATGGTCTTCAAAACCGAAGCTCGTCGCGAAGATAATGTGGCATCCCTGTTCCGCGAGCTCTCTTAGAGCCGTCTCGCAGGCCTGGTCTTCGGGCGTATTGAACTTGTTGATGACTTGATCTTCTTTCAGTCCAAGTTCCTTTTTCATCTTTTCTGTTCCGAGGTTGTGATTGTAGGTGTACCCCTGGTCACTGGGATCGGTGATGTGGACAAAGCCGATTTTGATGTTTTCCAGTGTTACTTTTCCGGGTTCTTTGCCTGGATCAGTTGGTTCATTTGTGCCTTTCTTGTCACACGCTACCATTGAAAAGACAAACAGTGCGCAGAGAAGAATGACGAGCCATTTTTTGAAATGTTGCATAGCTTTTCCTCCAAAAAAGTCATTCTATACTATGAATCATACCATATTTTCAAAAATCGCGACAAGTGAACCACCGTCCCGCGGGAGTCGTTTATCGAACGTAATATGGTAAACTGGTCACAATGAATAATGTCATTTCGCGGTCAAAGGAGATTGATGATGTCCATCCTTCCCAGGAAGAAAAAATCGAACATTCCACACCTGCTCGGGTATACCTGCACCATCTGCCACCGCCATTTCCCATACGAAGAAGAGCTCCTCACCTGTCCGGTCTGCGGGGATACGGCGATACTGGATATCGATTACGATTATGATATCATCCGCCGGCATGTGAGCCGCGAGAGTCTCGGCAGGGATCACACGAACAGTATGTGGCGCTACAAAGCCTTTCTCCCGCTGGCCGAGCGAGACTTTACTTCGTCGCTCCGTGTCGGCTGGACACCGCTCTACAGGTCAATCAGACTGGAAGCGGAGCTCGGCCTGAAAGCGCTCTACATCAAAGATGACGGCCTCAATCCGACCGCATCGCTGAAGGATCGCGCCAGCGCGGTAGCTGTCGCGAAAGCGCTTGAACTCGGCTATGACACGATCTCCTGCTCTTCGACGGGCAATGCGGCGTCTTCCTGCGCGGGCAACGCGGCGCGCGAAGGATTGAAGACGGTGATTTTTGTGCCGGAGCGGGCGCCCCAGGGCAAGCTCGCCCAGATGCTCGCATTCGGTGCTCACGTCGTATCCGTGGTCGGCGATTACCGCGAGACATTCAATCTCTCCAGGGCGGCCATCGATAAATACGGATGGTACAACAGAAATGCCGGCATCAACCCTGTTATGGCGGAAGGCAAAAAGACAGCCGCGCTTGAGATCGCCGAGCAGCTGCATTTCGAACCGACAGACTGGGTCGCCGTGTCCGTCGGGGACGGCTGCACAATCGGCGGCGTTTACCTCGGATTCCGCGATCTTCTGGAGATCGGCCTGATCGACCGGATACCGAAGATCCTCGGCGTTCAGTCGACGGGATGCAGTCCTTTTGTCGATGCCGCGCGCGATCACCGGCCTCTCAGGCCGACACCGGAAAACACGCTCGCCGACTCTATCTCCGTCGGTGTTCCGCGCAACCCGGTCAAAGCGCAGCGCGCGGTATCCGCTTCAGGCGGCGCGTGGATCGCCGTGCCGGACGAGGACATTCTCGACGCCATGCGCGTGATGGGATCCGCTGAGGGAATCTTCGGGGAACCCGCCGGCGTCACAGCGTTCGCCGGCATTAAGCACGCGCTCGCGCAGGGAGTCATCAAGCCGGGGGAGACCGCGACCTGCCTGGTGACAGGGAGCGGCCTGAAGGATGTCGTCAACGCTCTCCGCGCCGCCGGCGCGCCGATCCGCTGCCTTCCTGATCTCGAAGAACTCGAGAAAACGGACCTGATCGCGCGGCTGAACAGCTGATCGCGTATGCGGCAAAGCGGGCGGCTCATGACGGGATAGAAACACCGGGGTCATCGCGAAAAGGCGTATGCGAATCGCCCGGGCGGTGAGTAACTGTTCATTATATGTTGATTGTTCCGGCCGGTTACAGCCGGTATCTGACAATAGAAAGAGTTGGGACACACAGGAGGAGGTCGTCTATGGCTCAGTATGAAAAACTCGGGGTATTCTACCTGGGGACAGAAAGCGGTGATCTCGGCGCGGACCGGCAGGATCATTACATGCTGCTGAACGCGCGTGACCTTGTTACCCACGCGATGTGCGTCGGGATGACAGGGAGCGGCAAGACGGGACTGGGTGTCTGTCTCCTTGAGGAGGCGGCGATGGACGGTATTCCCGCGATCGTTGTCGATCCGAAAGGCGACATGGGCAACCTGCTTCTCACATTCCCTGATCTGCTCGCTTCCGATTTCGAGCCATGGGTGCATCCGGAGGAGGCGGAAACGGAAGGCCTGACCATCGCGGGGCTCGCTGAGAAGAAAGCGTCTGTCTGGCGCAAAGGACTCGCCGATTCTGACCAGAACGGCGAGCGTATCCGGGCGATGAAACAGAATGTTGAATTCGCTCTCTACACGCCGGGCGGGCAATTCGGCCGCCCGCTATCGCTGGAGGGCCTGTTTTACCGGCCGTCACCGGCCGTGATGTCTGATCCGGAGCTCTTCCAGGAGGTCGTGTCGACGACGGCGACGAGTCTGTTGCACCTGGTGGGTATCCAGGTCGACCCCGTGTCCAGCCGGGAACATGTGCTCCTGTCACTTCTGATCCGCAAGGCATGGACGGAAGGACAGGCTGTCTCGCTCGCGTCACTGATCCACTGGATCAGCAAGCCGCCGATCACGACAATCGGTGTCATGGATATCGAGACGTATATTCCGGAGAAAGACCGCTTCGCGCTCGCCCTGCGCTTCAATAATCTGCTCGCGTCACCGGCATTCTCCGCTTTTATGGAGGGGGAGCCTTTCGATATCGCGTCCCTGCTGTATACGCCGCAGGGCAAGCCGAAGATTTCTGTTCTCACGCTGTCGCACCTCGCCGACGCGGAGCGTATGTTCTTTGTGGCGCTTCTCCTCAACCGCCTCGTGACGTGGATGCGCTCTGAGCAGGGGACACAATCGCTGCGCGCACTTTTCTATATGGATGAAGTATTCGGATACTTCCCGCCCGTCGCGGAACCTCCCTCCAAAAGGCCGCTTTTGACACTCCTGAAGACAGCGCGTGCTTACGGTCTCGGGATCGTTCTCTCGACACAGAACCCGGCCGATATTGATTACAAAGGATTGTCCAATGTCGGCACCTGGTTCGTGGGAAGACTGACAACAGAGCGCGACCGCATGAAACTTCTCGAGGGTATTTCTGACACCTCGATCGAAGGCGCGTCCAAATCAGAGCTCGGCAATCTGATCGCCGGATTAAAGCCGCGCCAGTTTGTGATGCGTCCCGCGAAAGGCGGTTCCCCTGTTTTGTTCCAGACGCGCTTCTGTATGTCTTATCTGGCGGGTCCCCTGACGAGAGAGCAGATCAGGCGGCTCGTCGGGAAGGAGGCGCAGGCTGCCTCAGGGTACGGCAGTTCTTACAGCGCTCCGGGAGAAGTGCCTCCTGCGCCATCGGCTGCCCCTTACCAGCCGTCTCTCGCAGGTGTTTCTCCGACGCCCCCGGCGGGAATCGCTTACACGCCTGAAGTACCGCAGGCAGCACCCGCTTACACGCCTGAAGTAACACAGGCTCCGGCTCCCGTTTACGTGGCGCCTGCTGAAGGGACGTCTCCGTCTTACCGGCCCGCCCCGATGTCAGAGGCGCCTGGCAGAGCGCCGGACGAGAGCCCTGCTGTTTCCTCAGGCGCCTCCGGTTTTTCCGGGGGGCCGGGCGGTTTTGCAAGCGTCGCGCCTCAGATCCCCTCGGGTATTGCGGTCGGCTATCTGCCGGGGATGGAGGGGCAGCTCTATAAACCAGCCCTCGCCGGGTTCCTCAACATCTACTACCAGGATGACAAAAAAGGTATTTCCCACACAGAAACTGTCTCGCGTTTCACCCCCCTCGGCGGCTCTGTCGTGCCGGTCGACTGGCAGGAGTCAACGGAGGCGGACTTTGCGCTCGACGATCTCGACCCGACACCGCCCTCCGGCGCCCGTTACGCGCCGCTTCCGCCTGAAGCCAAGAATAAGACAAGCTATACCGCGTGGCAGCGTTCCCTCGTGGATTCCGTCTGGCGCGGCGCAGAGCTGACGCTCCGTAGACACGCCGGACTCGGCCTGGTGTCGCAGCCGGAAGAGAGTGAACGTGATTTTATCGCCCGCGTGCAGCTGGCGGCCCGTGAAAAGCGCGATCAGGAACTCGATGCCATCGAAGAAAAATACGAGAAGAAACGTTACGCCATGGAAGAAAAACGCGCGAAGGCGGAAGAACGCGTCGAGCGAGTGAAAGATCAGGCCAAAGACGCGAAACGGCAGACAGCCATTTCTTTCGGTTCCGCTATTCTCGGATCTATCCTGGGCAAATCGCTCATCAACCAGTCGACGATATACCGCTCGTCGACCGCGGTGAAAAGCGCTTCGCGCGCCCATAAATCAGCCGGCAACGTCGGGCGCGCGGAAGAATCCTACGAGCGCGTGGAACAGCAGCTCGCCATGCTCGAAGAAGACATGAAACAGGACCTTGAAGCCGTCGGCGCCCGCTACGAAGCCGCCGTCAGCGAGATTGACACCGTGACCATGCGTCCGCTGAAACGCGATGTCGTCGTCAAAGCCTTCATGGTCGCGTGGCTCCCGGAGTGAAGCGAAAGACAGGAAGGTGAGGCTATTTACCTTTTCAGCCATTCATTCTTAACAAATGAACGGCTCAAACTGATTAGAAACTTTGATATCATTACAGTAATAATAGCGCAGATATTTGCTATGATAGTCGAAAGTAGTTAATACTGGCTTCTGTATGCGTAAGGTCTGCGAATACAACAGTCAGTTAATGAAGTGATAATGCAGCGATAATGAATAGAAAACATGATTTTGCATTTCCAGACAAGCCGAACGACGGAGGTTATCTACAGTCAGATCTTGGCGGCTTTTTTCTCGGATGGTCTCATGTATGTCATTACACTTTTGCTTATGAAAAGTGTCCCGCCTCCGCTCCCCTTTTTGGCAGTTTTTGTTACCCAGATCGTGATATCGATCGTTTGGACTTTCCTCACGCACAAGTGGTATTTCAAGACGCATGAGCCGAAGAAGACAATTATTGTATACGACATGCGCCATGGGATGGAGATTCCGAATCGCCCAGTAAATAATGCCGCCGAAAAAGGATACGTCGCCCAATAAATAAATGTCGTCCAAAATACTCCCGAAAGGGAGAAAGAAAAGGAATGACATTAACCATGGCAACGAAACGTCAAATCATTGAGAAACAAAAGCCCGCATACAAGCGCGCGACGAAAAAAGGAAAAACAGAAATCCTCACCGCCTTGCAGGTAGCGACCGATCTGTCGCGCGATCATCTGAGTCGTTTATTGCGCGATCCCTGCCGCGGCGAAAGAAAGGCGGTTAAACCCGGTCGTGGACGTAAACGCCTCTACGGTGCGGCACACAGGGAACTTCTCACTTTCCTGTGGGGACGACGCCGTTCCCGGCTTTATGGAGATTGACCTTGTCGCACACTGCGGGGCCTCGACGAAAGGCGAGTTCGTCTGTACCCTTGACGCCACCGATATCGCCAGCGGCTGGACCGAGTGCCGCGCCATCAGGAACAAAGCACGCACCTATACTATGGACGCCATGAAAAACATCATGAATCATCTGCCATTCCCGCTAAAAGGCATTGACAGCGATAACGGCAGCGAATTCATCAATCACCATTTCCTGTTTTTCTGCAAAGAGCACGATCTCTGCTTTACGCGCTCAAGAGCCAACCACGCCAATGACTCCTGCTATGTCGAACAAAAGAATTGGTCCGTCGTCAGAAAGGCCATCGGCTACGGCAGGTTCGAAGGACAGGAGAGTGTCGATCTCCTCAACCAGTTCTACAAGCTCCACGCCCTTGTCAACAATTTCTTTATGCCTTCTCAAAAGCTCCTGGACAGACAAAGACAAGGCAGTAGAGTCATAAAGAAACACGACCTCCCTCTATCACCCTACCGCCGCCTGATGCAGGATCCAGGCATTCTTCCTGACGTTAAACAAGCTCTCCGGTTGACCTTCTCTTGTAAAACTCAATCAGCAGAAAGCTGAATTACTTGCCAGAATCGGGCATCTAAGTTTAGGAAACTAGAAAGGCTGACCTTTGCCTACCTGTGTTTTCAACAACATTTATTTTTTGGGCCACGGGCATCGGCTGATCTTGTAATGATTGCTACTCCGACCAACTATGACAGCCAGAAGAATTATTTCGATACCTCAGCAGTAGAGGATGCCATCGAAGAAACCATGAAGGCAAATCCGGATGTCTATATGGTTATTAAGAGCACGATTCCAGTGGGTTATACCAAGTCGGTTCGGGAGAAGTATCATACCGACAAGATTATCTTCAGTCCGGAGTTATTGAGAGAGAGCAAGGCACTCTATTCCGGTGCCAGACTATGTAGATACTAATGTATCCGATCATCCATAGGGGACTCAAAAAATCCGGGGCTCCAGCGGAAGTGATAAAGGAATGCGATAAGGGACGTAAACCGAAATACCCTGATGCAGAGCAGGTAATCGCAGACTTCTATAATGCTGTATCCGAATCTTTTAACAATCCATCCGAAGACGAGAAAGGGCGAGAGGGAAAGAAAAAGCAAGAGCTTCTGGCCGAGGAGCTTGGAATATCCAGACTCAAGGTTCGGAAGATCCTGATTACGACTGCCATTACCGGGAAGATCACAAGCATCAAGACAGCCATCACCAACGGTTTTAATAATGCCAAAACCGCTGTGACGAATGTTATCTCTTCCGCGACCTCCTGGGGCTCCGATCTGGTGAACAACATCGCTTCCGGTATCCGGGGAGCCATCAGCACCGTCACATCGGTGGTCAGCCGGATCAACGCCATGCTCAATGAGGACGAGAAGGTGTGGGGCCGATAAAGTACAATGCCTCGGAATTATTCTACGTAAATACGCAAAAAAACTTCGATTATATCTTGACGGAACACATTGGCGGGAGTAAGATTGATTCGTAGAAAAACCGCGTAAATACGCAGAAATTCTTCAAGGTGAAAGATGGAACTAGAGAGACGAGAATACTTGCAGAAGCTGATTCAAAAAAAAGACAACGGCAGGGTAAAGATTATCACAGGCATCAGGCGGTGCGGGAAATCCTATCTTCTGTTTGAACTCTACACAAGGTATCTCATAGAAAATGGTGTCAGTGAAGAGCAAATCATCGGACTTGTCTTGGATGAAGCTGTCAACGCGAAATATCGAAATCCGATGGAACTTGATAAATTCATACGAGATCAGATCAAGGACAGATCGAAAAGGTACTACATCCTGATTGATGAGATTCAATTTGTTGCCGAGATACAAAATCCTTATGTAGATGACCCCTCTTCAAAGATTACGTTTGTTGATGTGGTTCTCGGTCTCATGAAAATCAAGAATGCGGACGTGTATGTAACCGGGAGCAATTCAAAAATGTTGTCCTCGGACGTTTTGACACAATTCCGGGATCGTGGGGACGAGATACGTGTCTACCCGCTCTCGTTCGCGGAATTCTATGAGGCTTATAAGGGCGATAAGCACCACGCCTGGACAGATTACTACACATATGGTGGCATGCCATTCACACTGACGTTGTCTTCCCATGAAGAAAAAAGTCAGTATCTGCGTGACCTGTTTACCAGAACATATTTAAAAGATGTTGTCGAGAGACATTCGATTCAGAATGACACAGAGATCCTTGAGGACCTGCTGAATATTGCCGCATCAGCAGTTGGCTCACTGACGAACCCAACGAAACTGTCAAACACGTTTGAGAGCGAGAAGCATGTTAAAATATCTTCAACCACTATAGGCAAGTATCTGGAATATTTTGTGGATGCCTTCCTGATTTCCAAGGCAGAGAGATACGACGTAAAAGGGAAGAGGTATCTCAAAACCCCATCCAAATACTACTTTACCGATGTCGGCCTGCGAAATGCGCGACTGGGGTTCAGGCAGCAGGAAGAAACGCATCTTATGGAAAACGTCCTGTACTGCGATCTGCTCAGAAGAGGGTTTGATGTAGACGTTGGTGTAGTTGAATACAACTTTAAAAACAAGGATGGGAAAAGCGCAAGGTCTCAATTAGAAATCGATTTCGTGGTCAATCGAGGATATCAGCGATATTATATCCAGTCAGTATTGAGCATTGCTGATCCGGAAAAACGGAAACAGGAGATTCAATCTCTTATCCGGGTACCTGATTCTTTCAAGAAAATAGTAGTTGTAGGAGATTATATCAATCCATGGAAAGATGAGAATGGGATTCAGTATATTGGAGTTGAACAATTCCTGCTGGATGAGAAGGCAATAGATATTTGATGTTCAATGAAACAATGATACTTCGGCCAAAATAAGATCGCATCGTATTTTAGCCGTAACAGATGAAGCGTAGGAAACAACATCCTGCGCTTTTTCATGCCCTTTTACATAATAAGCGCCTGGTACGCGGAAAGGAGAATCACATGCGGAGAATGCCGATCCTGTCTGAAACAGACATGTCGCTCTTTGAACTGAAAACACGATACGTCCGGAACTACCTGACCTTTGCCGGAAAGAACAGTAAGGATTTTCTCTTATACATCTCCGGTCCGGGTGTGTACGACAACCCAGAGGTCGATGTGGAGCTGCAATCCATCACGGGAAAGAACGGTGACATCATCCCCGTTTACAGGATATGATGATAACAATTGATTGGACCGATTATTCTTTGGCCGTGTCTTGTGTCCCAACTGGCGGCAATATCGGTCAAAGTTTGCTACAATCAGCCTCGGGCTTCAGTTAAGAAGGAGAGCAGACATATGAAATGTTACGAAGGATCTATACTTTCCGTCAATGAAAACAACGAGGTGTTCCGATATCTGGTGGAAGACGGGGGGAGAATTCTTTTTGTTGGAGATATTCTGCCGGATAATTTCGCGAACGCTGAAAAAATCACACTGGGCCAGCGCGCGCTGATTCCTGCTTTCGTCGATACTCATCAGCATTTTGCCTCGTATGCTACATTTCAGGCGGGACTTAATGTCATGGACGCGGAATCGAACGATGAAATCGCCGGGCTGGTGCGGGAGTTTGCGGCGCGGTCGAAAGGAAGAACACTTATTGCTTTCGGCGCGTCCCCTTACTCGGTGAAAGAGGGCCGACTCATAAGCCGTGAAGAGCTCGACGCCGTCTGTCCGGATAAAGAAATTATGGTTGTAAAGTACGACGGCCACGCGTGCATCGTCAATTCCAAACTTCTGCGCAAGATGGATGACAAGGTAAAGGATCTGCGCGGCTACCACCCGGACACCGGTGAAATGAACCAGGAAGCATTCTTCAGGTTTTCTGATTACATCACAAAATCGCTGTCGCTTGTCGACCTTTTCCGCCATATGCAGGACGCCGTTGACCTGATGGCTTCCCGCGGCATCGGCATGATCCATACCGTCAGCGGTGTTGGCTTCGTAGCTAACCTTGACATTACCTTCGAGAAGATTTTCGCGAAATCGCTGCAAAACGGATTCCAGGTTCGCGTGTTCCCGCAGCCGATGAATATCAGGGTCGCGAAGAGCCGGAAGCTGCCGCGAATAGGCGGCTGTTTTGAGAGCGCGCTGGACGGGTGCTTCGGATCGCACGACGCGTCGCTTCTGGAGCCTTACGCGGACGAGCAGGCGGGGAGAGGCGTCCTCTACAACAGCGATGAGAAAGTCATCGCGTTCTGCAAAGAAGCGAACAGGGAGGGACTGCAGATCGAGCTGCACGCCATCGGCGACAGGGCATTTGACCAGGCGTCCAGAGCACTGAAAGCGGCTTTGGACGATTATCCGCGAGAAGACCACAGACACGGCATTATCCACGCCTGCCTGCCGACCGAAGAGGGGATACAGATCTGCCGGGAGTATCATATTCAGCTCCCTGTGCAGAGTGCCTTCATCAATTGGAAGCAGGAGCCAAACGCCTATCTTGAGAGCATCCTCGGGGTTGAGAGGACGAAGCGCCTCAATCCGCTGAAAACTTTTCGGAACAATGGAATCGTTGTTTCTTTCGGATCTGACGCGCCATGCACATCGCCCGATCCGATTGTGTGGATGGATAAAGCCGTGAACAATGATAACGCGGACGAGGCGATAACGGTACAGGACGCGCTCCGGATGTGCACCGTCAACGGCTGCTATGCGGCCTTCGATGAGAAAGAACGCGGAAGTCTTGAAGCCGGCAAAATCGCGGACATGGTTATCCTGTCCGCCAATCCGTATGACATTCCGAAGGAAGAAATCGCCACACTGAAAGTGGAAAAACTGATCCTCGCGGGGAAGGATTACAGAAGCTGCAAGCGGCCGGTCGCCAAAGCAATCCTGGACGGCATGACTAATAGTAACGAATCGTATTAAAAATAGATTCATTCTTTTCGGGGGATGCTGTTCAATAATACTTTGTTACAGGAGGAGCAGGCTTCATCGGCTCTCACACCGTGATTGAGTTGATCGGCGCCGGTCATTTCCGGGTCTGAGGAACGCGAGACGCGGCTTCAGACAATTGGAAGAAACGCACCTGATGGAAAACGTTCTCTACAATGACCTGATCCGAAGAGGCTTTGATGTGGATGTTGGCGTAGTTGAGCAGAACGTCAGGGATGATTCGGGAAAAAACATCCGCAAACTGCTGGAAGTGGACTTAAAAAATGCGGATTACCGCGAAAATCATAGCTAAGCCCTGCTGGTGAAAAACTGGCGGGGTGTTTTTATGCCCGGAATCAGGGGAGATCACGGAAATCAAATGTGATCACTGCGGAGCAGCCGCAGAGGCTGTGATGCCGGAGGCCACATATTTTTTAACCCGGTGGATCGCTCAGTATCCCTCTTCCAAAAGAACTTTTGCAATGTCCGCGGTGATGACAGCAGGGGGAATTTCGCCGAACACCTCATCCGTCCTCCCGAGCGACGCGACGCGCGCGGCCATTTCGCGGGAATTGAAGCGTGAGCCGATCAATGACAGCGCGGCTTGTTCGATCAAATCGCCGTCGAGTGCGTCACTGTAAATCGCGGCGTCGGTGACGGAGCCCTGCGCTACTTTGAGGCGGATATCCGCCTGTCCCCACGGAAAACGCTCTGTCTCAATCTGCACATCGAAGTCGATCGCCCGTCCGTAGCGCCACGTCCACGAAGCGTACAGCGCTTCCAAATCAGCGAGTGTCTCATCTCTCGTCAAAGTCTCCGCCGTCTGGCGGACGACGGGGCGCCCGGCGCCGTACTGTTTCACAAATGAACCGATCACAGCGGAAATCAGCGCGTCTATCGTCAGCTCCGGCATGACTTCCCTCAGGTTGATCACGCGCGAACGCACCGACTTGATGGCGCGTGTCTTCAGTTTTGAATCGGAGACGGTCAGATACCGCATCATCGGTTCAATATCCGTGTCTACCATAAGCGTTCCATGGTGAAGCGCAGCGCCTTTCATGCAGCGGAACGCGTTGCCGGAGAATTTTCGTCCGTCGATCAGAATATCGTTTCTCCCGGAACGGATGGCGTCGAGGCCGAGTGATTGAGCCGCGTCGAGGATTACCCTGAAGCTCTCCCCCAGATCGAACTGCGAACGGGGCAGGATGATGGAGAAATTCAGATTTCCCAGATCGTGGTAGACGGCGCCGCCTCCTGTGCTTCGCCGTGCGAGACAACCGCCTTCCTCTTCGAGCAGGCCCGTTCGGCACTCTTCCCACGCGTTCTGATTGCGCCCGATAACGACCGTGTGCCGGTTCTGCCACAAATAAAGAATGGCGCCGTACGGTTTGTCGGCTCCGTTCCCGTCATCGTTCCCGCAAAGGCCTGTCAGGTACTCCTCCAGAGCCAGATTGTGCCATGGATTGACCTTGTCAGTTGTCAAAATGAGCAGCGGTTTTTTGGGAGGTGCCTGGGGCGATACTCTGTTCTCTTCGGTTGGAAACATCCTGTCCATCGTTTGTCCTGTTTCTTGATTGATTTGAATTGATATACCCACAAAAGCCATCTTAACGGGAAAACGCGCCGATGAAAAGGTTTTTTGCGGGAATGGATGCTATCATGATCGAAAGAAATGAAAGAGAATGGAATCGATCCGATGAATCATAGTTTGAAGAAAGTTTGCGGCACAACAGGCAACTGCCGCCTGTCGTCCGAAGGGAAGGCGCACGCGGACGATATGCCGTTCCGCACGGGATATGGCGTCATTCACGAGCGGTCCTGCGGAGCGATCGTCCTGCATACGGCGGACGGTCTGCTCTATGTCCTCCTCGTTCAGCACTGCCCGGGGCACTGGTCATTTCCCAAAGGACATATGGAACAGGGAGAAAGTGAATACGAAACAGCGATACGGGAAGTTAAAGAGGAGACAGGGATTGAGATTGAGATTATACCGGGTTTCAGGGGAGAGTCGACCTACTCTCCGAAGCCGGGGAGGGAGAAAACAGTCACCTTTTTCCTTGGGAACTATCGCGGCGGCAGGATACGGCCCCAAGAGGAGGAAGTCAGAGAAGTGCGCTGGATGAGGCTGGGCGAGGCTGTTCATCTTTTGACTTTTGACCGTGATCAGTCGATCTTTCTCGAAGCGCTTGAGCACTATTTCCGGCATGGCGATGGCGAGACCGTCTATCCTCCGGATTTGTCCGCGCCACAGCCGCATGACAAGGCGCGCCTGTGCGGCGCGTCCTTGCCGGAAGACCATTCTCCCGGCGGCCGGCCGGAACCGTTCTCTCTGAAAGAACACTATTCTGTGGACGAACTTCTCCGGATCATGGCGTTCCTTCGAAGCGACGCCGGCTGTCCGTGGGACCGCATTCAGACGCATGAGAGTATTCAGGGCAATTTCCTCGAAGAGGCGTACGAAGCGGTCGACGCGATTCAACAGAAGGATGCGGAGAAACTGTGCGAAGAATTGGGCGACGTGATGATGCAGGTCGTCTTTCACGCCCAGATCGCCGCGGAAGCAGGAGAATTCGCTTTCGAAGATGTCGTATCCGGGATTTGCCGGAAGCTCATCTGCCGCCATTCGCACCTGTTTGGGGATGATATTGCGACGACACCGGAGGAAGTCCTGAAGACATGGGAGAAGAATAAGCGCGCCGAAAAGGGCTTTGACGGTATTGTGCAGGAATTGAAAGATGTGCCGAAAGCGATGCCCGCTCTGACGCGATCGTTTAAGCTGCAGAAACGTGCCGCCCGCATCGGTTTTGACTGGCCGACGGTCGAGGGAGCGTGCACGAAAATGATAGAGGAAATGCACGAACTGTTCGCTGAAGTGGACGACGCGCGGCGGAATAATTCTCAGGAAAGGATTGCTGAAGAAGCCGGCGATTTGCTGTTCGCTGTTGTCAATGTGCTCCGGATGCTGCATGTCGATCCGGAAGCGGCATTGAACAACGCGTCCGGCAAATTTATACGCCGCATGACTGAGATGGATGAGATGGCGCGCGCGGCTGGCGTGCGGCTGGAGGGGATGACGCTCGAGGCGATGGATCGGCTTTGGAATCAGGCGAAAGCGGACGAGAAAAGCTGACCGAATCCGGCGATTATAGAGGTGTATGACAGCGAACGGGACGTTTCATAAAAGAAGCGGTTCCCCGGGAGAAAGTCCCGAGGGAGAGAAGCAGCCGATCGGCGCGGGGAGAAAAGAGAGAACGGGAAATGAGATTAGATAAATTCCTAAAAGTGTCACGCATTGTCAAGCGGCGGACGGTCGCGAACGAGATGTGCTCGGCGGGGCGCGTTGAGGTGAACGGCCAGCGGGGGAAGCCGGGAACGGTTGTGAAGACCGGCGATATTCTCGACATCGGTTACGGGCAGAACCATATCCGTGTGCGGATTCTCGATATCCGTGAAAATGTCCGCAAAGAGGAGGCGGACTCGCTTTTTGAAGTACTCAAAGGATAAAGGAGTAAAGCAGCCCCTTTTTTGTCTCCGGCCTGCTGTGCAGGAGGCTGCCCGGGTTGCAAAACCGAACAAACTCATTTAATATAAGAGCAACCCAATAGGATGTCAGGTCGACAGGTGAACACAATGCGTACAAGCTACGTGGACAATAGAAAAGGTAATCGCAAAGCGGCCGCACAGACTTTTTTTCTGCGTCTTTTTGTCGGCGTTGTCTCTGTGATCATTCTGGCGCTGTGTATCTCCTCTTTTCTCTCCCAGCAGCAGGAATTCAGCCGCCTGCAGGCGGAGCGCCGGCAGCTTCAGCGTGAGCGCGATCAGCTTCTGGAGAAATATGAAGAGTTGCGCGGTTTGAACGAACTTGTCGATTCCCGTGATTATATCGAGCGCGTCGCGCGTGAATATCTCGGCATGGTGAGGCCGGGCGATATACTGATTCAGGCAGAAGAGTAGAGAAGGACTCACATATGTTTTTTCTGGGATGCCATTTATCTTCAAGCGGCGGTTATGTCGCGATGGGCGAAACCGCGCTTTCCATCCGGGCCAGCACATTTCAATATTTTACGCGCAATCCGCGCGGTGGGTCGGCCCGCCCGCTCGATCTCGAGGATATGGCCGCGTTCAATGAATTCGCGCGCCGGCATGGGATCGGAACGATTGTGGCGCATGCCCCCTATACGCTTAATCTATGTTCAAATAAACCGGAAGTCCGCGAGTTCGCGAGGATGACCATGCGGGATGACCTGGAGCGGCTTCAGCACATTGACCATGTTGTCTACAATTTTCATCCGGGAAGTCACGTCGGCCAGGGCGCGGATGAGGGGATAGCAATGATTGTTGACGCGCTCAACGAGGTGCTCACGGAGGAGATCAAGACGCCCGTCCTGCTCGAGACGATGGCGGGGAAAGGGAGTGAGATCGGCCGGTCGTTCGGGGAACTCGCGCGCATCATCGACGGCGTCCATCTGAAGGAAAAAATGGGTGTCTGCATGGACAGCTGCCATATGAACGACGCCGGCTATGATGTCGTGAACGGCCTCGACGGTCTGATCGAGGCGTTCGACCGCGAAGTAGGGCTTGAGCGCGTCAAGGCATTCCATCTCAATGACAGCATGAATTCTTTCGGCAGCGCGAAAGATCGGCACGCGAAGATAGGAGAGGGCGAGATCGGCCTCGAGGCGATCGTGCGTATCATAAACCATCCGAAACTCCGGCATCTTCCTTTTAATCTCGAGACACCGAATGAACTCGACGGTTACGCGAGAGAGATTCAATTGCTGAGAAGCAGGCGCACGGGCGGCTGAGCCACCCGGATGACTGACCTCATGCGCCGCTGTGGCGCGCCTGTATGGAGATGCCCGCGGAGTGCGGGCGTCGATGGTTTACCATCCACCGACGATTTCTTTTAATTCCTCGAGATCTTCCTGTGCTTCCTCGAGCTTTTCTGCCGGAACATAGAAATCCATGATTTCATGGACGGGGCCGACTTTAATCGCTACACCGGCTCCGAGACGTCCGCGTTTCATGTAGGGGATCCGGCGTTCTGTGAGCCAGGAATCGACATGGGCGCTCCATATGGAGGGCGCGGAGATTAACAGGACAGGTTCAGGGTCCGTTGACCGGATTTCCGGGTCCTTGGGATCAGGGGTGTCTTTTCTGCAGGAATGGTGATTGAACCATTTTTTCATGGCTGCCTCCCTGACATGAGGTGCTTAGCCGCATGCCTTTGTCTCACGCTTTCTCCCGTAGAGAAGCCGATTCTTCATACAGGCTGCTTTCCCGCCGCTTCCAGACGCGCGTTCATCGCTTTTTCTACCGCGTTGATGATGTTATGGTAACCGGTGCAGCGGCACATATTGCCTGACAGTTCTTTGCGCAGCTCATCTCTTGTGTACCGCTTGCCGGTACGGAGCAAACGTTCTGCCGACATGATGAATCCGGGAGTGCAGAATCCGCATTGGACAGCGGCTTCATCGATAAACGCCTGCTGGATGTCGGCGATATGGCCGTCGGTGTCGACGAGCCCTTCAACGGTCATCACGTCTTTCCCGTCTGCCCATATAGCGAGGAAGATGCAGGAGGCGAAGACATCACCGTTGATCAGAACCGTGCACGCCCCGCATTCACCGACCTCGCAGCCTTTCTTGACAGATGTGAGGCCGAATTCGCGGCGCAGCATGTCGGCGAGTGATTCGCGTACGTCGACAGAGGTGCTGACTTGTTTCCCGTTGAGTGTGAAAGTGATTTGTTTGTATTGTTTTTCGATCATGCCCAGATTCCTCCCGCGCGGTTAATGGCTTCTGTCAGGCAGCGCCGCGCCAGTTCTCCCTGAATTTGGATGCGGAATTCTTTTGTCGCGCGCCAGCTCGTCCGCGGATTGACATCTTTCAGCGCGCCGGCCGCGAAAGCTTCTACCGTGTCCCGCGAAACGGGCTGTCCGTACGCCGCCTGTTCCGCGCTCCTGGTCCGAAGGGGGATGGGACCGGCGACACCATAACAGATGCGGGCATCCTCAATTCTTTTCTTGTCTTCACTCAGTCTGACATTGACGGAACAGCCGCTTGTCGCAATATCCATCGCGCTGCGCATCGCATATTTATAGTAGTAGCCGTGGTACCCACGATAACTCTCGGGGCGTATCAGAACTGCGGTCTGGATCTCATCCGCGCGAATATCGGTTTTCTTCGCGCCGAGGTAGAATTTCTCAATCGGAACGAGGCGCTTTCCCTCTGCACCGGTGAGTTCGATAATGGCGTCGTAAGCCATCAGGGTCGATGCTGTATCGGCAGAGGTGACCCCGTTGCACGTATTACCTCCGATCGTTCCGATGTTTCTGATCTGAGGGCCGCCGACTTTGTCAGCCGCTTCACCGAGGACATTCACATACTTCTGAATGACGGGGCTTTTCGTCACCGACGCGAAAGATGTCAGCGAACCGATGCGGATGGTGCCGTCCTCGTCGAGCGACACACCGCGCAGTTCGTCGATCATGTAGAGGCTGATGAGATCACAGCCGGCGAGTTTGCCTGCTCTGATACCGATCAGGATATCCGATCCGCCGCTGATGATAAGGGCCTGTGGCTGTTCGATCCGCCGCTGAATCGCTTCTTCGACGGAGTTCGCTTCGTAAATATGGTTGATATCGTACATAGATTCCTCACTGCTTCCCGGCGCCCCGGATGGCTATCCCTGTGCTGTGTTGAGCTGTTTCTCTGTTTTATGCATTTATTGTGACCCGGGAGATTTCCGCGCTTCGGCCGGGTGACGGCGGCGAAATAACCTCCTGTTCAGTCCGGAAGATGCCGGCTTTTGTAAATTCCTCGAATAATCTGTGCGGATTCAGCGGCAGCGTATTGATGGCGACGCCGGTCGCCTGCAGAATCGCGTTCCTGATCGCGGGAGCCGGGGAACAGGTCGGCGGTTCCCCCAGCGCCTTGGTCCCGAAGGGGCTCGTCGGCTCCGCGTTTTCCACGAAATCGACCAGCAGATCCGGGTGATCCATCGTCGTCGGGAGTTTGTAGTCGAGCAGATTATCGTTCAGAATACGGCCGGTTTTCGGGTCTGCCAGGAGTTCTTCGTAAAGTCCGAATCCAAGCGCCATGCTCATGCCGCCGTGGACCTGCGCTTCCGCGAGCTGTGGGTTGATCAGCGTCCCGCAGTCGTGCACGTTGACCATGTTGAGGACTTTTGCCTGACAAAGGGGAATATCCACCTCTACTTCTGCGATCGTCACACCGAATGAATACGCGTTGCTTTTCACCGCATAAGTACTCTCCGCGGCGAGGTGTTCGCTCCGCTCCATGTCGTAGAGCGTCCGCGTGGCCAGCTCGCCCACCGTCATTAGCGCGCGGTTGTCTGACTTGCGGACGATCGTGCCGTCGATGATGTCTAACAAGTCTGCCGGCATGCGCGTCAGCGTGTGTGCGTGTTTCAGGATCTTCTCTTTGAGAAGCTGCCCGGTCTGTCTGATCGAGAATCCGCCGATGTACGTCTGACGCGAGGCGTAGGCGCCGGAACCGTAGGGCGTGACATCCGTGTCCTGCATCGTGAAGACATGGACATCTTCGAGCCTGAGCCCGATCGTGTCCGCGGCCATCTGCGCGAACACCGTATCGCAGCCCTGCCCGATTTCCGTCTCTCCGGTGATCAGCTGGATCGAGCCATCCTGGTTCATGATCATGCGGCAGGAGGATGTCTCGATGCTGATCGGCCACACCGCTGTGTTATACCAGAAAAGCGCCGCGCCGATGCCGCGCCGTACGGGACCCGTCTGATGCCTGTAGCGCGCGCGCTTTCGGTCGTAATCGATCTTTTCAATCGCTTTGTCCAGACACTGGTTGAAACTGTCCTCGTAGAGCTCGTTCTTTGAGAAACTGTCGAAATAACCGACAGGCATGCTGTTTTTCCTCCTGAAGGCGATCGGGTCGAGATTCAGCGCCGTGACAATGTCTTCGATGTGGCTTTCATTCTGGAACATCGCCTGGGGGATGCCGTAGCCGCGCATCGCGCCGCCTGTCGGCTTGTTGGTATAGACGGTCCACGCGTCAGTCTCGACGTTGTCGCAGGGGTAGAGCTGTGGGAACGCGCCCATCCCTTTCGCGGCGACGGAATGTCCGTGAGACGCGTAAGCGCCCTGATCCGACCAGACTTCCAGTTTCCTCGCGGCGAATGTGCCGTCGGGGCGCATCCACGACGTGATATGGGCGTGCATCGCATGGCGCACGCGGTTGTTGACGAATGTCTCTTCGCGGCTCACGTCGAGTTTCACGGGGTGTCCGCCCACCTGTGTGGTCAGCCACGCGCACAGCGGTTCGTACAGCGCATCCTGTTTATTCCCGAATCCGCCCCCAATGTAGGGCTTGATGATCCGCACTTTACCCCACGGCCACCCGAGCGCCTGCGCTGTCACGCGCCGGACGATGTGCGGGATCTGCGTTGACGAACAAACAGTGACGCGCTGGCCCTGCTCCTGGTAGGCAAAACAGATATGGTTCTCAATATGGGAGTGCTGAACGGTCGGCGTATGGTACCAGCCTTCAACCTTGATCAGGCCGGGCTCTTTGATCGCCTCCGCGTAGTTGCCGATCCGGAGGCTTGAGTGCGCGAGAATATTATTGTTCTGCCGTTCGCCGTGAATGAGGGGAGCGCCCTCTTTCGCTGATTCGATGGGGTCAAGAACAAAGGGGTACGCTTCATACTCCACGGTCAGCGCACGGATCGCGCGGTCTGCCGCGACAGTGTCTTCCGCGATGACGACCGCGATGTCGTCGCCGTAGTACCGGACGTGCTCATTCAGGAGTTTCCTGTCTGCGACATCCTGGTGCCCCGGATCCGTATTCCACGGGTGTCCGGCTGTCGGGAACGGCCGGTCGGGGACATCGAAACAGGTGAGCACCTTTACCACGCCGTCTATCTGCGCGGCCTCCGCTGTGTCAATCCGGATGACACGTCCGTGCGCGATGGTCGAATGCAGAATACGCGACACATAGGCGTTCTTCGGACAGAGGTCGTCCGCGTATTTCGCGCGGCCGGTTACCTTATCGAAAGCGTCAACGCGCTTGAAACTTTTACCGACTTCCATTGAAACCCCTCCCCCGGGCGAGGCACTGTTATGGGTTCTGCCATTCGATGGTCAGGACCGGATAGCTATTCCCCGTGCCTTTTCTGGTTTTTTTCATGACCGATACCATGCACGTGTTTTCAATATACTAACAGGAAATCAGCTTTTTTTACATCACACTTGTTCCGAATTACACGCTTCAGCCTCTGAACTTCGTCGCCGCCGCGATACTTAACCCCGTTTTTTAGTTATAAGCTCATCGACAGAAAACTACCCCCGTTACCGCGTGCGGGTGCTGAAAAAGCGGACGGCCTTTCGCTGAACGATGAATTTCTGTGATTCGTGCCAGCGGCCTCTCACGAGATTGCTCGCATAAAAATAGTAGATCGGATGCTGAACGGCGCTGCCGCCCTGGTCAAATACAAAAGCCACCGCTCTTTTCACTTCTGCCGATACGCGCGAACGGACGCGCGCTGTGTAACCATATTGGCGCTTGATGACAGCTGCGCTGTTCGTTCCCGATTTCACCATGGAGTCGCGGATGCATTGGGCGACGAGAACCGCGCCGAGATAATCATTGCCGAATTCTCCCATCACTAACCCCTCGAGATATTTTCGATCTCTGACCTTCAGCGGTCTCCCGACGTAATTTTTATCAGGGTATTTGAGATGGATCAGAAAAGTACCGTTCTTTGGCGGAAGAGTTCGCGGAGTTGCCGTCATTCTCGTGGTGGACGCCATTTCGCCGGCGGTATCTTTCCCCGGCGTTTCCGCGTGCTCGTCTTCGATTCGCCCGGCCTCCGATTTTTGTTCCTCAAGGCGCTGCCGGAGACGGCTGATCATTTCTTCTTCGGAAACAGACTCCTCCGGGGTGAGAGAATCCTTTTTCGAGCCGGCATCAGAGGGGACGCGCAAAATGGCGTGCTCGTCCGCCGCTTTCTCTGAAGGGAGCACGGCGGATCCGCCGGGTGATGCCGTATGGGATGGTGATTCAGTGGTTTGTGTGCCGGTAATTGTCCGGTGGTCATCAGAGTCATGGAAGTCCGGCATATGGCGGTTCACACCCTGATCGCCCAGAATAAAGAGTTCCTCGTCCTCATAAAGTGGTATGGGAGGCTCCTCGTCGCCGGGATCCGGCGATTCCGCCTTCTTCGCGGAGACACCTTCGTGTCCGCTCAGAACAGCCGTGGTAACGGGAACAGCAAGCATGACAACGGCCATAACGGCGCTCGCTGTCACGCAAGCGATTTTGTGCATTGTATGATTCATGTGTTTACCCTTAATGTTGATTATTCCTTTGCAGATCCGCCCATTTATGGCCGGAACCGCGATTTTTCTGCTTTTCCCGCATCATGCGGCTGTCCTCAGAGTGTTTCCCGGTAAACGCGGATAAAAAAAGATACGCGAAAAAATCGTTCGATTGGCATACGTCGGGAAGTGTCTGAGCAAATCACAGTATGGACTAAGCAAAACAGCCCTACAAATGTCAAAATCACCCAAAATTGTCTGATCTCTATCCAACTCTTCGTCAGATAGAACGAGCCGCGTATGTGCAATCGCATAATAGTATGACTAAATTACCAGGCTGTTATATGCTGATCGCCAATACGGGAGTCGGATCTTCCCTGTGCGACGTGAGTTGAAAAACAGGTGAAAAGGCTGATATAAGTGCGTTACAGCCGTTTGAAACGCGAGAAAAAGCCGGATGTCTTTCGTTCAGCTTTGCCGGATGATGGTCCCGGAGCTGCTGAATGACATTTTTCTATGATCATTTTAGGTTAATATGTATAAGAAAACGCCCCGGGGACAGACAGATGTCGTACAGTCCCTTTGTGCCCGGGGTTATCCTCAGTATAGTTGCCCCCGCGCATGACACGGGCTGTCCGGGGGTTCGCAGCCGGTAACAGCCGCCGGAACGGTGGAGCAGGAAGGAAAGAGGCAGAAAGTGAAATCATTCGATGAGAAAGAAAGAGCGCAGGCGCTGGATTTAATTAAAAAATTTTCAGAGTCAAACGGACCATCCGGTTTCGAGCACGAGACAGCGAAGCTTGCCGTCAATCTAGCCAGTCCGTTCGGCGAAGTATCTGTTGACAGCATGCAGAATGTGTATGTTTCCCGTGAGGGATTCAGAGGTGACCGGCTGCGCGTACAGCTCGACGCTCACCTCGATGAAGTCGGTCTGATCGTTCACTCAATCCGGGACAATGGAATGCTCCGGATACAGGCTCTTGGGAGCTGGGTGGCCGCGAATATCCCCGCCCATGTCTTCCGCGTCAGGACGCGCAATGGGAAATGGATTCACGCAATTACCGCGAGCAAACCCCCGCATTACCTTTCAGAGGCGGAGCGGCAGCAGGGTGTGACCATCGAGCAAATCGAACTTGACATCGGAGCACGCTGCGGTGAAGAGGCGGAAGAAAAATTCGGTGTGTATATCGCAGCGCCGGTCGTCCCTGATGTCGCTTTTGCTTACGACGAATCGCACGATCTCCTGCTGGGAAAAGCCTTTGACTGCAGACTTGGCTGCGCCGCGATGACAGAAACACTGAGACAGCTGGACGGCGAGGATTTGTCCTGCGATGTTGTGGCCGCTTATTCCGTTCAGGAAGAGATCGGCGGACGGGGAGCGGTTGTGACAGCCCGACGAGTCGAAGCCGATCTCGCGATTGTCTTCGAAGGAACACCGGCGGACGATTATTTCGCGCCTGCGGACCAGCGGCAGACCGCTCTCGGGAAAGGGCCGATGCTCCGCCATATCGATCGTTCCATGATCACGCATCCCGGGTTTCAGAAGTTCGCTCTTGAGATGGCGAGGAAACACAATATTCCTGTCCAGGAGGGTGTTCGCAGCGGCGGCGGGACAAATGGCGGCCTGATTCATACCCAAGGTGCCGGAATTCCGACGGTTGTGATCGGTATTCCCGTCCGCTATATTCACACTCATTACGGCTGGGCGAAACTCTGTGATTTCGAAGCGGCAGTCACGCTCGCGACGGAACTTCTCCGGGCGTTCGACGAGACGACAATGGAACAGCTGACAGTTTAGGGAATTGATGGCGGAGGTTCTTTCGTCACCCGGGCGGGGCGAAAGAACCTCCGTTTTAATTTGCTTTAGCGATCAGTTCGCGGATCATTGTCTCGGCGAGAACGGGGTTCGCTCTGCCCTGCGTCTGTTTCATGACAAAACCGATGATGGCGCGCAGGGCTGTCTCTTTGCCGCTGAGGAAGTCTTTGACGGCGCGTGCGTTGGCTTCGACGGCTGCGCCGACCACTGGCTGCAGGACGCCCCGGTCATTGATCTGCGCGAGCTCATGCTCTTTCACGTAAGCCACGGGGTCAAAATCCTTCACAAGCAGTTCTTTCAGAATACGGCGCCCCGTGCTGCTGTTGATCTCGTCGTCGCCGAGAAGATCGGACAGGCTGCCTAGGCTTGAAGGACTGACGGGGACTTCAGCCATCTCCTCCGTAAAGAGCGGGGAGATGTCGGCGAGAATCAGACTGACGAGTGTTTTCGGATAACGCGTATGCGACACCGCTGTTTCGAAGAAATCGCTCATCTCTTTGTCTTCGGTCAGCCGTTCCGCCTCATAGGCGGTGAGCTTGTACACATCGGTGTAGAAAGCGCTCCGCTCATCCGCCATGCGGGGAATGGATGTTCTGATTTCTTCGATCTCCTCGTCGGTGACGCGCACGGGTACGAGGTCGGGGTCGGGGAAATAGCGGTAATCAGCGGCGTTCTCTTTGGAACGCATCGCATATGTCTGCCCCGATTTTTCATCGAACCGGCGCGTTTCCTGAACGATCGTTCCGTCATTTTCAAGGAGATCCACCTGCCGCTTGAATTCGCTCTCGATCGCGCGGGCGACGAAGTTAAACGAGTTGATATTCTTGATCTCGACGCGCGTTCCGAAGGCTTCTTCTCCTTTTTTGCGTACGGACAGGTTGACATCGCAACGGAGCGAGCCTTCATTCATCCTGCCATCTGAGATACCTGTGTAGCGCACCATGGCCCGGAGTTTCCGGAGATAGGCGACAGCTTCTTCCGCTGACCGCGCGTCCGGTTCGGAGACAATCTCAAGCAGGGGGACGCCGCAGCGGTTGCAGTCGATCTCCGTGCCGTCCGCGTGGTGGATCAGTTTGCCCGCGTCTTCCTCCATATGAATCTGCGAAATTCTTATCCTCCGGAGGTTCTCGCCGGCGGCCACTTCAACATAGCCGTTCGTGCAGATCGGAAAATCGTTCTGCGTGATCTGGTACGCCTTAGGAAGGTCGGGGTAAAAATAGTTTTTCCTGTCGAATCGGGAGAAATGCTCAATCGTGCAGTGAGTCGCTATTCCCGCCTTGATCGCGCTGTCGACGACTTCCCGGTTCAGGACGGGGAGCGCGCCTGGCATCGCGAGGCAGACGGGGCAGACTTGCGAGTTCGGCGGCGCTCCGAAGGCTGTCGAACATTCGCAGAACGCTTTGTGTTTTGTGTTCAGTTCAACGTGGACTTCGAGGCCGATGACGCTTTCGTAATCCTGGAGACTCATGCTTTTACCTCCTCAGGGGTGGGCAGCAGCCCGTGCGCGTCTTCGAACGCGGCGGCCAGACGGTAGAGCGCTCCCTCAGAGAAACGCGGTCCGATCAGCTGCATGCCGACCGGAAGTCCTTCGCCCGTCATCCCTGCCGGGAGCTCAAGGGCGGGCATACCGGTGAGGGAAGGAGGCAGCGTGAAGCGGTCGTTGCTGTATTTACCGCCGCCCATTTCCTCCGGATGCGAGCCAAGCGGCCACGCCGGTGTCGCGGTCACCGGGGTGAGGATCGCGTCGCATGTCCGGAATATCGCTTCGAACTCCCGCTTCACAATCGTGCGGACTTTCGCCGCTTTCAGGTAATAGTCGCCGTAATTCTCCTGGGTCAGCGCATAACAGCCCAGGAGTATTCTCCGTTTGACCTCGGTGCCGAGTCCCTCAGAGCGCGAGTGGAAGTAAATGTCCTCAAGCGAGTTTCCGCCGTCGCTGCGGCGCCCGTAATGAATACCATCGAAGCGGTTCATGCTGGAGAATCCTTCGGCACTTGAGATGATGTAGTATCCCGCCAGACAGGCGTCGAGCGTCTTGAGATCGACCGGGACAATGCGGGCACCGATCGACGCGTAGAAGTCGCGCGCTTTCTCAAGAAGCGCTTTGACATCTCCACGGAGATCATTTAACTCAAAGTATGACTGCGGCCAGCCGATCACCGGCTGTCCGAACGGCGCGTCCGCTTCCCGGACAAAAGAATCCGTTCGGCGGGCGACGGACTGCGCGTCCTTTTCATCGAAGAACGCGAGGACATCCAGCAGCAGCGCGTTATCGCGGACGCTCCTTGTCATCGGTCCGATCTGGTCGAGAGATGAAGAGAAGGTCGTCACCCCGCGCCTTGAGATGAGTCCGTATGTCGGGCGCATGCCCACTATGCCGCAGAGGGCGGCCGGCTGCCTCACAGAACCCCCTGTGTCGGATCCGAGGGCGAAACAGGCTTCCCCGGAGGCGACCGCGGCGGCGGAGCCGCCTGAACTTCCTCCCGGTACGCGCGAGGTGTCATAGGGATTGCGCGTCCGATGAAACGCGGATGTCTCCGTTGAGTGCCCCATCGCGAACTCGTCCATATTCGCCTTCCCGGTTAGAACCATCTCCTGCTGCCGGAGGATTCTCCAGACGAAGGCGTCGTTCGGCGGAACAAAATCCGCGAGCATTCTGGACGCGTTTGTCGTGCGGATGCCCGCTGTAGCGATATTATCTTTCAGCGCGCCGGGGATGCCGGCGAGAGGCGGCAGCTCGCGGCCCTCTGAGAGAAGGGCGTCGACGCGGTCGGCCTGTTTCATGGCGATATCCCGCGTCAGTGTAATGTAAGCGCCCACCACCGGTTCCGTTTTGTCAATGGCCGCAAAAACGGATTCGGTGAGTTCACGCGACGAGAAATCGCGCGCTCTGAGGCCGTCCGCCAGTTGTTGTAATTGCATGCTTCGATAGTCCATCCCGGATACCCTCCTCACTCGACCACAGGCGGCACGAAAAAGAACGGGCCGCGAGACGCCGGCGCGTTGGCTAACGCGTCCTCTGCCGTCAGGGGGCGGCTGTCTCTGTTTGTCAGCCAGGCGTCGTGCGATTCCGATGTCGAGAAAGTCGGTTCGACATCTTCTGTATCGATCTCATGGAGCGCGTCAGCGAAGGTGATCAGCTCGAGGAGACTGTCGCGCATGCCGGTCTCTTCTTCCTCTGAGATCAGGAGGCGCGAGTCGTCCGCCAGCTGCTTTATATTGAGCGCGGCGCGGCGTTTCTCTCTGGGGGAGGCCGCGCTTTCGCGTGCGGACAGCGGCGAGTCGGCGACACAGATGCCGAGGGCGCCGAGCTGATCCGGTGAGACGGCTGTCGGCGCGTCAGTCATCGGGCAGGACGCGTCACGTATTTTCGGGAATGCGATGACATCCCGGAGCGACTGTTCACCGGCGAGGAGCATGACGAGGCGATCCAATCCGAAAGCGAATCCCCCGTGCGGCGGAGCCCCGTACGTAAAGGCGTTGAGGATGAAGCCGAAGCGCTCTTCGATTTCCTCCTCGCCCAGTCCCAGCGCCTCGAAGACGCGCCGCTGGATATCGCTTCGGTGGATACGGATACTGCCGGAGCCGAGCTCGGTGCCGTTCAGGACGAAATCGTAGGCCTGTGAACGCACGCGCGGCGGATCCGATATCAGATAATCGAGATCCTCCATGAAAGGCATGGTGAAAGGGTGGTGCTGCGCGGTGTAACGCCCTTCTTCCTCGTTGTACTCAAACATGGGGAAGTCGGTGACAATCGCGAACGCGAATTTGTCAGGATCGCGGAGCCCAAGTATGTCGCCGAGCTTCAGGCGGAGCGCTCCTGTGACTTTGCGGACGACATCGGGTTTATCGGCGGAGAACAGGACGAAGTCGCCCGGTCTGGCGTTGACGCGGTCGAGGAGAATCCGCATATCTTTCTCTTCAACAAATTTGGAGAGGATCGAATAGATCTCGCCGGAAGGTCTCCAGGCGATCCACGCCATGCCCCCGGCTCCCTCTGAAACGGCAAAATCGGTCAAATCGTTGATGGTGTTGCGGGTAAAATCGGATTGGCCGGGGACCGTAATCGCGCGGACGACACCGCCGGCTTCGACGGCTTTGCTGAACACGGAAAAGCCCATTGACGGCGCGATATCGGTGATATCGACAATCGGCAGATCGAAGCGGAGATCCGGTTTATCGCTCCCGTAGCGGTCCATGGCTTCCACCCATGTGAGGCGGGGGAACGGCGCGTCGAAATGAATGCCCTTCACTTCTCCGACGACCGAGCGGAATAACCGTTCAAGCGTTGCGAGGATGTCTTCCATTTCAACGAAGGACATCTCCATGTCGAGTTGTGTGAATTCCGGCTGTCGGTCAGCGCGCAGATCCTCATCCCGGAAACAGCGG